>NZ_JBXALD010000001.1:0-876151 GCF_058799075.1 Cupriavidus sp. GW822-FHT06G04 | reverse complement strand
TTCGGTCCGATCAATGCATGGATCGAGCCGCGACGCACGCACAGATTCACGTCGCTCACTGCGGTGAACCCCTTGAATTCCTTCGTGAGGTTCCGTGTTTCCAGGATGATTTCCTGAGTCATAGTCTCCTGCCCGCCCTCTTGCTGCGATGCCAGGTTTTGCCCGGCACTGACAATGGTTCGAACTGCGGCGCTTTGTCGCCATATTGCCGCTTGGTATAGGTGTGGACGGTGCGGCTGCCGGGGCATGACAGTGACGCGAAGTGAAGGCGGCGGCACCGTATACCGGCGACTATTGTGTGCGCCTGCTGCGTCGCAAAACATCGGGGTTTGCACTAGGCGCAAGACATTTACGATGTCTCGCTTTTGCGATGCGTGGCGCCGCACCGACGACTGCGTGGAGTCGTCGGTGCGGCGTATCGTGGAAGACCCCTAGACGGGTACGGGCGCGACGATTTCGGGTGAATTTGCTGCACCGCTCGCGGCCGCCTTGCGGTCGGCGCGAATCATGTCGCTGGCGCGTTCGGCAATCATGATCGTCGGCGAGTTGGTGTTGCCCGACGTGATCAGCGGCATGACCGATGCGTCAACCACGCGCAGCCCGGCAATGCCCCGCACGCGCAGCCGGTTGTCGACCACCGCATCGTCGCCCGCGCCCATGCGACAGGTGCCCACCGGATGGAAAATGGTCGTGCCAATCGCGCCCGCCGCTTCGGCCAGTTGTTCGTCAGTCTGGAAGGCCGGGCCGGGCAGCCATTCGGTGGGCTTGTACGGCGCCAGCGCGGGCGATGCGACGATGCGTCGCGTCAGCCGGATCGAATCGGCCGCGACCTTGCGGTCTTCTTCAGTGGACAGGTAATTTGGCGCGATGCGCGGTGCGCGCCGGAAATCGGCATGCTCGATATGCACGCTGCCGCGCGATGTGGGACGCAGGTTGCAAACGCTGGCGGTGAATGCGTTGAAGTCATGCAGCGGATCGCCGAACTTGTCCAGCGACAGCGGCTGCACGTGATATTCGACATTGGCGCGCGTCTGGCCCGGATCGCTGCGCGCGAACGCACCGAGCTGCGACGGCGCCATGCTCATCGGCCCGCTCTGGTTGAACGCGTATTGCAGGCCGATGCCGAGCTTGCCCCACCACTTCGATGCGCGCGTATTCAAGGTGCGCACGCCCTGCACTTTCATGACCGTACGCAGTTGCAGATGATCCTGCAGATTCTCGCCCACACCAGGCAGCGCGTGCCGCACGCGAATGCCCAGCGCCTGCAGCCGCTCCGGCTGTCCGATGCCGGACAGCTCCAGCAGTTGCGGCGAATTGACCGCGCCCGCAGCAAGGATCACTTCGTGCGTGGCGCGCGCTTCGATGGGCTGGCCGCCACCGTGGTATTGCACGCCAGTGCAGCGCCGGCCATCGGGCGAATCGAAAGTCAGGGCGCTGACCTGCGCGCCCGTGACGATGGTCAGGTTGGGCCGGTCGGACGCCTTGCGCAAGAACGCCTTGGCGGTATTCCAGCGAATGCCGCGGCGCTGGTTCACCTCGAAATAACCGACGCCAAAATTGTCGCCGCGATTGAAATCGTCGGTGCGCGGAATGCCGGCCTGCTCGGCCGCCTCGATAAAGCGTTCGAGAATGTCCCAGCGCAGGCGCTGTGCTTCGACGCGCCACTCGCCGCCAGCGCCGTGAAATTCGTTGGCACCGCGGTAATGGTCCTCGCTGCGCTTGAACAGCGGCAGCACGTTGTCCCAGCGCCAGCCATCGTCGCCGGTGGTGCGCGCCCAGTCGTCGTAATCCTCGCGCTGGCCGCGCATGTAGATCATGCCGTTGATCGACGACGATCCGCCCAGCACGCGTCCGCGCGGATATCCGAGTGAGCGCCCGTTCAGGCCCGCCTCTTCCACAGTGCGATAAAGCCAGTCGGTGCGCGGATTGCCGATGCAGTACAGGTAGCCGACCGGGATGTGAATCCAGTGATAGTCGTCCTTGCCGCCCGCTTCGAGCAGCAGCACGCTGACATCGGCATCTTGCGTCAGACGGTTGGCCAGCACGCAGCCAGCGGAGCCCGCTCCCACGATGATGTAGTCGTACGTCTCCATATCCCTTGCTTCCTTCGCGCCCTGAGGGCATCGGGTGATTCTTGTCGGAATCGAGAGATCATCGCACGTCTTACAGCGCGCCGCCGTCAGGGCTTTGCCGGAGCGACGAGATGCCGACTCAGCCAATCGGTCAATGCGACCAGCACTTCACCGCGCAGCGGCTGCGCCTCGTTGAAGATCTCGTGATAGCCGGTGTCGAACCACACCATGTCGCGCAGATCCGGCGGCGCATGGTCGTGGAAAGCGCGGCTGCCTTGCGGGTCGACCACGCGGTCCGCGCCGGCCACCAGCATCAGCATCGGCGCTTCCAGTTGCGGCGCATCGGCCTGCGCGCGCGCCATGCCGCGAATGAACCATTCGAGCACGCTGGCGCTGATGGTGCCCTGCACAAGCGGGTCGGTACGATAGGCGCGCACCTCTTCCGGATCGTGCGAAAGCAGCCGCGCATCGATCGGATTCGGCACACGCAGTCGCGGCGCCAGCGCCAGCAGCACGCGATGCAAGGTGAGCATGGTGTTGCTGAGCTTCAGCGCCAGCGCGGGCGACGACAGGATCAGCGCGCGGATCGGGCGCACGCGCGCCGTGGCAAACCGCGCGGCCACCAGACCGCCCATGCTGTGGCCGAGCACGATCGGCAGTTCGTTCCATTGGCGCAGCGCCGCATCGTAGATTTCGGCAAGATCGTCGAGATACGCGTCGACGTGCGGCACCACCATGCGCGGACCGCCGCTGGCACCGTGGCCGCGCTGATCGTAGGCGCGCACCCGCAGGCCCAGCGCGCATAGCGCGGCCGCCACATGGCCATAGCGCCCGCTATGTTCGGCAAGACCGTGCACCAGCAGCACGGTGCCCAGCGGATCGGGAAACCGTTGCGCATCGGGCAGCCACGTGCGCAGCAGCAGCTCGGTGCCGTCGCGCATGCGCTGGCGCGATTCCGTGGCTGCGGTGCCGGTCGTGGCCGATTCATGCGCGCCGGGCAATCCGGCGGCGCCCACAGGTTGGTTCATCCCCATCGTCTCCTGGTCGGACCTGCTGGTTGTGGCTTGTATCGCGATCGATGATGCGGCGCGCGCCACGGCGGCATGCGCGGCCGGAAGGCGCCGCGCGATCCGCGCCGTTACTTGTGGCACGCAGCGCAGTTGTCCTCGTCGAGCCGCGCCATGTCCGAAAGAATCGGGCAATCGGGCCGCTCGTCGCCGCTGCACGCTTCGGCCAGTGCGCGCAAGGTATCGCGCATCGCGGCCAGTTCGGCAATCTTCACTTCCAGGTCAGCCACGTGCTTCAGCGTCAGCGCCTTGACGTCGGCGCTGGCGCGCCCGCGGTCATGCCACAGCGACAACAGCCCGCGAATTTCGTCGAGCGAGAAACCGAGATTACGGGCGCGCCGCACGAAGCGCAAGGTGTGCACCGCGCGTTCGTCGTAGCGCCGATAGCCGCCTTCGCTGCGTGGCGGCGCGTCAACCAGTCCGATCGATTCGTAGTGACGGATCATCTTCGCGGAAACGCCGGACGCTTGCGCCGCTTCGCCGATATTCATTACATCGCCTCCTGTTGGTCGGCCTCGCCGGCACCGGCCAGCGGATGCCAGCGGCGCAGCAGCAAGGCGTTGCTGACCACGCTGACACTGGAAAACGCCATCGCCGCGCCCGCCACCACCGGATTGAGCAGACCCGCGACGGCTAGCGGAATGCCGATCACGTTGTAGATGAATGCCCAGAACAGATTCTGACGAATCTTGCGCACCGTGCGATGCGACACAGCCAGCGCGTCCGCCACCAGCGCGGGGTCGCCGCGCATCAGCGTGATACCTGCTGCGTGCATCGCCACGTCGGTACCGGTCGACATGGCAATACCGACATCGGCCGCCGCCAGCGCCGGCGCGTCGTTGATGCCGTCGCCCACCATCGCCACCACCGCCTCGCCATTGCGCTTGAGCGCACCCACGCGCGCAGCCTTGTCCTGCGGCAACACCTCGGCCTGCACTTCGTCGAGCCCCAGCATCGCCGCGACGCGCGCCGCCGCGCCCGCGTTGTCGCCGGTCAGCATCACGGTACGAATGCCCGCGGCGCGCAGGCGCGCAATCGCCGCCCGGGCGCCAGGCTTGAGCGCATCGCCGAACGCCACCAGGCCCAGCACCGTGCGCAGCACCGGATCGATCAGCCACGACACCGTGCGTCCCTCGCCGCGCAGTCGTTCGGCCACCGCGTGCAGCGCCAGCGCATCGGCGCCAAGCTCCACGCGCAGGCCTTCGCTGCCCAGCTGCAGCGGCTGCCCCATCACCAAGCCCGAGATGCCGCGGCCCGGCAGGGCGCGTACCTCGCTGGCCGCGGGCACCGCGATGCCGCGCGCTTGTGCCTGCGTCATCACCGCGCGTGCCAGCGGATGTTCGCTGCCGGCCTGCAGCGCGGCCAGCTTCGCCAGCAACGCCGCATCGTCGCCATCGGCCGCTTGCAGCGCCACCACTTCGGGCTTGCCGACGGTCAGCGTGCCGGTCTTGTCGAAGGCCACCACGGACACGCGATGCGCCACCTCCAGCGCCTCGGCGTCCTTGATCAGGATGCCCGCGCGCGCGCCGGCGCCGGTGCCAGCCATGATCGCGGTCGGCGTAGCCAGCCCGAGCGCGCATGGGCACGCAATCACCAGCACCGCCACGGCGTTGAGCAGCGCCTGACTCCAGTCGTGCGCAACCAGGCCCCAACCCAGCAGCGTAAAAAGCGCAATGGCCAGCACCACCGGCACGAACACCGCGCTGACCTGATCGACCATGCGCTGGATCGGCGCCTTGGCGGCCTGCGCGTGCTCGACCATGCGGATGATGCGCGCCAGCACGGTCTCCGCGCCGACCGCCACGGTGCGCGCCACCAGCAGGCCTTCGTAGTTGATCGCGCCACCGGTCAGCTTGTCGCCGGGCTGTTTCGGCACGGGCACTGATTCGCCAGTCAGCATCGATTCGTCGGCGTGGCTGCGGCCGTCGATCACTTCGGCATCGACCGGAATGCGCTCTCCGGGGCGCACCACGATTTCATCGCCGACGCGCACCAGCGCCAGCGCGATGTCCTGCTCCACGCCGTCGCGCCGCACGCGCGCGGTGTCGGGGCGCAGCGCGGCCAGCGCGCGAATGGCGTCGGCGGTCTGGCGCTTGGCGCGCGTTTCCAGCCACTTGCCGAGCCGCACCAGCGTGATCACCACCGCAGCACTTTCGAAATACAAATGCGGCATGGCGTCGCCGGCCGTGAACATCTGCCAGATCGACAGCCCATACGCGGCGGACGTGCCCAGCGCCACCAGCAGATCCATATTGCCGGCGCCCGCGCGCACCGCCTTGTAGCCGGCCTTGTAGAAGCGCCAGCCAAACACGAACTGCACCGGCGTGGCCAGCAGCCATTGCAGCCAGCCCGGCAGCATGGCGTGGATGCCGAACCATTCCAGCACCATCGGCGCCACCAGCGGCAACGACAACGCCGCCGACAGCACGACCGGCCACGGACCCGACCAGAAATCGGACCGGGTTTCGGCCGTACCCAGCGCTGCGGTATCGACGACGGGCTTCGCGCCATAGCCTGCGCGCGTCACCGCGGCGGCAAGCGTTGCCGCGTCGGCCGCGCCGCGCAATACCGTCACGCTGGCACGTTCGGTCGCCAGATTCACCTGGGCGTCGACGACGCCGGGCACTGCACGCAGCGCGCGCTCCACGCGGCCGACGCACGACGCGCAGGTCATGTCCGAGATATCGAGTTCGATCGCATCGCGCGGAACGTCGTATCCCGCATCGGCCACGGCCTGCGCGGCGGCAGTCAGCGCCGCCGCGTCCTCGGCGCGCAGCGTGGCCTGCTCGGTCGCCAGGTTGACCGCCACATCGTGCACGCCGGGCACCTTGGCCAGGGCGTTCTCGACGCGGCGCACGCACGAGGCACAGGTCATGCCCTCGACGGGCAGGCGCCATTCGGAAGGATTCAGGGAAGCGGCGGACGTGGACATGGGCGGATTAGCTTTGAGCGCACGGAGCGCGACAGATGCACTGTGGACCTTACCATCATTGGAAGGTCAAGGCTTGCCGACCCGGGGCGATCCGGTTTGCCATCTCACGGCGCTTGGGCGACGTTGGGGGCGCATTCCGGGCTGCATTTCGGGCTTGCGCTTCCCATGGTGGGAAGGTTCATACTTCACCCGAAGTTATCCATTGCCATTACCAACAGGAGTCGGCGCGATGATCCAGTTCCAAGTCGAAGGCATGTCCTGCAACCATTGTGTCGGTGCCATCACCCGCGCCGTGCACGCGGTCGACCCGTCGGCCCAGGTGGCGGCCGACGTGCCTGCCCAGTCGGTCAAGGTGCAAAGCGGCGCGGACCGCCAGGCCCTGCAGCAGGCGATCGAGGCCGCAGGCTATCCGGTGAAGTCGGCCGCCTGATCGCCGGCGCGCCAAAAGCAAAGGGCACCCGCGGGTGCCCTTTTTCATGTCGACGTGTCCGCAATCGGACGAACGATCAGAAGCGATAGCCGACGCTCAGGTACGTCACCACCGGATCGATCTTGATCTTGGTGTGCGACTGGATCTTGGCGCCATTGGCCAGCGTCGTGGTGAAGTTGGCGGTGGTCGAGATCGGCACATACGACACCGAAATACCGACGAACCAGTTGTCGGTCACGGCATAGTTGGCGCCAACGTTGAACACCGGGTTCCACGACGATTTGGCCGACGCGGCCATGGTCGAGCCCGGACCGAACTCGCCTTGCACGAAACTCTGGTTGGTCACGCTCTCGCCGGTGAACCACGTGTAGTTCACGCCGATACCGACGTACGGGCGGAACTTGGTCTTCGCATCAAAGAAGTGCCATTTGACGACGGCGGCGGGGCTCCATTGGCGCACTTCGCCGAGCTTGCCGTACTTTTCGTAGCCACGGTCGCCGCTGACGTCATGCTTGGGCGGCACGCCGAGCACGAATTCACCCGAGATGTGGTCGGTGAAATAGTGGCTGAACACCAGCCCGAGCGTATCGGCCGAATCGATCGTCGCACCGGTGTTCTGGCGCTGCAGGCCGCCGGTGGGGCGTCCGGCGACGGAATCGATGGTCAGAAATTCCGAGTGGCCGGTCGGCATCACGCGCATCCAGCCAAAGCTCACGATATTGCTTCCCGCGGACTGCGCCTGCGCCACGCCAGCCAGGGTCATCGCCGCGGCCGCTACCAGAATTTTCTTATAGATCTTTTGCATTGTTCCTCTTACTCCGTCCTCTTTTGAATACAACGACTGCAAGCCAAGCATTATCCTGCGCGGGCTGCACCGACTGTTTCAAACACGGGACACGAGGATAGAAGAATTGCCCTAAAGACAGGGTTAACCCATAAAGCGGGCGCTTAATTCAGCAATTTCTGAAACGAAGCGACGCGCGCGCGCAACGTTTCGGTTTCAAATATGAAAAACCACTCGAAGGGAGTGGTCTTGTTGCTGCGTAGCGGACTCATACATCCGTATGGCAATGCCGGGCGTACGGCCTGCGCCCGGTCAATTGCGCCCGGTCAGTCGCGGCTTGCCAGAATGCACGCGGCGAGGTCCCACAGCGCATAGCCGACGCTCTTGAAGACCAGCGGACTGCCCGCGCGGGCGCGCAGGGCGTCGGCCCGCAGAATCGCCGTCTCGAATGGCTGCACCGTGTTCCAGTCGATGCCGGCCTGCAGCAGATCGCCGGCCTCGTCCTCGATGCCAAACAGCGTGTCGGCCAGCAGACGGCCGCTGGCGGCGGCCGCGTGGCACAGCCCGGGCGGCAGCTCGCACATGTCGGGCCGGAACGCGCCGACGGCCGCCACGAAATGGCGGTCGGTCCAGAGGCCGCTGTCCAGGTCCGGCAACACCGGCGTGCGGCTCGACGTCACGGTCACCACCAGCGACACCCGCGGCAGCACCGCCGCCACATCGTCGATCACCTGTGCATCGACGCCAAGCGTGGCGGCGTGCGCGGCCAGCGCCGCGGCCTTGTCGCGCGTGCGCGACTGCAGCCACACCTTGCGCACCGGCAAGCCGGCGACAAACGCTTCCAGATGGGTTTGCGCCTGCACGCCGGCGCCGACGATCAGCAACTCGCCGTCGGGCGCCGGGGCAAACGTCTGCGCGGCCAGCAGCGATACCGCGGCCGTGCGGCGGCCCGTTACCGTCGGCCCATCCAGCATGGCGATCCGCTCGCCGGTATGGGCATCGGCCACCAGTACTTCGCCAAGGATGGTGGGCAGACCACGCTCCGGATTGTCGGGATGCACGGTGATGTTCTTGGTCATCACGATGTCGCGGTTGCAGGCCGGCATCACCAGCAGCGTGCCCCGCCCACGCCCCTCTTCGCCGACGGGCAAGGCGATGCGCGGCGGCGCCATGGCGGTGCCGTCGCGCAGTTCGGCCAGCATCGCCGCAATGGCCTGGGCGAGTTCGGGATAAGGCAGGCGCGCGGCGGTGGCGGCGGCATCCAGCGGCAGAAAGGCGGTCATCGGCGGGGCAATCGGATCGTTACCAGAACCGCCATTGTCGCCGGTCCGGCACGCCTTAGCGCGACAGATAGGGCAGCATGGTCTCGGCGTAGCGCGTACCCGCCGCTGCGCCGACCGGAAACACCGCGTCGATATCGGCCAGATCCTCGCGGGTCAGCACCACATCCAGCGCGCCGAGGTTGTCCTCGAGGTTGGCGATGCGCCGCGTGCCCGGAATCGGCACCAGATGATCGCCGCGCGCCAGCACCCACGCCAGCGCCAGTTGCGCAGGCGAGCAGCCCTTGGCGGCCGCCAGTTCGCGCACCGCATCGACCAGCTTCAGGTTGCGCGCGAAGTTCTCGCCCATGAAACGCGGGTTGGTGCGGCGATAGTCGTCGGCGTCGAAATCGTCGGGCGTGCGGATCGCACCGGTCAGGAAGCCGCGGCCCAGCGGGCTGTAAGGCACGAAGCCGATGCCAAGACGTTCGCAGGTGGCCATGATGCCGTTCTCGTCCACGTCGCGCGTCCACAGCGAATATTCGGTCTGCAGCGCGGTGATCGGATGGACGGCATGCGCCCGTTCTATCGTGGCGGCGCCCGCCTCGGACAGGCCGATCCACCGCACCTTGCCTGCCTTGACCAGTTCGGCCATCGCGCCGACCGTTTCCTCGATCGGCGTGTCCGGATCGACGCGATGCTGGTAATAGAGGTCGATATGGTCGACGCCGAGCCGCTTCAGGCTGGCGTCACAGCTGGCTCGCACGTATTCGGGACGGCCGTTGGCGCCGCGCGCGGCCGAGTTGGCGGGATCGCGCACGATGCCGAACTTGGTGGCCAGCACCACCTTGTCGCGCCGGCCCGCCAGCGCCCGCCCTACCAGCTCTTCGTTGGTGTGCGGACCGTAAATATCAGCCGTATCGATAAAGTTGACGCCTTTATCGATCGCATGATGAATAAGTTGAATAGATTGCGCGTCGTCGTGCGCGCCATAGAACTCGCTCATTCCCATGCAGCCCAGGCCAATCGGAAACACCTCGGGGCCAACACGGCCCAGTTTGCGCATTGCGGTCATCGGGACACTCCTGGTGGGTTTGGTTCGGAAATCGGCCCGCTCAACTCACATTGGCTGGCGCGACCGGACGGAGGCCAGTATCGCCACGTCACGCCCGCGGAAACAGCGTGCTACGCTGCATGCATCATGAAGCCAGACTTCACAATCGATTCCGATTCCCTGCCGGCGCTGGTCGCCTTTACGCGCGTGGCGCGGCTGGGCAGCTTTACCGCTGCGTCCGCCGCGTTGGCCGTGAGTCCGTCGGCCGTCTCGCAGACCATCCGTCATCTCGAAGACCGGCTCGGCGTGCGGCTGCTGCAGCGCACGACGCGCCGCGTGGGCCTGACCGAGGCCGGAGCGGCATTGCTGGCGCGCGTGGAGCCTGCGCTGGCCGAAATCCATGCCGCGACCGACGACATCCGCCAGCAACGCGACATGCCGGCCGGCACGTTGCGCCTGACCAGTTCGCACTCGGCCGTGGTAATTGCGCTGCGTCCGATCCTGACCGATTTCATGCGCGCCTATCCCACGATCTGCGTGGACCTCGTCACTGACGATCGTTTCGTCGACCTGATCGCCGAAGGCTTCGACGCCGGCCTGCGCCTGGGCGAAGCGCTGCAGCAGGACATGGTGGCGATTCCGGTGACGGGGCCGTTGCGCATGGTGGTGGCGGCCTCGCCCGACTATCTGGCGGGTCACGGCACGCCGCAGACGCCGCACGAGCTGCATCGCCATGCGTGCCTGCCGTATCGCTTTGGCCCGATGGGGTCGGTCTATCGCTGGGAATTCGCGCGCGGCGGCAGGCCCTTCACGGTCGATATCGGCATGGCGTTGATTGCCAACGACAAGTCGATGCTGCATCAGGCGGCATTGGCCGGCCTGGGGCTGATCTACGAATTTCCGCACCATATCGCCGATGCGCTGGCGTCGGGCGCGCTCGTGACCGTGCTGGACGAATGGACGCCGCCGTTTTCGGGCTTCTACCTTTACTACCCGAGCCGCGCGCTGATGCCGCCCAAACTGCGCGTGTTCGTCGATTTCCTGAAGGCGCGCGAATTGCCGCAGTCGCCGCGCTGAAGACACCGCGTCAACGGCGCGCCGACACTTTCTCCACCTTCGCGTCGCGTACGCCGGCACCACGCACCTCGATGCCGATTTCATGCACGACCTGGCCGCCCGCATCGACCAGTTGCACGCGATGCCGGCCCGGCCATGGCAGCCACGCAATCTGCCCGCCGCGGCCCAGCGGCTTGCCGTCCATGCGCCAGCTCACCGCCTGCGCCGTCTGGCCAGTCAGGCCGTCGGCGTGAAACCAGACGCGCTGCGCGGCCGGCGGAATATCGGGATCCAGCGCGAAGATGGTGCCGTCGGCCGGGCTGGCGATGGCGGGCGCGCTTGGTGCGCGGCCGGTCGTGCCGACGCTGACGCGATGCAGCGCCGTGCCCGATAGAAAGACTTCGTCGCGCGCCGGCTCAAGGTTGTCGTCGAAGCGCAGCGCCACGCGCTCGACGCCGGTCGGCATGGCCGGCGCGCGGCTCGCGGTCCGTTCGTGCAGCGCCTCCATGACCTCGTGCCAGACCGGCGCGGCGCCCGACACGCCCGATACGTCGTGCATGCTGGCGCCGCTAGCGTTTCCGACCCATACACCCACCGTGTAGCGCTGCGACCAGCCCACGCACCAGTTGTCGCGCATGTCCTTGCTGGTGCCGGTTTTCACGGCGGTCCAGAACCGCGTGGTGAGCGGACTGTCGAGCCCGAAGGTCCGCGCACGCGCGTGACGATCGGACAGCACGTCGCCGATGATGTACGTCGACGCCCCGCTCATCACCGGCTGGCGTTGCAAAGCCGGCGCTTCGACGGTCATGCGCGACGGCGCATACGCGCCCTGGTTGGCGAAACTGCGATACGCGTTGGTCAACGACAGCAACGACACATCGGCGCTGCCGAGCGCGAGGCTGTAGCCGTAGTAATCACCCGATTGGGTCAGCGGCAGGCCCAGCGCGACCAGTCGCCGATGAAAGCGATGGGGCGTGACCATCACGAGGGTGCGCACCGCGGGCACGTTCAGCGACGATCCCAGCGCGGCGCGCAAACTGACCCATCCCGCGTAGCGATGATCGTAATTCTGCGGAATATAGAGGCCGCCGCCCGTGGGCAGGTTCACGGGTCGATCGTCGAGCAGCGAAGCGGCAGTCAGCCGGCGCTCCTCGATCGCCTGGGCATAGAGAAACGGCTTCAGCGTGGAGCCCGCCTGACGCAACGCCGCGGCGTGGTCCACCTGCGCGGCCGACGACAACGCGCCCGACGATCCCACATAGGCGAGCACATCGCCGCTGGCGTTATCGATCACCACCACGGCGCCGTCCTCGACATTGCGGCCGGCCAGCTCGCGCAGATGGCGATCGAGACTGTTCACGGCCACGCGCTGCAGGTTGGCGTCGAGCGTCGACACGATGCGCGGCGGCAGCGGCTTGCCAGCCGGCGTAGCGGCGCGCGCCTGTGCCACCACGGCTCGCGCCAGATGCGGCGCCAGATTGCCGCCGCGCCGCACGGACATGCCATCGCCGCCCAGGCTGACCGACCTGGCCAGCGCCAGCGTCGTGAAGCCGTCGAGGCCATCGCACTCGCGCGGCTGTTTCATGTCGCGCAGAATGCCGCAGGCGCGTTTGGAGACTTGCAGCGCCGATGCATTCGGACTGCGCACCAGCGCCACGGCCACCGCCGCCTCGCGCGCGTCGAGCCCGCTTGGCGCCTTGCCGAACAACGTCTGCGACATCGCCGACAGGCCCACCAGTTCACCGCGGAACGGCACCAGATTCAGATACGCCTCGAGAATCTGGTCCTTGCTCCAGCCGCGCTCCAGCGACGACGCGCTGACCACCTGCCCAAGCTTCTGTCCAAAGCTGCGGCCGCGGCCGGCGCGCAGATCGTCGTCGAGCAGACCGGCCAGCTGCATCGTCAGCGTCGACGCGCCGCGCGTGCGCGTATTCCACAGATTTGCCCAAGCCGCCGCGGCCACGCCCTGCCAGTCGACGCCGCTATGCGCATAGAAACGTTTGTCCTCGGACAGCACGATGGCCGTGCGCAACGCCGGTGACGTATCGGTCAGCGTCACCCAGTCGCCACGGCGCGCAGTGAAATCGTCACGCACGCGCGCCACGGTCTCGCCATGCCGGTCGGTCACTACGATATCGGCGCTGCGCCAGTGGTCCCGCACCTCGCGAAACGAAGGCGCCGCCTGCGCGATGCCCGCGACGCACGCGCCCAGCCACAGCGCCGTCGCCACGCGGATCGCGCCGCGCGCTGGCTTCGATGACCACGCCAACCGTTTCACCACGATCCCTTCGAATACGTCGATTCACCGCGCTCGGCCACCACGCCGGCCACCAGCAGCACCTGCGCGATGGCGTAGGTCCACCAGATGCCGAGCTGATAGGTCTCGAACGGCGACAGGAATTTCGCCATGCCGATCATCGCGTCCGACATCACGAAGCACAGCGCGCCAAGCGCCGCCAGCGGCGTCGGCAGCCGCGCCAGCATCGCCGCGCAGGCCATCGCCGCCAGCACGGCGATATACACGGTGACCGGCCACATCATGTCGCCAAGGTTTGGCCAGAAGCGTCCCAGCAGCGCCGCCGCCGCACCGATCACCAGGCCACAACCGACCAGGCGATGCGCGCGCAGGTCGCCGCCCAGCGGCACGAACAGGCGCAGGTAGGCGAGATGCGCGAGCAGGAATGCGCCGAGGCCGCCGATGAACGAAATCCGCAGCCCCGGCAACGCCAGCAGGAAATCTCCCAGCCCGGAAAACACCAGCGCCACCACCAGCCAGCGGCGCTCGCCCGTGGGGCGGTGAAACCATGCCGCGCGCGCCAGCAGCAACGCCATCGCCGTCTTCCAGACCGGCTGATAGGCGATCTGGCCCGTCAGCGGCGCGCCGGGAGGCAGATCGAGCGACGCCTGGAACAGCAGCAGGCCATAGGTGAGGCCGGCCAGTGCGCCGGCGATCCACCATTCGCGCACGCGAGGGGGCATCCGCATGGCGATCCAGCTCACTTGCCGGCTCCGACGGTCAGTTTGGCGTTGGGCGCCTCGCCAAAGACATCGGGCGCGTACATCGCTTCCACGCGTGTCGGCGGCAACGCGAATTCGCCGGCATTGTTGAGCCGCACCGTGTACTCCACGCTCAGCGCACCCTTCGGTACGTAACCGAAATATTCGCGATAGGCCTCCGGCGTGCGTTCCGTAAAGGTAGACCACGCCTTTTTCTCGTCGCGCGTGGCGATCTGCGAATCGCGGCCCAGACCGCTGCCAAGAATCGTGGCGCCCGTGGGCACCGGATCGCTGACCACCACCCAGGTCATGTCGGCCTGCGCATCGATATCGAGCTTGACGCGATACGTATCGCCGCGCGACCACTTGCCCGCCACCGCCTGCTCCACCGGCGTGACGCTGCGGCGCACGCGGTAGCCGGCGGCCACCGGCTCGCGCAGCGGCACGGCAGCCAGTGCGCGCACCGTGGCCCACGGGCGACCGCTGCCCTGCTGCTCCACCTGCAGCGTCGAAGGCGCTCCGGCCGATGTCGCCGGCCACGGCAGATCGACCGCGCCGCTGGCGACGCCGTCCTTCTGCGTGGCGCGCGACCAATCGAACGTCCGCGACGCATCGCCAAGCGTGGCGCGTGCGCTGCCGGACACCGGCGTCTTCTCGTACACCGCCGCATAGCGACGAATCGCCAGCACGCCCCAGGCGTTGGCGGTGGTGGTCATCCACGCGCCGCGCGTCTGGCGTCCCAGCAGTCCCGTCACCAGCTGCGGCACGTCGTCCTTCCACGTCGGCAGTTGCGATGCCAGCGCCAGCAGCCTGGCCGCATTGACGTCGCCGCCCGACATCAGCCACCACCAGTTATCGTTGCGCTCGGTCGAGAAGACCAGTCGCGTGCCCTGCACGGTCAGGCGGCTGCGCAACAGCTGCGTGGCGTCGGCCATGCGCTTGTCGCGCTCGGGGACGTCCTGCACGCGCGACAGGATGCTCAGCCAGTCGATCAGCGCTGAGGTTGGCCATTGATCGGGCAGGATCTGGATCGAACCGAGCATGCGTGCCTGCGCCTTGCCGCTGCGCGACAGCGCCTCGATGGCGGCGAGCTTGCGCACGTCCAGATCCATCGTGGCCGCCGCGGCCGGCGACCAGCGCGGCGGCGAGATGCGACCTTCGACAAACGCGATCAGGCCGCGCTCCATCTGCTCGCGCTGCGCATCGGGAATGCGCATCGGCATACCGGCGCGCGAGGCTTCGTCGGCAATCGCCAGCAAATACGCGGTCAACGTTTCGCTGCCCGATTCGCCGTCGCTGCGCAGCGGGAAGTACGACGCAAGCCCGTTGCTGTCGAGATACGACGGCAGTTGCGCCATCAGCGCGTCCCACGCAGCCGCATCGCCCAGGCCGAGCGATTTCGAGGTGCGCTGTTCCAGGCAACTGAACGGATAGTTACGGAACCACTCGCGCACACCGGGCATGCCGCCGGCCAGCGACGACTGCAGCGACACCTGCATGCCGCCACGCAACTTGCCGGCCGGATCGGCCAGCGCGCCAGCGGGCGCCTGCACCGGCACCGACATGTTTGGCGCCAGCTGCGCCAACATCGCCTGCTGCACCGTCACCGGCACGGCCGGCACGATCTGCTGCGACACCTTGAGCTTGTCGCTGGCGTCGCCGGTGCCCTTTTCCGCGGCCGCCACCTCCCACAGGATCGTGCCGCTGCGGCTGTATGCGAGCAGTGCCGGCGCGGTGATATCCCAGCCGATTTCGCGCGCCTCGCCCGCGGGAATCTGCACGGTCTGTGCGGGCAGCGTCAGCGCATCGACCAGCGTGGCGCGCGCCGTGGCCTCCACCGTCATCGCGCGTTGCGTGGTGTTGCGCAGCGTGAACATGGCACGGTACTTGTCGTCCTCGCGCACCAGCAACGGCAGCCCCGCGATCATCTGCAGATCCTGCGTGGCGGCGATCGTGGCGCTGCCGCTGCCGAAGCGATTCACGCCGAGATCGGCCACGGCCACGATGCGGAAGCTGGTGAGCGAATCGTTCAGCGGCACTTCCAGCGTTGCCTTGCCTTCGCCATCGAGCTGCACACGCGGATTCCACAGCAGCAGCGTGTCGAACAGTTCGCGCGTGGGGCTCTTGCCGCCGCCACCGCCGGCCGGCACCGCCTTGCGGCCATAGTGCCGGCGCCCGATGATTTCCATTTGCGCGGTCGATGTTTCCACGCCGTAGCTGCGCTGCTGCACCATCGCATCGAGCAGGTTCCAGCTGTTGTTCGGCATCAGCTCAAGCAGCGCCTGGTCGACCGCGGCCAGTGCCACTTCGCCGTTGGCCGCGGGCTTGCCGTCGGGCAGCTTCACCTGCACCACCACGCGCGCCTTGCCGCGCACGGGATAGCTGGCCTTGTCGGGCGTCACGCTGACGTCCAGCCGGTAAGCATCGTTGCCCACGCGGATCTGCGCCAGGCCCAGCCGGAAAGCCGGCTTGGACAGATCGACCAGCGGCGACGGCGCCACGTATTCGCGGCCTTCGCTGCGGAATGCATGCCACCAGTCCAGCGGCTGGCGCCAGCCCCAGGTGAAGAACGAATACCACGGCACTTCGCGCAGGCGTCCGCGAATGCTGAGCACCGACACGTAGACGTTCGGGCCCCATTCGGACTTCACCTTGAGCTTGATCGTCGGATCGGCGCCGCTCAATTCCACCACCTCGGTATCGAGAATGCCTTCACGTTCGATGGCGACCAGCGCCGTGGCGCGGCGGAACGGCATACGCACCTGGAACACTGCGGTATCGCCCGGCGCATACGAGCGCTTTTCAGGCAGCACATCCATGCGGTCGTGGTTTTCGCCGCCGAACCACAGTTCGCCCTGGCGCGTCACCCATACCGTGGTGGCCGCCTGCGCAACGCGGCCTTCCGAATCGCGTGCATTGGCCACCAGCTCCACTTCACCGGCCTGCGACAGCTCCACCTCGCAACGCACGCGGCCCTGGGCATCGGTGCGCGCTTCGCACACCACCCCGAGATCCTTGCTTTCGCTGCGATTGTCGTAGCGATAGAAGCCGCCCACCACGCGCTTGCGCGAGGACGTGGTGGTGCGCGCGCGCGCTTTCACCTGCACGGGCGAATCGGCGACAGGCTTGCCCTGCGTATCGAGCACCACGCCGTACACCGCAAGCTTTTGCTTGATCGACACCCAGCTCGACGCCTTGATGCCGGCCACCACCGCCGACGGCCACAGCGCGACGGTCTGGCGCAGCGTCTGGATCTCGCCGTTCGGATCGGCAAAACCGGCTTCCAGCACGAGATCGCCCGGCACGGCCACCTTCGGCAAATCCTTGACCACCAGCTTGCCGTTGCCGTCCTTGTCCAGCGTCAGCGGCAGCTTGTCGGCAACGAGTTTTTCCGAATCGTCGCGCGCGCTGTCGGCATCCTGATCGTCTTCCTCGTCGCCGCTGCTGCTGCTCTCCTGCTGCGTACGCGGCTGGCTGAACGAGAAGTCGTCGTAATCGGCAAAATTCACCGGCTTGTTGCGCATCAGTGCCGACACGCGCACCGGCAGTCCTGCCGCGCCGCCGCCATTGAGGTAGTGCAGCTCGACATTCACCGGCACCTGCGCCGGCGCCACCAGCGCATTGCCCTTGATCTTCGGGTCGCGCGTGACCGAGAGCGTGCCCGACAGGACCGGCAAGCGGAACGCTTCCACGCGGAAGCTGCCGCTGTCCAGCGAGCGATCGTTGTCGTACACCAGCGCCACGTCATAGACGCCGAGCTTGGCCGCCTGCGGCACCTGGAAGGTGTTTTCCGCGCTGCGCCCGCCGGTGGCGGTATTGCGCCACGCCAGCGGCATCTCGTACTTCTGCCCGGTGCCCTGGTGCGTGATCACCAGCGTTTGCGGCAGCGCCGCCGGCAATGCAAAGCCCTGCGCCGTTTCATTGCGGATCAGGTGCTTCATCGACACCGTTTCGCCGGCGCGCAGCAGCGTGCGGTCGAACACGGTATGTGCGCGCACCGTCTGCTTCGGGCTCAGGTCGGTCGGCACGTTGAAGCGCCAGGTCTCGATGCCGCGATTCCAGTCCGACATCACGAACGCCATGTCGGCTTTGCCGCGGGCCTGCGGATGATCGGCGCCGATGCGTGCGGACACGAAATAGCCGTCCATGCCGTTGCCGCAATCCTTGTAGCGACGATCGGGCAGCGTGGCGATGCGCGCGACGCCCTTCGCATCAGTTACCGCCTGGCCCAGCAGTTCGCCCTCGCAACTGCGCACGGCCACTTTGGCATTGGCCACCGGCTTGCCGTCGTCGAGCGTCGTCACCCATGCCAGCCCGCTCATGTCGCCATCGGCCGCGCCGCGCGCCAGCTTGAAATGCACGCCAAGGTTGGTCACCAGCGCGGCGGTGCGCACGTACATCGGCGCCTTCTTGCCGAGCAGCGCTTCGCCCAGCATCGGCGAGGCAATCTCCACCACATGAAAGCCCGGCTCCGGCAGAGGAATGCCGACCACTTCGAACGGGCGTGGCGTAGTGTCGGTCGGCTTGGGAATGTCGAGCTTCTTGACGCCGGCCACGCCGTTGAGCAACGACACCGAGCGCGTTTCGATGCTCGGCGCGTTGCGCGGGCTCTGCACGTCGTACGGCGCGCGGCCGGCGCGGATCGCGTCGATCTGCTGCCGTGTCCACGAGTTTTCGTGCATGCGCTTGACCATGCCGAACCAGCGCAGGATGGCCGTATCGTCATCGACCTTGAGCCGCGCCACGGTGCCCGCCTCGGCGCGCACGGCCAGTGCCGGCAGATCGGCTTCGACATTGCGCAGCGTCACCGGCAGCAGCGGCGGGTAGTCGCTGGCCGGCTTGCCACGCGGCACATCGGCAAAGCGCTCGACCACGCCGAACGGCGCGGCGGCGAACTTTGCCAGCGGCGGCAACGCCGCCGTGGTCAGCTTGATCGGGAACAGGTCCGCATTGCCGAGCGCGCGGCCGCTTTCATCCTTGAGATCCTTGGGCGCCTCGATCGTCAGGCTGGCCTTTTCCGGGAACGGCCCCTTGAACGTGACCGACGATACTGGCGCGTCGGCGGCCTGGTCCGGATCGAACGCGGGCGCCTGCGGGCCCGACGGCGTCTTCAGCACGATATGTTCGGCGGCCTTGCGCGAGATCGGCGCGGAAAACGTGACCGTCATCGGACGCAATGGCGTGCACGGCGCTTCGGCGCGTTCGCGCTCGCAGGTAAAGCCGGCCGAAAACGGCTCGCGCACCTGGAAATCGAAACGCCGTGCCGCCGTGGCTGCCAGACCGGACGGCGTGGCGATGCCCGCATCGAGCACCAACTGCATGCGCGCGCCGGCCGGCAGCCGTTGCTGGCACGCCAGCAGATGGACGGCGTCGGCCTCGCGCTTGGCCACCTCTTTCCAGCCGATCGCCTCGATGACGCCGTCGCGGTCCTTGCCGGTCAGCAGCCGCACGGGGATGCGCTCGCCAAGGCCCTCGGCCTGGCACCACGCATGCTCGCGGATCGATCCGGCCGTGGCCGCGCCGTTGAAGCGCAGCGCAAACACCTGGTCTTCCTCGACCTGTCCGCCCGAGGGGCGCGCCGAGACCACGATCGGTCCGCCGGTTTCGAAGCGGTATTCGGGCTTGCCGGAATAGGCCTTGCCGGCCACGCTCTTAAGTCCGCCGGAGATCCGCACGGTACAACGCACGCCGGGCGGCAGGTCGCGCTCGAAGTCGTAGACCCAGTTGGTCGCATTGACCCAGCGTCCGCTGCCACCGACGCTGCCGCCGACGCACGATACGGAGGCAGGCGCCGCGGCCTTGAGGTCGCCCATCGGCACCATCGCTTCGTCGAAGCGGATCGCCACCTGGCGAACCTGTGGGTTCACCCCTTCGGGTGAAAAGCGCGTGATCTGCGCGGCCGATGCGGCCGGCGCCCATGTCAGTGCGCTGAAAACAAGACCTGCGGCGGCGGCTACGGTCGCCGTGGCGATCTTTCCCATCATCCTGCCCTCTGTCGGAATTGGCTCCGCGCGAGGGTGACATGCAGAGGTGGCAAGCGCAAGCCTCTGCACATTTTGGAAGAATGACCTTGCGATTTATCGTAGATGCGCTAGTGGCAGCGGGCCTTCCCGCTTCAACGCGGTCAGCACGATATTGGACCGGATGCTCTCCACGCCCGGCACGCGCATCAGTTTCTTCATCGTGAATTCCGCCAGCGTGGGCAGGTCCGCCACCACCACGCGCACCAGATAGTCGGCTTCGCCGGCCACCGAATAGCACTCCTGCACTTCTTCGAGCAGCAGGATCTCTTCGCGGAAGCGCTCGATGATGGTGTCGCCGTGATGGGCCAGCTTGACGCTGATAAAGACCAGCACGCCCAGCCCCAGCGCCTGCAGCGACAGGTTCACCCGATAGCCAGTGATCACGCCGTCCGCTTCCAGCCGGGCCAGGCGCCGTCCAACCTGGCTTGGCGACAGGTGCACGCGCTCGGCCAGCTGCTGGTGCGTGGATCGTCCGTCGGCTTGCAGCGCCGCCAGCAGGGCGAGGTCGTAGGGGTCGAAGTCGGCTTGATTCATATGCGCAGAAATCCCGCAGTTAGGCGTCTCAATATGCGGATTATATGCACCGTATGCACAAAGATCGGCCATTTTGCGGCCTGTTTGCGTCGTCCCATCGCTAGACTGTGCATAAATTCCGCATCACATCATAATTTCTTGGAGACGCCACCATGACACCCTCGGCCGCCGCACAGGAACCCGGCAACTTTGCCGGCACGATGACCGAGAAGCTGCGCGAGCAATTTGCCGCAGGCCTGTTGTCGGGCCAGCAGTTGCGCCCCGACTTCACCATCGCGCAGCCGGTGCATCGCTATACCGACACCGACCATGCAATGTGGCGCAAGCTGTACGACCGCCAGGCGTCGATGCTGCAGGGCCGGGTCTGCGATGAATTCCTGCAGGGTCTGGCGACGCTCGGCATGGAGCGCGACCGGGTGCCCGAGTTCGATCAGCTCAACGAGACGCTGATGCGCGCCACGGGCTGGCAGGTGGTGGCCGTGCCCGGACTGGTGCCCGACGAGGTGTTTTTCGAGCATCTGGCCAATCGTCGCTTTCCGGCCAGCTGGTGGATGCGCAAGCCCGAGCAGATCGACTACCTGCAGGAGCCCGATTGCTTCCACGACGTCTTCGGGCATGTGCCGTTGCTGATCAACCCGGTGTTTGCCGACTACATGGAGGCATATGGCAAGGGCGGCCTGAAAGCGGCCGGACTCGGCGCACTGGACATGCTGGCGCGCCTGTACTGGTACACCGTCGAGTTCGGCCTGATCCGCACGCCGCAGGGTTTGCGCATCTTTGGCGCCGGGATCTTGTCCAGCCAGGGCGAATCGATCTACAGCCTCGATTCGGCCAGCCCCAACCGCATCGGCTTCGACCTGCACCGGATCATGCGGACGCGCTACCGCATCGACACGTTCCAGAAAACGTACTTCGTGATCGACAGCTTCGAACAACTGTTCGACGCCACGCGGCCCGATTTCACCCCGCTGTACCCGCAACTGCGCGCGTTGCCGACACTGGGCGCCGGCGATATTGCCGAGGGCGATCGCGTGATCCACGCCGGCAACCGCGAAGGTTGGGGCGACAGCGACGACATCTGAGCCATCGGTCGGATTTCATCCGTTGTGAAACAATGCCGCCATGCCCGGCCCACAGTTCCGGGCGGGCCGGCATTTGTCGAATTCTTTCCATAGATCAGCCCACACCATGACTCCTCTTTCGCAAGAAGCCCGCGCGAGCCTGCTCGCCGCACTGCCCGGCTGGACGCCTGTCCAGGACCGCGACGCCATCCAAAAATCGTTCCGCTTTGCCGATTTCAACGCCGCCTTCGGCTTCATGACCCGCGTGGCGCTGCGCGCCGACAAGGTGGACCACCACCCCGAGTGGTTCAACGTGTACAACCGCGTCGACATCACTTTGTCCACGCACGATGCCAACGGCCTGACCCAGCGAGATATCGACCTGGCCACCTTTATCGAAGCGGCCGCGGCGGGTCTGGCGCGCGAATGATGGCAAGTCTGGCGGCCCATTTGCAAGCTGTCAGGCAACTGAAAGGCTGACGCCAAAACTGTCGGTACAATCAGCATCATTGTTACAACACCGGCATCGCTAAATCAGCGATGTCACAGTCCGCCATGCGAATCCTGCTGATCGAAGACGACCTCCAAATCGCCAGCGGCGTAAAGGCCGGGCTGACCAGCGCCAGCCACGAGGTGTCCGTGGTTCACGACGGCGTGTACGCCACCGAGCATCTGCTGCGCGAGCAGCACGACCTGGTCATCCTCGACCTGGGGCTGCCCGGCATCGACGGCATGACGCTGCTGGCACGCTACCGCGCGCGCAACCGCACGACCCCGGTGCTGATCCTCAGCGCGCGCGACGAACTCGAAGACAAGCTGTCGGGGCTCAATGCCGGCGCCGACGACTATCTGGTAAAGCCTTTCGCGCTGCCCGAACTGGAAGCGCGCGTGCGCGTGCTGCAGCGGCGCAGCCAGCATGGCGAAGCCGCGCCCGAGCGCGATATCCGCCTGGGACGCCTGCGCCTGTCGGGCAACGATCGCCGCATGTTTATCGACGGTCGCCCGCTGGAATTGTCCCCGCGCGAATTCGCCGTGCTGGAACTGCTGCTGCGCCGCCAGGGCCGCGTGGTCAGCAAGGCACAGCTGCAGGACCATCTGGCCACCTTTGCGCACCCGGCCGGTGAAGGCGGCGATACGGTGGGCGATACCGCGATCGAGGTCTATGTGCACCGTGTGCGCAAGAAGCTCGAGGAGGCCGACGTGGAGATCGTCACTGTGCGCGGTTTCGGCTACCTGCTGCAGATCCGTGCCGGCCACTGAGCCCTTCCCCTGTCGCCCGCGTGATGGCGGGCGGCCCTGCCCGAAGTCCTGATCCCCATGCCGCCGCGTTCGCCATCCTCATCCGCTCAGCCCGGCGAGCCTTCCGCCACGGGCAAGCGTCTGCGTGGCGGCTTCGGCTGGGGACAGCGCGTCCAGGCCGCGGCACGTCATCCGTCCAACCAGAGTCTGCGCGTGCATCTGCTGCGCGCGCTGGCCACGCCGCTGTTCGCGCTGGTGCTGACCAGCGGATCGCTGTCGTACTGGCTTGCCGCCCACTACACCACGCAGGTGTTCGACCGGGCGCTCTACGGCGTCGCCAACAATATCGCCCAGCAGATCCGCATTGCCGGACCGCGCCTGGAACAGGACATCCCGGCCATCGCGCAGACGCTGGTGGAAGCGGAGGGATCCGATCGCATCTACTGGCGCATCCATGGCCCCGACGGGCTGATTGGCGGCATGGATACGTGGCTCGGCTACGGCACCGGCCAGACCACACTGCACGACGCGCGGCTGTTCTATGCCTGGTTCAGCGGCCGGCAGGTGCGCGCGGTGCGGCTGCCGGTGAACCTGCCCAGCACCGCCTCCGATGAACTGGGCACCACCGCCGAAGCGCAGGTGCCGCGCGGGCCGATCGTGGTCGAAGTGGCCGAACTGCTCGACCGCCGCGAAACCGCCGCCAACGAGATCCTGTTGTCCGTGTCCGTACCGCTGATCCTGCTGTTGCTGGTGGGCAGCCTGATCCTGTCGCACGTGCTCAAGGAAGAACTGGTGCCGTTGCAAATCCTGGCCGACAAGCTCAACCGGCAGACCGCGCGGTCGCTGGCAGCGCTGGACGAAAGCCAGGTGCCCGCCGAGATGGAACCGCTGATTCGCGCGCAGAACGCGCTGTTGTCGCGCCTGCGCGATGCACTCGATGCGCAGCGCAAGTTCATCGCCGACGCCGCGCACCAGTTGCGCACGCCGCTTACGGCGGTGAAGCTGCACGCCGACCGCGCCGTGCTGGCCGATTCGCTCGACGTGGCGCGCCACGCGCTGCGCGAAGTGCAGACCGCGGCGGATCGTGCCGTGCGTCTGTCGAACCAGTTGCTGTCACTGGCGCGCGCCGAGCCCGGCCTGTCGCTCGATCGGCTCGGCCCGGTGGAATATTTCGATCTGGCGGAACTGGCTTTCGAAATCGGTGCGGAATGGGTGCCGCAGGCGCTGGCGCGCCATATCGACCTGGGCTTCGAAGTGTTGCCCGGCCCCACCTTCACGGGTGGCGCACCGGCCATGGTGCGCGGCAATCGGCTGCTGATGCGCGAGGCGCTGTCCAACCTGATCGACAACGCGGTGAAATACGTGCCCGCGGGCGGCCGCATTACCGTGCGCGCCGGCGGCGAGGCGATCGGTCACCGCGGCATGGCCGTGGTGATGATCGAGGACAACGGCCCCGGCATTCCGCACGCGCGCCGCGAGGAGGTCTTCAAGCGGTTTTTCCGGGGCGACCATACGCCCGGCACGCCGGCCACCCAGGCGGCCCCCAGCGGCGCGGGGCTGGGTTTGGCGATCGTGCATGAGATCGTCACGCTGCATCAGGGCACGATTCGCATCGAAGATGTGCCCGCTTCGGCGCTACAAGCTGCGGCGGCCGTTGCAGCGGGTGTCGACGGAGACGCCGCTGCCGAGCCGGCAACGCGGCGTCCTGGCATGCGTTTTGTGATCCGAATCCCGTGCGAGGCGCCTGGCACGGCGGCGGTGTGAGCGGGCCGGGATGCCACCCTCTGGGCGTCTGAGCAGAGCCCTGCGTGGCTCGGGCGCCGCCGCATCGGCAATCGCCCGGCCAGCCTGCGAAGCGCCGCGTCCGTGACGGCTAGCGCTTGTCCTTAGGCGCCAGCATGGTGCCGCGGCAGTTGGGGCTACCGCAGCGGCATGCGTATTCCTGCTTCAGCTTCTTCGTATAGCGCGCGTCGATGACGAGGCCATAGTCGTAGAACAATTCCTCGCCCGCGGCGATATCGCGCAGCGCGTGGATGAACACCCGGCCCTTTTTCTCGCGCGCTTCGCAGTTGGGCTCGCAGGCGTGGTTGATCCAGCGCGCCCGGTTGCCACCGAACTTGGCGTCGATCACATTGCCGTCGTCCAAACTGAAATAGAACGTGTGATTCGGATCGGCGGGATCGTGCGGATGGCGCTTGAGCGCTTCCTTCCACGAAATGTGCTCGCCCTTGTACTCGATCACGCGCTCGCCTTCTGCAATCGCGCCAATCGCGTATACCCCCTTGCCATGCACGCCCGACTGACGCACCTCGATGCGGTCGCTGGCGCTCTTCTTTTTGCCCGACTTCTTTTCCTTGGCGTCCTTGGCCTTGTCCGACATGTGCTGAATTTCCCGTGTGCGGTGGATGGGCCGGTCCAGTCCGGCGCGAACCGGATGATACCTGTGCGCAAGTGACAGGTATACGTGCGCGCCACGTATACCGATGTGGATAACCACGCCTGTTTCTGTGGATAAGCACGCGGGTTTGGTGTGGGCTGCCTGGGGCTGAGCTGGGGACGGGACGGGAACAAGTTTGAAGGTATACGTCCACCCCCTCGACCAAAAGCATGAGTCATCCACGCCACCCAACAATTGCTCCCGGACTTTCCTGTATACGTAAACGCTTGATCGGATTGACGTATACGCGGTTATCCACAGAAACCGGGCTGGTTTACCTATCACTACTATTTGTATACATGAAAAGAAGATGTAAACCGTACGGATGAGCACCGCCGGAGTGGACGTATACCTCCGTCGCAAATCGGTTTCGATAATTTTTGTCGCGATGAAAAAATAAGCAGCGATGGCAATGCCCGCGCCGATGCGGATCGACATCGGGCGATGCATGCAGCGATGCGGCTCGCATCGGAATCGCTGCCAGTGACGCAGGGCAAGTGACCGGAGGTATACGCCGGCTTACCTTAAATCGCCGTCATGACCTCTCAGGCGCACTCAGAGCGCTTTTGACCGCGTATACGTCCCCCGGCATCTCCAGGCGTCATTAGCCGCGTCCAGGCGGTATACGTGGCTCTGGTGGCCCTCTCGCCTCGCTGGCGCGTATCGGCATCGCGGTCGCGGCGGCGCGTATACGTCGCCAACGCCTCGCCAACACTCGTCAACAGCCTCGCCGAACGACCATGCAAAACCCGCCAAGCGCGCGCTGGCGCGGCCTGGCGGCAAACGTCGGTAACAAACTGTTCCCGGTGCGGCTTGCCCGACACGGTATGATGTGGCCCGCGGCGTTTTTGCCGGAGCGGCTTCTGACGGAGCCGGCCGGCGTGGACGTCAGTGTTTTTTCAACTCGATACGGAGTGAAGCATGACGAAAACCGAACTGATCGACGCGATCGCAGCTGGCGTGGACGGTCTGACCAAGGCCAAGGCCGAGCAAGCGCTGAACGTGACCCTGGGCGCCATCATGGACGCCGTGGCCAAGGGCGAAACGCTGAGCCTGATCGGCTTTGGTACCTTCAGCAAGGGCGAGCGCGGCGAGCGCATGGCCCGCAACCCGCGCACCGGCGAAGAAATCAAGGTGGAAGCTGCGAAGACCGTGAAGTTCAAGGCGGGCCAGAAGTTCAAGGACGCCGTCAACCAGTAATGACGACGGGCACGCAGTTGCGCCCGTTTCGTATGACCCCGCCGTGCCGCCGCCCCAGCCCGAAAGCGGCGCAGGTGCGCAGCGCGCGGGGACGTTATCCACACCCATCCGCCGGCAGTCCCGCGCGGAAAATCACACCGCTGCCAGCGCCACTTCAGAGGCCTTCGGCGGCGACCCAAGAATGTCATTCGCGCTTGGCGCATCAAGGCTTTGCGCGATTTAGAGATCCCCGGGCCCGAGATGCTGTCCCGCTTGTTGCCGCGTAGATTTCCACAGCGTTATTCACAACGCTTTCCACACCTGGTTCCACAACGTTCTCCACAGGCGCGCAGACACGCGTGGCAGGCCCTCGCGTGCGCGGCGGCGCTGGCCGTGTTGGGCGGTTGCACCACATCGCCACCGCGCACCGCGCGCCCGCAGGCGATACCGCTGCCCGACCATGAGCACGTTGCAACAGCCCCGGGTGCCACGCAGCGCGAGCGCATCGTCGACATTGCTATGCAGGAATGGCGCAAATGGGGCAGCCAGGTCGTGCACATCGGACGCGACGACAGCGCATGCGTGACGCAAAGCCCGCTGCCCGCCCCGCAGGCCGCGCCTTCGCCCAGCGCCGACGGCACCGCAGCAACCGGCCGGGGCTCGGCCGATGTGGATATGGATGAGAATGGCCAATCTGCCGATTGCCTGCGGTTTCCCGATGGCACGGGCATGGAAGCCACGCCGAGCGGCTGCCGGATGGCGCAGCGCTACTGGGCCATCGTCGGCGAAGCACCCGATTGCCGCCAGATCACGCAGGGCGCGTGGGCGTGGTCGGCCGTGTTCATTTCGTGGGTCATGCGCAAGGCCGGCCTCGACAACGATCAATTTCTGACCGGACAATCGCATTCGATGTACGTGGTGGACGCGCGCGACGGCATCCTGCCGCGCCCCGCTTTCCATATCGAGCCGCTGCCCGCCGTGCCGCGTCCCGGCGACCTGATTTGCGCGGGCCGCGGGCGCGACAAGTACCTGTCGGATCCGTCCGAAGTCGGTTTTGGCACGACGCCGATGCATTGCGACATCGTGGTGGCGGTCGATACGACCGCTGGCGTGGTGAAGGCGATTGGCGGCAACGTCCAGCAATCCGTGTCGATGGACGAGATCGAACTGAACGATGCGGGGCAACTCGACGGCTTCACCAATTCCCATCTGCCGTGGCTGCTGATCATGCGCAACGATCTGCAGTAGGACTGGCCCACTGGCCCACCGGCCGCGCACCGTCCCGTCCGATTAGATACCTCCGGTTGATTCTCTCCATCGCCCGGCTGCATTGACCGGCCTGGCGCGGCGCGGAACACTGCGCGATCGGTTTTTTGTCGATCGTCCACATGTCCGCGCCCGCCCTTGCCAACCCGCTACAAACCCCCGATATCGCCCGCCGGCTGGTTGCCGAAGCACTGGGTACGGCGTTGCTGATCGCCATCGTGGTGGGTTCGGGCATCCGCGCGGAACGGCTTGCCGCGGGCGATATCGCGCTGGCGCTGCTGTGCAATGCGCTGGCCACCGGTGCCGGCCTGGTGGCGCTGCTGGTGTCGCTGGGGCCCGTGTCGGGCGGCCATTTCAATCCTGTCGTCACCCTTTCCCAGCTTGTGCAGGGCGCGTTGTCGCCGCGCGCGGCAGTCGCTTATGTGTCGGCGCAACTGACCGGCGCGGTGCTCGGCGTGATGGCGGCCCACGCGATGTTCGGCCTGCCGCTGCTGTCGATGTCCATGCAGATGCGCACGGGCGCGCCGATGTGGTGGAGCGAATGTGTCGCCTCGTTCGGGCTGATCGGCTTAGGCCTGGCCACCGGCCGACGCCGGCCGGCGCTGGTGCCATTCGTGGTGGCCGGCTACATCACGGCGGGCTACTGGTTCACCGCCTCCACGTCGTTCGCCAACCCGGCGTTGACCATCGCGTGCGCGCTCACGAATACCTTTACCGGTATTCGCATGATCGATGTTCCGATGTTTATCGTCACACAGATAATTGGTGCGGTGAATGCCACGCTGCTTTTCGACTGGCTCTGCCCCCGGCCGGTGGGCGATGAGAGCCGCCCGGCGCGCGGCTGGCCGCTGGCGGCCGCCCCGACTACCAGCGCCGATTGAGCTGGACGCCGAAGATCGATCCGCTGGCTTGCGTTGCCCAGGCGTCGGCCGGAGCGGCGAACGTGATGCCGTCGACGTCGTTGGCGCGGCTGTAGGTGTAGAACGCGCGCAGGTTGGCATTGCCGGTGGACTTGCCCAGCGTCAGCGTCGGCGCGACGGTGAACGCGGTGCGTTGACCACCCACGCCAAACCCCGAGGAAATCTGGTCGTGCGCCACCTCGAAGGTTAGCTTGAACTGGTCGTTGGCCACGAAGGCCGGCCGCACGCGCGTGGCGGCCCATTGCAGCGTGCCGATATTCGAATGATCGAGTTGCAGGCTCGATTCCACCGACCCCGCCAGGCCGGAGCGCCCTTTCCATTCCATCGATTCGGCCACGCGTACCCGCTGCAGCGCCGCACCCATGCCCGAATAGCCGGTCATTGCCACGCGCGACCCTTGCCCGTACTGGAATCCCAGGCGATTGGTGCCGAACAGCACGCCCTTTTGCTCGTGCATTGCCGACGCCCACCACGCGCTGCCGGTGTCCTCGATCTGCTGCAGCGGCTCCACGCGCGTAAAGCCGAGCTGCACCGAACCCTTTTCATTGGTGCCGATCGGCGCGGTGCGGATCGAGTGATAGCTGGGCAGCTTGGCGCCATTGAGGTCGTTGCGCGCGGTGTATTGATAACTCAAGCCGAAATCACCCAGCTTGGCGTTGTCCACGCCAAACCTCATCGACGGCGAATTCGGTGGCAGCAGCCCCGAAGACATCAGGAACGGACTGCTCTCGCGCCGCCCGGCCCACACGCTGGCCTCGTCCAGCACGGCGAGCCCGGACAAGCCGCTGACTGACGTATAGAAGTTGGGCACCAGCGCGTAAGGATCGACCGCCGCCGCGTTGCCGTTGATCGACGTGGCATCGGTGCCCTTGGCCTGCGCGATCAGTTGTACCTGCGTGCCGCCGCCGATATCCACCAGCGACTCGCGGATCTTGACCTCGCCGGTACTGGTGCAGGCCAGGCCCCGGCCAAATCCTGCCGACGGCGTGCCGCCGCCGACACAGGCGCGCTGCTTGCCCGAACGATCTTCCACCGCGGCGCGGCCGCTGTAGCCCATTCGCCACACCGAATCGCCGGCGGGATCGTCGGCCGGCAACTGCGAACGCAACACGGGCGGCGCGTCCGATGGCGTTTCCTGCGCGCTGGCATCGGCGGCGCCGGCCACTGCCGACGGCGGATCGGCCTGCGCGGGGAACTGGCCGAGCCGATGCGGAAACAGCACCAGCGGCGGCGGAGGTGGTGGGGGCGGCGCGAGGGAATCGGGCGGGCCGATGAAATCCGGATTGGCGACGTCAGGACTGGCGCCCGCCACGGTCGATGCGCCAGGCGCATCAGGGGACGCGGCGCCATGGGATGGCGCTTCGGGTACCGCCTGAGTTGGGGAAGTCTGGACCGCCTGCGCCGTTGAGTCAGCGCTGGCCGCACTATCGGGCTTGGCCGCCTTCGTATCGGCGACGGCAGCCGCCTGGATCAGATCCGCCAGCGGATCGGACGCCGCGCCGGCGGTTGGTACTGTCGCCGCCGTCGCGCTCGCTGCAGGCGAGGCAGCCGATGATCCTGCCGCGGAAGGCAATCCGGTATCAGGCGCGCCCGGCTGGCCGCTGGCCAGCGCCGAGGTCGCGGCGGGCGCGCCGGTCTGCGCGATCCGTGGCGGCGGCGTCACCAGCCCGCCCGATTGCGCGCATGCGCCCACACCCCACGCGGCCAGGACGGCAAACGCAAGACGGCGACGGGCGAACAGGCGGGCGGAAAACGGCACGGATTGCAGCATTGGAGGCGTACGACACCGGCATCACAGAGCCGGGGAGTCAGGTTGTATCAGGCGTAGTAATTGACCGCAAGCCGGGTTACAAAATCCATCAACTCACGTCAAAAGCGTGCGAATTCTCACATTGCGAAACCGCGCATGCGCGGAGCGGGCACCACTTTCAAGCATGGCGCGAAACCGTTGCAGAAGTGCGAATGACTAGCGAAAACCCCCATCCGTGTGGGGCTCCGTGCCCAAAATGCCGCCGCTATAATCGACCGACCTGTCTGCCGGGAAACACATCGGGGTAAGGCAGCCGTGCATACATATCAATAAAAGAGGAGATGTCCATGGAACGTCGTTCCTTCCTGTTGAAAGCCTCGGCAGTGGCCGCCACCGGCGCGCTGGCAGCCTGTGGCAAGGAAGAAAAGCCCGCCGCGCCCGCCGCATCGGCCAGCGCTCCGGCAGCGCCTGCGGTGGTAGGCAGCAATCCCGCCGTCGAATGGCGCCTGGCGTCGAGTTTCCCGAAATCCCTCGACACGATCTATGGCGGCGCCGAGCTGCTGTCGCAGCGGGTCAAGGAACTGACCGACGGCAAATTCAACATCAAGGTGTTTGCCGCTGGTGAAATCGTGCCAGGCCTGCAGGTGCTGGACGCGGTGCAGAACCAGACGGTGCAGATCGGACACACCGCCGGCTACTACTACTTCGGCAAGAACCCGACGCTGTGCTTCGACACGACGATCCCGTTCGGTCTGACCGCTCGCCAGCAGAACGCCTGGATGATGCAGGGCAACGGCATGAAGCTGATGCGAGAGTTCTTCAAGGAATACAACGTCGTCAACTTCATGGGCGGCAATACCAACGCGCAGATGGGCGGCTGGTTCCGCAAGGAAATCAAGACCGTGGCCGACCTGCAGGGCTTGAAGTACCGCGTCGCCGGTTTTGCCGGCGTGGTGCTGGCGCGCCTGGGTGTGGTGCCGCAGCAGATCGCCGGCGGCGACATCTACCCCGCGCTGGAAAAAGGCACGATCGACGCGGCCGAATGGGTCGGTCCGTACGATGATGAAAAGCTCGGCTTCTACAAGGTGGCCCCGTACTACTACTACCCGGGCTGGTGGGAAGGCAGCGCCCAGCTGTCGTTCTATGCCTCGGCGCCCGAGTACGAAAAGCTGCCGCAGCTGTACAAGCGCGCGCTGGAAACGGCGACCATCGAAGCTCACACCAACATGATGGCCAAGTACGACACCGTGAACCCGCAGGCGCTGGCGCGTCTGCTGGAAAACGGCGTGAAGCTGCGCCCGTTCTCGAAGGAGATCATGGAGGCGTGCTTCAAGGCCACGCAGGAAGCCTACGCCGACGAAACCGCCAAGAATCCGTCGTTCAAGAAGATCTTCGACGACTGGCGCGTGTTCCGTAACAACGAAGCCGCCTGGTTCAACGTCGCCGAGCAGGCCTTCGCGCAGTTCAGCTACGCGCGCAAGCTGTAAGCGCCGCAAGCGTATTGTCAGTGGCGTCCTCTCCCCGCGTGGGAGAGGCGCGTCGCGAGGGCCGCGCTCCTAAAAAGGGGTGTCCGCTGTGGCATCCGCAGCGGCATCCATCGTCCGCTAATGGACGTTCCCGATGGTCGCATCGCATTTCCACGCGGCAGCCCCACGCCCGTGCGACCGTCCCGGTAGAATCCGCCCACCACCGGACATCTACCCGGCACATCCCATGCAACTTGGCATTTTCTACGCCCTGCTGGCGTACATCATCTGGGGCCTGCTGCCTCTCTATATCAAATCGCTGCACGGCGTGGCGCCGCTGGAAATCCTGCTGCACCGGATGGTGTGGTCACTGGTTTTCCTCGGTGCGATCCTGCTGTGGCGCCGGCATTTCGGCTGGCTGCGCGAGGTGGCGGCCAAGCCGCGGCTGATCCTGAACTTTGCCGCCAGCGCGGGTTTGCTGTGCTGTAACTGGTTCCTCTATATCTGGGCGGTGTCGGCCGACCGGGTGGTCGACGCCAGCCTGGGCTACTTCATCAATCCGCTGTTCAGTGTGCTGCTGGGCGTGCTGTTGCTGCATGAGCGGCTGCGGCCCGGGCAATGGCTATCGATCGCGATCGCGGCGGGGGGCGTGTTCTGGCTGACGTGGTCGGCCGGGCAGTTGCCGTGGATCGCGCTGGGACTGGCGGCGTCGTTCGGCGGCTACGGGCTGCTGCGCAAGACCGGCGCGCTCGGTGCGCTCGAAGGGTTGTCGCTGGAAACGCTGATCCTGTTCCCGCTGGCGGCGATCGCGCTGGGCATGCTGTTCTTCACCGGGCACGACACCACGCGCGCCGCAGCGCCGGGTACGCAGTTGCTGTTGCTGCTGGCCGGCCCGGTCACGGCCGTGCCGCTGCTGTTCTTCGCGGCCGGTGCACGCCGGATTCCGTTGTCTCTGCTGGGATTGCTGCAATACGCCGGCCCCACCATTCAGTTGTTGCTGGGGATCTGGCTTTATCACGAACCGTTTTCCGCGCAAAAGCAGATCGGCTACGCGCTGATCTGGGTGTCACTGGCGATCTATGCGATCGAAGGGTTGGTCGTCAGCCGGATGACGCAGAAACAGGCCGCGGTTATTGATGTGAAGAATTGAATATTTCCAAAAATCTAGCGTTAAATTCTTCTGTCATATAGTTGGGCGGATCTGATCGCGGCTACCATTCCGAAAACAGCCGTGGTCGCACTATACTGTACGTTTATACAGTATTCGCGCGCCCTTTCCCTCATGTCTGTTCCCGCCAGGCGTATTGCCCACCTCGACATGGACGCCTTCTATGCGTCCGTGGAACTGTTGCGCTATCCGGATCTGCGCGGGCAGGCGGTGGTGATCGGCGGCGGGCGCAATGCGGTACCCGAGGTGTTGTCCGACGGCTCGCGCCGTTACGCGCGCCTGCGCAACTATGCGGGGCGCGGCGTAGTGACGACTTCGACCTACGAGGCCCGCGCGCTCGGCGTGTTTTCTGCCATGGGCATGATGAAGGCCGCCAAGCTGGCGCCCGATGCCATTCTGCTGCCGACCGATTTCGATGCTTACCGGCGCTACTCGGGCCTGTTCAAGGCGGCAGTCCGAACATTCACGACACAAATAGAAGATCGCGGCATCGATGAGATTTATATCGATCTCACGAATGTTCCGGGCGAGATGTGCGAGGTGGCGGCCAACATCAAGGCGGCCGTGCACGACGCCACCGGGCTGACCTGCTCGATCTGTGTCGCGCCCAACAAGCTGCTGGCCAAAATCGGCTCCGAACTGGACAAGCCAGACGGCCTGACGATCCTCACGCCCGCCGACATCCCGGTCCGCGTCTGGCCGCTGCCGGCGCGCAAGGTCAACGGCATCGGTCCCAAGGCGGCCGAAAAGCTCTCGGCGATCGGCATCGAGACCGTGGGTGACCTCGCCGAAGCGGACCTCGCGCTGCTGCAGACACACTTTGGCCGCAACTACGCGGCGTGGCTGGTCGAAGTGGCTCACGGCCGCGACGAGCGGCAGGTCGTGGTGGCGTCGGAACCGAAGTCGATGAGCCGCGAGACCACCTTCGAGCGCGACCTGCATCCGCGCGCCGATCGTCCGCTGTTGTCGGAGCAGTTCACCCAGCTTTGCATGCGCGTGGCCGATGATCTGCGGCGCAAGGGTTACGTTGGACGCACCGTGGGCATCAAGCTGCGTTTCGACGACTTTCACACGGTGACGCGCGACCTGACGCTGACCGCCCATACTGCCGATGGCGCGATGATCCGCCGCGGCGCCACCGAATGCCTGAAGCGGATTTCGCTGGAACGCCGTATCCGGCTGCTGGGCGTGCGCGTCAGCGCCCTGCTGCCGGCCGGAGAACAGGGCGACGATCCGGCACCGGTGCAGGAAGCGTTTCATTTCGATGACGACTGAGCGGCGATGACCGCGCGGCGGCCTCCGCGCTGCGCCCGCTGCCGCGATCAACCGCGCCGCACCGGCGAGATGCGGCGCTGCCGCGGGAAACGCGCCCTTGGCCGCGGATGCCGGGGCCGCGTCTTGCCGACCGGCCCGGCCGTCGCAGAGTCCCCACGTCATACAAGCCTATCTATGTCCCGGTAGAATCGGCGGCTTCCGGTGGCGTCCGGGTGTCGGGACGCCAAGTCGTGCCGGGCGTCTCCCTCCGGCGGCAGTTCGCCGCCAACGCCGCCCGGACCCCGCGCACGCGCCATGCGCCCCAACCGCCGCCCCACAAAATTGCCCCGCCCATGACCACTTCCGCCACCGCCCAGCGCGCCACCGCGCCAGCCGCCTGGATCACGCCCCTGCTGGCCGTGGCCTGCGGCATGATCGTTGCCAATCTCTACTACGCGCAGCCGTTGGTGGGGCCGATCGCGCGGGCGCTGCAGCTGTCGCCGGAAGTGGCGGGGCTGATCGTGACGCTGATCCAGATCGGCTATTGCGCCGGCCTGCTGCTGCTGGTGCCGCTCGGCGACATCGTGGAAAACCGCAAGCTGGTGCTGACGCTGATCGGCGGCTGCGCCTTGTCGCTGCTGGCCGCCGCGCTGGCCACGCATGCCGGCGTCTTCCTGGTGGCCGGTTGCGCCATCGGCTTGTGTTCGGTGGCGGTGCAGGTGCTCGTGCCGTTCGCGGCGCATCTGGCGCCTGAGCACATGCGCGGACGCGCCGTCGGCAATGTCACCGCCGGGCTGCTGATGGGGATCATGCTGGCGCGTCCGGTATCGAGCCTGGTGTCCGACCTGTTCGGCTGGCATGCCATCTTCGCCGCGTCGGCCGTGGCCATGGTGCTGCTTGCCATCGTGCTCGCGCGCAAGCTGCCGCAGCGCCAGCCCGCGCCCGGCGTCAACTATGGTCAGATGCTGGCCTCGATGGTTCACCTGTTGCGCACCCAGCCGGTGCTGCGTCGGCGTGCCTTGTATCAGGCCAGCCTGTTTGGCGTCTTCAGCCTGTTCTGGACCACTGCGCCGCTGTATCTCGCCGGGCCCGCATTTCATATGTCCCAGACCGGTATCGCGATCTTCGCGCTGGTCGGCGTGGCCGGCGCCGTGGCCGCGCCGATGGCGGGCCGTTATGCGGATCGCGGACATGGCCGGCAGATGACGGCGCTGGCGTTGTCGCTGGGCGCGGCATCGTTCCTGGCAAGCCGCATCGGTGCGGAAGGGTCGCTGCTGTCTTTGTTGTCGCTGACCGTGGCGGCAATCGTGCTGGACTTTGCGGTGTCCACCAATCTCGTAATCGGGCAGCGCGCCATCTTCTCGCTGTCGGCCGAACACCGCAGCCGTCTGAACGGCCTGTATATGGCGATCTTCTTCGTGGGCGGCGCGATTGGGTCGTCGGTCGGCGCGTGGGCGTTCGCGCGTGCGGGCTGGCCGCTGGCAAGCTGGATCGGGTTTGCCTTGCCTGCCATCGCGCTGATCTACTTCCGCACCGAACGCGCCTGAGCGCGGCGGGCCACCAACGCCCGACGTATCAACGCGCGCCCGAGGCGATCAAGCGGGCGCGCCGTCGATCGCCCGACGCAACGCCGCGCGCGCCAGCAGCCGCGTGGAATCGAGCGTCGGCAGCGGCGAATTGCCGTCGCCGATGATCAGCGGGATCTCGGTGCAGCCGAGCACTACCGCATCGCATCCGGCGTCGCGCAGCTCGCCGATCACACGCTGGAAAATGGCGACGCCCTGCGGAGTCGAAACCCCCGGGACCAGTTCGTCCATGATGACGCGGTCGATGGCCACGCGATCTGCCACCGGCGGACGCACGTGCCGAAGCCCTCGCGCATCGAGTTTTGCCGGATACACGTCGCTGTCCACCAGCCAGCGCGTACCGGTGATGCCCAGGCACCGGAAGCCGCGCGCCAGCGCCGCATCGGCCACCACGTCGGCGATGTGCAGCCATGGCAACGGCGACCGCGGCGCCACGCGGTCCATCGCGGCATGAATCGTGTTGTCGGGACAGATCAGGAAATCGGCGCCGGCCGCCGCCAGCTTGCGCGCCGAGCCAAGCATCAGCGCCGCCACGCCGTCCAGGTCGCCGCGGTCGAGGCGTTCCACATACGCGGCCAGCGACGGCGTATGCATCGAGATTTCGGGATGCCCATGCGCGCCGAGCCACGCCGCGCCCTCCATGCAGATCGTGCGGTAGCAAAGCGCGGCGCCCTCGGCGGAGCAGGCCACGATTCCAATATGCTGCGGCATGGGTTGCGTCTCCTCGATATCGGTTGGCAACGTGCATGATGGCATGCCGTGCGCGGCTGCACTACACTGACCCGGCGCGCCACGCTGCTGCCAGGGCCGCATCGATGTTGCAGGCTGCGGGCGTCGCGCCGCAGCGGATCTCAATCCGGTTCGTCGTTGCAAGCTTCATGAAGCGGACCTCGCCGGGAGACGTTCAATGCCATGGCGCAACATGCTGCCGCGATCGCGCTGGCTGCCACGCGCTGCGCTGATGCATCCACAGCGCGTGGTGGTGGTGGGCTTCAGCGCCGTGATGCTGCTGCTGATCGTCGTCGGACTGCGCGATCTGTACACGCTGCGCGAGCGCGTCGTCTCTGCGCGCCAGCACGAACTGACGCTGCGGGCGATGGGTCTCGAAGCCCTGTTCGCCGCCGAGCGCTTCAAGCTGTCGTTCGTGCGCGACTACGCTCAGCAACTGATCACCATCTACCAGAACGGCGAAGCCGGGGCCGCCGATGCGGCGATCGAGCAGGCGTTCGGCGCGCGCAATGAAGCCGAATGGCAGATGGCGGTGCCGCTTGGCGATTCGCCCGTGATTGGCGTGTCGGCCGAGGCGCTCAAGGGGCTCGACGGTTTCGCGCGGCGCGACGAGGATCTGCGCGCCGATCTGTACGCCGCGCGGCAACTCAGCCATGTGCTGGGGCTGAGCCGCGAACTACGGTCCGATAACGCCCGCGATGCCGAGGGCGCCGTCGTCTTCGTGTCGAGCAACGGCCTCTACGTGACCTATCCGGCGTTTCCAGTGGACCGTGCCCGCGACCTGATCCGCCGCTTCAGCGGCATTGCCTATTACCGCGAAGTGCTGCCCGGACAAGATGCCGGGCGCGAGATCCGTTTGTCGCCGGCCTATGCGCCGTTCGAAAGCACGGGGCTGAGCACCGCGCTGAGCATCCCGATCTACGTGCACGATCGCTTTCGCGGCGTGGTGTCGGTCGATGTCGATCTGCAGCGCATTGGCGCGCTGATCGGCACGCCGGAACAGGGCGCTTCCCAACGCTTTCTGATGGATCGCGAAGGCGACATCGTTGCGTCGTCGAACCCGCGCCGGGGCGTGATCATGCGCTGGCCCGACGATGTTGGCGAGGCCTGGCGCAAGGTGCGCCCGCAGGATTTGTTCGAAGCGCGCGCCGGCATGCGGCACGCCGACGGCCAGTACCTGTTCTTCGAGAGCGTCGGGCAACGCGGCAACTGGTTGCTACTGGAGACGCTGTCCGATGTCGATCTCTATCGCGCCGTGTTCCGGCGCATCAGCCTGCCATTGCTGGCGATCTGGCTGGCATTGCCGCTGCTGATGTTTGTCAGCCTGCGCGTGGTGACGCAGCTGTTCGACCACTACGTGGCGGCCGGCGAAAAACTGCGGCAAATGGCCGAGACCGATCCGCTGACACAGCTGGCCAATCGCCGCCACTTCAGCGAGCAGTTCCGCAAGGAATCTGCGCGGCGCATGCGCGACAGTAAGCCGCTTGCGATGCTGATGCTCGATATCGATTTCTTCAAGCGCGTCAACGACAAATGGGGCCACGCCAGCGGCGATCTGGTGCTGCGCGCGCTGGCTGACGCATTGCGCGACAACCTGCGCGCCGTCGATCTACCGGCACGGCTGGGCGGCGAGGAATTCGCGGTGCTGCTGCCCGGTGCCACGCTGGCCGAAGTGGCCGCCACGGCCGAACGGTTGCGCGCGGCCGTGCAACTGCTGAGCGTGGAACCGGCGCCCGATGCGCTGCCGTCCGGCGCGGACGGCGAACGCATTCACTTCACCGTGTCCATTGGCGTCGCGGAAGCCGGGATCGACGGATGCCAGTCGTTCGATGCGATGCTGGCAACGGCAGATCGCCGGCTCTATGCCGCCAAGGCAGCGGGGCGCAACCAGGTGCGCGCAACGGATGCGCGGGCCGGCAGTGCAACGGATGCGCAGGTCCAGCAATGAAGCATTGCATGGCGACTCCCTCGCTCGTGTTCAGCGCAACAGAAACGCGATGTCGTCGGCGGTGATGACCGACACTGGAATGCCCTTGCGCCGCTGGAACAGGATGTGCTGCTGCACACGGCTGCGCTGCTCGGCAAAGACGGCAGGTTCGATCGGCATGCCGATGCGCGCGTAGTGTTGCACCAGCAGCTTGTATGCGCGATGGCGGATCTGCAGCGTTTCGTTGTCCGCGCGCAGCCGCTGCCATTCGGCGGGGCTCAGATCGAGCGTGTGCTGGAGTTCGTCGACGGTGCGCGCATGCAGATCGCGATAGAGATCGCGCTCGGCCTCGGCGCGATGCAGTTCGTCACGCAGCGCCATGATCTTGTGCTGCAGCTTGAGCGTCTGCCCCACCGCCGCCTGCATGCCCTTGGCCGCTTCCAGCGCCTGGTTGGCAGCGGCCACGGTGCTCTTCCACAGGCCACGGTCCGCCCCGGCGTCGAGCTCCGGCGGCCAGCCGTGCGACGGCTTGATCGTTGTATCCATGTTGTTTGACCCCTTAGACACCCTTCTTTGAAACACCCGAAACCGACACACCCGAAGCAACCCGCAACGGCCTTCGCGTCGTGGCGCGAAAGTCCATCTGATGTTTTTTTTTCCAACATGCTGCGCTGTCTGTCTGGCAGACAACTGAGATGAATCGTAGTGAGATGTCCGACAGCCGCCAAGTCAAAGATTCTCAGATCTGATTTGGCCGCTGTTTTGGCATCGTGCCGATGCCAAAAAACGACAAGCGCGCCGCCCCGCACGCTACAGACAAAGCAGACAACATCACGTAAACCCCGATCGGATTGCAGACGTTTTGACAGGGTTTTGACAGTTTCGCGCTTCTAGAATCCGGGCCATGGCTGTTGCTGTCTCTGCTATGGCGGATATCGCGGCAGACAGCACGGTAGACGTTCCAACATTCCAATAAGACAGGAGACCGCAATGCCTCGCATGCTTGCCCGCTTCACCCACGCCTTCGTCGCCAGCGCGACGGTTGCCGCCGCCGTGGCGGCTGCTCCGGCCTATGCGGTCGACAACCTCAAAGTGATGATCGGCGCCAATCCCGGCGGCGGCTTCGACCAGACCGGCCGTTCGATCGGCGCGGCCATGGTGGCGGCCGGCACGGCCAAGAGCGCGTCCTATGACAACAAGGGCGGCGCCGGCGGCACCATCGGCCTGACGCAGTTCGTCAACAGCGACAAGGGCAATCCCAATGCACTGATCGTGACGGGCGCGGTGATGGTCGGCGCGATCGAAACCAATCATCCGCCGGTGACGCTGAAGAACGCTACGCCGGTCGCGCGTCTGTTTGCCGACACCATGGTCATCACGGTGCCGGCCAGCTCGCCCATCAAGTCGCTCAAGGACCTGACCACGCAACTGAAGGCCAATCCGGGCAGCGTGAGCTGGGGCGGCGGCTCGAAAGGATCGATCGACCACATCCTGGCTGGCCTGATCGCCAAGGATGTCGGCGTGGATCCGAAGAAGATCAACTACGTGCCGTTCCAGGGCGGCGGCGAAGCGTCGGCGTCGATTCTTGGCGGCCACGTGACCGTCGGTATCGCGGGCGTGTCGGAATTCCTGCCGTTCATCAAGACCGGCAAGATGCGCGCGCTGGCTGTCACGTCGAAGGATCGCACCGCCGATATCCCGACGCTCAAGGAGCAGGGCGTCAACGTCGAGATCTATAACTGGCGCGGCGTGTACGGCGCGCCCGGCATCTCGGCCGAACAGCGCAAGGCGCTGATCGACGCCGTGGTCAAGGGCACCGAGAACGCCGTCTGGAAGGACGCGCTGACGAAGAACGACTGGACGCCCTTCCTGCTGACCGGCGACGAGTTCGGCAAGTTTGTGGACGCCGAGTCGGCCCGCCTGGGCAGCACGCTGCGCGAACTGGGCGTCGCCAAGTAACGCTGCGCGCGGAACCGGGCACGCTCGCATCGGTTCTTGCCCCAAGCGCTGCCCGAGCAGTCAGCAAGTCGCGGAACTTTGTATCAACCTGTCGTCCCGCCCGGCTGCCGATCGTGTGATCGGCGCAAGGCCGGCCAACGGCACGGGGCCCCGGTGTCGCCATCGCCTGCGTCACACCGAAAACCAAAACCATATCGTCACCGGGCCCTGTGACCGCGCGGGTGGCAGCACCATCCGAGAGCCCCATCATGAAACCGTCCCACGTCTGTATCGGCATCGCCATTCTGGCGCTGTCCGTGTTCTTCTTCGCCGGCCTGCCGGGCATTTCGGGCGATGAAGGCTACGCCGGCCTGTCGCCGCGCTTTGTCCCCACGCTGGTGGCCATCGGGCTGGCGGTCTGCGGCGCGCTGCTGACCTGGCAGGGCGTGCGCGGCGGCTTTCGCAACATGCCTGAGGAAGATGCCGAGCTGCCATCGGCGCCGCACAACTTCAAGGGTTTTCTGTGGGTGGCCGCTGGGCTGGTGGCCAACATGGCGCTGATCGGCACGCTTGGCTTCGTGTTGTCGTCGACGCTGATGATGGTCTGCGTGGCGCGCGGCTATGGCAGCCGGCGCATCGTGCGCGACGCGGCGATCGGCCTGTTGCTGACGGTGCCGATGTGGGCGCTGTTCGATTTCCTGCTCGGCATCAACCTGCCGCTGCTGCCGGTAGCGGGCTTCTGAGCCCGCACCCAAACGCCAACGGGAGGAATATTCCATGGACACTCTGAACCAGTTGATGCACGGCTTTGCCGTAGCGATCACGCCGCTCAACCTGATGTGGGCCCTGGTGGGCTGCTTTCTCGGCACGGCCATCGGCGTGCTGCCCGGTATCGGCCCGGCGCTGACGGTGGCGATGCTGCTGCCGCTGACCGCGAAGGTGGAGCCGACCGCCGCGCTGATCATGTTTGCCGGCATCTACTACGGCGCGATGTACGGCGGTTCGACCACCTCGATCCTGATGAACACGCCGGGCGAGTCGTCGACCATGGTGACGGCCATGGAAGGCAACCTGATGGCCAAGAACGGGCGTGCGGGTCCGGCCCTGGCCACGGCGGCGATCGGATCGTTCGTGGCCGGCACGATCGGCACCGTGCTGCTGTCGATGTTCGCGCCGGTGGCGGCCGATGTGGCGCTGCAGTTCGGCCCGGGCGAGTATTTCATGATCATGCTGCTGGCCTTCACGACCGTATCGGCCGTGCTCGGTTCGTCGCTGCTGCGCGGCATGACCAGCCTGTTCCTGGGCCTCGGCATCGGTCTGATCGGCATGGATTCGCTGTCCGGCCAGACGCGCTATTCGATGAACGTGCAGGAGCTCTACGACGGCGTCGATATCGTGGTGGTGGCGGTGGGCCTGTTTGCGGTGGGCGAGGCGCTGTTCAACGCGTTCTTCCCGCAGCCGGACGGCACGTTCAACAAGCTCAGCTCGGTGCACATGACCAAGTCCGACTGGAAGCGTTCGGTGCCGGCATGGATCCGCGGCACGGTGATCGGCTTCCCGTTTGGTCTGATTCCTGCCGGCGGCGCGGAGATCCCAACCTTCCTGTCGTACGCCACTGAGAAGAAGCTGTCGAACCACAAGGAAGAATTCGGCAAGGTCGGCGCGATCGAGGGCGTGGCAGGTCCGGAAGCGGCCAACAACGCCGCGGTGACAGCGACGCTGGCGCCGCTGCTGACGCTGGGCATTCCCACCTCGAACACCACGGCGATCCTGCTGGCGGCATTCCAGAACTACAACCTGCAGCCCGGCCCGATGCTGTTCCAGACCTCGGGCGATCTGGTGTGGGGCCTGTTGGCGTCGCTGTACATCGGCAACGTGATGCTGCTGGTGTTGAACCTGCCCGCAATCGGACTGTGGGTGCGCATGCTGCGCGTGCCGACGCCGCTGCTGTACGGCGGCATCCTGATCTTCGCGGGCCTGGGCGCTTACGGCATTCGCCAGTCGTGGTTCGACCTGCTGCTGCTGTTTGTGATTGGTCTGCTGGGGATGGTGATGCGTCGCTTCGATTTCCCCACCGCGCCGGTGATCGTCGGCCTGATTCTCGGTCCGATGGCGGAAAAGCAGTTGCGCAACGCGCTGTCGATCGGACAGGGCGATTGGAGCCTGTTCATCAAGCAGCCGATCTCGGCGACCATCCTGGCGATGACGGTGGCCGTGGTGGTGGTGCCGCGCGTATTGCGCTGGCATGCGGGCCGCGCGGACGCACGCGCGCAGGCTGACAACGCCGCATAGGCGCGCAGCGGGCCGCATTCGGTCGTATCGTGCAGGAATCGGCGGGGGGCTTCGGCCCCCTGTATCATTGGCGCAAACAATATCCTGCGCGCCAGCGCGACCCGAGGAGACCGGACCGTGCCTGCTTCCACCTTCACGCTTGCCGATATCGACGCCACGCTCGACCGTGTGCTGGCGCCGTGGGTGCGTCAGCTTGGCCTGCGCGGCGAAGCGGTCGACGCGGGCGGCGTGACGCTGCGCCTGCCGTTTCAGCCGGCGTTGCGCCATGCTGGCGGCGTGGTGTGCGGCCAGGTGCTGATGTCCGCGGCCGACACCGCGATGATCGTGGCGATCTCCGCCGCGCTCGGCGAATTCCGGCCCATGACCACCGTCAGCCTGACCACCCACTTCATGCGGCCCGTGATCGACGGCGATGTGCTGGTGCGCGCCAATGTGCTGCGCCTGGGCAAGACGGTGGTGTTCGGCGAGATCGAGCTGACCGGCGGCGACGGCAAGCTCGCGGTGCAGGCCACCACCACCTACGCGCTGCTCTGAATCCGCAATGTCGATGTCCGCGTCCTCGTCCTCGCCTTCGTTCACGTCTTCGTCTTCGCAAGCGTTCGACCAGGTGGTGTTTGCCGGCGGCGGCAACCGCTGCTGGTGGCAGGCCGGATGGTGGGATACGGTGGCCCCCGCGCTCCAACTGCGGCCGCGCGTGATTGCGGGAATTTCCGCCGGCGCGGCCACGGCCTGCATGGTGTACGCGCACGATTCGCACCAGACCATGGCGTACTACCGCAACGTGCTGGCGGACAATTCCCGCAATGCGTACTGGGGCAATCTGCTGCGCGGCGAGCGCGTGTTTCCGCACTACGGGATCTATCGCAACGCGCTGCTTTCGCTGTTTGGTGACAACCGTCTGCAGAAGCTGCAGCAGGCGCCGGAAATCCGCATCGGCATCGCGCATATCCCGCGCTGGAGCGGCCCGCGCCTGGCTGTGGCCGCCGGCCTGCTGGCGTACAACATCGACAAGCATCTGCTCAAGACGCTTCATCCGCGTCTGGGACGCAAGCTCGGTTTTCAGCCGGAATTCGTATTGGCGCAGCATTGCCGCTCGCCCGAGGATCTCGCCGACCTGCTGCTGCAGTCGGCGTCGACGCCGCCATTTACGCCGGTGCTGCGCCGCGATGGCCGCGCCGTGCTCGATGGCGGGCTGGTCGACAATGTGCCCGTCGATGCGCTGGATCCCACGCCTGGCAATGTGCTGGTGCTGGTGACGCGCCTGTATCCGCGCCCGCGCCGCTTCGTGATCGAAACCGCGGGCCAGCGCCGTCTTTACCTGCAGCCATCGCAACGCGTGCCGATTTCGAGCTGGGACTACACCCGGCCCGAGGCGATGACGCACGCATATGACCTGGGCCGCCGCGATGCGGACGCGTTCCTGCGCGAGTGGCCCGACATACAGCAGGACCTGTTGCCGGCATCATAGGGAACGCGCTCCGACGGCGCCGGTCGATGAAATGGAATGCGGCATCGTGCCGCGACAGGCAAGGAGGCATGAATGACGAAGCGTCAGGCATCAACCCAAGCGGCCCCCCAGGCATCGGCCAAACCAAGGCGTCGCGCCAGCGAAGTCAGCGCGGAACCGGTGGTGGAACGCGTGCCACGCAAGCGCGATGCGCGACCGAAGGCGCGCGAGGCCGATTTCGTCGTGATCGGCGCCGGATCGGGCGGCGTGGCTGCGGCGCGGCGCGCGGCGTCGCTCGGTGCGCGCGTGATCCTGGTCGAACGTGACGCGATCGGCGGCACCTGCGTCAATCGCGGCTGCGTGCCGAAGAAAATGCTGTCATACGGCGCGGGATGGGCATCGATCCTTTCCACCTGCCTGTCGCATACCGGCGGAAAGGAAGACTGGCGCGACGCCATCGTGCGAGTGAATGCCGAGGTCGCGCGGCTGAATGCGTCGTACAAGCAGCGGCTGAATGAGGCCGGCGTGGAAATCTGGCACGGCGCGGCGCAGCTCAACGAACGCGGCGACATCGTGGTCGGCAATGAAGTGATACGCGCGGGCAAAACGCTGATCGCTACCGGTGCCAGTCCGGTGGTATTGCCGATCCCCGGCGGTGAACTCGCCAGTTCATCGGACGATGTCTTTACGTGGCAGACGCTGCCCGCTTCCCTCGTGGTGATCGGCGGCGGCTATATCGCCGTGGAGATGGCGTCGATCCTGTCGCGCTACGGCGTGAAGGTCGACCTGCTGGTGCGCGAGGACCGCTTGCTGCAGCGGTTCGATCACGACATTGCGACGTCGCTTGCGGAAGTGCTGGTTGCCAAGGGCGTGCGCATCCATTTCCGCACGCAAGTGACGATGGTTTCGCAATCGAACGGCGCCACTGAAGTTTGCTATACGCAGGAAAACAATCCCGGCCGCACGCAGACCGTGCGCACGCAGGCCGTGCTGGCCGCCATCGGCCGCAAGCCCAATGTCGATGGCCTGGGGCTGGACGCGCTGGGCGTGAAGCGCGACGACAAGGGCGGCATCAAGGTGGATCGGCAGTTTCGCAGTTCGGTCCGCTCGATCTACGCAATCGGCGACTGCATGGCCGACAACATTCACCTGACGCCGGTGGCGATTGCGCAGGGACGCTGGCTGGCGGACCGGCTGTTTGGCAAGCGCGGCGACATTGCCGATCTCGATGTCGTGCCGACGGCGGTGTTCTGCGAACCTGCGATCGGCGCGGTGGGACTGACCGAGGCGCAGGCCATCGAGGCGGCCGACGGCAAGGCCGATCGCGTGCGCACCGAGATCAAGCGGTTTGTGTCGCTGGAGAACCGGTTTGGTGGCGTGCCGTATCCATCAGTGTTCAAGCTGGTGCTCAATGCGCGCAGTGGCCGCGTGCTGGGTGTGCATCTGATGGATGGCGCGGCACCGGAAATCGTGCAGGCGCTTGCGGTGGCATTACGGCTGGGTCTCAAGGCGTCGCACCTGAAAACCACCCTGCCCTTGCACCCGACAGTCGCCGAGGAATTGTTCGGGTAGGCGATGCACTGGCGCGTGCGTGTGCTGCCGCCGAATCGCTTACTCCAGCTTCTCGACATCGGGCAGGCGCCATTGCTTGCCGAAGCGCGCGTAGTCGGGGCCGTGCAAACGAAACACCAGCTCAAAGTTTCGTGACGGATCGGTGGGCACCCAGTTCGATTCCTTGCCGTGCGGCGCGTGCGGGCCAAAGTAGATTTCCACCGCGCCGTCCGCGTTGGTTTCCAAGTCGGGCGTGGTCGACGCCATGCCGGCGCGCGACATCTGGCGAATCAGCGCGTGCGTGTCGCGATCATAGGCGGTGACGGACCAACCACGGCTGGCCGGAACGCGCGCTGGGATTTGCAGACGGTACACGGCGTTGCCTTGCATGTCGCGGCCGTCCTTGTCCTTGTTTGCCACCAGATAAAGCGGCGCAGCATCGACGCGCTTGCTGGCGGCCACGCCGAGCATCGCCATCGTGCCGCGCGCGTCCACGGGATATTCGTCCGCGCGTGCATAGCCCGTCGACATCGCGCGAACCACTTCGGGAATCGCCGCGGAAAACCAACGGTGCTGCGGCGCGACGCGATCGAATCCCGCGTCATAGCGGGATGCCAGCTCTGCATGCGCCTCAACGATGGCCGTACTGAGGATCCTGTCCAGCCGTGCATCCGGACGATAGGGCTGGCTTTTTTCAATGCCGAGGTCCTTGAGGTGGTCGATCATCACGCGATCGCGCTCGATCCATGGTTCCTTCTGCACCACGTCATTGAGTAGTTTGAAGAAACTGGCATCGTAGGGAATGGTGGCTTCCAGCAGGACGTCCTGGACATCGGTAAATCGCGTCGGTGGCGGGGACTGGGCGAGCGAAAGCGGATACACCTTGATGCGCTTGCCATATGCCACGGCCCTGGCGATGTCCTCGTCGCTGCGGCTGGCCAGTTTCGACTGCAGCGACGCCACGCCGCCGTAGGTGTCGGCGCGCAACACGATAAATCCCTGTGGCGGCGTGCCCGCGTAGTCGGGCGGCACGATCAGATATCTGCCGCCGCGGCCCCCGTCCGCGCCGCGTGGGCCGGTATCGTCGAGCGGCGTTTGCCACGTCGTGACGAAGCTGCCGGCCAACGTTCCGCCATCCGCCGATGGAATGTCGATCACTAGCGGTCCTGTCGTGCGGGTGTTGAAGAACACCATGAACGGTAGCGCATCGGGATCGGGTGCGAGCATCTGGCTTTTCCAGCTCACCGGCCTGGACCAATAGACGATTTCATTTTCCCTGGCCGATGTACTGTGCAGAACCGCCTGCCGCAGACGTTCGGCGCCCACCGCGGGCATCCCCCAAATCACCGTATCGGCCGCGCGCCGCTCCACGCGCCGATCGCGATATCCATCGGATTGCGCAACCGTGGCCATCGCGCAAACAGAAAGGAACATCGTGACTGCCAGTTTCTGCATGGTCATACCGTATCGCGTGCACGCCCGCGCCAAGTGGCTGATCGATCCAGAATATGGCAGCGCTGCGCCGCCGCACTGAACTGTTTTGCGCCGAGAATTAAGCGAATTGAGCCGCGCGCGCAGTAATTTGTCAGGCAAGCAAATGCCAGTCAGGCGTCGCGCAGTTTTCGGATAGGGGCGTTATCTGGGTGGTCCGCTTTTGCTCGGTCGACGGCGTCGAGGGCGCGGCCAGGATGCGAGGCGGATGATGCGCGCACATTGCGACCGTGCGGGAATGTGCGTGTGTGAATCGAGAAGAGTGCGGCGAGGACTGCGTGGATGTATGTGGAAGGGTCGGCGGTGGCGCAAACACGGCGCAGCGCCATAAGCGAGCCACAAACGAAAAACGGACGCCGAAGCGTCCGTTTTCTTTCAAACCTGGTGGCCTGGGACGGAATCGAACCGCCGACACAAGGATTTTCAATCCTCTGCTCTACCGACTGAGCTACCGGGCCAAAGAAGCGAAACTATAACCGTGCGATTCGGCCCCGTCAAGCGTTTTCTGCGTCACGCTTATTGCTCGGTGGGCTCCGGCTTGTTGCGGCCCAGTTCCACGCCCAGTTGCTTGAGCTTGCGATACAGGTGCGTGCGTTCAAGGCCGGTTTTCTCGGCCACGCGTGTCATGCTGCCGTGCTCGCGCACGAGGTGATATTCGAAATAGGCGCGCTCGAACAGGTCGCGCGCCTCGCGCAGCGGCATGTCGAACGAGAACTGCATCTCGCCTTCCGGCAGGCCGCGCGATGGGTTGCCGTTGGTGGCTGGCTCCGCAGGGGTTTCGTCGGGGGTGGTGGATGTCTCGTCGACGTCCTGCAGGCCCGCAGCGGTGACCGGAGCGGCCGAAGCGGCGGGCGCCGTGCGTGGGCGCTCGACGCCGCGGGCGAGCCCGGCTTCGACGGCCGACAGCAGCTTCTGCAACGCGATCGGCTTTTCCAGGAAGTTCAGCGCGCCGATCTTGGTGGCTTCCACGGCCGTGTCGATCGTGGCGTGGCCGGACATCATGATGACCGGCATCGTCAGGTATCCCTGTGCCGACCATTCCTTGAGCAGCGTGACGCCGTCGGTATCCGGCATCCAGATATCGAGCAGCACCAGATCGGGCGTGGCAGCCGCACGGAATTCGCGCGCCTGCTGCGCGTTCTCCGCAAGTTCCACCACATGCCCTTCGTCACTGAGGATTTCCGAGAGCAACTCGCGGATACCCATTTCGTCATCGACTACGAGGATGGTTGCCATACTTCCCCTCTTAACCCCACCGCAGCGCCACCGGAGGCGCCGGTGGTGCAAGATTGACTAAGCCAGTTTAACGAACAGGATCGAGATCTGGGCTCCCATGATCTCGGTACCGTTCATGCGATTGCGCAATTCGATGCGCGCGCCATGTTCGTCAATGATCTTTTTCACCATCGCAAGCCCGAGACCCGTACCCTTGGCTTTCGTGGTCACATAGGGCTCGAACGCACGACTCAGGATACGTGGCGCGAAACCGGGACCATTGTCCGTTATGGACAGCTTGACGGCTTGCCGGTCTTCGCCGGCAGAATCTTTGTATTCTACAGTCTCGGTGTGCAGAGTGATATGGGGCGCCGCCCTACCGGCCGCCACGTTGTCTGCCGCCGCATCCTGCGCATTCTGCAACAGGTTGTGAATGACCTGCCGCAACTGGGTAGGATCGCCCTTGATTTCAGGTAGATCCGGTCCCAGCGTCGGATGAATCACCGGATGTTCGTGCACCGTCGGATCATCGATCCCATACAGGTGCAGAACTTCCGCCACCAGGCTGTTCAGTGCCAGCGACTGCATGACCGCCGGCGGCGTGCGCGCGTAGTCGCGGAAATCGTCCACCATGCGTTTCATTGCCGCCACCTGGTTAACGATCGTGGTGGCCCCGCGCTTTAGCACTTCCGCATCGGCGTGTTCCAGTTTCGGCGACAGCTTCATCTGCAGACGCTCGGCCGACAGCTGGATCGGTGTCAGCGGATTCTTGATCTCGTGTGCCAGCCGGCGCGCCACTTCGCCCCACGCCACCGAGCGCTGCGCCGAGATCACGTCGGAAATATCGTCGAACACCACCACGTAGCCGGGCTCGTCGCGGCTGCCGCCGGGCAGCAGCGCGCCGCGCACCAGCAGGGTCAGCGGTTGTTCCTCATCGCCCTGCGGCAGTTCGATCTGCTTTTGCCAGTGTTGCGCGCCGCCCAGCACCTCGCGCGTCGTCTGCTCGGAAAACGCCTGGCGCACGATCTCGGCGAACTCGCCCATGCCCTGGATCTGCTGCACAGGCTGACCGATCACACCGGCGAACGGCTGGCGGAAGATGCGCTCGGCGCCCGGGTTTGCCGTGATCAGCGTGAAGCGGCGATCGAACACCAGCACGCCCGCCGTCAGGTTCTGCAGCACGCTTTCCAGATAGGCCTTCGACTGTTCCAGCGCAACGCGGTTTTCTTCAACCGCAATGCGCGCTTCGGAAAGCTGGCGCGTCATCTGGTTGAACTGCTGCGTCAACATGCCAAGTTCATCGCGGCTTTTCAGCTCGCGTTTGGGCGAGAGATCGCCTTCGGCCACTTCCTTGGTGCCTTGCAGCAGCATCAGCAGCGGCCGCGCGAGCTGTCCGCCCAGCAACAGCGCCAGCATCACCGCGATAAACACCGCCAGGAACAGCGTCAGCGTCAGCGTGCCGATATACATCTTGCGCAGGCCAGTGCGGCCCAGCGCCTTCTCCTGATATTCCTGATACGCGCGTTGCACCTCGTCGGCGTTACGCGCCAGCACGGCCGGCACCGGATGCAGAATCTGCAGGTAGCGTTCCTCGCGCACCGTGTCGCCGACCAGTCCGAATCCCGTGGCCGGTGCGTCCTCGGGACGCCGTTCGACCGACAGGCCCGACCCTGCCCAGCGGTTGGCCGGCGATACCAGCGCGCTGCGCGAGCGCGACGCGGCAGCTGCAGCGGCACTCGCCGCGGCCTGGGCCTGTGCGTCGGCGGTCGTCGTGCCGGTTGCGGCGCCGAGCGGAACGATCACGCGGATCCGGTACAAATGGCTGCTGTCGATGTTGACCGGCGCCTTCTCGCCGACCGGATCGGTGCCGCCTTCCACCGCGGCATAGCCGCCCGCCATGCGCGCCTGTTCGGCCAGCACCCCCGAAGGGATGTCGGGCACCAGCGACGCGTAGCTGCTCGATGCGGTGGCCAGCACGCGCCCGCTGCCGGTGAAGATGGCAGCCTCCTGCACGCCGTATTGCTCGCGCAGGCGATTCAGCTGCAGCGACGTGGCCATCCCGGACGCGCCGGTGAGCTGCTCGGCCATCAGGTGTGCCTTGCCTTGCAGGTCCGCAAGCTGGCTGTCGATCGTCGAGCGGCCCAGGTTCAGGCCCGCCTCGAGCGCGGTTTCCACGCGCACGTCGAACCAAGATTCGATACTGCGCGAGACAAACTGCAGCGACACGAGGTAGATCAGCACGCCGGGCAGCACGCCCACCACGCCGAAGAACACCGCGAGCTTGCTCATCAGCCGCGTGCCAAACTTGCCGCGGCGATAGCGCATCCACAGCGTCAGCGCGAGCGCGCCGACGGTCAGCACCAGCAACGCGCCGACGACGAGATTGATCTTGAAGAGAAGCGTGAAATACCGGTCGAAGAATTCGGTATTGGCCGATGCACCGGCCAGCAGTCCCACCAGCACCAGCGCGAGGAAAACGATGATGCCGACCACCACGCGATACAGCACGCGGCGAAACCTGCTGTCCCACGGATTGCCGTTCATGGCTGGCTGGCCGGTTGGACCAGTTGATTGGGCGACAGCACGTTCGAGACGGTTTGCGAGAACGGTGTGCGTGTTTCAGCCGACGGCGCGGAAGCCGCGGGCGGCGCGGACCCGGGCATGGCCGGCGGAGGCGGCGGCGCGACGGGCGCGACGGGCACCGGCGGCGGCGCGTCGAGATTGGTGGGCACCGTGTACGTGAAGCGCTTCCACTCCGACGACAGGTTCCACTCGCGCGTATTCACCGCATTGATCTGGAAGGGCTTGGGCAACTGGGAAAGATCGAGCCGCATGCGCGTCTCGGCGTGATAGGTCTCGCCCAGCTTTACGTCCTTGCGTTCGAATACGCGCCAGCCACGTACCTGCTGGATGAACTGCAACGCGCTCTTGAGGCGATTGAACGGCAACTGCAGGCCGCCCGTCGACACCCGGTACTGGCGCGTCAGCGGCTGGAACGACAAACGCACCGAGCGCGTGGCGTTGACCGGTTTTTCGTCGAACCAGTACCAGCGCGGCCGCGTGAGCTGGAAATCGACGACGAAATACAGCGAGATGCCCTTGTGCAGCGCGTCCTCGAGCGCCGGCGGCAGATCGAAATCGAACGCGGCGGCAAGTTCGAACGCGCCGTCCTGATACTCGATGCGGGCCTCGGTGTTTTCGATCAGCTGCGCGCGTGCCTGCGGCACATGCCACAGCAATATCGACAGCAGCGCCGCCATGCACCAGGCCTTGAACAGATCGACCCACGGCGCCGCCGCCCATCCGCGCACCGCGCGGCCGGGGGCACGTAGGACGAACAGATGCAGCAGGCTCGGCATTGGCGGAATGATCAGGCGCGTTTCTGGAAGCGGGCGTAGTAGAAGCCATCGTGATCCGATGGCAGGCTTGCCTGGCCGGCTAATGTGCCGCCGGCCGGTTCAGGCGCCTTGACACCGGGCAGTAGCTGACCCGGCGCTTGCAATCGTATCGCATCTGGAAGCTGCGCACCAAACCAGAGCGCCTGCTCTTCGCCTTCCGTTGGGAAAATAGAACAAGTCACGTAGACCAGGATCCCGCCCGGTTTCAGCAGCGGCCATAGCTGCGACACGATGCGCCGCTGCTCGGTGATCAGCTTCGCAATGTCCGTTTCGCGGCGCAGCCAGCGGATATCGGGGTGACGGCGCACGATACCCGACGCGGAGCACGGCACGTCGGCCAGAATGCGGTCGAATTGCTGGCCGTCCCACCAGTCGCCCGGACGGCTGGCGTCGCCGACGACGACCTCGGCCTGGCGGCCCAGGCGCGCGAGGTTGTCGTGGATGCGCGCGGCGCGCTGTTCATCGCTTTCGACGGCCGTGACGTGAACGTCGGCCAGTTCCAGCAGATGACCGGTCTTGCCGCCCGGCGCCGCGCAGGCGTCGAGCACGCGCATGCCGTCGGAAAGTTCGCACAGCGGCGCGGCCAGTTGCGCGCCGGCGTCCTGTACCGACACGTCGCCGGCGGCAAAGCCCGGCACCTGCGAGACCGGGAATGCGCGCGCAAGCCGCACCGCCTGGTCGCCCACCGCCGTACCGGCCATGCCGGCATTGGCCAGGTTCTGCAGATAGTCCTTGACTGAAATACGCCGGGTGTTGATCCGCAGGGTCATCGGCGGGCGCGCATTCATGCTTTCGGCCAGCGTCGTCCATTGGTCCGGATAGGCCTTGCGCAGCAGCTTGAGCCACCATGCAGGCAGGTTCCAGCGCGCTTCGTCGTCCTTGAGCACCGCCGGCATCAGCGTCTTGTGTTCGCGCAGGAACCGGCGCAGCACGGCATTGACCAGCCCGCGCGCATGCGCAGTCTTGGGTTCGGACGCGGCCGCGCTTACGGCCTGATCGACCACGGTGAATGCGGAATAGCCGCCGCGCCCCACTTTGCTGCCGTCGCCCTCCTCGCCTTCGATCAACAAGGCCAGCGCCACGGCCAGCAGCGAATCGACCAGCGCGCCCGGCGGCCGCGTCACGAGCTGCGTGACCAGCGCGCGCGTGGTGCCAAACTGGCGCACCGAGCGATAGGCCAAGTCCTGGATGGCGCCGCGCGTGGCGGCATCGGCCACGCGATCGAGGCGCAAGTGCGTGGCGACGTCTTCGATGGCCTGCGGCAGCGCCGTGCCTTCATGCACGGCGCGAACAGCCGCGGCGGCGCCGAGCATCTGGAAGGCAAGGGAATCGTGGGGCAGGCGCATGGGTAATACGTTGAATAGAACAGAAACGAGAAGAGACGACGACACGGGCGCGTGCGTCGCGGCACTGCGGATATAAAACTGCCCGCCGGTTCCCGGAGGAACACAGCGGGCAGTTTACCCGTTTGTGGCCAGCCGGCCGGTCAAAACCGGCGATCAGGCCGGATAGGTGCCGGTCTGCGCCATATGCATCAGGCGGGCGATGCGCTCCTCGGTGGCCGGGTGCGTCGAGAACAGGTTGGCGATGCCGCCACCCGACAGCGGGTTCATGATCATCATCTGCGCGGTGGCCGGATGCTCTTCCGCGGCCTGGAACGGGATGCCGCGCGCATAGCGATGGATCTTGTCGAGCGCGCTGGCCAGCGCTTGCGGATCGCCGCTGATCTCGGCGCCGCCGCGATCGGCCTCGAATTCGCGCGCGCGCGAAATGGCCATCTGGATCAGCGACGCGGCCAGCGGCGCGAGAATGGCCACCGCGATCGCGGCGATCGGGTTGGTGCGGTTGCCGTTTTCGTCGCGCCCGCCAAAGAACATCGCCATGTTGGCCAGTGCCGAGATGGCGCCGGCCATGGTGGCGGCGATGGTCGAGGTCAGGATGTCGCGATGCTTGACGTGGGCCAGTTCGTGGGCCATCACGCCGCGCAGTTCGCGGTCGGACAGCGCACGCAGAATGCCGGTGGTCGCGGCCACGGCGGCGTGCTCGGGATTGCGGCCGGTGGCGAAGGCGTTGGGCGCGTCCTCGTTGATCAGGTACACGCGGGGCATGGGCAGGCCGGCGCGCTGCGACAGCTCCTGCACCATGCCGTAGAACTGCGGCGCGCTACCGGCATCGACTTCCTGCGCGTTGTACATGCGCAGGACCATCTTGTCCGAAAACCAGTAGGAAAAGAAATTCATGGCCAGCGCCATCAACAGCGCGAACATCATGCCGTTACGTCCGCCGATCATGCCGCCAATGACGATGAACAGCGCCGTGATGGCGGCCATCAGCATGAAGGTCTTGACCCAGTTGAACATGGCTTGGTCTCCAGATCTCAATAAACGACTTCCGCGAACCCGCCCCCTGCGGGACGCGATGACGGTTAGATAGGGCCGAGAGCGTGGAAATTCAATGATGTTGGCAGGGTTTTACGCGCGTGAGGCAAAAGCGGCATATGCGCCGCCTGAAGGCCCCGTGTATCGGCGGCGACTCTCCGGCTGCGCTATCAGGCCGCGTCGGGCACCACAAAGCGAGTGCCGGGCGGTAGCGGCATGGCCTGCAGGAATTGATGCGCGGCCTGACGTCGTCCGCCGGGCTTTTGCAGCTCGGTCATCTGCAGCGCGCCGCCATTGCCGCACGCGACGATCACGCCAGCCGCGTCGGACGCCAGCACGGTGCCAGGCGGATGCGGCAGGCTGGTCGACGCGGCCAGCGGCAGCGCTTGCCAGCACTTGATCACAGTATCGCCCAGTTGGATCGTGGCGCCTGGGAACGGATTGAATGCGCGTACCTGATTAGCCAGTTCGCCGGCCGGGCGGCGAAGGTCCAGCGGCGCTTCGCTCTTGTCGATCTTTTCGGCGTAGGTCACGCCGGCGTCGGGTTGCGGCGTGGCGGCCAGCGGCTGGCCGCCGGCAAGCTGGCGCAACGCGTCGACGATCATGCGCGCGCCCAGCGCAGCCAGTGTGTCGTGGAGTGTGCCAGTGCTGTCCTCGGGGCCGATCGGCACAGACTCGCGTGAAATCATCGCGCCGGTGTCCAGACCTTCGTCCATCTGCATCAGCGTGATGCCGGTTTCCGCGTCGCCCGCCTCGATCGCACGATGAATGGGCGCCGCACCGCGCCAGCGCGGCAGCAGCGAGGCATGGATATTCAGGCACCCATGGCGCGGCAGCGTCAGCACTTCCGCCGGCAGGATCAGGCCGTATGCGGCAACCACCATCACATCGGGTGCGATTTGCGCGAGCGTATCGACCGCGGCGCCGGCCTCTTCCGGATACTTGCCGTGACGCCGCAGCGAGCGTGGCTGCAGCACCGGGCCGAGACCCGCCTCCACGGCAAACTGCTTGACCGGACTGGCCTGCACCTGCAGACCGCGTCCGGCGGGCCGGTCCGGCTGGGTCAACACGGCCACCACGGGAAATCCGGCGGCGTGAATGGCCTCAAGGGCAACGCGCGCAAATTCGGGTGTGCCGGCAAACGCGACGCGCAGTGGCTGGGCTTGAGTCATGAAAAATGTCCGCGATAGAAACGACACCGGCCGCATAGCGGCCGGTACGTGAATGGTCTTCGGAAGGTGTAACCATAGCAGACGCCGCAGCCGCGGCATTCCACTGTTACATCCTTACATGCGCGATCGTACGCGCTTCTGCAGCTTGCTCTTGATGCGGTTGATCTTGAGTGGCGACAGGTATTCCACGAACACCTTGCCGTCCAGGTGATCGATCTCGTGCTGTATACATACGGCCAGCAGATCGTCGGCCTCGATCTCGAAGGTCTCGCCACGCTCGTTGAGCGCGCGCACCTTGACGCGGTCGGGACGCTCCACGCGGTCGTAGACTTCGGGCACCGACAGGCAGCCCTCTTCCCACACCTTGCGGTTGTCGCTGGCCCACACGATTTCGGGATTGATGAATACCATCAGCGCATCGCGCGATTCGGACACGTCGATCGTAATCACGCGTTCGTGAACGTCCACCTGCGTGGCGGCCAGCCCGATGCCGGGGGCTTCGTACATGGTTTCGGCCATGTCCTGTACAAGCTTGCGGATGCGGTCGTCCACCACCGCCACGGGCTTTGCCACTTTGTGCAGACGTGGATCGGGGTAGGTCAGGATGTCGAGTTTGGCCATGATGCTCGGGCGCAACGCCGGGTGCAGTTCACTGCCCGGACGCCGTTGCGGCGTGCGGGGTTTCGATGCAGAATCGGGGCGCTAGTACAAAAATTCAAGGCGCGCCGCAGCAGGCACGCTCTACCTAGGGTCAATCCGGTCGTACTCCCGGCCGGTTCAGGAAAATGCGCGATCTTACCAAAGAACAGGCGGCGTCGGGCCGCAGGCTGCACGCGTTCACCCTCGCCATATTGAGTGCTGTTGGCGTCACTGCGGGGGCGAGCATGGCTGTCCAGTCCGCCGAGCTCGGCGTCTCGCCGGCGCAGCAGGCTCAGGCTGATGTCACGGCCCAGCAAGGGATCCCGGTAAACGAACTGGCTGCCGGCGCGCCCAGCCAGTATACGGTGCGCAGCGGGGACACGCTGTGGGGCATTTCGGGCAAGTTCCTGCGCCAGCCGTGGCGCTGGCCTGCGCTGTGGGGCATGAACCGGCAGCAGGTCCGCAATCCCCACCTGATCTATCCCGGCCAGATCCTGTACCTGATTCAGCGCGATGGCCGCGCCTACCTGTCGACCACCGCCCCAGCCGGCGCCAATGGCGATGTACGCCTGTCGCCACGCGTGCGCGGCAACGGCCTCGACAACGAGGCGATCCTCAGCATTCCGGCCAGCGACATCGAGCCGTTCCTGACACGCCCGCTGGTGGTGGATCAGAGCACGGTGGATACATCGGCGCGCATCGTCGCGTTGCCAGACGCGCGCGTCTATATGGGCCGCGGCGATTCGGCGTTCGTACGCGGAATTGCCGCGCCGGACGCCGTGGTCGGGAGCGACTGGCAGGCCTTCAAGCCGGCACTGCCGGTGCGCGATCCGGTCACCAATGCCGTGATTGGCTACGAAGCGCAATTCCAGGGCAGCGTGCGCGTGGTGCGTGGCCCCGAAGGACCGGACGCCGTGGCCACCGTACAGGCGACCCAGTCTCCGCAGGAGATGGGCGCCGGCTCGCTGCTGTTGCCGCAGCCCCCGCGTGAACTGGTGCGCTACGTGCCGCACGCGCCGGACGCGGACGTGCAGGCCCGCATCGCGGCCGTGTATGGCGGTGTGCAATATGGCGGCGCCAAGCAGGTGGTGGTGCTGAACGTGGGCGCCAACGCTGGCCTCGAGCCGGGACACGTGCTGGCGCTGTCGCGCACGGGCGGCGTGGTGGCCGACCCGACCGACAGCAATCGCACCATCACGTTGCCCGACGACCGCTACGGCCTGGCCTATGTCTATCGTGTATTCCCGGGCATCGCCTATGCGCTGGTGACCGACGCGACAAACGTGATGAAGGTGGGCGATCTCGCCACGACGCCGCAGTAACCGGCTCGCGCGTACCGTGGTGTACGCGCGGCCGCGCATCCGATGATCGAATCCACCCGCGATCCCGCTGAAGTCGCTGCCTGGCTGCGACTCACCACCACTTCCGGAGTGTCCGCCCAGACGGCGCGGCGCCTGCTGGCCGCCTTCGGCCTGCCGCAGAGCGTGCTGGCGCAGGATGCGAAGCGCCTGCGCGAAGTGGCGGAGCCGGCCGCAGTCCGGGCGCTTTGCGCCGGGCCCGACGCCGACATGGCAGCGCGCATCGATCGCACGATGGCCTGGCTTGGCGAACCGAATCACAGTCTGGTGACACTGGCCGATGATGCCTATCCGTCGCAATTACTCGATCTCGCCGATCCGCCGCTGATGCTTTACGTCAACGGTGACCCCACCCGCCTGCACCGGCAGTCGCTCGGCGTCGTCGGCGCGCGCCATGCCACGCAGCAGGGCGAGCGCAATGCGCGCACGTTCGCGGCGGCGTTTTCAGCGGCCGGCATGACGGTGGTGTCGGGGCTGGCGCTGGGCATCGACGCGGCCGCGCACGCGGAGGCGCTGAACGGTCCGGGCGGCACGCTCGCCGTGGTGGGAACGGGCGCCGATATCGTCTATCCGTCGCGCCATCATGCGCTGGCGCACCAGATCGTCGATGCGGGGGGCGCCATCGTCAGTGAATTTCCGTTGGGGACGCCGGGCCTGCCAGGCCATTTTCCGCGCCGCAACCGCATCATTGCGGCGCTGACGCGCGGCGTGCTTGTGGTGGAGGCGGCCGAGCGGTCCGGGTCGCTGATTACGGCGCGGCTGGCGTCCGAGATCGGTCGTGAGGTATTTGCGATTCCCGGGTCGATCCACGCCGAACTATCCCGCGGATGTCACAAGCTCATTCGCCAGGGTGCAAAGCTCGTGGAGACCGCGGCCGACGTGTTCGAGGAGTTTGCCGATCTGGCCGCGCCGTCCCCAGTTGCTCCTTGTCGGGCAGCGCTGCCCAGCGCTCGCCGGCGTGACCGTCGGGACGCCGGCTCGTCGTCGGGCCCGGGGCCAGGTCCGGCGCAGCAAGCCCGGGAAGCGCCACCAAAAAAGGCGGCGCCAGGCGTGTCCGACGCGCTGGCGGCCGCTCTGGCCTATGATCCTGTCACGTTCGACGCATTGTGCGAGCGTGCCGGCGTGACGGCCAGTGTCGCTGCGGCGTCGCTTTTGCAACTGGAGCTCTCAGGCACAGTCGAGCGCCTGCCAGGCAACCGGTTCCGGCGTCTGGCATGATCCGGTGTATCGCCTCCGCCTCATTATTCCGTCGCAATGGCCGTTTACTTTCCCGAACACGATCTCGCCGCGTTGCGTCGCGCCATGGCAGCCCGGCCGCAGGGCAGGCTCGTGGCATGCCTATGCGCGGACTGGTGCGGCACGTGCAAGGAATATATGGATGGGTTTGCGGCTCTGGCTGCGCGTTACCCGGATGACTGTTTTGCCTGGATCGATATCGAAACCCATGCCGATCAGCTTGGCGAGGACATCGACATCGAAAATTTTCCTACTGTATTGATTCAACCGCTTGCGGGCGGGACGCCGCACTTTTACGGAACGGTACTGCCGCATCTGGACGTTCTGGATCGCATGTTGGCGCGGGGAACGGCGATGCCGTTATCCGCATCAGAATTTCCTGAAGTGCTGTCCTGGTTGCTTGAGACCCCCGCCAGCCCCGGCTGAGCACGGTCCGGCGCCGCGATGGCGATTCTCTTGCACGCCCGTCGGAACCGCGCTTATTATTGGCGCCTCAAAGCCCAGGCGTGCTGTTTACACAGTTTGCTGTGAATTTCAAGAGGCGCAGGCTTCTCTTTATGAGGCCGCGCCACAAGGACCCGTTGAATGTCTAAAGCCCTCATCATCGCGGAAAAGCCATCGGTCGCCGCCGATATCGCGCGCGCCCTCGGGGGCTTTACCAAGCACGACGAGTACTTCGAGAGCGACGACTACGTGCTGTCCTCTGCCGTGGGCCATCTGGTGGAAATCGCGGCACCCGACGAGTATGAAGTCAAGCGCGGCAAGTGGAGCTTCACCAACCTGCCGGTGATCCCGCCGCACTTCGATCTGCGCCCGATCCCCAAGACCGAATCGCGCCTCAAGGTGCTCAACCGGCTGATCAAGCGCAAGGACGTTTCGGCGCTGATCAATGCGTGTGACGCGGGGCGCGAGGGCGAGCTGATCTTCCGCCTGATCGCGCAGCAGGCCAAGGCCAAGCAGCCGGTGCGCCGGCTCTGGCTGCAGTCGATGACGCCGCAGGCCATCCGCGACGGCTTTGCCGCATTGCGCGAAGACGAGGAAATGATGCCGCTGGCCGACGCGGCCCGTTGCCGCTCCGAGGCCGACTGGCTGGTCGGCATCAACGGTACGCGCGCCATGACGGCCTTCAACAGCAAGGGCGGCGGCTTTTTCCTGACCACCGTGGGACGGGTGCAGACGCCGACGCTGTCGATCGTGGTCGAGCGCGAAGAGAAGATCAAACATTTCGTGCCGCGCGACTACTGGGAAGTGCGCGCCGAATTTATCGCGGCCGCCGGCCTGTATGAAGGCCGCTGGTTCGACCCGAAATTCAGGAAGAACGAGTTCGATCCCGAGGCGCGCGATTCGCGCCTGTGGAGCGAGGCCGAAGCCAAGAGCATCGTTGCGGCCTGCCGCGACAAGCCGGGCACGGTCACGGAAGAATCGAAGCCGTCGACGCAGCAGTCGCCGGCGCTGTTCGATCTGACCACGCTGCAGCGCGAAGCCAATTCGCGCTTCGGCTTCTCGGCGAAGAACACGCTCGGCCTGGCCCAGGCGCTGTACGAAAAGCACAAGGTGCTGACCTATCCGCGTACCGACGCGCGCGCGCTGCCGGAAGACTATCTGGACACGGTCAAGCAGACCATGGACATGCTGGCCGACAGCTCGCCGAACTATCTGCCGCACGCCAAGAAAATCCTGGCCAGCGGCTGGGTCAAGCCGAACAAGCGGATCTTCGACAACAGCAAGATTAGCGATCACTTCGCCATCATCCCGACGCTGCAGGCGCCCAAGAACCTGTCGGAACCGGAGCAGAAGCTGTACGACCTGGTCGTGCGCCGCTTCCTGGCCGTGTTTTTCCCGGCAGCCGAATTCCAGATCACCACGCGCATCACCGAGGTGGCGGGGCATCACTTCAAGACCGAAGGCAAGGTGCTCGTCAATCCGGGCTGGCTGGTGATCTACGGGCGCGAGGCCCAGGCCAAGGACGACAAGGACGCCAGCCTGGTGCCGGTGCAGAAGGACGAGAAGGTCAAGACCGACAAGGTGGAAGCGGTTGGCCTGACCACGCGTCCGCCGGCGCGCTACAACGAAGCCACGCTGCTGTCGGCGATGGAAGGCGCAGGCAAGCTGGTCGACGACGATGCGCTGCGCGAAGCCATGGCCGGCAAGGGCCTGGGCACGCCGGCCACGCGCGCGGCCATCATCGAAGGCCTGCTGACCGAGAAATACCTGGTGCGGGAAGGCCGTGAACTGATTCCCACTGCCAAGGCGTTCCAGCTGATGACGCTGCTGCGCGGACTGGGCGTGCAGGAACTGACGCAGGCCGAGTTGACCGGCGAGTGGGAACACAAGCTGTCGCAAATCGAGCGTGGGCGCCTCAAGCGTGACGAATTCATGCGCGAAATCGCGCAGATGACGCAGCAGATCGTCAAACGTGCCAAGGAATACGATAGCGATACGATTCCTGGCGACTACGCGACCCTCGATACGCCGTGCCCGCAATGCGGTGGCCAGGTCAAGGAAAACTACCGGCGCTTTGCCTGTACGGCGTGCGACTTCTCGATCAGCAAGATTCCGGGCGGCCGGCAGTTTGAAATCGAAGAAGTCGAAGAGCTGTTGCTGAAGAAGGAAATCGGTCCGCTGCAGGGATTCCGCAGCAAGATGGGCCGCCCGTTCGCCGCCATTTTGAAGCTGGCCAAGGACGACGAAGGACATTGGAAGATGGAATTCGACTTCGGCCAGAACGACGACGAAGGCGACGGCGAACCGGTGGATTTCAGCGGACAGACGCCTGTGGGCCATTGCCCCAAATGCAATGGCTCGGTCTACGAGCACGGCATGAAGTATGTGTGCGAAAACGCCGTCGGCAGCGAGAAGACCTGCGATTTCACCACTGGGAAGATCATCCTCCAGCAGGAGATTTCCAGCGAACAGATCGGCAAGCTGCTGAGCAACGGCAAGACCGATTTGCTGACCGGCTTCAAATCGTCGCGCACCGGCCGCAATTTCAAGGCGTATCTGGTGAAGCAGCCGGACGGCAAGATCGGGTTTGAGTTCGAGGCGCGCGAACCGAAGGCCGGGGCCGCAGCGAAGACAGCTGCAAAGACCGGCGCGGCGGCCAAGGCCGCGGCAAAGTCCACCGGCAAGTCGGAAGAAACCGAGGCTGCGCCGGTAAAGGCGGCTGCCAAGAAAGCGCCGGCCAAAAAAGCGGCAACGAAGGCCACGGCCAAATCCGCGGCCAAGCCGGCGGGCAAGACCGCGGCCGGCAAGACGGCGACGGCGAAGTCAGCCGCAGGCAAGACCACGGCGGCCAAGAAGACCGGTTCGAGTTCGCGCCAGACGGCCGAGGCGGAAGAGTAAGCGGTGGCACGTCACGGACAGCCGATCTGACAAGTTGATCGGCAGCCGATTGGGCCAGGACGGCGAGGTGAAAACCTCGCCGTTTTGCTATTTGGAATGCTTGCCGATGGTGTCGCTGGCGCGCTGCTGACCTTCTTCGAGCAGGAAGTCGATAAACGCGCGCACTTTGGTGGGCAGAAACTTTCGGCTGGGGTAGACCACGCTGACATCGCGCTTGGGCAATTGATATTGCGGCAGGATATGCGTCAGCCGGCCGGCCTCGATATTGGGCCGCGCCAGATACGATGACAACATTGCGATGCCCATATTGGCCAGCGCCGCCTGGTGCGCCAGTTCCGCGTTGCTGCATAGCAGCCCGGGGCGGATCGGGACGGTGACTTCGCCTTCGGGGCCGGACAGCGTCCATTCGTGCTCGGCGGTCGGCAGCCGCATGGCGATGGCGCGGTGGCTGGTCAGATCGTGCGCGGTGCGCAGCGGCGGATGCTCGCGCAGATAGCCCGGGGATGCACACAGGATGATTTCGGCAGAAATCAGCGGCCGCGCCACCAGGTGCGAGCCGAGCCCCAGATCGGAAAGCATCACCCCCACGTCGCGCCCCTCCTCGACGATATCGATCATGCGGTCCGAAAGCTGGACGTCGAACACCACGTCGGGGTAGCGCTTCTGAAAACGCTCCAGGGTTTCCGGCAGCAGATGCAGGCCAAACATCACCGGCGTCACTAGCCGCAACGTGCCCGAGAGCGACTGGCTGCGCGCCGTGACGATCGACTCCGCTTCCTCGACGTCTTCAAGGATTTGCGAACACCGCTGCAGGTACGTTTCGCCCGCATCGGTCAGCGACAGGCTGCGCGTGGTGCGATTGAGCAACCGGGTGCCCAGATGGCTTTCCAGATCGGCCACGTAGCGCGTTACCACGGCGTTCGACATTTCCAGTTGTTGCGCCGCACGTGCAAAGCTGCCTAGCTCGACAACCTTGGCAAAAACGCGCATCGATTGCAGCCGATCCATGACACAGTCTCCCGCTTTCGCCCTGAACTTTTACCCAACGCGAGTAGTTTATTGTTGAAATCACAACCAATCATTGTGGATGGCAATATTTATTCATATCAGGGGAATGCCTAATATCGCCTCAATCGATGCCGCGACGCAGCAAATTCTTTAATTGGTCGGCATCCTTGAAAGTGAAGGAATCGCCATGAAGACCCAAGTTGCCCTGATCGCTGCCCTGACCCTCGCCCTGTCGGCCGCTCCCGCCTTTGCCAAGGCGACCAAGTTCGATCCGTACACCGACGGCGCCAAGGCCAGCACGTTCGACCCGTACACCGATGGTGCGAAGCTCGGCAAGTTCGACACGTTCACCGACGGCGCCAAGGCCGGCAAGTTCGACAGCTTTACCGATGGCGCCCGCGCGTTCGACGTGTACACGGACGGCGCCAAAAACTGATTTTTCAGCATCTCGCAAAAAAACCCGTACCAATCCGGTACGGGTTTTTTATTGTCTGGCCACCTGCTTGCGGCTTCGGCGAGCGGGCGGCAATGCAAAACGGGCCTGCGAAGGCCCGTTTTGCTATCGATCGACGACTCAGTCGTGATGACGATGACGATGGTGCTTGCCGCGCTTGTCATAGCGACGGTCGTCGTCGTACGAATTGCTGCGCGACACGTTGCCGCCAAGCGCCGCGCCTGCCGCGCCGCCCAGGCCCGCACCGACCAGACCGCCGGTTCGGCCACCCATGGCGTTGCCCGCCGCAGTGCCCGCGCCGCCACCCAACGCGCCGCCAATGATGGCGCCGGTGCGTTCGCGACGGTTCGACGTCAGCGCGCCACCCGCGCCGCCGCCCACCGCGCCGCCGAGCACGGCGCCGGTGCTGCCGCCCAGCGCGCCGCCTACGGCAGCGCCAGCCACGCCGCCCAGACCGCCGCCGAGCGCATTGTTCAGATCACCCCCAGCGAACGCCGGCAGCGCAGCCGCCGAGAGGGCAAGAGCCAGAGTCAGGTTGCGAAGGCGAGACATCGTATTTTCCTTATTCGGTGTGGATCTGGAGCGGAGTGTAGAGAAGGAGCCCTCCCCTTGCTGTAACTAGTTGTGAGGCCCTGTAACCCCCTGCAGAAACGGTATCGGTCTGTTAAAAAATGCGGCAAATCGGCAACAAATGAGTCGCAAAAGCCACTGCGCGCATAAAAAAAGCGGCCCCGAGGGGCCGCCCTGTGGCGCCGGAGCGCGTCCGGTCAGGTCAGCAGCATTTGCCTTGGCCGCCGCCGTAGCGCGCTTGCTGGCGTTCGCGGAAGAACTCCTCGTACGTCATCGGCGTGCGGTCCGGATGGGTGCTTTCCATATGGGCCACGTAGGTCTGGTAGTCCGGCAGGCCCACCATCAGCCGCAGCGACTGGCCCAGGTAACGTCCCATAGTTCCGATCTGTTCCAGCATGATGGCCTCCGCCAGTGGTTCAATGCGACGCGGCCGAGGCCTGCGCTGGCATGGGTTCGAACGGCGTTTCGCTGTCCGTGCGCCTTGCCTGGTTGCGAGCGGCCATGGCCGTCTTGAAACCGTAGAACACAATCGACAGCACTACAAACATGAACAGCGCACACAGGCCCGCGTCCAGATAGTCGTTGAAGACGATGCGGTGCATCTGTTCCATCGACTTGGCCGGAGCCAGCACCTTGCCTTCGGCAATCGCCGCGCTGAATTTCGACGCGTGGGTCAGGAAGCTGACCTTAGGATCGGCGTCGAACAGCTTCTGCCAGCCGGCGGTCAGCGTGCAGATCAGCAGCCAGCAGGTGGGCAGCAGCGTCACCCATGCGTACTGCCCGCGCTTCATCTTCACCAGCACGCAGGTGCCCAGCACCAGTGCCACGGCGGCCAGCATCTGGTTCGAGATGCCGAACAGCGGCCATAGCGTGTTGATGCCGCCCAGCGGATCCACCACGCCCTGGTACAGGAAGTAGCCCCAGGCGGCCACGGTCAGCGCGGTGGCGATCAGGTTGGCCGGCAGTGACTCGGTACGCTTGAGCGACGGCACGAAACTGCCCAGCAGATCCTGCAGCATGAAGCGGCCGGCGCGCGTGCCGGCGTCGACGGCCGTCAGGATGAACAGCGCTTCGAACAGGATCGCAAAGTGATACCAGAACGCCATCATGGCCTGGCCGCCCACCACCTGGTGCAGGATGTGCGCGATCCCGACGGCCAGCGTCGGAGCGCCGCCGGCACGCGAGATGATGGTGTTTTCGCCCACGTCCTTGGCGGTCTGGATCAGCACGTCGGGCGTGATCACAAAGCCCCAGCTGGACACGGCCTGCGCCACCGTTTCCGGCGTGGTGCCGATCACCGCGGCCGGGCTGTTCATCGCGAAGTACACGCCGGGTTCGATCACCGATGCGGCGACCAGCGCCATGATCGCGACGAACGACTCGGCCAGCATCGCGCCGTAGCCAATAAAGCGTGCGTGCGATTCGTTTTCCAGCAGCTTGGGCGTGGTGCCCGACGAAATCAGCGCGTGGAAACCCGACACGGCGCCGCAGGCGATGGTGATGAACAGGAACGGGAACAGGTTGCCCGACCACACCGGGCCACCGCCCTGCGCAAACTGCGTGAACGCCGGCATCTTCAGCTCCGGCGCCACGATCAGGATGCCGATGGCTAGTGCGATGATGGTGCCGATTTTCAGGAACGTCGACAGGTAGTCGCGCGGCGCCAGCAGCAGCCACACCGGCAGCACGGCGGCGATGAACCCATAGATGATCAGCATCCACGTCAGCGCCTTGCCGTCATACGTGAACAGCGGCGCCAGCGTGGCGCTTTCGTGCACGTGCTGGCCGCCGACGATGGCCAGCATCAGCAGCACGAAGCCGATCACCGACACCTCGCCGATGCGCCCCGGACGGATATAACGCGTGTAGATGCCCATGAAGATCGCGATGGGAATCGTCACCGCCACGGTGAACGTGCCCCAGGGCGAGCCAGCCAGCGCCTTCACCACGATCAGCGCCAGCACCGCCAGGATGATGATCATGATCATGAAGCAGCCGAACAGCGCGATCAGGCCGGGCACGGTGCCCATTTCGGACTTGACCAGATCGCCCAGCGAGCGGCCGTCGCGGCGCGTCGAGATAAACAGGATCATGAAGTCCTGCACCGCGCCGGCAAACACCACGCCCGCAAGAATCCACAGCATGCCCGGCATGTAGCCCATCTGCGCGGCAAGCACCGGCCCAACCAGCGGCCCGGCGCCGGCGATGGCGGCAAAGTGGTGGCCGAACAGCACCGCCTTGTTGGTCGGTACGTAGTCCAGGCCGTCGTTATGGCGCCAGGCTGGCGTCATGCGCTTGGGGTCAAGTTGCATCACCTTGTCGGCGATGAAACGGCTGTAGTAGCGGTAGGCGATCAGGTAGATGCAGAGCGCGGCAACCACGATCCACAGCGCGCTGACGGCTTCACCGCGCGACAGCGCGACGGTGGCGAAGGCAAACGCGCCGAGTACGGCGACGGCCAGCCACAACAGGTGTTGTCCGATGCGATTCATGTTGAAGGGTCTCCTCAGACCGGCTGAAAGAGCCTGCGGCGACGGATTGCGGGCAGCGGGGGCGTGCCGGATGGCGGCGCCGACAATCGTGCGGAAGGTGTCTCCTGAGTGTCTGCGACGCCCGGTCTGTTCTCGTCTGAGCCGGATCTTGTCGTGCAGGCAGGCAGTGCACCCGATGCGGGCAATCGCCAGGGTCGGGGCACCTACTGCATAGGATTGCACCGCGGGCGGGCCCGGGTGCAATCCGGCGTGTAGTATTGACACCCGCCCATGTCGGCACAAGCGCGAAACTACGCAGCCATATTGCGTAGTAGTACGTAGATCGACGAAGTCAAGCGGCCTTCCCGGCATCGGTGTTTACCCCCGGCTCAGATGAAACTCCGCCAAAAGATACTTTTGCTCGCCGTGGCGCCGCTTGCCGTCGCCATGCTGGGCATCGCGCTGGCCGTCCGCTACCAGGCCACGGCGCTGGCTCGCCACGAGCGCGCGCTGGTCGAGGCGGCCTACCTGCAAAGCAAGGAAACCGAGCTGCGCCACTACGTGGAGCTGGCGCAAAGCGCGATCGCGCCGCTGGTGCAGTCGGGCCGCACCGACGCGGCCACGCGCCAGGCTGCCATGGAGGCGCTGGCGCGGCTTGACTACGGCCCGGACGGCTATTTCTTCCTGTATGACCTGCAGGGCCGCAATCTCATGCATCCGCGCCAGCCGGAACTGGTGGGGCAGGATCTGTGGCTGCTGCGCGACCCGCAAGGGGCGTTGACGATCCAGAAGCTGGTGAGCGCCGCAAAGTCCGGCGGCGGATCGGTGCGCTACCTGTGGCGCAAGCCGTCGTCGCAGCAGGTGGCGCCCAAGCTTGGCTACGTGGTGGCCGTGCCGGCGTGGAACTGGATGCTCGGCACCGGCATTTACCTCGACGATGTGGAGCAGACCTTGCGCCAGCTCGATGCGCGCGCGGAAACCGACATCCGCGAGACCATGGCGTGGATTGGCGTGATTGCGGCCATCAGCATCCTGCTGGTGGCGGCCAGCGGCTTGGCGCTCAATATCAGCGAACACCGCGAGGCCGACGCCAAGCTGCGGCAACTGGCGCAGCGCGTGGTGCAGTCGCAGGAAGAAGAGCGTGCGCGCCTGTCGCGCGAACTGCATGACGGCATCAGCCAACTGCTGGTGTCCGTCAAGCTGGTGCTGGAGGCCGCCACCAACCGCATCCGGCTGGCTCCGGCCGAGGGCGCGTCCGTGGCGCCGATCCTCGGCATGGCGCTCAATCGGCTCGATTCCGTCTTCAACGAAGTGCGGCGCGTGGCGCGCAACCTGCGCCCGGCGTTGCTCGACGATCTTGGCCTGTTCGCCGCGCTTCAGCATCTGGCGCGCGAGATGCAGGCCGGCAGCACGCTGGGCATTGACGTCAGGCAGCGCGGCCAGCCGCGCGAACTGTCCGACGATCAGGCCACGGCGCTGTTCCGCATCGCCCAGGAGGCGCTAACCAATGTCGAGCGCCACACGCATGCCACGCACGTCGATGTCGAACTCGAATACGTGCCGTCTGGCACGCGGCTGGTGGTGCGCGACAACGGCACGGGGTTCGACGTCGCGCGCATGCAGCGCGATCCGCAGCGCGGCATCGGCCTGCGCAACCTGCGCGAGCGCATGGCGGCGTTGGGCGGCCAGTTCGACATCGTTTCCCTGCCGTCCGGCACGCGGCTCACCGCGGCCTTGCCACTAAAAACTCCCTCCTCGGAACCTTCGCAGTCATGAATTCGTTGCACGACGACGATCCCGCGACCCATTCGCCCGCCAGCCCTGCGCGCGTGCTGTTGATCGACGACCACGCGCTGGTGCGCGACGGCATGCGCATGCATCTGTCGCTGCAGCCCGATCTCGAAGTGGTGGGCGAAGCCGACGACGGCGAGGCCGCGTTGGCGTGGCTGGCGCAAGCCCGGCCCGGGTGTCTGCCTGACCTGGTGATCACCGATATCGGCATGCGCGGCATGGGCGGGATTGCGCTGGCGGGCGCGCTGCACGACCAGTATCCGCAACTGGCCGTGCTGATCGTGTCGATGCACGACAACCTTGAATACGTGCGCCAGGCGATCCGCGCGGGCGCGCGCGGCTACGTGCTCAAGGACGCGCCCGCCGACGAATTGATGGCAGCCATCCAGGCCGTATTGGCGGGTCGCATGTTCTATAGCGCGCGCATCGCACGCGGCATGGCCGAACAGACGATCAGTCCGCTCGATGCGCTGACCCCGCGCGAACGCGACATCCTGCACGGCATCGGCAAGGGCCTGGCCAACAAGGAAATCGCCGCCGGGCTTGGCGTTTCCGTGCGCACGGTGGAAACGCACCGGCTCAATCTGAAGCGCAAGCTTGGCATCGAGGGCCGCGCGGAACTGGTCAAGTACGCGGTGCGGCATATCGTGACCGACGCCGATTCGGGACAGTCGATCTCGTGAGCGAGCCGCGACGAATCGTCCCGGGCCAGCGTTGCGCGCGCAAAAAAAACCGACCGGCGTCAACCGGTCGGCCTTGTACATCCGAAGAACGGCTGGGATCAGGCGGCCAGGCGTTTGGCCAGCGCTTCCTTGGTTTCCAGCAGTGCCTGCGGCAGGTTCTGCTTGAGCTGGGTGAACAGCTCGTCGTGCAGCGCCAATTCCTTCTGCCAGGCGTCGTGGTCGATCGACGTGACCTGTTCGAATTGCTCGGTGGTGAAGGTCAGGCCGTCCCAGTTCAGGTCGGTGTAACGCGGCGACGTGCCGAACACGTGATCGACGCCCTGGCCGCGGCCTTCCACGCGATCGATCATCCACGACAGTACGCGCATGTTTTCACCAAAGCCGGGCCACACGAACTTGCCGTCGGCGTCCTTGCGGAACCAGTTCACGCAGTAGAACTTCGGCAGCTTTGCGCCGGTTGCCTCGAGCTTCTTGCCCAGGGCCAGCCAGTGGCCGAAGTAATCGGCCATGTTGTAGCCGCAGAACGGCAGCATGGCGAACGGATCGCGGCGCACCACACCCTGCTGGCCGGCTGCGGCGGCGGTGGTTTCGGACCCCATCGTGGCGGCCATGTACACGCCTTCGGTCCAGTTGCGCGCTTCGGTCACCAGGGGCACCGTGCTGCTGCGGCGTCCGCCGAAGATGAAGGCGTCGATGGCCACGCCAGCCGGGTTGTCCCAGTTCTCGTCGATCGACGGGCACTGCGACGCCGGCGCGGTGAAGCGGGCGTTCGGATGCGCGGCCTTGGCGCCGGTCTGCTTGGCGATCTCGGGCGTCCAGTCGTTGCCCTGCCAGTCGATCAGATGCGCCGGCGCTTCCTTGCTCATGCCTTCCCACCACACGTCGCCGTCATCGGTCAGCGCCACGTTGGTGAAGATGACGTTTTCCTTGAGCGTCGCCATCGCGTTGTAGTTGGTCTGCTCGCTGGTGCCTGGAGCCACGCCGAAATAGCCGGCTTCCGGGTTGATCGCGTACAGGCGGCCGTCCTGGCCCGGCTTGATCCACGCGATATCGTCGCCGATCGTGGTGACCTTCCAGCCGTCGAAGCCCTTGGGCGGGATCAGCATGGCGAAGTTGGTCTTGCCGCAGGCCGACGGGAATGCGGCGGCGACGTGGTACTTCTTGCCCTCGGGCGAGGTCACGCCCAGGATCAGCATGTGCTCTGCGAGCCAGCCCTCGTCGCGGCCCATGGTGGAGGCGATGCGCAAGGCGAAGCACTTCTTGCCCAGCAGCGCGTTGCCGCCGTAGCCCGAGCCGAACGACCAGATCTCGCGCGATTCCGGGAAGTGCACGATGTACTTGGTCGGGTTGCACGGCCACGGCACGTCCTTCTCGCCAGCGGCCAGCGGCTTGCCAACGGTATGCACGCACGGCACGAATTCGCCGTCGGCGCCCAGCACGTCGTACACGGCGCGGCCCATGCGGGTCATGATGCGCATGTTCACGGCGACGTACGGCGAATCGGACAGTTCCACGCCGATGTGCGCGATCGGCGAGCCCAGCGGACCCATCGAGAACGGCACCACGTAGAGCGTGCGGCCGCGCATGCAGCCGTCGAACAGGCCGCTCAGCGTCTGGCGCATTTCGCCCGGGGCGACCCAGTGATTCGTGGGGCCGGCGTCTTCCTTCTTCTCGGAGCAGATGAAGGTGCGGTCTTCCACGCGCGCCACGTCGGACGGGTCGGACAGGGCCAGGAACGAATTTTTGCGCTTGGCGGGATTCAGGCGACGCATGGTGCCGGCGGCGACCATCTGCTCGCACAGGCGGTCATATTCTTCCTGCGAGCCGTCGCACCAGTAGATCTGGTCCGGCTTGGTCAGCGCGGCGATATCGGCAACCCAAGAGACCAGTTTCTGGTTCTTTACCCAGGCCGGTACGTTCAGTGCCGGCGTGCCTTGCATTGTGGGATGGTTCATCTAACTGCTCCAAAGCTAAAAAGAAACCTTGCAATGTCCGACAGGCAGCTGCGACGGGGAAAGACGGCGTGTCGAGTGGCGGCCGCGTAGGGCCTGACGCACTCGCGCTCTGACCGTCACATCCCGTTACAACTCGGCGGCGACCAGATGGGTGCAAATGGTCGCGGGGGTCCCTGCGGCTGCGATACAGTTGCGCTTCGCCCGTTTCTGGCGGGCGGCAGGGGTCGGTCGGGCATTGTCCGGCGGCGCGCAGGAGGCGGGAGCGTGGCTCGACCGCACTGTCGCATCGCGAGAGCGCGCAAGGATACCACTGCACGGATCCCCTGTTTTTTGCTGCGCAGCATTGTCTCCCCTGTCAGAATGCCCGTTCGCCACCGCGCAGCATCGTCTCGCGGCGGTTGCCGCTCGGACGCGTCTGCAGTCAATGTTGCGTCAGGGAAGCCAACAATACTGTCGGTTGCGCGCTGATTCTGTGGCCGCGCACACCAAGCCCCCGAGGTTAAAGAGTTACCGATGAAGATTGCCGTTCTCGACGATTACCAGGATGCCGTCCGCAAGCTGTCCTGCTTTTCCCTTCTGGAAGGGCACGACGTCAAGGTCTTCAACAACACCGTGAAGGGCGTCGGCCAGCTCGCCGCGCGACTGTCCGACGTGGAGGCGCTGGTGCTGATCCGCGAGCGCACGCGGGTGACGCGCCAGGTACTCGAGAAGCTGCCGAAGCTGAAAATCATCAGCCAGACCGGCCGCGTGGGCAACCATGTGGATCTCGATGCCTGCACCGAGCGCGGCGTGGTGGTCTTGCAGGGCGTGGGCTCGCCAGTGGCGCCGGCCGAACTGACCTGGGCGCTGATCATGGCGGCGCAGCGCCGCATCCCGCAATACGTGGCCAGCCTCAAGCACGGCGCGTGGCAGCAGTCGGGCCTGAAATCGACCACGATGCCGCCCAATTTTGGCCTTGGCCAGGTGCTGCGCGGGCAGACGCTGGGGATCTGGGGATACGGCAAGATCGGCCGCCTGCTGGCCGGTTACGGTCGCGCTTTCGGCATGAACGTGCTGGTCTGGGGCCGCGAGGCGTCGCAGCAGGGCGCGCGGGAAGACGGCCTGAACGTCGCCGAATCGGTCGAGCAGCTGTTTGCCGACAGCGATGTGCTGTCGCTGCACCTGCGCCTGAACGACGAAACGCGCGGCATCGTCACATTGGCGGATCTGCAGCGCATGAAGCCGACAGCGCTGTTCGTCAACACCAGCCGCGCCGAGCTGATCGAGGAAAACGCGCTGGTGGCGGCGCTGAATCGGGGACGCCCGGGCATGGCGGCGATCGACGTGTTCGAGTCGGAGCCGATTCTGCAGGGCCACGCGCTGCTGCGCATGGAGAACTGCATCTGCACGCCTCACCTGGGCTATGTCGAGCGTGACAGCTACGAGCTGTACTTCCGCACCGCGTTCCAGAACATCCTCGACGTGCTGGCCGGCAAGCACGACAGCATCGCCAACCCCAAGGCGCTGACGCCCGCGTTGTCGCGCTGACCCGGCGCGCTCCAGCCGATCCAGCGGGGCGCGTCTTGCGCGCCTGCGCTTCTCCCCGGCAGGCCAGGTCCGGCGTTGCAGATGCACACCGTCGGCTGGCTGCCCGCTCGGCCGACGCGCCGTGCGTCTGTTTCCCCACATTTCCCGCCCTCAAACGTGCGCACGAGTCGGTACACTCGGTTCACAAACAACGTCAGCGCACGACGTCCCGTGATTGACGTTGCGCGCGGCCCCGCACACGCGAAGGAGGGCGTACCGTGGCCGAATCCGATCCGCGTCCCAATCCCGCAGGCGCCGGCGGCACGGCCGTCGGACGGGTGCTGGCGGTCAACGTCGGCACGGCGCTACCGCTGGTGGTGGCCGGCGCCGGCTGCGAGGCCGTGGTGCTGTCGGGCGTGCGCAAGCACCCGCTGAGCACGCTCCATCATCCGATCGCGGTCGGTGTGCATCGGCTCGGGCTGGCGGGCGACGAGCAGGTGGATCGCACGGTTCACGGCGGCCCCGACCGCGCCGTCTATGCCTATCCCATCGAGCACTACACCTGGTGGAACACGCGCCGGCGCGAGGCCGGTGTCGAGGAGTCCGAACGGCCGCTGGCGTTTGGCGCGATGGGCGAGAACCTGACCACGCAGGGTCTGCTCGAAACGGCGCTATGGCTGGGCGACCGCCTGCGCATCGGCGAGGTGGAACTGGTGGTCAGCGCGCCCCGCCTGCCCTGCTACAAGCTCAATGCCGTGATGGGCTACGCCAACGCCGTGCGCGACATGACGCGCAGCGGTTTTTCGGGCGTCTACCTCAGCGTGGCCCGCGCGGGCGTGATCCGCGCCGGCGATACCGTGGTGCTGGCCGCCGGCCCCCGCGCGGTGCCGCTGCACGGCCGCCATCGACGCGAAAGCGCCTGATCCGGATTTTTCCACGGTTTCCCACGATTTCCCGCGTTTTTCCCGAGTGGTCCGGCCTGGATTTTCTGCTAATGTTTTAATTTCGATACAAGCAATCGGAGCGCCCTTCCGGGCTGGTCCGGGCAGCGTTCCATGCTGCTGTAATGGCTTGTAATACAACGCGCTGGCCTTGAAGGGTCTGGCGCGGTACTAGTAGCGGTTTGCGCGGGCAAAACCGGTTCCAAGAAACCGGTGCCAGGGAAGTCGCGCACCAAGCGGTCTTTGAGGGTCCTCATAATGAAAACTGACGGGATCGACCAGCCCAAGGGCTTCGTCGATGGCAACTGGAGCGCGGCTGCCCGCGCAGGCCGCGGCCGGACTTCGCCCTGGGTGGCAATCGCGGTGGTCGTGCTGCTGGCCGTGCTGGGCTGGTTTGGCTGGAAGCACTGGTCCGCGCCCAAGCCGCAGACCAAGGGGCCGGCCGCCACCGCCGTCACCACGGCGCGCGTCATGCAGGGCGATGTGCCGCTCGAAGTCACCGCCAATGGCACGGTCACCGCGATGCAGTCGGTCGACGTGCGTCCGCAGGTGTCCAGCACGGTTCGCGCGGTGCATATCAAGGAGGGCCAGTCGGTCAAGCCGGGCGACTTGCTGTTCACGCTGGACACGCGCATGGACGAAGCCAATCTGGCCCGCGCGCGCGCGCAACTGATGCGCGATCAGGCTGACCTTGCCGATGCGCGGCGCACGCTGGCGCGCAGCCAGGAACTGCTGCAGCGCAACTTCATTTCGCGCAGCGCGGTCGATACCGCGCAGGCCAAGGTCGACGGCTTCGAAGCGACGATCCGCGCCGACCAGGCCGCCATCGAAGCGAGTCAGGTGGCCATCAGCTACGGCACCATCCGCGCCACGATTGGCGGCCGCACCGGCGTGATCAACGCGTTTCCGGGGTCGCTGGTGACGCCGGCCAACACGACCACCACGCCCGCGATGGTCACGATCGCGCAGATCGCGCCAATCACCGTGATGTTCACGCTGCCCGAGCGCCAGCTGGCCGCGCTGCGCGAGGCGCTGCAACAAGGCCCGGTCACCATTACGGCGTTGCCCAACGACGGCAACACGACGCCCGTGACCGGCAAGATCACGTTCGTCGACAACACGGTCGATCCGCAATACGGCAGCATCCGCGTCAAGGCGACCTTCGACAATACCGAGCACCGGCTCTGGCCCGGCACCTATGCCAACGTCAGCGCCACGGTGCAGGTGCTGAAGGGCGCGCTGAGCGTGCCGCCGCAGGCCATCGTGACGGGTCCGGAGGGCCGCTTCGTCTATACGGTGCAGCCGGACAGCAAGGTGGCGCGCGTACCGGTGCGGGTGGTGGCGACTACCGCCGCCGCCGCCGTGGTGGAAGGTGTGCAGCCGGGCGTGCGCGTGGTGACCGAAGGCGCGCAGAATCTGCGTCCGGGCAGCCTGGTGCGCGAGGCCGCCCCGCGCGCCGCAGCCGCCTCCGCCGTCTCCCCTGCCGCGACGCCGGCAGCCGCCGACAAGCACTAAGACCATGACGCTGTCCGAGCTCTGTATCCGCCGGCCCGTCATGACGGTGCTGCTGTGCCTGGCCGTCATCGTGACCGGCATCGTGCTGTATCCGACGATTCCGATTGCGGCGCTGCCCAGCTTCAATTCGCCCGTGATCCAGGTCACGGCCACGCTGCCCGGCGCCGGCCCCGAGACGATGGCCGCGTCGGTGGCCACGCAGCTGGAAAAGCAGTTCGCGACGATCCCTGGCGTCACGGTGATCAGTTCGTCGAACACGCTTGGCAATTCGAGCATCACGATCGAATTCAACAGCGACCGCGATATCGATGCGGCGGCGGTCGACGTGCAGGCTGCGCTGTTCCGCGCCCAGCGCTCGCTGCCGATCGAAATGACGGTGCCGCCGTCATACCGCAAGGTGAATCCGGCCGATGCCCCGGTGATCCTGCTGGCGATCAATTCGCCGTCGATGAGCCTGGGCGAACTCAACGCCTTCGGCGACAACCTCATCTCGCCCACGCTGGCCACGCTGCCGGGCGTGGCGCAGGTGCAGATCTTCGGCCAGAAGCGTTTTTCGGTACGGGTCCGCGCCCATCCGGACGCCCTTGCCGCACGCGGCCTGACGCTGGACGAGCTGGCCACGGCGCTCAATCGGGCCAATGCCAACACGCCGGTCGGCACGCTCGACGGCGCGCGCCAGACGCTGACGATCCAGGCCAATCGCCAGATGACCAGCGCCGAGGCGTTCCGCAACATCATCGTGGCCAGCCAGCCCAGCGGCGCCGTGGTGCGCCTGTCGGACGTGGCCGATGTGGAGGACGGCGTCGAGACCATCAAGACCGGCAGTTGGCTCAACAACGAGCGCTCGATCGTGCTGGCCGTGCTGCGCCAGCCCGACGCCAACACCGTGGCGGTGGTGGACGCCATCAAGGCCGCGCTGCCGCGCCTGCTCCAGCAGATGCCGGGCTCGGTCAACGTCAATGTGGTGAACGATCGCTCGATGTCGATCCGCGAATCGATCCATGACGTGCAGTTCACCTTGGCGCTGACGGTGGCGCTGGTGGTGATGGTGATCTTCCTGTTCCTGCGCCGCGCTGCGGCCACGCTGATTCCAACCGTATCGCTGCCGATCTCGCTGATCGGCACCGTGGCGCTGATGAAGGCGTTTGGCTACAGCCTCGACAACGTTTCGCTGCTGGCCATCACGCTGGCGGTGGGACTGGTGGTCGACGACGCGATCGTGATGCTGGAAAACATCGTGCGTCATATCGAGGAAGGCGTGCCGCCGCTGAAAGCCGCGCTGGTCGGCTCGCGCGAGATGGGGTTCACGATTCTCTCGATCTCGATTTCGCTGGTGGCGGTGTTCATTCCGATCTTCTTCATGCCGGGCGTGATCGGCCTCCTGTTCCACGAATTTGCCGCGGTGGTGTCGCTGGCGATCCTGGTGTCCGCGCTGGTGTCGCTGACGCTGATTCCGATGCTGTGCGCGCGCTTTTTGTCGGCGGAAAACGTGCCGGTCGACGAGTCACAGCATGCCTATGGCGATCACGCCGGCGCCGCACCCGCGCATCGCGCGCCACAGCAGCGGACGCTTGGCATGCGCTCGACGCAGTGGTTCGAGGATCTGTTCGAATGGACGCTGCACCGGTACGCGCGGGGGCTCGACTGGTGTCTGGCGCATCGGCGCATCGTGCTGGGCGTGGCGGGTTTGACGTTCGTGCTGACCGCCGTGCTGTTCGTGAAGATTCCGAAGGGCTTTTTCCCTGAGGAGGACATCGGCCAGATCCAGGTCAACGCCGAAGGCCCGCAGGACATTTCGTTCGACGCGATGGCCGAGCGCCTGCGCGACGCGGCCGAGCGCATCCGCGCGAATCCGGCCGTGAAGAGCGTGGTGGCGTCGATTGGCGGCGGCCCGTCGCCGGCCATCAACACGGGCCGCATGTTCGTCGAACTCAAGCCGCTGGGGGAGCGGCCCAAGATGGCGCAGGTGGTGGAGTCGCTGCGCAAGGACGTGTCCGTGGTGCCAGGCCTGCAGGTGTATTTCTCTCCGGTGCAGAACCTGCGCCTGGGCGGCCGGCAGAGCAAGAGCCGCTACCAGTACACGTTGCAGAGCGTGAAGGCGGACCAGTTGCAGGCGTTCAGCGACAAGCTCATGGCCAGGATGCGCGCCGAGCCGATGTTCCGCGATGTCACCAGCGACTCGCAGCAGTCGGGCCTGGAGGCGCAACTGACGATCGACCGCGACAAGGCCAATGCGCTGGGCGTGCAGATGCAGGACGTGCGCACCGCGCTCTACACGGCGTTCGGCGAGCGCCAGGTGTCGACGATCTACACGCCGATCGACAATTACTACGTGATTCTGACTGCCGCCGATATCGATCGCGTCGATGAAACGGCTTTCTCGAAGCTGTACGTGCGCAGCAAGACCGGGCAGATGGTGCCGGTGTCGGCATTCGCCACGACCGAGCGCCGCGTCGGGCCGATCGCAGTCAACCACCAGGGCCAGCTTCCGTCGGTGACCGTGTCGTTCAACCTCGCGCCGGGCGCGGCGCTTGGCGATGCGTCAAAGTTGATCGACCGCTACCGCCAGGAGATCGACATGCCGACGTCGATCTTCACAAGCTGGGGCGGCGACGCGGCGGTGTTCCAGTCGTCGCAGGCCACGCAGGTGGTGCTGCTGGTGGCGGCCATCGCCGTGATCTACACGCTGCTGGGCGTGCTGTACGAAAGCTATATCCATCCGCTGACGATCCTGGCGGGCTTGCCTTCGGCGGCGATCGGCGCGTTGCTGACGCTGTTTATCTTCAACGTCGAGCTGTCCCTGATCGCCACGATCGGCGTGCTGATGCTGATCGGCATCGTCAAGAAAAACGCCATCATGATGATCGACTTCGCGCTGGCGGCGCAGCGTGAACAGGGCATGCATCCGGCCAAGGCGATCCGGCAGGCGTGCCTGCTGCGCTTCCGTCCGATCATGATGACCACGTTCGCCGCCGTGATGGGCGCCCTGCCGCTTGCGCTGGGGCTGGGCGCCGGCGCGGAACTGCGGCAGCCGCTGGGGCTGGCGGTGGTGGGCGGCCTGCTGTTCTCGCAGGTCATCACGCTGTTCATTACGCCGGTGATCTACCTGGCGCTGGACCGTTACTCGGGCACCGGCCCGCTGCAGATCGATGCGCAGGGCAACGCGTTGCCCGAAAAAGAGGTGGCCAGCATCCGCTAGGGAATGGGTTAGCGAAAAGCGATGCGTACGGATGCCGGCAGTTTCGGCATCCGTTTTCATTTGGGCCGAAGCCTGCGCGCGCGTTCAGGCCGGCACGCGCCGGATGCTGCCGCGACATTTCCGGTGCTATCTTGCTCGCCGACCGTCGTGCATCACAAAGTGCGGCAAAATGCTTAAAATTATCATCCCTATGAATTTCAAATAGCCTAAAACTGGCCAATTGATTGTTCATACGAATAGAACGGAGCCATGCGCCCATGACGCCAAGCCTGCTTGAAACCTTGATGTACGACGTCGGCCAGTTGTTTCTGTACCCGACGCTGGTGCTGATCGGCTTGCTGTTTCTCTACGCATTCTGGGCGCTCGGCGAGTTTGCGATGCAGGCGTGGCTGCGCCAACGCCACCCGATCGAGTCGGGGCGCGGCTACCTGCTGGTGGCATGGGCGCGCCGTAACAAGGTGACTCATCCCGATGCGCTCGACGTGACGGCGCACCGTCTTCTGGAGCGCCCGCGCATCGCCACGCGCGTAGCGCCGATGCTCGGCCTGGTAGCCACCATGATTCCGATGGGACCCGCGCTGAAGAGCCTGTCGGGCGGCAATCTGGCCAATGTCGGCGAGAACCTGACCATCGCGTTCTCGGCCGTGATCCTGGCGCTGATCGCGGCCAGCATCACGTTCTGGGTGGTCAATGTGCGCCGGCGCTGGCTGGCCGAGGAACTGGTCTGGCTGGGCCAGTCCCGGCCGCAATGGGACGTGGAGCCATGAAGTTTCTCGACGAAAGCGAGGCCGACGATCCGATTCTGTCGGTGGTCAATCTGATCGACGTGTTCCTGGTCGTGATCGCCGCATTGCTGGTGACCATCGCGCAGAATCCGCTCAATCCATTCACGCACAATGACGTGACCATCATCACCAATCCGGGCAAGCCGAACATGGAAATCGTGTCGCGCCATGGCGAGAAGATCGTGCGCTACCAGGCCAACGGGCAGACGGGCAGCGGCGACGGCGTCAAGGCAGGCGTCGCGTACCGCATGAAGGATGGTTCGATGGTCTACGTGCCCGAAAGCGCCGCCGACGCAGGCCATCCCGTTGACCATCCCGCTGGCCATCCCGCTGGCCATCCCGCTGACACCACGCAGGCGCAGGCATCGCCGCGTCCGCAACCGGAAAGCGCGCGGCCATGACCCGTTCGATCGTTCAGCTTGCAATCCTGATCGCGTCGCTGTCCGGCTGCGCCGCCACGATGCCGACACCGGAGACGGTGAGCCGCGCATTCAGCGGCAAATCGTATGTGCTGCTGGGCGAAGTGCACGACAGCGCGGCGGCGCAACGGCAGCGCCTGCAGGCGTTGACGCACGCGGTGGAGGCGGGCTGGCGCCCGGCCATCGCGATGGAACAGTTCGACCGCGAACGCCAGGCCGATATCGACCGCGCCCGCCGCACGCGTCCGCGCGACGTCGACTATCTGATTGCGCAGGCAGCGGGCGACAAGAGTGGTTGGGACTGGGATTTGTACAAGCCCGTGATTGCGCTGGCGCTGCAATACGATCTGCCGTTGCTGGCTGCCAACCTGTCGCGCGCCGACGCCTTCAGGATCGTGCGCAACGGATACGGCGAAGTGTTCGCCCCGGATCAACTGACGGCGCTCGGCCTGGACAAGCCGTTGCCGCAGGACATCGCCAGCGCGCAAACCGCAGTGCTCGATGCTGGCCACTGCGGGCATTTTCCGAAGGCGATGCTGCCCGGCATGCTCGACGCGCAGGCCGCGCGTGACGCAGTGATGGCACAGACGCTGCGCCTTTACGCGCAGCGTGGCGCGGTGCTGATTGCTGGCAACGGCCACGTGCGGCGCGATATCGGCGTGCCGCGCTGGCTGCCGGGTGACGCCACGCGCGTGCTGAGCGTCGGCTATCTGGAAACCGATTCGCCTGACGCCGGATTCGACACCGTGGTGCGCGTGCCGACCATGGACCGCGACGATCCGTGCAAGGATGCGGTGATGAGTGGGAATCCGGCGGGCCAGCGCACCAAGCCCTGACGCGCCTCAGAGATCGGCGTCGGCGATGCGCAGGGCAAGCTCCGCGCGCAGGCCGTGTCCTTGCAAGCCGTCGCGCAGCGTGACCGTGCCGCCCGAGCGCGCGGCCATCTCGCGCGAGATGGCGAGCCCCAGCCCCGATCCCGGTTCCGTATTGCCGACGCGACGATAGAAGCGCGCGAACACCTTTTCGCGTTCGGCCTCGGGAATGCCGGGCCCGTCGTCCTCGACCACCAGCAGCGCGCGCTGCTGCACGCGCGCGGCCGACAGCGTGATGCGGCTGCCGCGTCCCGAATACTGGATCGCGTTGTGCACCAGGTTGGCCAGTGCTTCACGCAGCAGCGCGGCGTCGGCGCGCACCGGTAGGCTTAGGCCGGCGGGACGCTCCCAGCCGAAATCCTGCTGCCGGCCGCGCGCCAGCGGCAGATAGTCGAGCGCGACCTGTTCGGCGACGGCCACCGCGTCGATCACGCCGGCTTCTTCATCGTGCGCGGACGCATCGCGCGCAGGCTGGCGCACGCGTGCCAGCGCCAGCAGTTGATTGGTCAGCCGCGCCGCCTGTTCGAGCTGCGTGACGATGCCGCCCACCGCTTCCGATGCGGCCGCCTGCGCGCCCGGAGTGGGATCGCGCGTTTGCAGTTGCCGCTGCGCGAATTCGGCCTGGGTCTTCAGGATGGCCAGCGGCGTGCGCAACTGGTGCGCCGCATCGGCAATGAACTGCGCCTGCGACTGCGCCATGGCTTCGGAACGCGACACATGCAGGTTGATCGCGTCGACCAGCGGGCGCACCTCCACCGGCACGCGATCGAATTCGAGCGGCGTCAGGTCGTCGGCAGGCCGCGCGCGCACATCGTCGCGCACGCGCTGCAATGGCTTGAGCACGTAGGTGATGCCGCCCACCAGGATCACGGCGGACAGCACGATCAGCGCGATGTCGCGCAACAGCGCGCTGCGCCACACGTTGCCGATCAGCGCCGCGCGCGGCTCGGCGGTTTCCGCGACCTGGATGATCACGCGCATGTGCGCGTCGGGCCGGTAGACCGGACGCGCCATGGCTGCGATGCGTACTGGGTCGCCGCGATACACCGCGTCGTAGAAGCGCGGCTGATTGTTGACCAGCGCGCCGCTCGGCAGCGGCAGGTCGTCATAGCCCGTGACGGTGTCCACCGCGCCACCGCGTTCCATCGATATGCGATAGAACACGTGGGTCTGCGCCGCGGTTTCGAACATCTCCATGGCCGCGTCCGGCAACGTCAGCTGTACGCTTTCGCCGGCCATGCCGATCGCGTTGTCGATGGTGCGCACCGAGCCATAGAGGGATCGGTCGTAGGCGGTGTTGGCGGCATCGCGCAGCGTGCCGTAGGTGAACCAGGTATCGGCAGCCATCATCAGCGCCAGCGCCGGCACCAGCAGTATCAGCAACTGGCGGCGCAGGCTGCCGCGCAGCCACAGCCGCACCGGCAGACGAGCACGCTGGCGCAGGCTGCGTGGCCACATGTCAGGCTCCCGCGGGCGGGGTGTCCAGCGCCTCGGGCTCCAGCAGATAGCCGAAGCCGCGCAGCGTGACGATCGTCACGCCGTGGCCGGCCAGCTTCTTGCGCAGCCGATAGACCAGCACTTCGATGGCGTCCGGGCTCACGTCCGCATCGAGCGAAAACACCTTGTCGAGCAGTTGCGCCTTGGTGAGCGGCTGGCCGCTGCGCGCCAGCAAGGCGCCGAGCAGCGTCGATTCGCGCGGCGTCAGCGACAGCGGTGCGCCGCCGAGCGTGAAGCTGCGGGTTTCGCCATCGAACACCAGCGTGCCGCATTGCAGGCGCGGATGCGCGCGGCCTCGGCTGCGGCGGATCAGGGCCAGGATGCGCGCTTCGAGTTCGGCGATGGCAAACGGTTTGGGCAGGTAGTCGTCGGCGCCAAGGTTCAGGCCGCGCACGCGTTCGTCGAGCGTGTCCTGCGCGGTCAGGATCAGCACCGGCGTGCGGTCGTCGCGCCCGCGCATGGTCTTCAGCACGGCCAGTCCATCCTTGCCCGGCAGGCGCAGGTCGAGCACCACCGCGTCGTATTCCTCGGCCATCAGGCGCGCGTCGGCCTGCAGGCCATCGGCGACATGCTCGATGACGAAGCCGCCCTGCTCCAGCGCGCGCGCCACCCAGCGGGCCAGTTCCACTTCGTCTTCCACCAGCAGGATGCGCATGCCGGTCTCCTTCACCCAGTCTCGTTATGCCTTGCAGCCGCGCCAGTGCGCGCCGCGGGCGCCTATAATACCTCCGCACCGCGCGTCCGGTATCCGCGCCAGCCATCGATCTGTATTGATTGGCAATCGGGCGTCCCGCTTCACGCCTTGCCGATTTGCCCCTTCCTTCCGATCTCGTGTCCACCGCACCCCACATCCCGCCGCCGGCCTTCAGTGCAACGCGCCGCCAACTGCTGCTGGCGGGCGGCGGCGTGGCCGCTGGTTTGCCGGCGCTGGCGCTGGCGCAGCCGCGTGTGCCGGCCGGCTATCCGGGCGACTATGTCGAGATCATCGCGCGGGCGCAGCGCGAAGGCGCGGTGGCGGTCTATGCATCGACCGACCTCGAAGTGGTGCAGCCGCTGATCACGGCGTTCGAAGCGCGCTACCCCGGCATTCGCGTGCGCTACCAGGACCTGAACACGCTCGACCTGCACAACCGCTTCGTGGCGGAAACCGCCAGTCTCGGCCCGACCATGCCCGCGCGCGACGCCGACTATGCAGACGTGCTGTGGAGCACGGCGATGGATCTGCAGATCAAGCTGGTCAACGACGGCTATGCGCAGCGCTACGATTCGCCCGAACGCGGCGGCCTGCCAAGCTGGGCGGTGTGGCGCGACGAGGCCTGGGGCACCACGTTCGAACCGGCGGTGATTGTCTACAACCGCCGGCATTTTCACGGCGCGCATGTGCCGGGCAGCCGCAGCGGTCTGGCGCGGCTGCTGCAGGAGCACGCGCCGCAGTGGCGCGGCAAGGTGGTGACGTACGACGTGGAGCGCTCCGGCGTGGGCTATCTGCTGGCGCAGCAGGATGCACGCATGGGCAGCGAATTCTGGTATCTGGCGCAGGCGCTGGGCCGCGCGAAAGTGCAACTGTCGGCGTCGACGGCCGACATGATCGAGCGCATCGCCAGCGGTGAACTGGTGCTCGGCTACAACCTGCTTGGCTCGTATGCGTTGTCGCTGATGGAACGCGGCGCCGCCATCGGCGTGATCGCGCCGCGCGACTACACGCTGGTCATGTCGCGCGTGGCGTTTATCGCGCGTAAGTCGCCCCGTCCCCATGCGGCCCGGCTATGGCTCGATTTCGTGCTGTCGCGCGAAGGCCAGGCGTTGCTGAGCCAGTCGAGTTCGCAGCTCTATACGATCCGGACCGATACGGACAGTTCGCACACCGCCAATGCGCTGGCCGAACGGCTTGGCTATGCGCTCAAGCCGATCAGCGTGGGACCGGGCTTGCTGGCAGCGCAGGACGCGCTGCGCAAGAAGGCGTTTCTTGCGCGCTGGCACGACGCGCTGAAGGGGTGAACGGCTGAAGGCTGAACGGTGTCAGGCCGTCAGCAGGTGCTGCGGCTGGCGTTCGCACAGCGCCGCCATTTCCGCGTCGAGCGGCGCCATGGGGCGCGGCACGTAACCGACGCGCAGCGCCGGCGAAAGCCGCAGGGTGTCGACGAAGGCGTCGGCCAGGCGCTCGGCCTCGCGGCCCAGTTCGAAGTCTTCCGGAGAAAACAGCCAGTGCGCCAGCACGCCGCCGATCGCGGCGTGGAACGCCATCACCGCCAGGTTCAGGTCGAGATCGGCCGGCAACTGGCCGCGCTCCATGGCCAGGCGCAAATGCTCGCGCATCTTGACCGTGCCTTCCTGGTGCGACTGACGCTGGCGCTCGAAGATGGCGCCGTTGTCTTCCACCATCTCGCACTTGTGGAAGATGATCTCGAACACGCGCCGCCATTGCGGATTGATCACGGTCTGGCGGAACACGAAGGCGCAGATGTCGCGGATGCTGCCCAGCGGATCTTCCTGCTTGGCCAGCCGCTCGGGCGCGCAGAGCGCCTCGACCGGCAGGTTGACGCGATCGCACATCGCGGCGAACACGTCGCTCTTGTTCTTGAAGTGCCAGTAGATTGCGCCGCGCGTGACGCCTGCTGCCTCGGCGATGTCCGCCAGCGACGGGCGCGCCACGCCGCGGGCGTGGAAGACGGCTTCCGCCGCATCCAGAATCCGATTGCGCGTCTCTAGCGCTTCTTCCTTGGTACGTCTGACCATTTCCTTTTTCCCCGGGGCAGTGGTTTGCCGCCCGGGTCTCCTGACGCCCTCGCGATGAACGAGGGAGTTTCTCTCCAGAATGCCCATTGGCACCGGCGGGCCGAATCGTACCGTGATTGGAACAATCCTGCTCGCACGACGGGAGCATTCCACTGCCCGCAATTGGTGCGATGTGTTGTAAAGAGCCCTCAATTCAAACTGACTCTTACATACATGCGCGAATGTATCTATACTACGCGCTTGCTCGGAATTCGACCAAACCGTTTTTTGGCGTCGTCTGGTGCCTGCCACGGCACCTCGGCCCCGAGCCCTGCCGAAGAGAATCAACTGTTTTGCCGCCGCACTCCGCCCCCGGGGCGCGTTGTCCATGACGCTCCACGTTGAGGACGATGCGGCAAATTTCAAATTGCCATCATGGGGTTATCGATGAGGAAGTCCCAACGTATCCGTTGCGTAGCCACCGCTGCTGCTGTTGCAGCGGCCGCACTTGCGTTGTCCGCCTGTGGCGAGAAAGCGCCGCAGGGTGCCATGCCGCCGCCGGAAGTCGGTGTGGTCACCGTCACGCCGTCCGCCGTTGCCGTTGTCAACGAATTGCCCGGCCGCCTGGAAGGCGTGCGCACCGCGGAAGTCCGTGCGCGCGTGGAAGGCATCGTGCTGTCGCGCAACTACACCGAAGGTGGCGAGGTGAAGGCTGGCCAGGTGCTGTTCCGCATCGATCCGGCCCCGTACCAGGCGCAGTTGGCGTCCGCCAAGGCGCAGCTCGAACGCGCCGAGGCCAACGCCGTGTCGGCGCGCCAGAAAGCGGAGCGCTACAAGCCGCTGGTGGCCGTGAACGCGGTCAGCAAGCAGGAATATGACGAGGCGGTCGCCGCCGCCGGCCAGGCCAACGCCGACATCGCCGCAGCCAAGGCTGCCGTCACCACCGCGCAGATCAACCTCGGCTACACCACCGTAACCGCGCCGATCTCCGGCCGGGTGGGCCGCGCGCTGGTCACCGAAGGCGCGCTGGTGGGCAAGGGCGAGGCCACCAAGCTGACCACCGTCGAGCAGGTCGACCCGATCTGGGTGACCTTCACGCAGCCGGCTTCCGAAGTGGCGCGCCTGCGCGCCGCGATCGAGTCCGGCAAGGTCAAGGGCGTGAACGGCGCGCGCGTGCATCTGTTTCCGGAAGCCAGCGACAAGGAATACGGCGCCACCGGCAAGCTGCTGTTCTCCGACATGACCGTGGATCCGACCACCGGCGCCATCACGCTGCGCGCGGAATTCCCCAATCCGCGCCGCGAGCTGCTGTCCGGCACCTTCGTGCGCGTGAAGATCGAACAGGGCGTCGACGAGAACGCGCTGACCGTTCCGCAGCGCGCGCTGATCCGCAGCGCCCAGGGCGCCAGCGTGCTGGTGGTGGGCGCGGACGGCAACGTCGCCGCGCTGCCCGTCAAGGCGCCGCAGGCCGTGGGCGATCGCTGGGTGGTGACCGAGGGCCTGAAGGGCGGCGAGAAGGTGATCGTCGAGGGCCTGCAGAAGGTGCGCCCCGGCGCGCCGGCCAAGGCCGTGCCGTTCCAGGCGCCGAAGACCGCCGATGCGCCGGCCTCGGCGCCCGCGACCGCGCAGGACGAAAAGCCCGCCGCCGGCAAGGATGCCGCGGCTCAGGAAAAGTCCGCGGCCAAGCAAGGCTGATCCCGCCCTCTACCAAGAATATTTAGGGAGCCAGATTCATGGCGAAGTTTTTTATCGACCGGCCGGTGTTCGCGTGGGTGCTCGCGCTGATCATCGCGCTGGGCGGCGTGCTGGCGATCCTGCAGTTGCCGATCGCGCAGTACCCCAATATCGCGCCCCCGATCATCACGGTCAGCACCACCTACCCGGGTGCGTCCGCCAAGACGATCGAGGATTCGGTGATCACGCCCATCGAGCAGGAGCTCAACGGCGCGCCGAACCTGCTCTATTACGAATCGCAGAGCGAATCGTCGGGCCTGGCCACGATCAACATCTCGTTCGCGCCCGGCTCCAACGCCGACCTGAACTCCGTGGAAGTGCAGAACCGTCTGAAACGCGTGGAAGCGCGTCTGCCGGCGGAAGTGCGCCAACAGGGCGTCAGGGTCGACAAGGCCGGCAACAACTACATGATGTTCATCACGGTCTCGTCCAAATCCGGCAATTCGGATGCGATCGAACTGGGTAACTTCGTGTCGGCGCAGGTGGTGGACTCGATCCGCCGCGTGCCCGGCGTGGGCGCGGCCGACCTGTTCGGCACCGAGTACGCGATGCGCATCTGGCTGGATCCGGCCAAGCTGACCGGATACAACCTCACGCCGCTGGACGTCACCGCCGCGGTGTCGGAGCAGAACATCCAAGTGGCCGTCGGCGAACTCGGCGGCACGCCTTCGCCCAAAGGCACCGAACTCAACGCGACCGTCAGCACCGAAAGCCGGCTGACCACGCCGGAGCAGTTCGCCAACATCCTGCTGCGCGTGAATCCGGACGGCTCGTCGGTGCGCATCAAGGACGTGGGCCGCGTGGAACTGGGCGGCGCCGACTATTCGACGCTGGCGCGCATCAACAGCAAGCCGGCCTCGGCCATCGCCATCAAGCTGTCGCCGACCGGCAACGCGCTGGCCACGGCCACCGCGGTGCGCGCGAAGATGGCAGAGCTGTCGCGCTTCTTCCCGCCGGACTACGAGTTCAGCGTGCCGTACGACACCTCCGCGTTCGTGAAGATCTCGATCGAGGAAGTGGTCAAGACGCTGCTGGAAGCCGTGGTGCTGGTGTTCCTGGTGATGTACCTGTTCCTGCAGAACTTCCGCGCCACGCTGATTCCGACGCTGGTGGTCCCGGTGGCGCTGCTCGGTACGTTCGGCGCGATGCTCGCGTTCGGCTTCTCGATCAACGTGCTGACGATGTTCGGCATGGTGCTCGCCATTGGTATCCTGGTGGACGATGCGATCGTGGTGGTGGAAAACGTCGAGCGGATCATGAGCGAGGAAGGTCTCTCGCCGCGCGAAGCCACACGCAAGGCGATGGGCCAGATCACCGGCGCCATCATCGGCATCACGCTGGTGCTGACCGCCGTGTTCATCCCGATGGCGTTCTTCTCTGGTTCGGTGGGCAACATCTATCGCCAGTTCTCGCTGTCGCTGATCTCGTCGATGGCGTTCTCGGCCCTGCTGGCGCTGACGCTGACGCCCGCGTTGTGCGCAACGCTGCTCAAGCCGGTGGAAGCTGGCCATCACCACGAGAAAAAGGGTTTCTTCGGCTGGTTCAACCGCACCTTCAATACGGCATCCACCGGATACCAGAGCCTTGTGGCGCGCATCCTCAAGCGCTCGGGCCGCTACCTGATCATCTATCTCGTGATCATCGCGGGCGTGGTGGTGCTGTTCAAGCGCCTGCCGTCGTCGTTCCTGCCCGACGAGGACCAGGGCTACATGATCACCGTGGTGCAACTGCCCACGGGCGCCACGCAGGAGCGCACGATCGGCGTGCTCAAGCAGATCGAGGACTACTACCTGCAGAAGGAATCGAAGGTGGTGGACCAGATGATCACGGTGGCGGGCTTCTCGTTCTTCGGACGCGGACAGAACGGCGGTATCGCGTTCGTGCGCCTGAAGGACTGGAAGGAGCGACCCGGTGCGGACCAGACCGCGCAGGCGCTGGTGGGCCGCGCGTTCGGCACGCTGTCGTTCATCAAGGACGCGATCATCTTCCCGCTGAATCCGCCGGCGATTTCCGAACTCGGCAATTCGTCGGGCTTCGACTTCCGCCTGCAGGATCGTACCGGCCAGGGCCATGCCAAGCTGATGGAAGCGCGCAACATGATGCTGGGGATGGCTGCGAAGTCGCCGGCGCTGGTGGGCGTGCGTCCGGAAGGCCAGGAAGACGCGCCGCAGCTGCGCATCGACATCGACCGCGAGAAAGCACGCGCGCTCGGCGTTTCGGTGGCGGACATCAACTCGACGCTGTCCATCGCGTTCGGCTCGTCGTATGTGAATGACTTCATCTACGAAGGCCGCGTGCGCCGCGTGATCGTGCAGGCCGAGGGTGCGGACCGTCGCTTGCCCGATGACCTGACCAAGCTGCGCGTGCGCAATGCCAATGGCGACATGGTGGCGTTTGCCGCGTTCTCCACGTCGCAGTGGATCATGGGGTCGCCGCGTCTGGAGCGCTACAACGGCATGCCGGCGGTCAAGCTGGCAGGCCAGGCCGCGCCGGGCAAATCGACCGGTGAAGCCATGCGCGTGATGGAAGAAAACTTCGCGAAGCTGCCGCCCGGGTTTGGTTTCGAATGGTCAGGCCAGTCGTTCGAAGAGCGCCTGGCCGGCTCGCAGGAGCCGATTCTCTACACGCTGTCGCTGATCATCGTGTTCCTGTGCCTGGCGGCGCTCTATGAAAGCTGGTCGATCCCGGTGGCGGTGCTGCTGGTGGTGCCGCTGGGCGTGATCGGCGCGTTGCTGGGCGTGACGCTGCGCGGCATGCCCAACGACGTCTACTTCAAGGTGGGCCTGATCGCCACGATCGGCCTGTCCGCGAAGAACGCCATCCTGATCGTCGAATTCGCCAAGGACTTGCAGGCGCAGGGACGCAGCCTGATCGACGCCACGCTGGAGGCCGTGCATCTGCGCTTCCGCCCGATCCTGATGACGTCGATGGCGTTCATCCTGGGCGTGCTGCCGCTGGCCATTTCCACCGGCGCCGGGTCCGGCAGCCAGCGCGCTATCGGTACCGGCGTGATGGGTGGCATGATCACGGCTACGGTGCTGGCGATTTTCCTGGTGCCGGTGTTCTTCGTGGTGGTGCGCGGCCGCTTCAAGGGCAGCAAGGCCCAGCACGAACGTGAACATGCGCGTCTGGAAAGCCAGAAGGAAATTTGACCATGACAAAGATTTTGACCGCATTGCTGCTGGCAGCCGGCGTGATGAGCGGCTGCACGCTGGCGCCGCACTACGATCGCCCTGCCCCGCCGGTGGCGGCCGGTTATCCGGCGGCGCCGGAAGGCTACGCCACGGCCGAGGTGAAGACCGGCGAAACACGTCGCGCGGCCGATATCGGCTGGCGTGAATTCTTCACCGATCCGCGTCTGCAGCAACTGATTGCGACGTCGCTGGAAAACAACCGCGACCTGCGCACCGCCGCGCTTCGCATCGAAGAAGCGCGCGCGCAGTATCAGATCCAGCGTGCGGACCTGCTGCCGACGCTAAACGGCAATGCGAGCTTCCAGCGGGGGCGCTTTTCGGGCGCCACGTCGGGCGTGAACCAGTCGTTCACGGGCAACGTGTACCAGGTGGGCCTGTCGGTGACGCAATGGGAGCTGGACTTCTTCGGCCGCGTGCGTAGCCTGTCGAACGCCGCGCTGGCGCAGTACTTCTCGACCGAGGAGGCGCACCGCGCCGCGTATATCTCGCTGGTGTCCGAGGTGGCCAAGGCTTACCTGGCCGAGCGGGCCGCCGCCGAGCAATACGATCTGGCACGCGAGACGCTGGAGGCGCGCCAGAACACGTTCGAGCTGGCGAAGAAGCGCTTCGATGCCGGCGCCACGTCGGCGCTGGACCTGCGCGACAACGAGTCGCTGGTGGCCCAGGCCCGCGTGTCCGCCGCCCAGCTCGCGCGTCAGCGCGCGCAGGCGCAGAACGCGCTGGAAGTGCTGGTCGGAAAGCCCATCGCCGAGATCCCGAACCTGCCGGCGCCGATGCGCCTGTCCGACGAGCGCATCATTAGCGACATCCCCGAGGGCCTGCCCTCGGAGCTGCTGACGCAGCGTCCGGACATCCGCCAGGCCGAGCAAGCGCTGCTGTCCGCCAACGCCAACATCGGCGCGGCGCGCGCGGCGTTCTTCCCGCGCATCACGATGACCGCCAGCGCGGGCAACATCAGCACGTCGTTCACGAGCCTGTTCGACAGCGGCGCAGGCGTGTGGTCGTTCTCGCCGCAACTGGTGCTGCCGATCTTCGACTACGGCCGCAACCTCTCGAACCTGGACTTGGCCAACGTGCGCAAGAACATCCAGGTGGCCAACTACGAGAAGACGATCCAGACCGCGTTTGCCGAAGTGGCCGATGCGCTGGTGGCGCGCGGCACGCTCGAGGAGCAGGTGGCGGGACAGGAGCAGCAGCGCAACGCGGAAGCTGCGCGCTACGAGTTGTCGCGCCTGCGCTTCCGCAGCGGCGTGGCCAGTTATCTCGATGAACTCGATGCGCAGCGTCAGCTGTTCTCGGCGGAGCAGGCGCTGGTGCAGGCGCGCCAGTTGCGCCTGACCAACTCGATCGATCTGTATCGCGCACTGGGTGGCGGGCTCAATGAAACCGGCACGGTGGCGCAGCAGCCGGCACCGCAGGGCGCCACGACGACGCAGTAATCGTCGGGCGTCACAGCCATGACAAAGGGCGAAGCCGCAAAAGCTTCGCCCTTTGTTTTTTTGTGCGCGCCGGCAGCGGCGCAGCGCGTGCTCAGAACTTGTAGGTCGCCGCCAGGAAGAACACAAGCGGATTCGGCCGCAAGGTGGTCTTCGATGTCGACAGCACGGTGCCGTCGGACGCCTTGATCGTCATGGTCGATTCCGACTTCAGCGGAATGTAGGTGACCGCTCCGGTCACGCCCCAGTGCTCGTTGAAGTTGTAGGTGCCGCCCAGATTGAAGATCGGCGCCCACGACGACGACGCATCGGCGGTGACCGACGTGGGCCCCGGAATGCCGGCGCCCGCGGCCAGGATCGCGCCGAGGTTGTTGTTCACCGATTCGGCGAACGCGGGATTGACCTTGATGTCGGTGAAGAAGTTGTACGAGACCCCCAAGCCGACAAACGGCCGGAACGACACGCCCGGCGAGCGGAAGTGGTATTGCACCATTGCAGCCGGGCTCCACTGGCGCGCGCGCGTGATGATCGGGTTCAGCGACGGATCGCCAAGGCTCTGACGACCCAGCGCACCGGCCGGCCCGGGCGGAATCAATTCGCCGTGCCCGTAGATCTTGAAGGTGGGCGGAATGCCGCCGACCCCGGTGATGGCGATATGGTCCGTGACGAAGTGGCTGAACGTCAGGCCGAGCGTATCCGAATTCGATGACGACAGGCCGCTGCCCGGCGCGCTGAACGACGACGGCAAGCCCAGCGGATAGTTGATCGGCACGTCGACCACATTGGTGGTCAGCGGGCCGCTGGTGCCGAAGGTCTGGATGTGGAACCAGCCAGCCGACACCACGTTGTCGCCGGCCTTCTGCGCATGCGCGGGCGCGGCGGTGATGGCGGCGATAGCGGTGGCGGCGGCAATGGCGGCCGCGCCGGAAGCGAGCCGCGCCAGCGCGCGGCGCATGTCGGTCTTCATCTGCATGGTTATGTCTCCCCGGTCTTGTTATTCGACGAACGCGCCGATCGTGAAATACGGGCTGCCGTTGCGGTTTTCGAGGAAGCCGAATACGCCGCCGGTGAACATGAACTTGCCCGTGATGCCCGCCGTGCCTTCCTTGCGCGTGGTGGTCACGATGCCGGGCGTGGTCTGCGAGAAGTCGAGCTTCAGCGCGATCGCGCGCGTGGCGTCCGACGCATGGAAGGGATCGAGCATTGCCGCATCGGCACCCACCAGCGCCGTGGTCTTGTATTCGAAGTTGCTGTCCACGCCGATGTACTCACCGTTCACGCTGCCCTGCACCGCCGATACCGCCGGCGCCATCATGCCGATGCCGATCTCGTCATCGGCGCCCAGCGGCAACTTGTCGGCGCTGGCATAGCCCACGCGGATCATCACCGGCACCAACTGCCCGCGCAGCTTGCCGACGATCAGATACGCGCGGCCCATCACGCCGCCCAGGCTAGGTGGCTGTTCGCCTTCGTAGTTGGTCGACAGCAGCGTGCCGTTGGCTTGCGGCGCGAACTTGTTGCCCTTCTGCTTGCAGGCGCCGCCGGCCTTGTTGTCGCACACCGTGAACGATCCGTCGGCAGCCAGCGACATCCTGTAGTCCTGCGCCACCTGCGCAAAGTTCTTGGAAGGGATTTCGTGGAAGCCAGAGCCGTTGTAGACGCCGGCAATCTTGCTCAGGTCGGTCTCGGTCTGCGCAAAGCCGATGAACTGGAAGTACGGGAACGTGGTGTCCGGCACCGCGCCCGCGCCCAGCAGTCCGTTGAACTGGATGCGCGCGCCCGGGATGGTGCCGCCCATCACGCCTTCGCCGAGGAACAGCTTGGCCGGACGCGAGGCATCGAGGCTCGCGCCCTGCAACACGAACGCGCACTGATTGAGCTTGTCGGTCGGCAGCGTGGTTTCCTGCGCCAGCGTGCCGGTCATCACGTTCTGGCCGCTGGTCGGGTCCGAGCGCGTCGGCGAGACCGTGCCGGTGTTGCGTGGCACGGACGAATCGAGGAACGTGACGGCCCAGGTCTTGGCCTGGGTGTCGATCTGCACCTTGACCAGTTCGCCGGAGCCGGTGCCGCCGATGTACGGCGTCGAATAGTCGACCGATGCCGGGCACAGGCGCGGCGTCACCGCAGCGGGCGTCGATGTGCCGCCGCCACCGCCGTCGCCCCCGCCGCACGCGGCGAGCATGGTGAGCGTGGCGAGCGCCAGCGCGATGCGTGGCACCCAGGTGCGCCGCGCGGTGGCGGCATGCGGACGAAGCGATTGCGGCAGTTCCTGCATGATGGTGTCTCCTTGGGGCTTTCTTGTAGGTGTGGCGATGCTGTACGGTGGCCGGCTAGCGGCTGGCCACCGCGTTGACGCGGAACGTCGGGTTGGCGTCTGGTCCAAACAGATGTGCGTACACCGGGCCGGTGGTGATGATTGATCCGGTGCGGCCGCTGTTGTCGACGGTTGCCACCACGCCGGGTTTCACGGCCTGCGTGAAGTCCATCTGGAATCCGCCGGTAGGCGTCAGCGACGGATCCTGTGGATCGATCCAGACGCCGGTGTTGTCGTGCAGCGACGAGGCCGTGTACTTGAAATCGCTGCCCGAGCCGATATAGCCGCCGTTGGTTACCGAGGTCGAGGTGTTGGTGGTGGCCGACAGCAGCGCGATGCCCGATTCGTCGTCCACGCTAAGCACGCCCGCGAGCAGGTCGACACGCGCGTAGCCAACGCGAACCAGCAACGGCACCAGCTTGCCTTCGAGCTTGCCCACGATCAGCACGCCCTTGGCCAGCGAACTCGCACCGGGCAGCCAGGCCGACTTGTAGAAATACGGATAGGGCTGCAGGCTGCTCGGGTCGCTGCTCTCGAATGCGCCGTCGTTGCCGGGGCGCAATTCCCATGCGTGGCCCGTGGTGACGCAGTCTCCCGACGCGGCAGTGCATGTGCCGTCGGCCTTGAGGGTTTCGACGGCGCGCGAGATCGCCGGGACGAAGTTGACGCCGATCTGCGTGAAGTCGCCGCCCGATGGCACGAGGTGATAGCCGAGCACGTTGTAGGTGCCGGCGACCTTGCTGAAATCGGTCTCGGTCTGCGCGAACGCCAGCACCGGATACATCGGGAACGTGGTCGATGGAATCGTGCCGATGCCGCCCAGGCCCGGATCGTAGGCGATGGTCGCGCCGGGAATGCCGCCGCCGGCCACGCCATTGCCGACGAACAGGATCGGCGGATGCGCGGGATCGATAACGGCCTCCGAAATGCCGTCGGAAGCGGTGACGGTCTTCAGTTCGTACGCACAGTTGTTCTGCGCCTCGGTCGGCAGCGGTTTGGACGGATGGGTCATGGTGCCGGTCAGCGTCACGCCGGCGCGCGTCGGATACACGGTGCCGACGCTCTTGGGCACGGCCGATTCGAGAATCTGGATCCGGTACGTGCCCTTCGCGCTGTCGAGCTGGATCTTCACGAATTCCCCGGCGCCGGAGCCGCCGGTGTACGTGGTGTTGTAGTCGAGCGTGGCGGGACACATGGCGGCCACCGGCTGGTTCACGGTGGGGCCGGAAGGCGTGCACGTGCCATTGGCCGCGCACTGCTGCGCGGCGGCCTGCGGGGTGGTGCCGCCCGGTTCTCCGTCGCCGCCGCCGCAGGCCGCGAGTGCGATCGTCAGGCTTACCCCAGCCAAGGCGAAAATGGTGCGTCGAATATTCGACTGTTGCATGGTTGTCTCCTCGTTCTTATGACCGGCGCCCGGGCTATTCCGGAAGCTCGCACGGTGGTCGGAATCTCGCGTTTCAATCGCCTGCGCGCAATAGAGCGCTCGTTCCAAACACCGTGGCGGAGCCGTGTACCGTTGTCAGCAAAGCGGCTGCCGTTCCTGTTCAAACCGCGTGGGCTGCCGTATGCGGACGAATTCAAACGCCCGGTCTTCGCGCGGTGCGCGCATGGCGGATGCATTGCGGTCGCCATGCGCAGCGCGGAAGCGTCAGAACTTGTATTCGCTGTTGCCGGGATCGAACGCGGATGCGTCGAAGGTCTTTTTCACGGCCTTTTCAAACACGATCTTCTCGACCATATTGCCGTCGGCGTCCCACGCGGTTTCCGCGCGCGGCCACGGATGCTTGAGATCGAACATCAGCTGCACTTTCTTGGCGTAATACTTCGGCGCGCCTTCGGGCAGGTCCCATGTCAGCACCACCATGCGCGCACCGTGCTCCTGCACGATCTCCACGCGGCTGTATTTTTCGGAAAGCCCCGCGGCGCGCAGCGTCCTGGCATCGCGTTCGAGCATCGACAACACAAACTGGAAGCCGAGGTCGCGCACCGTGTGGTTCGATTGCGATTTGGCCAGCGTACCGTCGATTGCGGTCCAGATCGACGTGAAGCCCATGATGCCGCCGAGGTGGCCGTACATCTCATCCTTGCGCTTGGTTTCGTCGTAGATGATTTCCTGGCCCGACTGCGCGCCGTTGGGCAGCCACTTCGCATAGAGCTGCCGCGGCAGATGACGGTAGCGGATCATCATGCGCGCGGGCTTGTCCTGCCATTGGCCGTTGAGCCGTTCCTGGCGCGTCATCCAGTATTCGTATTCGGGATAGCGGTTGATTTCCTGCCGCGCCCACGTCAGCAGCGCCTCGGGCTGCAGTGCCTCGAAGACCGCGATCACCTGCGCGTCGGACATCGCCGCGAGTTCTCCGTTGGCAATCTGCTTGCCGAACAGCGCGGTCTGCTGCGAAGTCGGCAAGCCATCGTACGGGGTGGGTGCGCGCGCGCTCTGCGCGGCGGGTGCGCCTTGCGCGTGGGCTTCGAACAGCGCGCCAGTCGGCGCCGCCAGACATCCGAGCACACCGCCAAACGCGGCGATCACAAACAGCTGCTTCATTGCGTGTCTCCATTATTTTTGGCAAGACGCAGCCCTCCCGCCTGTCCGGTGACGGCGGGTGACACGCGCACCGGAACCGTGGCGCGCAGCGGGGTCACGCCTCGCGTGTTGCGTGGCGAATCAGGTTGTCGGAATCGAAAGCGACGGGTGCCGTCGCGGCTCGCTGCTGCATGCGCGGCGGTCCTGGTGGAGACCGCCGCGGCGTGCGGCTAGGTCCGGGGGCGGGTGCGCATCCAGTCGTCGAGCGGATTGCTGGGGAAAGTCGCGCAGTGCTCGCGGCGCACTGCCATGCTGGCGGTGGCCGAGCGCGTCGCGCCCTCGTTGCGGACGGCGCGCGCACTGCGTCGGGCGCGGCCCATCGCGGCGGCCGTGGCTGCGGCGGCCTGCTGGGCTTCACTCTCCACCGTAGCGGCCATCGCGGCGAGCTGGGCCTGTTCGTCGGCGTGTTGGGTCTCGCCGATTTCGAACACCTCCTGCAGCGCGCCCAGTTCCTGCATCGCGGGCGATGGCGCCTTGAGGGCGGCCACCACCATCGATGTCAGCTGCGCCAGGATCTGCGCATCGCTCATCCGCTTGCCTTGCGTGAACGCCGGCATCAGGTTGCCGAGTTCGTCGCCAGCCAGCACGCCGGCCAGCGCCTTGAGCGCGAAATGCAGGCGCCAGCCCAGCTCCTGGCGCGGCACGTCGGGCAACGCGCGCGCAAACGCTTCGAAGAAGCGGCCGAAGACGGGCGCGTAGTGCCCCATCAGCCAGGACTGGATGAACGGGGACGTATCGGAATACACGCGCCCGAGCAGGCGCAGGAACGACGGCCCACCGACTTCGGGCTCGCGCGCCATCTGCAGCGCGGGCACGAACAGTGCGCCCATCACGTGTTCGCAGCGGATCTCGTTACCCGGCCAGCGCGCCTCGCATGCATCGAGCAAGGCCAGCCTGCGGACATTGAGCGGATCCAGCCGGCGCCCAAGCACCGACTGCATCATGATTTCTTTGCTGCGGAAGTGATAATTGACGGCGGCCAGATTGACGATCGCGCGGGAAGTCACCTGCCTGAGCGATGTCGCTTCGTAGCCTACCTCGATGAACAACTTCTCGGTCGCATCCAGGATGCGAGCCTTGGTATCTCCTGCCGTGGTTTTCCCGGTCTTCATGGGGGCGTCTCTCGCTCAAATACCGCTGTGGACCCCTGCAAAAAAATTTCATCCACGACCGCCTTGGCTCCGAGCTCTATCGGCATACGGATGCTTGAAACGGTTGTAGGGAGCCTATCTACGACTCCGTCCGTTTCACAAGACCATTTTTCGAGGACTTGCTCTAAATTGCAAGCCACAATTCTGCATGTCGATACACGCATCACGCCGTGATGGTCCGGGCAAACGAGTCAGCATTCTGCGCCGTCAAAGCGAACACTGACAATTGGGGGTTGGCACCGATGCTGGTAGGAAACACCGATCCATCGAATACAAAAAGATTCGACAGTTGATGATGCTGGCCGGCGCTGTTGACCACGCCCCGTTTTGGGTCGTCGCTCATCGCGCAGCCGCCCATCAGGTGCGCCGTGAACAGCAGCGCGCGAAATTTTTTCAAAGGCAGTTCGTCGATGGCTTTGCGCGCCTGCGCCCAGCTTTTGTAGTACGTCGCATCGAGGTGGGCCGGACGCACGCGCAGCGCGCCCGCCGCGAACTGCGCTTCGGCCATGCTCAGATACGCGCGCCGTACGCCATCCCAGACGTAGTCGCCGAGGTCGTAGTCGAGCACCGGACTGCCATCGTCGGCCACGCGCACGCGCCCGCCAGGACTTTCCGCCACGAAGCCGTCGCGCAGCAGTGCCAGCATCGCGTTGGTATGCGGCAGCGCCGCCATCTCCCGCTGCAGGTCGTCGCCAATTGCATTGAACACCCCGGCGCTGATGCCCGGAAACATCGGCGGCACCTCGAGCTTGAAGCCCATGCGGCCGGTGGCGCCATCGCGCCATTGGAAATGATCCGATGCCACCGATTGCGGGGCGCCATAGTACGGATCGATTTTATTTGGCATTTCCGCAATGCTTAAATTCACCGGATGAATAAATGTCCGGCGTCCGGTTTGTTCGTGCGGATCGGGCACGCGCGACCGCAGCAGCAGCGCCGGCGTATTGATCGAGCCGCCGGCCGCGATCACGTACTTGGCGCGGATGGTCACGGCGATGCCGGTGGGCGTGTAGCCGTCGTGGCCGATGGCATCGGCGGTCAGGCCGCGCACCGTCTTGCCGTCGTGGTCGATCGCGCGCGCGCGCAGCCGATGCACCAGCGTGGCGCCGTGCGCGAGCGCGGTGGGAATGGTCGATACCAGCATCGACTGCTTGGCGTTGACGGGACACCCGAAGCCGCAATATCCCGAATTCCAGCAGCCTTTGACGTTGCGCGGAATTACATGCCATTCCCAGCCGAGCTTCTCGCAGCCCGCGCGCAGCACCGCGTTGTTGGGATTCGCATCCATTGCCCACGGCGCCATGTTGAGTCGCGCTTCGATCTTTTCAAACCACGGCGCCATGTCGGCTTCGCCATGGCCGTTCACCGCGTGCTCGGCGGCCCAGTGCGCCAGCGTTTGTGGCGGCGTGCGAAAGCTCGACGACCAGTTCACGGTCGTGCTGCCGCCGACCGAGCGGCCTTGCAGGATGGCGATGGCGCCGTCCGACGTCGCGCGCGCCGCCGCCTCCTGATACAGCTCGCGATAGGCGCGCGCCTCGTCCATGTCGCGGAAGCTGTCGGACGTGTGCAGGCCGCCCTCTTCCACCATCAGCACCTTGAGTCCGGCCTCGCTGAGCCGTTCGGCCGCAATGCCGCCGCCCGCGCCGGTGCCGACGATCACGACGTCGGCGTCGAATGTGCGCGGCGCGGTGAAGGTGGCGGCGTCCAGAACCTTCCAGCCGGACGCGATGCCGGCGCTATAGATATCGTTGATGGCCATGGTCGGGTGCTCAGCTGTGGAGGGCGCGATAGACCGCGGGATTGGGGCCGGGATAGCCGCTCGCTTGCCACGTGTCGGGCATCACGAAATAGGCCACGCTGGTCAGCTTGACCAGCACCACGCCGCCCGCGTTGAGTGTGGCGAGGCGGCTGGCACGCCAGCGCGCCAGGAACGCGCGCACCTGCTCGGGCGTCGCCTGGTCCCACGGCGAGCGCACGCCGGCGATCGCCCAGCGCAATGGCGTGCTCGACAGCAGGTCCAGCAGCTTGCGCAGTTCGTGCTGGCCGTTTTGTCCCATCGCCGCCAGCGTGCCGTCGATGTTTTTGAGCGCGGCGGCAATGCGCGCATCGCGCACCTTCGCTTCGACGTGCTGCAGATCGCTGGCGATGGCCGGTAGCAGCGCGCGAAACAGCGCCACGTCCGCGGGACGCAGGAAGGCCATGCCGGGATGCGGCGGCGTTTCCGAGGTCGAACAGCCGGTCAGTCCGGGCAGCAGCGCGCTGCACGCGACGGCTGCGGAAAACCCCGCGCCGACCTTCAGAAACTGGCGGCGCGACGGATGGGACGGCGGCGCATGCGGCGCGCGGCGCAATGGTGTGGGCATGTTGTCTCCGTGTGTCTTTTCTTCTATGCGATGGCGTGCCGCGCAGCGTTGGGTACGCACTGCCATGACAGCGTTGCGATTCTGCCGAAGCGGCCGAAGATTTTTTCTTTGTCGCATGGGTTTCAAACGCACGACCGACCGCCTTGGTCCGTGCCGCTTTGTTGTCGTGCGCGCCGTTTCATGTGATGCCTCAGTCGCTGGAAAACCCCCGGAAATAGAGCAATTCTTCAAACCAGCGGATTGACCGGCCGGACATCGGTGCCTAGGATGACATCGAACAATGTCACAATCAACGGTGTCATTGATGTCACGTCGCCGCTTCTGCCGCTACGACGACGTCAATGCGCCCCACTGGAATGCGCCCCAATGAATGCACCCGTGGATCTGCCAAGCCACCTGTCCCAAGCGCCATCGTCCGAGGTGGTATGCGATATCGCCATCATCGGCAGCGGCTTTGCCGGGCTCGGCATGGGTATCCGCCTCAAGCAATCGGGCGTCGATGACTTCCTGATTTTCGAGAAGGCCGATTCGGTGGGCGGTACCTGGCGTGACAACCACTACCCCGGCTGTGCGTGCGACGTGCAATCGCATCTCTATTCGTTTTCGTTCGCGCCAAATCCCGACTGGTCGCGCATGTTTTCCACGCAGCCGGAAATCCGCCGCTATCTGGAGCACTGCACCGATCGCTTCGACTTGCGCGATCACCTGCGCTTTGGCCACGAACTGCGGCATGCGCAATGGGATGGCGCGGCGGCGGTCTGGCGGCTGGAGATGGCCGACGGGCGGCGCGTGCGGGCGCGCGTGCTGATTTCGGGCATGGGCGGCCTGAGCCGTCCGTCGATTCCTGATATTCCCGGCCTCGCATCGTTTGCCGGCACCACGTTTCATTCGCAGCAGTGGCGTCACGACTATCCGCTGCAGGGCAAGCGCGTGGCGGTCATCGGCACCGGCGCCAGCGCGATCCAGTTCGTGCCGCAGATCGCACCGCAGGTGGCGCAACTCGACCTCTACCAGCGCACGCCGCCGTGGATCATGCCCAAGCCCGACCGCGTGGTGAGCCGCGCCGAGCGCTGGTTGTTCCGGCACCTGCCGTTCACGCAAACGCTGATGCGCACCGGCCTGTACTGGATGCTGGAATCGCGCGTGCTCGGCTTTGTCATTCATCCGAAGCTGATGAAGGCCGTGGAGCGCGTGGCGCGTCGTCATCTGAAGAAGCAGGTGGCGGACCCGCGCCTGCGCCAGACGCTGACGCCGGACTACACCATCGGCTGCAAGCGCGTGCTGATCTCCAATGACTATTACCCGGCACTGTCGCGCAGCAATGTCGATGTGGTGACGACGGGCATCGACCATATCGAAGCCGACGCCGTGGTGATGCGCGACGGCACGCGGCGGCCAGCCGACGCGATCATCTTCGGCACCGGTTTTCACGCGACCGATCCGTTGCCGCGTGGCGTGATCGTCGGACGCGACGGGCGCGATCTGCTCGATGCGTGGCGCGATGGCGCCGAGGCGTACCTGGGCACCACGGTGGCCGGTTTTCCGAACCTGTTCCTGATCGTTGGACCGAACACCGGGCTCGGACACAGCTCGATGGTGTTCATGATCGAGTCGCAAGTGACCTACGTGCTCGACGCCCTGCGCCAGATGCGGCGCGAACGCGTGCAGGCAGTCGACGTGCGGCCGCCCGTGCAGGCGTCGTTCAATCGCGGCATCCAGCAGAAGCTCGGCCATGCGATCTGGGCGGCGGGCGGCTGCGCCAGCTGGTACATCGATCCGCGCAGCAACAAGAACACTACGCTCTGGCCCGGATTCACATGGCAGTTCCGCCGCGCGACACAGCGCTTTCGCATGGCCGATTACGAACGCTGGCCAGTGCGCCACACCAGCGTCGAGCCGCTTGCCCAACCGAACCCATCCACGGCTGCCGTGCGCGCCTGAAAGCGCGCCGGCGTCCCACATCGGCGCCGGCACGCCGCATCGTCAGAAAAGCAGAACAGCAGAACAGCAGAACAGCAGAACCATCGACAGGAGACATGCATGAAGGATTTCCGCAACAAGGTTGCCGCGATCACCGGCGCGGGCTCGGGCATGGGCCGGTGCCTGGCGGTACAGCTCGCGCAGGCGGGTTGCCACGTGGCGCTGTCGGACTGCAATGAAGCCGGACTGGCGCAGACGCTGGTCGACGTGCAGCGCGCCGCGCCCGATGTGAAGGTGACCACCGACCGCGTCGACGTGGCCGATCGCGCCGCCGTGCATGCGTGGGCCGAATCGGTGGTGCGCGCGCATGGCCGCGTCAACATGATCTTCAACAACGCTGGCGTGGCGCTTTCCAGCACCGTGGAAGGCATGGCCTACGACGATCTCGAATGGATCATCGGCATCAATTTCTGGGGCGTGGTGCATGGCACCAAGGCGTTCCTGCCGCATCTGAAGGCCAGCGGCGAAGGCCATATCGTCAACACGTCGAGCGTGTTCGGCCTGTTCGCGCAGCCCGGCATGGGCGCCTACAACGCCAGCAAGTATGCGGTGCGCGGCTTTACCGAATCGTTGCGCCAGGAACTGGACCTGATGGACTGCGGGGTGTCGGCCACCACCGTGCATCCCGGCGGCATCAAGACCAACATCGCGCGCGCCAGTCGCGTGTCGCCAAGCGTGAATGGTCTACTGGTGCGCGACGCGCAGCAGGGCCGCGAGGAATTCGAAAAGTTTTTCATCACGACGGCGGACAAGGCGGCGCGCGTGATCCTGGCCGGCGTGCGCGCCAACAAGCGTCGCGTGTTGATCGGGCCGGACGCCTATGCGGCCGACGCGATGGCGCGCTTGCTGCCGGCCGCGTACCAGTCGCTGGTGGTGCGCGAGACGCGGCGCAAGCGCAAGCAGTTGATGCCGGACGCCGCGGGCGCGCCGGCAGGCAGTGGAGAACGCGCATGACGCGCGCCGCGTTGCCGCGCGAGGCGGCGTTGCAGGCGCCGCCCGGCCCGTTCACGCGCTGGTTCGGCCAGGGGCGCGTCGGGCTGTTCAGCCTGTCGCGCGACACGCTGGCGCGCCGCTACGCGCTGCCCGCATCGCGCTGGGTGCAGGTGATGGGCGCGCTGGTGCACTACACCGAGGAAGGCGTGCCAGAGGGCGAGCCGCTGGTGCTGATCCATGGCTTCGGCGCGTCGCTGCATACGTGGGAAGGCGTGATGCCGGCGCTGCGCCAGCACTACCGCGTGATCCGTCTCGATCTCGCGCCGTTTGGCCTGACCGGGCCGTTGCGCGATTCGCACGGTCGCATCGTGACGATGGACATCGACGCCTACCGCGCCTTTATCGACGCGTTCCTCGCGGCGGTGAACATTGCGCGCGCGACGCTCGTCGGCAACTCGCTGGGTGGACTGATCGCGTGGGATCTTGCCGCGCGCCGGCCGACGGCCGTCAACCGGCTCGTGCTGATCGATGCGGCGGGCTTTCCGATGAAGCTGCCGATCTACATCGACCTGTTCCGTCACGCGGCGGTGCGCTGGTCGGCGCCGTGGCTGTTGCCGGAATGGATCATCCGCGCCGCCACGCGCGACGTGTACGGCGATGCCGCGCGCGTGCCCGAGGCCACGTTCCGGCGCTATGTCGACTTCTTTTACGCAGCGGGCAGCCGCGAAGCGGTGGGCCGCATGGTGCCGAAGCTCGATTTCGACGCGCTCGACACCGGGCGGCTGCGCGCCGTGCGTCAACCCACGCTGGTGTTGTGGGGCGAGCGCGACCGCTGGATCCCGCCCGCGCACGCAGCGGAGTTTGCGGCACGTATCCCCGACGTGACGCTGCACCGCTATGCGGGTCTTGGCCATGTCCCGATGGAAGAAGACCCGCAGCGCGTGGCGGCCGACCTGCTGCGTTTCCTTGAACGCGCCGACACGGCGCACCACTCTTCGAACCAGGAGTTCACATCATGATGCCTGTCCGCCGTGACGTGCACCCACACCTTCCGCCGGAACGCATTTGCGACTGGCACGAACGCGGGCAGCATGTCACCCACTTCATCAATGCGCTGTCGATTTTCTTTCCTGCCGGCGAACGCTTCTTCATGGACAGCGTGCGCAACTATCGCGACCGCGTGACCGATCCCGAACTGAAGCAGGCGGTGGCCGGCTTTATCGGCCAGGAGGCGATGCACACGCGCGAGCATATCCTCTACAACCGGCTGCTCGACGACGCGGGACTGCCGGCGACAAAGCTCGACAACGTGGTGGCGCGGCTGCTCAATCTGCTGCGCAAGATCCTGCCGAAGTCGTGGCAGCTGGCGCATACCATCGCGCTCGAACACTACACCGCGATGCTGGCTGGCGGCATGCTTTCGGACCCGCGCCACATGGGCGAATCGGAGCCCGGCTACCGGCAGGTCTGGACCTGGCACGCGCTGGAGGAAACCGAGCACAAGGCGGTGGCCTACGACGTCTGGAACGTCGTGATGAAACCGGGCCCGTATCGCTATTTCCTGCGCACGTTCACGATGCTGACCACCACGCTGACGTTCTGGGCGATGGTATTCGTGTTCCACGTCCGGCTGGTGATGGCGGACAAGACGTGCCGCAACAAGCTGCTCGGCTTTGGCAGCGTGATCCAGTTCCTGTGGGGATCGCCGGGCGTGCTGCGCAAGATGATTCCGGAATGGTTCGACTACTTCCGGCCGGGCTTTCATCCATGGGACGAGGACAACCGCGCGGAACTGCAGCGCATCATGCCGCTGATCGCCGAGATCGAGGACACGGCGATACGCGCCGGCGCCAGCACGCGCGCGCCATCGATCCGCAACGCGGCCTGAGGCGCGGTGTCGTTTTGATTGCTGAGGTGTTTCCCTCTCCCGTGCGCGGGAGAGGGGTTTTGTCAGGGCCGCGGCGTGTCGTGCAGATGCTCGAGGATCGCCGCGACGCGGTCGCCGAGATACTTGTTTGCCGAGATCTCGAGCGCACGCATCATTTCCGTTTCGAGCGCGACCAGCGCCAGCGGACGGATGCGCCACAGCACATCGACGATGCGCGGCACTTCGGCGGGCGGCGGCAATTGTCCTTCGCCAAAACGGTCAAGTTCGCGCACCACCATGCCGACGATGCGGTCCGACACGGCCTGGAAATGGCCGCGCGCGTGATCGATGATGTCGAGCACATCTTCCAGCGCAAATCCGGCACGCGCCATTTCTGCACCCGCCTGCAGCGCGCGCGGGCTGCGCGCCAGATAGCCGAAGCCGTCCGGCTCCAGCAGTCCCAGTGAAATCGCCTTGGCCAGCGCCGGCCGTGAAATCGCGCGCCCGAACAGGCGGGCCAGCGCCAGGTAGGAATAGTGGCGCGGCGCCTCGCTGTTCCACGGGCTGCTGATCGCGGTTTCCAACCCCAGGATCGACCGCAGATCGTGCCCTTCCACGATCGCCTTGAGCAGCTCCATGATGTTGGCCAGCGTATAGCCGCGCGCCAGCAGATGGTGGATCAGCCGCAGGCGCCCCAGATGCGTCTGCGTGTAGATGCCGACGCGTCCGCGCCGCTCCGGCGGATCGATCAGGCCGCGATCCTGGTACGAGCGGATATTGCGCACCGTGGTGCCCGCCGCGCGCGCCAGTTCGTCGATCGTGTATTCGGGAAACGCTGCGCGGCCCGACGCGTCAGCATCGGTGTCGGACGGAGCGGATGGAGTTGGCTGAGCGCCGCGCTTTGGGGAAACCATGGCGAAAATTCTAACCGAGTCGGGCAACGTTACAATGGCCCACCACTCCCCCGCCCTCCCCATGCACATCCGTTGGCTCGAAGATTTCGTCTGTCTGGCACAGGCCGGAAGCCTGGCGCGTGCCGCCGAGCTGCGCAACGTCACGCCGCCCGCGTTCGGGCGCCGCATGCAGGCGCTGGAGGTGTGGGCCGGCGCGCCGCTGATCGACCGCAGCGTATTCCCGGTGCGCCTGACTATCGAGGGCCGACAGTTCCTGGAAGCCGCGCAGGCGGCGTTGCGCACGCTGGACGAAGCGCGCCTGTCGCTGCGCGCGGCGCATCGCGCCGATGCCAGCACGATCACCATCGCCACCGGCAAGACGCTCGCGCGCTCGATGGTGCCAGCGTGGCTGGCGGGACTGCGCGACGCGCTGCGCGACGACCCCGCGGGCGCGGGGTTCCGCACGCGACTGTCGACGCACGCCACGCACGATGCGCTGGAAATGTTCACCGAAGGCGACGCCGATTTCCTGCTCTGCTACAGCCCGCACGATCTGCCCGTGATGCTGGACGATGCGCGCTACCAGTTTCATCCGGTAGGTGTGGAACGGCTGGTTTGCGTGTCCGCCGCCACGGCGCGCGGCGGCCCGGAATTCCGGCTGCACCAGCCCACTACCGCGAAATCGAAAGCCGGCGTGCGCAACGCGCCCGTGCCGATGATCGCGTACGCGGAAACGCTGACGATGGGCCGCATGGTCAATCAGGAAATCGCGCGCCGCCAACTGGCCGGCTGGCTCGACGTGATCGCGGTGAGCGACTTTGCCGAATCCGTGCACGAGATGGTGCGGCAGAGAATGGGTCTGGCGTGGCTGCCTGCACGATTGATCGCCGACGACTTGCACACGGGGCGATTGGTGCGCGCCGATCTGCACGGCGCGGATTCGGCCGATCTGGCGCTCGACATTCGTCTTTACCGCCCGCGCGCGCCGATGCGTCCGCTGGCCGAAGCGTTCTGGCGCGCGGCCGCGGCGTAGCGGCATAGCGCCGTCGCTGCGGCGCGTCTTCGCCGGCGCCAGATACAGCGTCACAACCTCGCGGCGCCCTCCTCCGCAATCGCCGCGCACCGCACGTGTGCACGGCACGCGTGGCGCAGCTGGCGATGCACCACGCCGGTCATTGCCGAAACGGCAACCGGCGTTGCCAAAGCGGCATGCCGCGCCGGTGCATGCTCTCTACCATCGCCGGAAAACATTCAAAGCCACGATCCGGAGAAATCATGAAGTCCCTGCTACGCGTTGCCGCTTCCGTTTCCCTCTCTTGCTGCGCCTTTGCCGCCACGCACGCCGCGGCCGCTGCGCCCGCTTATCCGACCAAGCCGATCACGCTGGTGGTTGGCTACACCGCCGGCGGCAGCGTCGATCTGGTGGCGCGCACCGTGGCGCCGGAACTCGGCAAGCGCCTCGGCCAGAGCGTGGTGATCGAAAACCTTGGCGGCGCGGGCGGCACGATTGGCGCGCAGAAAGTGGTCAAGGCCGAGGCCGACGGGTACACGCTGCTGATGGGCTCGGGCAGCGAAGTGTCGATTGCGCGACTGACCAATCCCGCCGTGCGCTACGACGGCGAAAAGGACCTCGCGCCGATCACCTTCGTCGGCACTCAGCCGATGGTGCTGGTGGGCAAGCTGCAACTGCCGGCCAAGGACGCTGGCGAACTGATGGCGCTGGCCAAAGCCAAGCCCGGCACGCTGTCGTACGCATCGTCGGGCGTGGGGACGCCGCTGAACCTGGCCGGCGAGCTGATCAAGCAACAGGGCAAGGTCAACATCACCCATGTGCCGTACAAGGGCGCGTCGGCCATGGCCACCGACCTGCTGGGCGGCCAGATCGACCTCGCGGTGATGGTGCTGTCGTCCGCCCTGCCGCATATCCAGGCCGGCCGCGTGCGCGCCTATGGCGTGACCGAGGCCAAGCGCGCGGGCGTGGCGCCCAACGTTCCGGCACTGGCCGAGACGCCCGCGCTCAAGGGCGTGGACATGGGAGTATGGTTCGGATTGATGGCGCCTACGTCCACGCCGCGTCCCATTATCGATCGCCTGAATACCGAGATGCAGGCCGTGCTGGCCATGCCGGACGTGCGCAAGAAGCTGGCCGAGGCCGGCGTCGAGGTGGCACCGGCCAATCCGGCCCAGTTCGCCAGCTTCGTCAAGCGCGAGACGGCCAAGTACCGCGCCATCGTCCAGGCCGCCGACATCCGCGAGTAACCGCAAGGAAGAATTTATGACGCAAAGCGCACCTGACTTTGACGCTTATCCGGTCGAAGTCGAGTTTCCCGATATCCGCCCCTATGCCGATGGCAATACGGGCGTGCCGTACATCCACACCTTCGACAGCGGCCTGCCCGGCCCGCACGTGATGATCAACGCGCTGACGCACGGCAACGAGGTGTGTGGCGCGATTGCCGTGGCCGGCCTGCTCGATCACGGCCTGCGTCCGCGCAGCGGCCGGCTGACGCTGTCGTTTGCCAATGTCGACGCCTACGCTACGTTCGACGCGGCCCGGCCTGATGCGTCGCGCTTCGTCGATCAGGATTTCAATCGCGTCTGGACCGCGAGTGTGCTCGACGACATGTCGCGCGATTCCTCGGAATTGCGCCGCGCCCGCGCCATGCGACCGGTGATCGACACCGTCGACCTGTTGCTCGACCTGCATTCGATGCACGAGAAAAGCCGCGCGCTGATCGTGTCCGGCCCGCTGGACAAGGGCATCGCGCTGGCGCGTGCATTGGGTGCGCCGGCCGACATCATCGTCGACGAAGGCCATCCCGAGGGCCGTCGCATGCGCGACTACGCCGATTTTGGCGACCCGGCCAGCGCGCGCAATGCGTTGCTGATCGAATGCGGCCAGCACTGGGAGACGATTGCGGTGGACGTGGCGCGCGACAGCGCCGCGCGCTTCCTGCTCAATGCCGGCATCGTCGCCGAAGCCGATCTGCCGGCGGGCTGGCTGCGCCCGCTGCCGGCCGCGCAGCGCGTGATCCGCGTGACCGAGCCGGTGGTGGCCAGCAGCATGGACTTCCGCTTCGCCGGCCCTTACACGGGGCTGGAAACCTTCGACGATGCCGGCACCGTGATCGGCTGGCGCGATGGCCAGGCGGTGGTCACGCCGTATCCGCATTGCGTGCTGGTGATGCCGTCGCTGCGCCAGCTGCGGCCTGGCGTGACGGTCGTTCGGCTGGGGCGGCTCGAGGTCTGAAACCAGTTGCAGTGTCGGTATTTCCGATCTGGTGCGACGCGCCGGCAAGCGGCTCCCGCAAGAAGCCGCGTCCGGCGCGATTTTTTCCATCATGCCGTGATGTATCTGGACGCGATCTAGAGTAAGCATTCCTTGAACTCAAGGCGGCTGTTCGGACATCCGATAACTCCGTTGTGACGATCTGCCGTCAGAGCAGACGTCGCCCGTGCGCCATGACGGCGCACGGCGTTATTCACGGAGCGCCCCTTGTCTTCTACCTCTTCCCTTACCCTGCCTGCGCAGATGTCGGCGGGCCGCGTGCGCGCCGGCGGCTGGAGCATCGGCACGCGCATTGCGCTGGTCGTGCTGGCCGTGCAGGTCGTCGCCTTCGGCGCGTTTTCGCTGGCGCTGTCTGCCAGCAGCATGAACCAGCTGGAATCCCAGGCGCGCGACGCCATCGCGACCGAAAGCCACACCCTGCGCGAACTCGTGGCGCAGCTCGACGAGACGATGCTGCAGGAAGCCGACCGCTTTATGCTGAGCCTCGCCGCAGTGCTGCCCGGACCCTACGCGGTCGATCCGTCGCAATCGATCGAAGTGGCCGGCAAGCCGACGCCGGCGTTTCGCAGCGGCGATCAGGTGCTGAACAACAGCTTCGACGTGCCCGACAAGTTTTTCGCCCACACCGGCGGGGTCGTGGCCACCGTGTTCGCGCGAACCGGCGATGACTTTATCCGCGTGACGACATCGCTGAAGAAGCAGGACGGCCAGCGCGCGGTCGGCACGCTGCTGGACCGCACCGGTGCGGCGTATGCGGCGGTGTCCTCGGGCAAGTCGTACCGCTCGCTGGCGTGGCTGTTCGGCAAACCGTACATGAGCAAGTACGAGCCCGTGCGCGACAGCGCCGGCAGGATCGTCGGCGCGCTGTTTGTGGGCGTGAACGTGGAAGCCGAACTGGCCGCGGTGAAGAACCGCATCCGTCGCAAGGCCATCGGCGGCACGGGCCAGTTCCTGGTGATCGACGCCAGGCCGGGGCCGGACCAGGGCAGGGTGATGGTCGACCGGTCCGGGTCGGAAGGCACGGTGCAGCTCGATGCCAAGGATAGCGACGGCAACGCGTGGGTGCGCGAGATGATCGCCGCAAAAGAGGGCGTACGCGTGAATACCGTGGCGCTCGGCAACGGCGCGCCGGCCGAGCGCCTGACCGCCTTTGTCACCTATCCCGAATGGCAATGGCTGATCGCGGGCAGCGTGCCGATGGCGTCGCTACGCGACGAACTGGCCGCCAGCCGCAACCGCTTTTTAGCCGGCGGGTTGCTGGCCGCACTGGCGGTGTCGGCGGCGTTCTGGTGGCTGCTGCGCAGGATGGTGAGCGTGCCGCTCGCCAACGCCGCCGATGCGGCGGGACGTCTGGCGTCGGGCGATCTGAGCGCTCGACTGGACAGCGCGCGTCATGACGAAATCGGCCAGCTGATGCGCGCCATCGACGGCGTGGGGCAGGGTCTGAGCGGCATTGTCGACAAGGTGCGCGGCAGCGTTGCCGCGATCGCCGGCAGTACCAGCCAGATCGCCAGCGGCAACGCCGACCTGTCGGCGCGCACCGCAGCGCAGGCCGGTAGCCTCGAGCGCACGGTGGCAAGCATCGAAGAGCTGTCCGCCACGGTCAAGCAGAACGCCGACAATGCGCACGATGCCAACCAGGCCGTTACCAGCGCCGCCGAAGCCGCGCGCACCAGCGGCGACACGGTCAGTGGCGTGGTGGCCACCATGGCCGACATCCATCGCAATGCACAGCAGGTGGTGGACATCATTGGCCTGATCGACGGCATCGCTTTCCAGACCAATATCCTCGCGCTCAATGCCGCAGTGGAAGCGGCGCGCGCCGGCGAGCACGGGCGCGGTTTCGCGGTGGTGGCCGGCGAGGTGCGCAGCCTGGCGCAGCGCAGCGCAAATGCGGCGGCCGAGATCAAGCAATTGATCGAGCGCACCGTCACGGATCTGGAAAGTGGCAACGCGGCCGTGCAGCAGGCGGGCGATGCGATCGACGACATGGTGCGGCGCGTGGAAGGCATCGCCGCATTGATGGGCGATATCAGCGTGGCATCGCGCGAGCAGTCGCAGGGGCTGGCGCAGGTGAGCGGCGCCGTGGCCGAAATGGACACCGTGACGCAGCAGAACGCGGCGCTGGTGGAAGAGGCGGCCGCCGCCGCCGAAAGCCTGCACCATCAGGCGCAGGAGTTGCGTCAGGCCGTGGAAGTGTTCCGGCTGGCCTGAACCGCGCCGAGACGGCGGCAGTGCGGCGTCAGGCTGCCGGGGCTGCGGCCGGTGCGGCCTGGGGCGTGGCGGCCGGCGCCGGCGCGGCTTGCGCCGGTTGTCCCGGTTGGGTCGGTTGCGGCTTGAGGCCCGGGAACAGCCGATCGACCAGTTCCTCGATCTTCGCGCCCGGCTGGATCAGGTGGCTCAGGTTGATGCCACCCGCGCTGCGGTTAGCGTTGAACACGGCTTTGCCGACGCGCTCGCCGTTGCGGAACACGGTGATGTCGGCCGACACCAGGAACGGCGTGATGTAGGTCTGGCGCTGCGCCACGTACAGTGCCGTCATCGGACATGCCGCCACGGAAGAATAGGGCGGCAGCATTTTGACTTCGAAGTTGCGCGCGCGCAGCGCACTGGCGAAGTCTTCCACGAATGCGTTGCCGTTCACCTGGTTGGTGATCACGCAGAACAGCGCGCCGTCGGCGCCCACCACGCGATTGCCGTCCACGCGGAACTGGGCCGGGCCGCCGTAGGCGCCGGGCTGGAAGCCGGCGATTGGATCGGGCTGGTCGGCACGGTCCACGGGTGCGACGCTCTGGTAGGTGGAACAGCCCGCGGCCATCAAGGCCAGCGCGGCGGCAATCGTTGCTCTCTTCATCTTCGGTCCTGGAAACGCGTCGGCGACACCGCCGGCGTTCCGGGCCCGCGCGAATCGCGGTTCAGCGGCGCAGTGGCGGCAGCATGCCCCTGTAATGTAGGCGGGCAGGCCGCGGCGCAAAGCGCCGAAAAGCGTGGGACAGTTGCCGTATATCCGGATCGATGCGTGCTTCGCGCCGGTTGCGGGCGGCGCAATCCCGACACGCTTCAGTTGGCGCCGCCGCGCACCAGGCAGTCGGCCAGCAGCGGCGTGCCGCTGTCGTCCCGTCCCGCGCCCGTGCACTCGACCGCGACTTTCTGGCCGCGCCGGACCATCGTCGCGCGTGCCTCCACTTCGCAGGTGCGCCCGGCCGGACCGCAAATCTGGCGAGGAAGCAGCTCGGCGCGGACCACGTCGCCGGGATTGTTGGCGCGGATTTCCAGGAACACGCGATCGCCATCGCGGCGCACGCCGCTGGCCACGCCTTCCACGATGAAATACTTGCCGCGATAGCGGTCGTCGGCCGCACCGCTGTTGTCGCGATAGTCGTCGAAAAGATTCTCGGCCTGGTATTGCGGCAGGGGATTGGCGGGGCGATCGGGATCGATGCTGATCGGGTCGAGCGTGCCGTTGCGCGGGATGCCGCGCGGCACGCTGGCGGGCGCGTCGCCCGCGGCGGCCGGGAGTTCGGTTTGCGCCGCGTCGTTCCGGTCATTGCCGACGAACCACAACAATCCAAGTACGACGACGGCAACGATGGCGATAAGGGTTTGCTGGAGGCGGCTCAACATCTGTGGGGCGGACCGCGCGCGCGGCCAATATGCGGAAGCTTCGAAGTCCGCCAGTGTAGCGCGCCTACGCGGCGTCGATGTCGGCCAGCAGATGCGCCTTGGTGGCCGCAAGCACTTCGTTGGATAGTGGCGTGCCCTGCGTGGCGCGCGCCAGCACCAGGGCGCCGGCCAGTGTCGCCATCTGCGCGATGGCCGTGCTGCGTCGCTGCGTATCGTCGTCGCCGGGCTGGACGCTTGCCAAAATCTCCAGCAGGTTTTCCAGTCCTTCATGAAACACGGCGCGCACCGGTTTGCCTTCGGGCTCGCGCGCCACGTCGTTGGCGAGCGCCGCCACGGGGCAGCCGGCGCCCGGACCATTGCGATTGCGCGCGGACAGGTAGCCGTCGACCAGCGCGGTCAACGCCGCTGGCCGATCCGGCGCATCGTCCACGCGCTTGCGCCAGCGCGCTTCCGATTCCTCGAATGCGCGCGCGCAGGCAATCGCGGCGAGCGCATCCTTCGATTCGAAATGGCCATAGAAACCGCCATGCGTCAGCCCCGCCGCGCCCATCAGATCGGCCACGCTGACGCCATGGAAACCTTGCTCGCGAAATAGTCGTGAGGAGACCTGTTCGATGGCTGCGCGGTTTTTCTCCGCTTCCGCTTTCGATACACGCGGCATGATGGACTCCGGTTCGATATGTGGCCGATGGTCCGCCACAATGCGCGACAAGTCAACGAAACCCAGGCGCAAGTGGGGACGCTTGCGGCAACACGCACGTATCAGACGATGTGGGACTCGGTGCCGCCGAGCGCGGCAAGATACTGGTCGACCCGGTACGGCGACGCCTGTCCGCGCAGGGCCAGAAAGTAGTCGCGCAGGATGTCGCCCTGTTGTTCGAGCTTGTAGGCGGCAAGCGGCTTGCCCGCCTCGAGACGATAGCGATATTGGTTGAGGCCGAACCAGTGCAGCACTTGTTCGCACGCGCCGCGCGCCATGACGTTGACGCCGCGCTGGTGCTGCCACACATGCGTCATCTCGTGGATGAACAGCGCCGCGATACGCACGCCCGCCGCGCTGAAGTCGTTCAGGTGGCGCAGCTTGCGGCCCAGGTAAAGGTGACCGTTCGGCGCGACGATGTAGTTCGCGCCCTGCCAGAACACGAAGTTGCAATGGTGAATGCGCACGGCGTCGTAGTCGATCGCATCGCCAAAGATCTGCCGCGCGAGATCGCGCTCGCCGCTAGTGAGCGGCCTGCCAGGATCGCGGCGTGCTTGCGGTCGTCTCACTTGCCGATGCAGGCGCACGCGCGTTGCTGCAAGTCGTTGATGTGTAGAGACATTGGTTAATCCCGGCGACAGGTGCTCTCTATGGTTCGGTAGCTGGAGCTGCTACCGCGGCGTGGTGGTGGTCAATCCACACTTCGGTCGCTACGGACAGCGCCGCAAACAGCAGCATGCCACTCATGTAGGCCGCCAGCGCGCGCAATCGAATTGCGCGACGCTGGAACACCGTACACAGCATCAACACAGCCCCAAGGCCCAGAATTGATAGAACCACTGCGGTGACGTAAACGATCGCCGCGACGGCCAACGCGGGGCCGACTGTTCGTGTTTCCAGCGTTAGCGGCGTGACCAAGACATAGACACCGCGCGCAACGGCCACCAGCGCAAGGAGAATGGCAACAACGTCTATAAACCGAATCGCTCGCCGCCGCAGTCGAGTCGTCACCTTACCCCCTCAGCCACAATGGCCCGAGCCAACGACGGCCAGCAGATGTTACAGGCTGCCACTTCAGCGGCCCGCTAGGGCAAGTGGGCTGCAATCCAACGGGACACAAAAAACAGACAACCGCCGAAGAGCGCAAGCCCCGCAAAGTACACGCCAGCAATCCGCCAGCGGGCGGCATAGCCACGAAAGAATCCAAGCGATACTACGATAAAACCAGCCACCGCAAGGATACTGGCCACTAGGAATGCAACGGCCCCGTAGACCACGATCGAGCCCGACGTAACTTGCTGCCGCGTTATAGGCGTCAGCACCGTTAGTAGCGCAAAGGCGAATCCATCAAACGCGAGCAATGCAGAAAGCGCTAGTGCGAGCGTTGCCAAATGCGGCTTTCGCGCTCTCACCTTAGTCCTTCATTTGCCAAAAGCTCGGCAAGCGAGGCCCATCGTCTCGGGCTGTCTCGTACAACATGAGCGAAATAGAAATGGCCGTCGCCATTACCTGCAAGCATTTGCCGGCCCAAGAGCGGGGCTGACTCCACTAACTCCCGCCAAGGCATCCCCGCGTAGATAGGGTCTCCAAACTTCGTCAGGTTAATGACAATGGTTTTTAGAATGTTTTTGTTCCCACGTAGATCCGCAAGGAAGCCAGCCTCAATTGGGGAGCCACACAAGCACCAGGTGATCAATCACATTTCCTGCTCGCGCATATGACCAAGCCGTTTGCGCCGCCAGCAACGACCCGTAGCTGTAGCCAACGAGGTTGAATTGAGGCGCCTCAGCTGCCATGCCGCTCTTGATCGTCCATTCGCTATCGTCTCGCGCCCGAATGAGCATCCCGGACCGGATAGCATCTAGTAGCGTTCCTGCGAATTCTAGCCCTTTAGGCATATCGGCCGTTGCGGAGTTAGTCAGTCCCGCAAAGCAATGAGAAATGCCTGCCTTGCGAAAGGCTTCGAGCTGCGGCCCTACATAGGGGCCATCCAAACCAGCGCCGCCCCAATACAGCGTGCCGCGCGGCCGCAACAGATAAACCTTAACCGGCATCCGGTCCTCGATGGGGGTCAATGGGACATCTACTGTCTTGATCGGCTGCATCAGGCTTTCGCTCCGAAAATTTCCAGCTTCATGGTCACCGCATCGTCGCTCGCCATCCGCTCAGTCATGCCCAGGTTGTCCGTTCGGCCTTCAAATGTTCCCGCGCTGCCAGTAAGACGATAGCGGACGCCCGGCAGGGGTTTGCCGGTTGATCCATCGAGAATTTGGATCTGCTGGTCATAGCGAGGATTGGAAGTAGCGAAAATGCTTTTCGTGCGGCCTTTCGTTTGACCATATGAGGCTCTCCGATTCACTTCCACCGTAGAATCGTTCTGCGTATTGAAGACGGTCGGGTGTACTGGACACTTGCAATACACGCGTGCACCATTTACCAGTGCTTGCTTGCCGACAACATCGAATGTCGGAAAGCAATCGTTATATACAGGCCCACTGGATTTACAGGCCGGACATGTCGCCATGTCCCCCTCCAAACCAACCGACACACCGTGATGCGTAAAACTGCGGCTGACGGCGATCAGCATTCCGCCGGCACTGGTCGGGTCGCGATCCTTCAGAAAGTATCGAATATCTGGCATTCCGCATCCATCCTTCCGTGGTTTTTTTACAGTCTGGCGACATGCAACAGCCCATCGACATCGCGCGATGACCTTCGATGAGAGCAAGGCGATGTTCTGCACATGTTCTCTTTATGGGCATCGCCTTCCGTGCGCGACAGATTTGTCCCACAACAAGCCAGTGACTCAAATAGGAAGAATGCTGAATGAAGATAAATATTTCTGTTGTCAGATACTCGTGTTTTCTAATTTTCTTTGGTATTTGATTCGTCGCAAGGCGGCCGTCAATCAAGTATGCGGTTGGCCTTGTACTTGACTACGTACTAAAACCCATGACTGTCGATAGCCAACGGTGGGAAACGTTGGCTATGACCCATTAATTTATTTATTGGGTTTGCGACCGATTTTCGGGCGTCCCTTGCAGACGCTTTACATCCGATTACTTGCCGATGCAGAACCGCGTGAAAATCGTTCCCAGCAGATCATCGCTGGTGAACTCGCCGGTGATGCTGTTCAGGTGATCCTGTGCCAGCCGCAGTTCCTCGGCGAATAGATCCAGCGCCTGGGCGTTTTGCGCGGCGCGTTCCACGGCGCAGTCCAGATGCGATTGCGCGTTGCGCAGCGCGGTCAGATGCCGCTCGCGCGCCAGGAACGTGCCCTCGTTGCCGGATTGCCAGCCAATCAGCCGCAATAGTTCGCGACGCATCAGGTCGATGCCCGCGCCGGTGCGCGCGGAGATCCAGATTTCGGTGGGATTGGGGCCGTTGGCCGCTACCACGTGCGGCCGGTTGGCGCCGAAGCCCATCGCGCCGCTGGCGGGTGCAAGGTCGATCTTGTTGACCACCCGCACGATGGGCGAACCCGGCGGCAGTTGGCCGCTCAGGCGATCGTCGATGTGGTCGTCGATTTCCGAGATGCCATGTTCCACATACTCGGCGGCGTCGACCAGATGCAGCACGATGTCGGCGCGACGAATCGCCTCCCAGGTGCGTTCGATGCCGATGCGTTCGACTTCGTCGGCGGCATCGTCGCGCAAGCCGGCGGTGTCGATGATATGAAGCGGGATGCCATCGATCTGGATCGTTTCGCGCACGCGATCGCGCGTGGTGCCGGCGATTGGTGTGACGATGGCCAGTTCCGCGCCGGCCAGCGCGTTCAAGAGCGACGACTTGCCGACGTTGGGCTGGCCCGCCAGCACCACCGACAATCCTTCGCGCAGCAGCGATCCCTGGCGCGCCTGCTTGAGAACGCCGGCCAGATCCTCGCGAATGCTGGCGAGCTGGCCGCGCGCGTTCGACGCTTCGAGGAAGTCGATTTCTTCCTCGGGAAAATCGAGCGTGGCTTCGACCAGCATGCGCAGGTGAATCACCTTTTCCACCAGCGCGTGGATCGCGGCCGAGAATGCGCCTTCCATCGAACGCGCCGCCGAGCGCGCCGCGGCTTCCGTGCTGGCTTCGATCAGGTCGGCGACGGCTTCGGCCTGCGCCAGATCGAGCTTGTCGTTGAGAAACGCGCGGCGCGTGAATTCGCCCGGTTCGGCCACGCGCAGGCCGATATCCTTGCCGGCTTCGAGACAACGCGACAGCAGCATCTGCATGACCACTGGCCCGCCATGGCCCTGCAGCTCGAGAACCTCTTCGCCGGTGTAGGAGTGGGGCGCGGGGAAATACAGCGCCAGGCCATGATCGATGACCTTCGCGTGGGCATCGAGAAACGGCAGATAGGTGGCGTGGCGCGGCTGCAGCGCGCGCCCGCATACGGCATGCATGATGGCGCTGACGTCCGGTCCGGATACGCGCACGACGCCGATGCCGCCGCGGCCCGGCGCGGTGGCAATGGCGGCAATGGGAAGCTGGGTTGCTGTCATGGGCGGTATTGTCGCAGATCGCTCTGGAAGGGAAAGGGCGGGGCGGCAGCCCGATTGCGGCGGCTCACGCTACCGGCTTGCATGGTCAGGATCGATACCAAGGCATTCGCACATCAGCCGGCGCGCCACCGCGCCATCGACCATCGCGCCGAGCCGGCTCTGCTGCGTCGTCAACTTGTTGCGCAGCCGTTTGCGATAGCGCTTTGGCAGGACATCGGACAGCGCCTCGATGGCGTAACGCAGCCGCTTGTTGGCGATGCGCAGCGCGTGGATGTGGGCGATCTCGCGATCGCGCGCACGATGCGCCAGCGCCTGTACCTTGTTGCGTGCCTTGCGAATACGCCGGGACGCAAACGTGCCAAGCCGCCCCGATCCGGCCCGCGCCGACACATGCTGCAGGTCGCGCTTGAGCGTGGGGAGCGGCGCTTGCCGGTACCGTGACAATCTCGTCATCATTGCCGCATGCGCCTTGGCGCGCTTGGCCTGCGCGGTGTCGAGCAGGGCGGTCAGCACCGTGCTGTCGGGCTGTTTGGCCAGCGCGTCGGCCAGGGTCTCGGTGATGAAGACGTCCCAGTCGCGCACGTCGCCCGCGGCATCTGCGACGTCGTGCAGCGTCCGCTTCCAGCGTGTCTTCACCGGATCGGGCAGCACCGGCCCGAACGCCCACGTTACGGCGCGCAAATGACGCACCGCCACGCGCAGCGCGTGGACGTCTTCAGGCTCATCGTGATGCTGCAGCGAGTCCAGATGGCGGTCGATGGTCCGCAGGCCGCTTTCGCCCAGCGCCACGAACGCGGCGGCGGGGCGCATCTTGCGATGCAGCGTAGGTTGACGGCGCATGGCGGTTTCTCAGTTACGCGAATGAGAGAGACTGCACGATCCCGTCTAAGTGTAGGCGATGGCGCACCCGATCGCGCGGTGCGCGGTTCGGCGCTCCGCTTGCCGCCGCATCGATCGGCCCGAGCAGAAACGCTAGCGCGTGGCGACGATGAACACGCGCGGGAAAGGCAGCAGCACCGTGCCATCGGACAGCGGCGGGAAGACTTTGGCCAGCGCGGCCTCGTACTGCTTCAGGTATTCGGCTTTTTCCGCATCGTCGAGCGGCGCGAGGAAGGGCCGTAGTCCGCTGCCCTTGAACCATTCGACGACGGCCGCCGTGCCGCCCTTGAGCGGATGCTGATAGATGGTGCGCCAGATGTCGACGCGCGAACACAGCGGCTGTAGTAATTCGTAATACCAGCGCTCCGACGCCAGCGGCGTGCGCGCCTGCGCCGCCGCGGTGAGCTTGGCCGACCACGGTCCGTTGGACGCGGTTTCCCGCATCAGCAGGTGTGGCGGCTCGTTCAGGTTGTCGGGCATCTGGACGGCCAGGCTGCCGCCCGGCGCAAGCTTGTCGATCAGCGACGGGAAAAGCCGCGCGTGATCGGGCACCCACTGGAACACGGCGTTGGCCAGGATCACGTCCCACGCGCCAGCGTCCTGCCACTGCGCGACATCGGCGACATCGAACTTCAGCGCCGGCAGACGTTTGCGGGCGGCGGCGATCATGTCGGCGTCGCTGTCCAGGCCCGTGACCTCGGCGTCGGCGTAGCGGGCCGCCAGCACCTCGGTGGAGTTGCCGGGGCCGCAGCCGATATCGACAACCCGCCGCGCGGCCACGGTTGGAATGGCTGCGACAAGATCCCGGACCGGACGGGTCCGTTCATCCTCGAACTGCACGTATTGGCTGGCCGACCACGTCATGGCATCTCCTTGCTGGGCGCGTTGGGGGCTAAGTCTTATATAAGACTCGAAGCATACGCCGGAAACAGAAAACCCGGCGCGAGGCCGGGTTTTTCTGGTGAAGCGGATCGGGCGCAGCAGCGCTTAGCTCTTGGCCACCGCGGCCGCCTTGCCCTTGCCGAGCATGCGGTTGATCTGCCATTGCTGGGCGATCGACAGGATGTTGTTCACAACCCAGTACAGCACCAGGCCGGCCGGGAAGAAGAAGAACATGAACGAGAACACCAGCGGCATGATCATCATGACCTTGGCCTGCACCGGATCCGGCGGGGTCGGGTTCAGCTTGGTCTGCACGAACATCGACACGGCCATCACGATCGGCAGGATGTAGAACGGATCCGGCACCGACAGATCGTGGATCCAGCCCAGCCACGGCGCGCCGCGCATTTCCACCGACGACAGCAGCACCCAGTACAGCGCGATGAACACCGGGATCTGGATCACGATCGGCAGGCAGCCGCCGAGCGGATTGACCTTCTCGGTGCGATACAACGCCATCATTTCCTGGTTCATCTTCTGCGGGTCGCCCTTGTGGCGCTCGCGGATGGCCGTCATGCGCGGCTGCAGGTCCTTCATCTTGCCCATGGACTTGTAGCTGGCCGCCGACAGCGGGAAGAACACCAGTTTGATCAACACCGTCAGCGCGATGATCGACCAGCCCCAGTTGTTCAGCACGCCGTGCAGTTTTTCGAGCAGCCAGAACAGCGGCTTGGCGAGGATCGTCAGCCAGCCGTAGTCCTTCACCAGCTCCAGGCCCGGCGTGATCTGCTCAAGCATGCGCTCTTCCTGCGGACCGGCGAACAGGCGTGCATCGGTGCTTACCGTTGCGCCCGGGGCGATCTGGCCCAGCGGCTGCTGGATGCCCACGCGGTAGAGGTTCGGGTCGATCTGCTCGGCATAGAAGCTGTGCTGCTTGCCCGACTGCGGGATCCAAGCCGAGGCGAAGTAATGCTGCACCATCGCCACCCAGCCGCTGTCGGTTGCGGCCGGTACGCTGGCCTTACCCTTGGCGATGTCCTCGAAGCTGATCTTGTGATACTTGTCGGCGTTCGTGTAGATGGCCGGGCCCGTGAACGTGCTGTAGAACTGCGACTGTTCCACCTTGCTGCCGTCGCGCGCCAGTTCCAGGTACAGCGTCGGCGATACCGGCGCGGTCCCCGTGTTGGCCACGTCGAAACGTGCGTCCACCACGTAGCTGCCCTTGCGGAACGTATAAGTCTTGGTGAACTTGACGCCGTTTTTCTCGGCGCTCAGCACCACATCGAGCTTGTCCTGTCCCGGCGCCAGCGCGCGTGCGCCCGGCTCGGCAGTGAATACCGTGGTGTGGTTGGGCAAGTCGCCGCCGATCAGGCCGGAGCGCGCCAAGTACGTGCGGGTTGCGTCACGCTCGAACAGGACCACCGGCTTGCCGTCCTTCTCGTGCTCGTTGAGCAGTTCCAGGCGCGACAGGATGCCGCCGGCCGTATCGATCTCGGCACGAACTTCGTCGGTGGTGACCACCACCTTTTCGCCGGCAGGCTGCGCGGCGCCCTGCGGGGCGGCCGGGGCTGCGCCAGGGGCCGACGCGTTCGTCCCGGCGGCCTTGGGCACATCACCCTGGGCCGCGGCGCCGCTCGCACCATTGGCCGGGGCGGCCTGCTGTTGCGTGTTGGCGCTCGGGAAGAACATCGACGCGTGGCCGTTGGCGCGCTGCCAGTTGTCGTAGAGCAGCACGAGGGACATCGAGAAGATGACCCACAGGATGGTGCGTTTGATATCCATGTCTCGCTATGGTCTGGGAAATCAGGGGCGGGGGAGCCGGACCGTGACAGGCGGGTGACCTGCCGCGGCGGACGCCGGAGGCGCCGAGGCGGCCGTCCCGTTTACTACGGGCTCGGGCACGGGATCATACCCGCCCTTTGCGAAAGGATGACAGCGACAGAGTCTGCATGCGGTCATCCACGTGCCGCGCGCCGCGCCATGATGGACGATGGCGTCGCGGGCATAGTCGGAACAGGTGGGCAGGAAGCGGCACTGCGAGCCCAGGTACGGACTCAAGGCGATCTTGTAGATGCGCAGCAGGGCAAGCAGGATTCGCTTCATGGTGATGGTTGGGCAGGCGCGGCGGGCGTGGCTGGCTGTTCGGGCGCAGGCGCCGCGACGGGCGGCGCTGCCGGCAGCGGCTTGGCCGCGACATCGAGCAGACCGCTCAGTTCAGCCAGGCAGGCGCGCCTGATGGCCGTCCGGCTGGCAAAGTCGGCGCGCGCAAACTTGGCCTGTAGCCGCAACAGGATATCGCGGCCCGCGAATTGGGCCTGCCGGCTGCGGAACAGTTCCCGCACCATGCGCTTCACGAGATTGCGCTCGGCGGCGCGCGGTGCGAACTTCTTGCCGACGACGATGCCCAGCCGGGATTGCTCCTGGCCGTTGGCGCGCACGTACAGCACGAAATGCGTACTGCGGCGCCGGGGCCGCAAAGCAAAAACGGATGAAAACTCATCCGTCTTTGTGAGCCTTGCGGCCTTGGGGAAGGCATGGGTCGACACGCTGGTCAAAGCTGGCGGCAAGCCGGGCTTCGGCAGCAGCGCTGCTGGCCATCCTGAGTGCAAGGCGTTGGACCGGGTCATCCGCGGCATTGACGGCGAAGCGTCATGCTGCCAGAGACACCGGCCAGTCGCCCGGCCCTCAGATCGCCAGGCGCTTGCGGCCCTTGGCGCGACGCGCGTTGATGACGGCACGGCCGCCGCGGGTCTTCATGCGCACGCGGAAACCATGGGTACGCTTGCGGCGGGTAACGGAAGGTTGGTAGGTACGTTTCATGTTGCACTCTCTGGTTGATCCGGGCTTTCCGGGCGCCGGCCGATGCCGGAGCGCCTTGGCCGCCGCGTATGGTTCGCATGGGGCTGCCGCAATGCGGACGCTCTGCATTCAAATCAGAGAGGTCGCTGCGGCCTTGCCGACGATTCTGGTTCTGTCTTGCTGCCGGCCGCCGCTGGCCGCGCCGCAAACGACGAAGCACTGGCGGGGATCAGGCCGCTTGCCTGATGCCGCACATGCGGACATGTTGCGGTACGGGCCAGACCCGGCGATGCGCATACGTGATCCCCTGCCGCATCGCAGAACCCGCCATTTAACCGATTTTCGTAAACCGTGTCAAGGCGGCCGATGGCTGGTGACGTAATGTCCGCCACAGCGGCGCCGCGTCGGCCGGGCCTTGGGCGGTGCGTCATTGTCCACAATATTCGGTGGGTAACTTTTTGTCTGCTGGGGAGCATACGCCGGGGCCATCGACCACGGCCAAGTCTTTGTTTCCGATGCATTAACAGGCCGGAGGGGCATATCGGGCCATGCCTGCGGGTGCAAGTTGTGCACATCAATCCACTGAATCTTCACAACTTGTCCACAGGGTTATCCTTTGTGGATAACTCGGGCAGGGGGGTACAATCCCGGTCCAAACACAACACGGGCCGCGTGGCGCACGCACAACCCGAGACTTCCTGCCATCGGTATACCGTCGTGTCCAGTGCCCGGTATACCTGTCGTCAGCCGCCAGATGTCATGCGCAGCGCATGGGGGCGGCGTCTTGCCTTTCGCGTTCGGCAATGAGGCGCGAGGCAGGCAGGGGTCCCGCGGATGCTGGCGCTTCGATACCCGTGATGCGTTGCCACCAGGCGGCGCGGTCACTTAAAACAACACATGCAAGATTTCTGGCAGGCGGCAGCCGCGCAACTCGAGCGCGAACTGACGCCGCAACAGTACAAAACCTGGATCAAGCCGTTGGCGCCCGTCGCCTTCGACGAGGAAGCGCATGCGCTGCGAATTGCTGCGCCCAATCGCTTCAAGCTCGACTGGGTCAAGAGCCAGTTCTCGGGCCGTATCACCGCGCTCGCGTGCGAATACTGGGAAACGCAGGTTAGCGTTCACTTCGTCCTGGATCCCGCTGCATCGGGCCGTACGGCCACCTATGCGCAGCAGGCCATGCAGCAGGGCCAGGACGCCGGCCATCCGCACGCCGGCATGGGCGCAGCGGCGCCGTATCCGGGCGCGGCCGGCGGCGCACAGCCGGGGATGAACGGACAGCCGCACGCGCCAGCGCCGCAGATGGGCGGATTTCACGACTATCCGGGCCAGCAGCATGCCGCCCAGCCCGGCTACGGTCCGATGTCGGGACAGTCCGCGTATCCGGCGTCGCCGTCCGCGATGCCGAACCGCGGCGCCGTGCCTACCGGCCACCCGTTGCAGGGCAATGCCGGCGGCCACGCACCCGAGATGGGTGAAATCGACATGGCCCAGATGGATCCGGCCGAGGCCAGCGCGCGCTCGTACCGGGTGCCGTCGCAGCAGCCGGCGGCGACTGGCGCCGTGCAGCAGAACGATACGGTGCACGAGCGTTCGCGCCTGAATCCGATCCTGACGTTCGACAATTTCGTTACCGGCAAGGCCAACCAGCTGGCGCGCGCCGCGGCGATCCAGGTCGCCAACAACCCCGGCAAGTCGTACAACCCGCTCTATCTGTATGGCGGCGTCGGCCTGGGCAAGACTCACTTGATTCACGCCATCGGCAATTTCATGCTGATGGAAAACCCGCGTGCACGCATCCGCTACATCCACGCCGAACAATATGTGTCCGACGTGGTGAAGGCCTACCAGCGCAAGGCGTTCGACGAATTCAAGCGGTACTACCATTCGCTGGACCTGCTGCTGATCGACGATATTCAGTTCTTTTCGGGCAAGAACCGAACGCAGGAAGAATTCTTCTACGCGTTCGAGGCGCTGATCGCCAATCGCGCGCAGGTGATCATTACCAGCGATACGTATCCCAAGGAAATCACAGGTATCGATGACCGATTAATCTCGCGTTTCGATTCCGGCCTGACCGTGGCGATCGAGCCTCCCGAGCTGGAAATGCGCGTGGCGATCCTGATGAAGAAGGCCGCGGCGGAAAACGTCAGCGTGCCCGAGGAAGTTGCGTTCTTTGTGGCCAAGCATCTGCGCTCCAACGTTCGCGAGTTGGAAGGCGCCCTGCGCAAGATCCTGGCGTTTTCGAACTTCCATGGCAAGGACATCACGATCGAGGTCACGCGCGAGGCCTTGAAGGATCTGCTGACCGTGCAGAACCGCCAGATCTCGGTGGAAAACATCCAGAAGACCTGCGCGGATTTCTACAACATCAAGGTCGCGGACATGTATTCGAAAAAGCGACCCGCCAATATCGCGCGACCGCGCCAGATCGCCATGTATCTGGCCAAGGAACTGACGCAGAAAAGCCTGCCCGAAATCGGCGAGTTGTTTGGTGGACGCGATCACACCACGGTGCTGCACGCCGTGCGCAAGATTGCTGACGAGCGCAGCAAGGACGCGCAGCTCAACCACGAATTGCACGTGCTGGAACAGACGCTCAAGGGCTGAGCTGGCACGCAGTTTTTGGCCGCGCAGGCGCCTGCGCGGGTTTTTCAGGGCCGGCCTTGCCGGGCTGGCATACTACAGGGTGCGCGTCCGGCGGCAAACGGACGCCAAAGCAACAGTTGGATCGCAGGAATTCGGCCTCAGATAAGGCTTTGCGGTGAGTCGGGACAAATTGGCGGGGGCAACCGCACCGCGGCGTGGCATTTTGTGCACAGCCGGGCGCTCCGCCGGATTTGCCCCGCTTCACCGCAGCGGCTTATCCTTGGTACAATGCGACTTTAACTCCTTGATTCCTAAGAAAATTTGGATATCGGGAAGGTTCGCCTGATTCTGCGGTCGCCGACGACAAACGACGAAGGATAAATTCAATGCAATTGGTCAAAACCTCGCGAGACAATCTGCTGCGTCCGCTGCAAATCGTGAGCGGCATCGTGGAGCGCCGCCACACCCTCCCGATCCTGGCCAACCTGCTGATTCGCAAGTCCGGCTCCAATGTGTCCTTCCTTTCGACGGACATCGAAATCCAGATCACCACGCACGCCGAATGCGGCGTTGGCAGCGACGACGTTGCCACCACCGTGGCGGCGCGCAAGCTGCTCGATATCCTGCGCGCAATGCCCGACGGCGACGTGGCGCTGTCGCTCAACGACAAGCGCATGACGGTGCAGTCCGGCAAAAGCCGCTTCGCGCTGCAGACGCTGGCCGCGGAGGAATTCCCGACGGTTGCCGAAGCCGCCGAATTCAACGCCAGCGTGAGCCTGCCGCAGAAGACCTTCAAGCATCTGCTGGCGATGGTCCATTTCGCGATGGCCCAGCAGGACATCCGCTATTACCTGAATGGCATGCTGCTGGTGGTCGATGGCAAGAAGGTCATGGCCGTTGCCACCGACGGCCACCGCCTCGCGTACTGCGGCGTCGAGCTCGAAAACGAGGCCGCCGGCGTGGGTTCGCGCCAGGAAGTGATTATTCCGCGCAAGACCATTCTGGAACTGCAACGCCTGCTCGAAGACAACGACGATCCCGTGCAGGTTCAACTGGCGGCAAATCAGGTCAAGTTCACGTTTGCCAATGTGGAACTGATCAGCAAGCTGGTGGAAGGCAAGTTCCCGGATTTCCAGCGCGTCATTCCGAAGGGCTACAAGAATGCCTTCGCCATTGACCGCGTGAAGTTGCAGCAGGCGCTGCAGCGCACCGCGATTCTGACCACCGACAAATTCAAGGGCGTGCGCTGCATTCTTGATACGCACGTGCTGAAAATCAGCTCGACCAACGCCGATCAGGAAGAGGCGCAGGAAGAACTGGAACTCGATTATTCGGGCGATGCGCTCGATATCGGCTTTAACGTGACCTATCTGCTCGATGTGCTCGCCAACCTCAAGAGCGAACAGGTACAGGTCAGCCTCGGCGACTCCAATTCGAGTGCGCTGATCACTGTGCCGGAAGACGACAACTTCAAGTATGTCGTGATGCCGATGCGCATTTGATGGCCACCACCAAGTCGCCATCCATACACAATCGGGCACGCACCGCAGCAGGGGCCGGATCCACGCGATCCGCCCCTTTTGCCGTTTTTAAGTAACCCGCAAATGCGGATTTGCCGCACCCGCTGCCTTTGGGCGCAGGTCCGGCTTTCTCCGCTTTTGCCGTGAGTATCGTGAGTAGGAAAACATGACCGACCAGCAAAATCCGCAGCAAGAAAACTCTTACGGCGCCTCTTCGATCCAGATCCTGGAAGGCCTGGAAGCGGTGCGCAAGCGTCCCGGCATGTATATCGGCGATACGTCGGACGGCACCGGCCTGCATCATCTGGTGTTCGAGGTGCTGGACAACTCGATCGATGAAGCGCTGGCCGGTTATTGCACCGAAATCCTGGTCACGATCCATAGCGACAACTCGATTTCGATCGTGGACAACGGCCGCGGCATTCCGCCGGCCATCAAGTTCGACGACAAGCACGAACCCAAGCGCAGCGCGGCGGAAATCGCCATGACCGAACTGCACGCTGGCGGCAAGTTCAACCAGAACAGCTACAAGGTGTCCGGCGGCCTGCACGGCGTGGGCGTGTCCTGCGTGAATGCGCTGTCGAAATGGCTGCGCCTGACCGTGCGCCGCGACGGCCAGGTCAACCTGATCGAATTCGCCAAGGGCGAGGTGCAGAATCGCATTATCGAGACCGTGACCGGCCCGGACGGCCAGCCCGTGGAAGTGTCGCCGATGAAAATCGTCGGCGCCACCGACAAGCGCGGCACCGAGGTGCATTTCCTGGCCGACGAGGAAATCTTCACGAATGTCGAGTTCCATTACGAAGTGCTGTCCAAGCGCATTCGAGAACTGTCGTTCCTGAATAACGGCGTCCATATCCGACTGGTCGACCAGCGCACCGGCAAGGAAGAGGATTTTGCCTTTGCCGGAGGCGTGAAGGGTTTTGTCGAATACATCAATCGCGCCAAGACCACGCTGCATCCGAATATCTTCTACGCCAATGCCGAGAAAGAGGGCATTACCGTCGAAGTCGCCATGCAATGGAACGATGGCTATAACGAGCAGGTGCTCTGCTTCACCAACAACATTCCGCAGCGCGACGGCGGCACCCATTTGACCGGCCTGCGCGCAGCGATGACGCGCGTCATCAACAAGTACATCGAAGAAAACGAGATCGCCAAGCGCGCCAAGGTGGAAACCAGCGGCGATGACATGCGCGAAGGCCTGGCGTGTGTGCTCTCGGTCAAGGTGCCCGAGCCCAAGTTCAGCTCGCAGACCAAGGACAAACTCGTGTCGTCCGAAGTGCGGCTGCCAGTGGAAGAACTGGTCGGCAAGGCGCTGACCGATTTCCTGCTGGAAACGCCGGCCGACGCCAAGATCATCTGCGGCAAGATCGTCGACGCAGCGCGCGCGCGCGAGGCGGCCCGCAAGGCCCGTGAAATGACGCGACGCAAGGGCGTAATGGACGGCATGGGCTTGCCCGGCAAGCTAGCCGACTGCCAGGAAAAGGATCCGGCACAGTCCGAACTGTTCCTGGTGGAGGGCGACTCCGCAGGCGGATCGGCCAAGCAAGGCCGCGACCGGAAGTTCCAGGCCATCCTGCCGCTCAAGGGCAAGATCCTGAACGTCGAGCGCGCGCGTTTCGACAAGATGCTGTCGAGCCAGGAAGTGCTGACGCTGATCACCGCGCTGGGCACGGGCATCGGCAAGGAAGACTACAACCTCGACAAGCTGCGCTACCACCGCATCATCATCATGACCGATGCGGACGTGGACGGCTCGCACATCCGCACGCTGCTGCTGACGTTTTTCTATCGCCAGATGCCGGACATCATCGAGCGCGGCTACGTCTATATCGCGCAGCCGCCGCTCTACAAGATCAAGCACGGCAAGGAAGAGCGCTATATCAAGGACGATACCGAGCTGAACGCCTACATGCTGAAGCTGGCGATGGAAAAGGCCAGCCTCGTGCGTCCGGACGGCAGCGAGATCAACGGCGATGCGCTGACCGAACTGGCCCGTCAGTACCAACTGGCCGAGGGCGTGATCGGCCGCCTGTCGCGTATCGTCGATACCGATGCGCTGCGCGCCATCGCCGACGGCGTGGCGCTCGACCTCGACAGCGCGGCCGCGGCGGAAGCATCGGCCGTGGCGCTGAAGGCCAAGCTGGCCGAGATGCATGGCAAGACGCTGCTCGGCGCCGCAGTGAACGACGACGGCACGGCCGACGTCTACGCGCAATTCGACGAGAAGACCGACAAGCACCGCCTGATGATCGCGCGCCGCCACCACGGCAACGTGCGGCTGTCGCACCTGGACGCCGATTTCGTCCACGGCGCCGACTACGCGGCACTGGCGCGCGCCGCCACCACGTTCCAGGGCCTGATCCCCGACGGCACGAAGGTCAAGCGCGGCGAAGGCGAGAAAATGCGCGAGCAAACCGTGGCCGATTTCCACCAAGCCATGCAATGGCTGCTGAGCGAAGCCGAACGCGGCGTATCGCGCCAGCGCTACAAGGGTCTTGGCGAAATGAACCCCGAGCAATTGTTCGAAACCACGCTCGACGTCACGCAACGCCGCCTGCTCCGTGTACAAATCGAAGACGCCATCGCCGCCGACCAGATCTTCACCACCCTGATGGGCGACGAAGTAGAACCGCGCCGCAACTTCATCGAATCGAATGCGCTGGTGGCTCGGAATATTGATGTTTGAGGGTGTCGGATGACACAGAAAGTGAAAACTGTGCCAAGTTACTGAAAATTTTGTGACGTAGTAAATGAAAAAACCGCCTTCGGGCGGTTTTTTCATAAGCAGGCGCTGTCGAGCGGCTGCTGGAGAATTCTGACGCGAGTAGCGACCGTCATCTTAGAAATGGCGAGACGCGTTGTCGGGGCTGTTGCAGCGTTCTCCCGGTCAGAAAGGGCCCATACGGCTGGTCGAATGATGAGCACCAAGGCTGGCTAACGAAGCTCGCGCCGAAGCACTCCGAAGGGCTCCGCACTACCTGAGCGATCCGCTCAGCCCCCTGAGCAGTCACTCAATCAGCCTTCTACCGACGGCGGATTGGGTTTCTCGATTTTCTATCGATCTTCATTGCTCTGTACGAGCTTTGAATTTCAAACTCACTTTTTTGAGCCAGTTTCTATTTCGATACTTGTTGATTGCGAACAGGCTAGGGTAGACGACTAATATCGTGCACAAAGTTGCACCGACGTTCCCGGAAATTAACCATTTTAACAAGCCAATGGTTCCTAGCATTAGGAATATATCTGTGCATATGTACCAAGGGGTTCCATATCCACCCCCCAAAATTTTTGCTAGACCGAGACGAATGATGCCAGGCCAGTTATAAGATGAACCCAGTGATAAATTCATGAATTTCTTCGCGTACGTTAGATCAGTTCCTGGCGGTGGGGGCAATATGGAAATATATGAGATTCCATCGAAATACTCGGAAAACTCTCGTCTCTGGACGCCAGAGGTAATTGTGTCATGCAGCACTCCATCACCATAAAAATTGGCAACATGGCTAGCGACCCCATTACCCGAGTACATTATTGCCCAGCTCGCAATTGAGCCTGATGTGCTTACGAATGCAATGTGACCAAGTGGAACTTTTTTATATTCTTTAAAATTACTTTCGATAGCGAGAAAATAACCACTATCTTCCATTGCCTGCGGTGAATATTTATCTCGTCGATTTCGGTAGTTCCAGTAATCAATCGCGGCGTATAACATGCTGTGGTTAACCTGTGTCTAACTGAATTTAGACGATATGCGAAAGGGCGTGTCTAGTCTGCCCACTACTGTACAACTTGCAGAGTCATAGAAAAACTCTCTGTTGTAGTAAAAAAAATTTTGTTAATAAGTAGGTAATAAGTAAAAAAAGTCCAATTTCAGAATGACTGCTTTTTGCCGACCTCGGCTCTCGGCCTACCTGGGCAGGGGATTACCGGCGCCAGAGACGGCTACCGACCCTCTGCCGTCGTTTGGGGCAGTTCACTGCGTCCAGATAAGCTCAAAAGTTGCGATCAACTACGAGATCAGTTGCTTGCACGAAGCTAACAAGTTCATTCAGGACGTCAATGCGCGGCTTCCCACCTGACATTCGCAGCAGCAATGCGTTCGCTTCCGCTCGATGCAGCGTTCCACGACGAGGATTGAAAACGCCGATGTGCGACCAGCGCGTAGTTCCCGCAGCACTATCCAGCGCGAGGTAGGTAATCAGTTGCCGGAGATCCTTGCTGGAGACATTTCGCGTAGTCGTTTTGATCTCAATTAGCGTATCTCCAATACTCAGATCCCCCTCGGCCGCATTCAAGAAACCTGAGCCTTGAAACTGAGGGCAGAACGTGCACGCAGCACCTGGGAATGCACCATATAGCCCGGCATAGTTCCTCACCAAAGCCAGGCCCTCTTCGATTTCCGTCGGTGATAAGGGGTGAAACACGACTGGTCGGGAGCCTTCGTACCGCTGAACAACATCGAACGCCTTACGACTTACCTCTGACAACACCTCCGGATCATCTACAAGGACTTGAGGCTCCAGTTTGCGCTCATTCACTAACTGCGCCCCCCAAAAAGCGAACTCCGCCACCATATCGGGCCGGATTCCTTGTGCCATGGGAACGCTGGCAAGCACATGTCCGCTTTCACTCATCAGCACTTTTTCGTATGCATGGTTAAAGAGACTGACGAAGCGGGGCGTAAGCAGCGGCATCAATTCCTTCCAGAAGGATGCGAAGGACTTGGAGAAGGCGCGTTCCGAGATCATACGGGTACGCTCTTGTTTGCCTGAAACCGTGCTGAGTACCAATTGCGAAGCAAGAGTTCTGCATCGGACCAATTGCTCTTAACATGATCACGCCAGTGCCTACCCTCGTCCCCAAGTTGGTACGACGCAATGATGAATGCTCGCCGCTCAAAGATCGACATCGCACCGTACTTTGTCTTGGCATCCGAAAGCCAATAGTGACAAGACCACCTAGCCATCACCAACATGACGAGCCGGCGGATCATCGGATTCGCACTGCCATCGAAGATGCGAATCATAATTTCCTCCTTCTGCTGGGTCTGATCGCCGGCCAGTGTCCTGATGTAGTAGGATAAGTTGACCTCTACAGACAGGAGGGGTGATTGCTCTGTCCACAGTGCGCAGAGCGCATTGTCAATCTGAGCCCGCGAGTCCGATATAGACCCATCGTAGACGTCTCTCACGACACGCATCACTGTGGTAAAGACAGGGGCGAGTGTCATGATGTTGTCAGGATCTAGCAGCATCTCAACAGCTTGAAGTTGCTGTTGCGGCTCCAAGACTTTAATAGCCTGCACAGCCTGTCTTGCGACTGCAGAATCGACCGTCGTTTTCGCTAGTTCTCGGCCCAAGATGCCGATAATGTCGATTTCCTGAATAGCCCCTTTGAGGTCGTCATACTCTTGCTCCGCATTCGGCGAGTATGGGTCGAAGCGCACAGAGATGCTCAGTAGCTTCTGTTCCTCGGTTGCTAGGGCGTTTGCCGCCTCGGCGGGATCAAGAAGTTGCGCAGTCTCGCGAAACTCTTGTGCGGTCAGGATTCGCGTTTTCTTCTTTTGAAGAACCAATCCTTCGTTGGAGAGCTTTTCCGATAGGAATACGAGTGTGCGATACGCCTCCGCCTTGTCGGTACAGAAGATGGCGTAATCGTCGGCATAGCGACAGAAGCGCACGCCACGGCGATCCAGCAGCTTGTCAACTCCGTCGAGTGCAAGTTCCGCAAGGATTCGCGAAGCAGGCCCACCGACCGGGAGTCCATAGGAAACGTTCTGAGAAAAATGCCCGAGCAAATCCATCAGTCGCTTTGGCTGGTCACCTACTCCTGGAACACGTTTGAGGGCGTTCTCGATTCGATGGTGGTAGATCCGTGGGTAGAAGTCGGAAATATCAGTCTGTACGACCACGGGATAAGATTCGCTCAACGTCAAGCACTGTCGCCGAAAGTTAGTCCAAGTACTGTCCTTGAAGACCTTGGCATTAGCATCCTGCCACTCGAAGCGATACGAGAACACAGACCCTGCGTTTTCGGGAACGCGGACAGATTCAATTTTGTCTGCAATCGATAGAACTAGCGATAGATAGTAGGCGTTCCAAAATGGATCGATGAGCGTCGCCCATCGGAATCCGGTGTACCCGACCTGCGTGAGACTTCTCATGGTTTGCGGCGGGTACGTAGACAGCCATCGATCCGGCTGATCGTAAATCGATCGAACTATTTTGCTTGCATCTCCCAACTGATCATCGAACAAGAGGTTCTCGAACGGAAAAGGGAAGATGTCGGTATCGCCATGTTTGGCCACGTTGCGTAGTGCGGCCGTGATAGAAGCATCGACATCCATCTTTTACTCCGAGGTTCTCTTGTGTATCGGTGGATTTTGCCGTGTGGCTGGCGGTTTACACAAGCGGTCGGAAGTGGGGCGTGTGAGAGTCGCGCGATGCTTGACTGGAGATTGTGGGGATGGCGAGATGCATGTTGTCGCCCTGACGAGATCGAGGCGTCGCGTGATAGATTCCCGAACCTTGTATATCTCGTTGCATGCCCCAATGACGAATGACCGCAAGGCGCAGGCCCGAATGAAACTCTACGACGAGCTCCGGTCTGCGTGCCTCGAGCAACTGTCCGGCAAGCAGGCCAGCTCCGTCGCATCCCAGCTAAGAAGCCTTTTTCTCGCTGACGCCGTCTTCCGGATGTTGAACGAGGCAAGGCGTATTGAGGAGGGGAGGGCTATCAGTGGCGTAGCGTGGCGCCTGACGGCCGCAGGTCATGCAGTGTTGCTCGCTACCGGAATCAGGAGGCTAGTCGATAAAGACAAGCGCGCGGGTTCACTGGCCGGGATCATTGCGCGTTTGCGCGGCGGCCAAGAGCTTCTAACGCGGCGGCACTATGTCGAAGTTGGCGGCGATCCGTATGACTACGAAGGGGAGAAGGTGAAGTACTTCCGCGATGTCATTGAGGCCAGCGTTGATGATACGGACGCGGTTCACCGCGGCCACATCGATTGGGTTCACTCGCAATACAAGCATAAGCGATTCGACCAACTAAGCGACGGCGAAGGGCGTGATCCGGAGCAGTTAATCGGTCTGTCGGTGCTGGACAAGCTGTCTGCGGCGCTAACCTCCGATGCGATCCGTCGCGTGACGACGTACACGGATAAAGTAATTGCGCACGCTGAGCATCTCACCGACGCCATTGAGCTACCTTCCTACAACGACGTCGACGAGTCGCTGAGAACGCTCTGCCAAGTTAGCAACTTCATCTCGACCGCGATCTTCTACGACAGCGATCGCTCTCAAGTAGTCCCAACGCCGCAGTACGACGTAACGCAGCACTTGGATGCGCCGCTCGCCCTCAGCAAGACGTTGCCTGACCTGCAACAGTTCTGGGCGGACTACTCCCGAGAGCGCGATGGGTGGAGCAGTGCGGAGAGTGGATACGATCAACAGTTCCTAGTGTTGCAGCCAAACGCGGACGACGAGCCGAAGGCTCACGCGGGGTCGTTCTGATCGATTTTCACCGGTGGTGATCGGTGGGGCAGAACACGTTGGACGAATGCAATGGCGCCGTCTTCCGTTGGGAACCGGCCGACGACATGCTTCGGCGCGCGCTTCGTTCTCGCGATCTGAAGCCGCTCCACCAAGCACCGCAGGCCGTCGTCATCGCCGCTGATAATGTACCGATGCGCGTTGAGCGCGAGCACCTCGTTCATGTGGTCCACGCGCCGTGCGTCCGCAGTGCCGATGCCTTGCCGCCCTCTGTTGCTGCTTAGCAAGATCAGGCATGTCGCAGTGAGGGGGAAAAGGATCATGGCCTCGTCTGAGCCGAAGCCAACGCGGTCCTCACCGAAGCGGGATTCCAACACCACAGGCGAATCGGAGGTCATGAACCGCGACCGAGGGTCGGTTGGTCTGATAATCTGCAGATCTCTGTGTATCAGTGAGTCTACGACCGTCTTCCACAGGCGGAGGTTGTCCATCAGCGCAGATTGTGGGTCCACCTCGATGTCGTATTGGCCGCCGCGAACGAACTTCACGATCCCCTCTGCCTCCGCTACCAGCTCTTCATGCGTCCGGCGCTCCCCCTTGTCACGATACATAGCGGCGAGAAGCTTCATGGTACGTTCCACGGATTCCGTTGCGACTTGTGCCACAACATCGACGAAGCCCGCTTTTACTCGCTTGGCCTCGGTCATTGCGCCAGGTGTTCGTAACTCCGCGAAAGCGATGAAGCTGATCAAGAACTCGACATCGGTGGCGGTGTAGCCCTTTGCGGCTTCGAATCGAGGAATCGCGTCTGCCAGCCCGGCTTCGACCTGGGAGAGCATCTCTTCAATCTCGTACCGTCGCTGCCCTTGGTCATCTTCGAAAATGTAGATGTGCGTCTCTAGGCCAGTGTTCTCCACCGTCTGACGCCTGGTTTCGCCGGTATGACGATCAAACACGGCCACGCCTCCTTCTGTAGCGAAGCCCTTCTGATACATGCGTGGGAGGTAGTGCGGTCTCTTAGGCCCCTGCAATTTCGGTGTGCGGTCCAAATCTGTCTCCCGCATGCTGCACGACACATCAAATCGAGATTACTTGCATGCTCGATGGCTGCAGATGCGCATTCTAATCCTTTCAGGCCGCTCACCAGCGCCCCTTCTGCCGCCTCTAGCGCCGGCATGCCAAGCGGCTGCTCAGTCGCATGCGATTGGTGCGTGAGCAGACAATGTGGACCGATCGCTGCCCTCACTCTTCCTCACTTTGGTCGACCACGGCCGCAAGCGGGTCGTAGGGTGGTTTGGATACCGTTAGCACGCGACCAGTTGGTTCGTCTGAAGGAAATATGTGACTGGCCATACCTAAAATTTAAATTGTTGGAGCTGAGAATTAAGCTCATGACGGATATGTCGCCGCCTGAATAAAAACTAAATGGCCTCTTTTGATTGACTAAAAATATGTTTTTAGTCAACGACTTAGGTTCGATATTTGCCTTGACTCGACACTAAATGCTACCTACGCTGGCTTTAGTTCCAATTGCAGGCGTAGGTAGCAATGAGCCCGTTTTCCCATTATCTCTACGAATTGCGCATGCGCCGCGAAATCCGACAGTCGGAACTGGCGGATTTGCTCGGGTATGAGCAAAGCTACATCTCGGCATTAGAGATTGGTGTCAAAGGCCCACCAACGCCAGAGTTCATAGAGAGATTGATCGCCGCACTCCGGATGAGCGAAGGAGAGCAGCAAGAGCTTCGGAGCATTGCCGAAGCGTCTCAGCGAAAGCTCGCGTTGAACGGAGATTGCTCCCCGGATGTCTACTGGATGCTGAAGGAGCTACGTGACCAGGTGAACGAACTACATCCGCTACAAATAAAGATGATTCGAGACGCTTTGGACCTAAGAGGGGTCTTTGCAGAGCCTGCCCCAAAGCTGAATCGCCGCATCAAACGCCGTAGCAAGGTGGAGGTGAACATGTAAAAAGAAACGGGACAAACCTCTCGGCTTGCCCCGCTGGCGCAGGCATCTGGCGATACCCACGGTTGGCCCCTTCAGTATCGTCATCCTTCCCCCCCAGCGTCAAGCCTCCCACTCAGCGCCTAAATGTAATCCGAGCGTACAGGACACATACGCGTTGTTCGTACGTCCGTAGATAGGCGTATCAGGTGACGAATGCTAGGTCCGGAGCGACCCGGCAGGGAGACGCTCATGTCGGCAACACCCTGGAGAGGCTTGTGGTACGGGCAAAGGCCCGCTGGCGAGCCTCATGTAAGAGCGAGAAGAATTGTCAGGTCTACTGGCGGCATAGTTCGCGGCAAGTTTCCGAGCCGCAAGAACGGCCGAATGGTCCATCACGAAGGACTATTAGAGCTCGATGCGATCTATCTGTTTGAAGCTTCGCCGCAGATTTCCACGTATCGGGAGCAGCCGCTCACAATACGCTATCCGGATGGACCGCGATTGCGACGCTATACGCCAGACTTCGAACTGACGCTAAGCAATGGGGACTGCGTACTCGTCGAAGTCAAACCACTGATCGGACTGGCTGATAAGGCGGTGCGACACAAGCTCGATCGCGTGCGAATGCATCTTCAGCGATCGGACCAGTGCTTCCTGATACTCGACGACAGTACATTGCGGATGGAGCCCCGTCAGGCAAATCTGCGCCAAATCTATCATTGCGCGCCCCGTATTCGCCAACCAATTTCTGCATACAAAGCCGCACTAGATCGGCACGCGTTCAGGTTTCCGTTGCCGATCTCTTCGGCCACCACTTTGTTTCTTGATCGCGGCGTGGAGCCTTACAGCATGCTACTCGCCGGCCTACTGCGCTGCGATCTAGACCAACCGATTCTCCCTGAAACTCCACTCCATATAACAAAGGAGGGAGATGATGCCTGGTTTCGTATTGCTCCGCGGCACGACTTTTAGTTGGGACAGCACGGTTTTCCGAATCGATCGCCTTCAACCCAACGGCGATTTGCTACTCGAACGGCTTGAGGATGGGCAATTCATGTCGATAACACGCCAACGCCTACTATCCGACTATGCCGAAGGACGGGTGTCGGTACGGACGCAGGCCGCGAGCATATCGAGCGCGAACGCACCGCCCATCTACTCGCGCGCGCTAGACGAACTGCCAGCGCACGTTCAAACCGAACTGGCGCGACGTTGGCACTACGTACAGTCGTTGTTAGAGAGTGACGGCGTTGCGTTCACTCCGCAAGCTATGAAGCCATTCATTGCAGCTGTGGCAGATCGGATCGGAGATGCCACCCCCCCAAGCGTTACATCGCTGTATCGGTGGTACTCACGTTACAGGTGTCATCAGGACCGGCGCGTATTGATACCTCGGTCCGATCGTCGCGGTAGCCGTAACCTTCGGCAAGATTCAGAAATCCTCAAGCTTGCTGCCGAAGCGATGCAGGAAGCAATCAACGCATCGCCTCGAGCGACGGTCCCGACAATCTATGCCTATCTTATCAAGAAGATCGAGCAGGAGAATCGCACGAGGCTTCCTGCAGAACAGCTCAAACGCCCGGTGCTGCGTACCGTGTATCGAATGCTGGCGCGTGCCGACGTGTACGACCACGTCGCATTGCGAGAAGGCAAGAACGTGGCGGATCGAAAGCTGCGCCTAAACAAGGCCGGAGTGCAATGCAATCGCATCCTGGAGAGAGTGGAGATCGACCACACGCCTCTCGACCTGTTCCTCATTGATGAAAGGACGTGGCTACCACTGGGCCGTCCAACCCTTACCGTCGTTGTCGATCATTTCAGTCGCATGCTACTCGGCTACCACGTGAGCTTTGATAGCCCATCCGCCGCCGCAGTGATGGCTGCACTTCGCCATGCGATCCTCCCAAAGACCGCTGCTGTACCTGCACTAGCGAATATCACAATTACAAAAGAATGGCCATGCTACGGGCGCCCCGACGTCTTGGTGGTCGACAACGGGCTCGAGTTCCATGGGCGTGATCTGGAGAGCGTTTGCTTTGATCTCGACATCCGCATTCAGTACTGCCCCAAACATCAGCCGCGATTTAAGGGGGTAGTCGAGCGGTATCTTAAGACGATCAACTATTTCCTTGCTCATCAGCTCCCCGGTACGAGCTTCGCACGCATGCATCATCGCGGCGACTACGATCCGCTGAAGCATGCAGTTTTGACGGTGGCCGAATTCAAGCACATCTTCGAGAAGTGGGTGATCGACATTTACGCGCAGCAAAGGCATCGAGCGCTTGGTGTTACGCCGTGGCATAAATGGGAAGAAGGATTGCGACACCGGACGCCGGGTCTGCCTGCCGACTTCCAGGATCTTCAGCGACGCATAGGTTTGACCGAGGAGCGGTCACTACGCCGTGACGGGATATGGCTCCACGGCATCCGCTACTGCGACGATGAGCTACAGACCATACTGACCCGATACGGAGAGGGCGTCCGCGTCCGGGTTCTCTTCGACCCTGAAGACCTCGGCGTCATTCAAGTCTGGGGCCCACACCAGGAGTCGCCGATATCAGTGCTTGCCGCAGATCAGAACTACGCGAGAAACTTGACCTCACGTCAGAATGATCTAATTAGGGCGCAATTGCGCGAACAAGGTGAGGCAACCGAAAACAAAGGCGCGCTGGAGCGGGCCAAATATGAGTTGGTCGCAGCAGTCCAGAAACTAATGCAGAGTCGGAAGCAAGGGCATCGAAGAAAGGCTGCAGCGATTCGAGGAATCAGCAGCTCGAATCCGCAATCTGACCTCCAGCTAGTTCCGGCAAGGCCGGTGGCTCCAGCGAGGTCAAGCGTTACAGCATCCGACGATGATCTACCTACAGCGCGCTATGCTTCGTTTAGCGTGAAGCGGTGAGGTACGGCGATGCAATCAATACACTCGGTCCTCGAACGCTTCAACGACGACCTTCTCCAGTTCCCTGCTTATGTGGCGGCGTTCAACGACATAGAGAGTCTTCTGCGTCTGTATCGGGAAGCCGGCATCGCCCAACATCTCCTCGTACTGGGCGAGAGTGGCACTGGGAAAACTACGCTGTGCCAAGACTTCGCGACTCGCTATCCTCGCGTCGCCGTGGCCGAAAGAGACGTGGTTCCCGTGCTGCATGTCTCGATCCCTCCCGTGGCCACCATTGCAGCAGTCACCGAAGCGATGCTAGCGCGCCTCGGAGACCCATCACCCACTAGAGGAACCGTCTCGGCGAAGACAGCTCGCGCGGTCAAGCTGGCACGTGCTGTATCGGTGGAACTCCTCCTGATCGATGAGGCACAACATATTCGGGACCGTGGCCAGATGCCAACTCAGTACCTCGTCGGAGACTGGCTGAAGACTGTCATGGACGAAGTCGGCGTTCCGACCGTATTACTCGGCCTTCCGCGGGTAGCGAGCTTGCTCCAAGTAAACGAGCAAGTGCGACGGCGATTCTCCCGGCGCAGGTATCTACAGATGGGGCAACAGGGTGAAACAAGTGTCGAAGCTGAGTGTCTGCAACTCTTTCTATCACTTGGTGACAATTTTCCGATTCCGGTGTCATGTGGATCGATGGGGTGGAGTGAGATGGCGCAACGCATATATTTCGCGTGCGACGGGCGGGTTGCCTACATCAAGAAGCTGCTCGCTGGCGGCATTCGCTTAGCCCTTGAGCAAGAGCTACCAAATGTCGGGCCTGAAACTCTGGAGATAGCCTTCACGCAGGACGTTTGGTGGGAAGGTGTGGATCAGCTCAATCCATTCAACGAGCGGTTTCAGTTCCGACGACTGAATCGGGCAAACGAGCCATTTGAGCAAGTCCTGACTGTGCCGTACCGAGACCGAGTTCGAGTACGAAAGTGATACTCCTTGATAGCTTTCCGATCCGACCGTCTCATCAGTATGGGGAAAGTCTTGCTGGCTACGTCTATCGAGCCCATTCGCTCAATGGACATGCGATCCCCGCAGATACATCCACACTGATTGGCAATATATACGGCCAAGGGATCGCGGCACTTGACCCATGCACATGGGAGAAGATCGAGGCTTTGCTTGGTCGTCGTGCCCGCGTCAGCGCGTGCGATTGGTCAGCAGCGTGGAGAGGACTGTGGCGAACACACATTTCCAGCATTCGTGTGACGCGCTTGAGATGGCCGCAGCTTGTCCTTTGTCCAAAGTGTGTCGCGGAGAAAGGGATTCACTTCGCCCTGTGGGAAATGCCTCTGATAAGAGCATGCCCCTTCCACCGTTGTAGGCTGGTCAATAGTTGTCGCCGGTGCGGTAGCAAATATGAATGGCCCTATTTGCACCCCGATTGGCATTGTCACTGCGGAGCGGTAGTCACCGACGGCCCGCTTGAGCCTGCGGGAGTCATGGAATATAAACAAGCTTCCACGATTTACCTTGCATCGGACCTGCCCTTACCGCAATCTCGCGACGAAAGCGTTAAGCAACCGGACGGCTGGCCATCGCTTCCCTATGCGACCGTAATAGAGTCGCTATATGTATTGCACGAGCTTCGGCGCTTGATTGTCGATTCACTTATGCGAAATATGCCACCGTCACTTTCCCACAGCGACAGGCGGACATCCAAGGCTCGCCCTGAACCGCATCGGTGGGAATACGATCTCTTGAGCAAGTGGCCACGAAATCTTGAAGATGGCCTCATTCGTCTCGTCCGCTGGGCTTGCAGGAACGATGGCCGTACCCTAATCCTCATAGAGGATAATTCCGCAATTTGGCACGGAATCCAACATGCGCGAGCCGCGGCCTCTACATCGCTTGCTGACAGCACGATAGAGCAAGTCGTCCTCCGCTTGATTGACTCGGCAAGGGTGCCATTTCCAGCGCATACTCTTGTAATTTTCAATCCCAAGTTGGGCGATGCCCAGAAGACGGGAAAAATCAAAGCTTTGCTCTTATGGTGGCAGGCCCTCAGCCGAGGGTATGTCGCTAGCGATCCCGCTGCTGTTTCCGAAATGACGGGGTACGTAACCGCCTACCCGGATGGTCGAGAAGCAAGGGCAATTGATCTGTTGAATGAGCTTTTCAGGATTGCCGCTGAAGGCATTGAACCTCAAAGATGTCATTCAATTTTTCACGCATGGATTGCATCATGTCCCGAGTTTGAACACACCGATCCGGATGCGTTCCTGCGTCAGCTTTGGTCCACGCTCGTGAAGACACCAAGCACTGTGCTGGACCGCATGATCGCTGCGGCAACTCAGATACATGGTGACTGACTGTGAGGACATCAACAGGGCGCTTCCTGGTTCGGCCGCGGCCATATGCCGGTGAGCTTGCCTTCGGCTACCTCGTAAGAGCCGCATCGGCCAACGGATACGAGAATCCGCGGGAGCTTTGCCGAGTGATTCGAGCAAATAGAGTCTCCTTCCGCGCTTCTCTCAGCATGCAATCGTCGGAGCTTGCTTGTCTTCGAGGACCACTTCCTCGTTACTGCGACGCGGTATCAGGCACCTCTTACGGGTTGCGCCGTGATGACTTCAACCACTACTTCATGCGCTGGTGCCCGAAGTGCTTGTCGGAGGGAGATTACTTGCGAGGTGAATGGGGAATAAAGCTCTGTTGTGTATGTGTCCCACACGGGGTCAATTTGATGGATCGCTGCCCTCAATGTGCCTCGAGTCAACCATTGGAGCGATGCTCAATATCGACATGCAGCTGCGGATACAGGCTAGAGCGCGCTTCACCTGAGCCAGCAGACGGGGCCATAGTAGATTTGCACCAAATTCTGACGCAAGCCCTGTGGTGTGGAAGTGGTGAGCCCGGCGGCATCACGCCGACAAATTGGGTGCGGATGGTCAAATACTTGGGATCATTCGACGCTGACCCGTTCGCTACTCGCCCCGGTCAGCAGAAGCGTCTACACGAACTGCGTGTTTCCGTTGAGCTTGCCAAGGGAACATCCAGCATCCTCGAGAAATGGCCGACAAACTTTAAGCATTTGCTGGCCCGCATTAGAGCTGCGCGACCTCTTGCAACCCACATAGGGGATGCGTTTGGACCGTTCTATCGCGTCCTATATCGAGATCTGAATGACGGCTCGCTTGACTTCCTGCGGCAAGAGTTCGAGACATACTTACAGGAAAACTGGTTTGGACTCCTGGGACGCCGCAATCGCAGACTTCAACCAAAGACGATTGCAGTGCATCCGAATAGACCACCGGAGGAGATCGCAAAGGCTGCGTGTGCGAGCAAGGCGGCCGTGCGCCGTTTGGCGACTCTGGGCTTGATTCGCGGACATGCGGTAGCGCATGCCTCCGGACGAACGACAATTGCTGTGCATCGCGACGATGCGAAGGGCGTGAGTGCTTTCAAAGCCGATAGCCTCTCTTTACGCGAGACTGCCCACTTGCTGGGGCTAAGGCGAGAGAGGGTGCGCGAGCTTATCGACGCAGGACTACTGCGCGCGTGGATAGATCCGCGCCGAACAAGCGCATCGGTATGGTGGTTGTCCAAGCAAGACGCATACAAGTTGTTGTCCATCACAGGGTTGACGATGGTCAACGGCGTGTCCAGGGCGAATATGGCTTTGGCGACCATACTCCAAACATGGCGCTTGCGTAGCGGAGAGTTCCCAGCGCTGGTACGTGCGCTTCTTGTGGGCGACGTGACGATTGCCAGCACCACAACCGTTGGCCGGGGGATGGGGCGGGCGGGCATATCAACGGAATCCCTTCGCTCTTGGTTAGATGCGCATCGAGCTCAGACCAGCTCTTGGATGTCCGTGGACACGGCAGCGAAGTGTTTGGGGGTCAAGCAGCAGGTTGCGTATCAACTGGTCTACCGCGGGCTACTACTTGCAGAGGAGGATAATGGAATCCGGCGCGTAAGCGGTGATGCTTTAAAGGCATTTGGTCAGCGATACATATCTCTATCAGAGCTTGCTACTGCTCAGGGGATGGCACCCCGCAAACTACTTGCTATCCTGTCGGCTCGGCCTGTATGTGGACCTACGGTTGACGGCACCCGACAGTATTTCTATCGGCGAGACGAGGTCGCAAAAAACCTGGTTGAAAGCCATCGCAAGGTAGGGCGATAGCCTCTCACTAAAGCAGCTATCATTCACGCGTGAACCAAACCTGGAGGCAGGCAGCAATGTTCGACTGGAACGGCACTCAGCTGGAAAAAATGTCTCCTGAAGAGGAGCGGCAGTTCTGGCGACGCTTCGAGGCCTGCCTCCGTCGGGATGACGGAGAGGTGGCCAGGGCGCATCTTAGGGCTGGTAATCCCATTTACTATAGTGACGAGAAATTTCAGGGCTATGTGGTGCGCGAATGGCCGGACGGACGCCGGGAGTTGATTACCGTAAGCGTTGCTGAGGGGATGAAAGTCGTCCGTCAATTGTAGATCGGTCAATAAACGGTCGAGGTACGAGAGACAAGGTCTGGGAACAAGATGGAACCCTCGTCCAATGCGACCGGCCTCTGATTTCTCTCAACTGAAAGCCGTTTCCGATCAAGGGCCGTCACCAGCAAAGGCGGTGGAAAGTGTGCTCGCCGTGTGACTCTACGTCTTTGGTATCTAAAGGGAGTACGCACAAGCGGCCGCGACCACTATCCATACCAAGAGAAAGAACCAGATTGTCGACCACTCCCAGCGTGCTTTGACGAACGAAGCAGCCCATCCGACCCTCACCGGATTTTATTCGGTCGCGCCCCAACTCAGGCGCCAATCGATGCCGGGTCGCAGTATGGCTTCTGCTGGGTAGTCGTCGCGCTTATTTGCCTTGTCATTCTTACCGCCACCCCCCTTTTTTGGGAAGGGTAATTGGCTGGTTATTTTGCTAAGATGGGCGACACAACGCCCATTGATAGGCCTTTTCAATTGAAGACGCGGCACCCGCTTGCATCCGTAGGGCTCATGTCGGACTGGTTTGCCGTCCGGGGGAGCGTGCTCGGCTTTCAATCGCGAGGATTTGTTCCGCCTCCGGGGCAACCTATCAGAGAAAGGGGGGCCATTGGGCCGATTCCAGGGTGAGCAGAAGCGGAGGGGGATAACCATCGTGCCGCAGCGCCTACGGTTCTTGCTGGACACGAATGTCCTGATACCCCTTCAGGACTCTTACCAAGTGCTTGAAGGCAACTTGGCGAACTTCGTCCGTCTGGCCAGCATTGGTGGCCATCAGTTGATGTACCACCCTGCGAATGTCGCCGACTTCGAGCGAGATCCCAATGAAGAACGGCGACAGCGGAACCTACAGCGAATTCGACAATACCCTGCGCTGCGGGAGCCTGCATCATGTGTGTGGAACACGCTCGAAACTACCCCAAACGATGCCTGTGACAATGAGCTTCTATACGCGCTGCATTGTGACGCTGTCCACGCCCTAATTACTGAGGATCGGGGCATCCACACGAAGGCTCGTGCTCGCGGCCTCGCAAATCGTGTTTACACAATTCAGACTGCGGAAGACTGGCTAAAGCGTCTTCACGAGACTCGGCAGATTCTTCTGCCCAACATTCAGGATGCCCCACTTCACAGTCTCACTCCGGAACTTTCAACGTCGTTCTTTGAAAGTCTTCGTAACGGATATCCAGCAACCCAAGGACACGCGGGCTTTGACGAATGGTTTCGCCGCAAAGCGCGAGAAGACCGACGAGCGTGGGTCTACCGAGACGACACCGGTACGTTAGCTGCAATATGCATCTACCAGGTTCAAACTGACGAAGTCTTGAACGATGCCGGCGATATCTTGAATGGCCCTGCGCTAAAGCTCTGCACCTTCAAGGTTGGCGAGTCAGTGCGAGGGCGAAAGATCGGCGAGCTGTTCCTAAAAGCTGCCTTCCGGTACGCAACGGAAAACGCGTGCGAACATATCTTTATCACCGCAAGGCCTGAGAGCCAAGACTACCTCATTCGCGTCCTGATGGACTTCGGATTCGAGGGGCGGGGTGTCTATCGTGGAGATATGGTACTGGTCAAGTCGCACCCGGTGGAACGGCCGCCGGTGGATGACGTGCCAGCGGCCGAGTACATCCGTCGATATTTTCCGCATTATCGAACCGATGCGGCAGTGCAGAAATTCCTAGTGCCGATTCAACCGCACTTTCATGAGGTTCTGTTCCCCGACTACTTACCACTTCAACCCAGGTTGTTTGTGCCAACAGGTAACATTGGTAATGCCATCAAGCTCGCATACCTATGTCACGCCCAGACAAATTCGATCGTCCCCGGGGATGTACTGCTCTTCTATCGAACGGATGACGAGAAGGCAGTAACGTCTCTGGGTGTGGTCGAGCAATTTGAGGTATCCAGCGATGGTGCGCAGATCGCCAGCCTGGTCAGTCGCCGTACTGTTTATAGCATTGGCGAGATTGACGATTTGGCCCAGAAGCCAACCAAGGTGATCCTCTTTCGACTAGTTGGTCACTTGCCAGCGATAGTTCCGTATGGCCGGCTCCTGCTGGATGGGGTCGTGACGGGACCCATTCAATCTATTCGTAAGGTTTCCGATGTCGCTTTTTCAAGAGTCCTCTCCGCGTCCGGGCGGTAGAGCTGTCTTGCTTTCTATCAAGCCGAAGTATGCGGACCTCATACTTTCCGGGACCAAGCGCGTTGAGTTTCGCCGTTCTTGGGCTGTGGAGGATGTGAGCATGATCGTCCTCTATGCGAGTGCACCGGTCCAGAAGATCGTCGGATTTGTTGAGGTGGAAGATGTCGTCATTGCTCCTCCTTCGAGGCTCTGGAAGACGTGCGCCGAAATGGGCGGAGGGCTGACGCGGCAGGAGCTTCGAGCGTACTTTGACGGAAAGTCCCAAGGCGTCGCGGTCTTGCTAGGACGAGTTGTTAGCGCAGTAAAGCACCTAAACCCCACTGACGTGATCAGCAATTTTGTGCCTCCCCAATCCTTCAGATACCTGAATGCGAAGGAGTTCATGAAGTTGGAGAATAAGGTTACTGGACAGAAGGGGTAGAGCATGACGTTGTTCGTGGCGGGAATTCATGCAGTCGGAAAGACCTTTGGTCTTAAACCTGTGTGTGAGAGCCTTGGCTTGCGCCATGCAACAGCAAGCCAACTCATCAAGGAACAACAGGGCGTAGAGAATTGGACGATGTCACGAGAGGTTGGCGCCATCGATGCCAACCAACGTGCGCTGATCGCTTCAGTGCAGCGACTTCAGCAAGACGGGCAGACAGCTGTCCTGGATGGTCATTTCGTGCTGCGGCGGGCCGTGGGTGTCCACGAGAAAATTGGGGTCGAGACGTTTTCCCAGCTAATGATTCGAGGAGTGATTCTCCTTGAAGAGGCGACAACAACCATTGCTGAGCGACTCCTACGTCGCGGCGACGATACTTGGGACCAAGCGGAGATCAAGGTTTTCGCCCAGTTGGAATCGGAGCACGCAGAGTTTGTTTGCAGCCAGCTTGATATACCACTCATAAGACTATGCGCGCCCGGTGAGCCGGAATTGCGAGAGACAGTTATAAGGCTGCTGACCTGACCGTCGCCAATTTTCGGCCAGTGAGCGACCACCCTGAAGGGGTTCGCAAATGGTGTCGAACAGCCGCAATTTTGAGCATTTAAGAATTTACTCTGTAACGTCGATATGAGGTGATGCGGACGAAGGTCATGCGGAGCGGCATTGTCGCCAGGTGCTTCCTCAATGACGTCCACCAAGGATAGAGTAGGAGAATCGCATTGGAACGTCCCGACATGTCTCTGAGGAACACTTATCGTGCCTTTCGTGCAAGATGGATCGAAGAGACAGGACAGGAGGCAGCAGAGCGAGCAAGCTACGGATATGAGGAAACTCACGTACTGCAGAAACTTCGTAAAAAAATCGAAGACTTCCGTGCCCATCTCGTGTATTACGGATCGAGAATGCTCGAGAAAGAGCCAGGTACGGAGCCAGTTTTTCGAATGGCGCTGCGGATCCCCGACGGGATCTCATTAGTGCCTTCGCGGCGAGCCGCGTTTGTTCAGCACGCCATTAGTATGTTGCCGGTCAATCTGTCTGTGAGGCGGGCCAGCGCACTTCTTCGGCAGGTACGAACTCGTGAAGGCCGGGAGTTCGTTTTTGAGCATCAGGTCAGGCGGACGCTACCTGGTCACAACTACTTTAGCCCGGCGTTCGATTTCGCACTTCGGCATTTCCATCCGCCTCGCTCATACGAAGAGCTCAGAGACTTTCCACATGTAGATATTGGTTGGGTAGTTGCCTGCTATCGCCTTGGAGTGAGGCACATGGGCGAGGTAGGAAAGATTGTGCAAGGTAGTCATGGCCGGATCAGCGGCTCGCTTGCGCTTGCATTGGTGGATATGCACGTGATCAATTCCGTCGAGGCCATGGCAAAGCTTCCGGAGCGTCGCAGGTGGTACTCGGAGCCGGAGCCTTCGTCAATTGACGTTAGTTCGTTTCGGAAAATCGCTAAGATTCTGCTAGATGCGGAAGTGGCGCCTGACAAAATCACGCGGATTGTTCACTACCATATTGATCGATTTGATCCGGAGAGACTGAAGAAGACTCTTGCGACTCTCAATCTTTCTGGTGACGAGTTATCAGAGTTGTTTGATTCCGCGGGTGAGGAGCTCTTGCTCGTCGACACTTCGCGATGGGCGCTTCTCCGTGAGACGTTGAACATTCGATCCGGAGGGGAGTTCGGCGCCTTCAAGACCCTGCTGGTGTCCCATCGACCGCTGAACGAAGACTTCGTGCTGGCACTCCGTGAGTTGGGTGCCGATAGCCGAATGTTAGAGTCGTGCCAGCCACTGCTTTTGTCTGTCGGTGACAGAGAGGGGGCAGCTCCTCCTTTGCAAGAGCTAAAGATCCTGACTTCGTCGCCTTACTCGTTAAGTGTGAGTCAAGCGATTCGTGCTGAAATCTATCTTCTGGCACAGCGGGACCTCGCTGCATACCTAGCCGTTTTGGCGAAACATGGATATGGTGAGGCGGTCTCGATTATTGCATTCCAGCATTGCTACAAATCACTTAGCGCTGACATCCTTGACCGCTGGCTTGATATCGTGGACCAGCATCGTGATAACCAACCTCCAGAAATCATCGCAGAATGGGTGCGGCAAGCCGGCGCGACGGGACACATCGAATCATTCGAGTACCTGGCGCAAGTGGGACAAGTACCCTCAATTCATGCCTTGCAGCAAGCCCTGAAGATTGCTCCGCTTGGCTCTGCTTTGTTGCGTTACGTGGTGGAAGTGCAGGGGTTGCGGACGCTCGCAGCGATTCGGAAGTGGTACTTCGAGGAAGCCACCGGCATCAAGGAGGTAAGGCTTTGGGGTGTTCTGGACGAAGTGGACCAAGTCCTGCTCGAGGACGCGTTTAGACGCAAAGACTTTACCTTGCTGGAAGGCAACCGTGCATGCGTCAGGTCGTACGTTCATGAGCACTTGGACGATGTCTTGGGGCGTCTGTATGAGGCGGACGAATCTGCGAGAGCTGCCTACAACGCTGATTGGGAGCGATTACGTCTACAGATTCGCAGCGATCTCGCTCCCAAGTTAAAGAGCATACTAAAAGACACAGAGGGAGTGATTCTGGAGAGTCTTCTGGCCAGCCTTGACGCGCATCCGGGCCAGTTCAGGCGTAGTGTTACGGATCTGGCCGCAGTTCTGGCAGATCTTATAAGCGGTAAAGGCCCTGAGGGGGCGTCCTTGACTAAGCTGCAGGCCGAGGCGATCGCGCTGGTATTTCGCACAACGCCGCACACTGTTATGTCGGCGTGGCAAAAGGTGATTGGTAGAGGCGATGACCTGGCACATTTGGTATCGACTGACAACTATCCCATGAGCTGGGCACAGATCTGTCAGCGATTGAGGTTTCCACTTGATCGTCGAGGACTTCTCTCTCTGTCAGAGGCTTCGACATTCGCGCGGCAATTCGGGAAGCATTACAGAGTAGATATGCACAGAGCATGCAGTCATCTGAGTCCGAAGCGATTGACGGATCGTGCTGCCGACGTTTGGTCTCTTTCGAGACATCTAGGCGTACTGATGGCCGTTGCAGGAGGCAATTCAGTAGTTCGAGACTGCATTGATTGGCACTTCGAAGATCTTGGAAAGCTTCTTGAAGAAGGACCTGAAGCGTACCAGCATATGGAGGCCTTAAGTGCCTTCTTCCACGTAAATCTCGGCGACGCGCTTGACGAACGTGAGAATGATTTTATTGCGGGCGTTACCGATCGAGATGCGTCGCTTTTGGCCTCGAAACTTGATAGCCGTTACCGGCGGGATTCGCTCACAGCTAAGGACGACCTCAAGCACGCGCTGGCGCTTGCCAGAACGACAGTGTTGAACATATATGGAAAGTGGGCGGAGCTTCAGAGGGGTAAGTTCGTCGCTGATGATGCTGGCGGAGGACGCACTCAACTGAAAGCGATCATTTCCAAGTCACCCGCATCATTCTTTGCCAAAGAAGCGGCAAGAATTTGCACACGTGCGAATACAGCCATGTGGTGCGAGCATCGAAACTCACACTTGATAGTCTTTTCTTCTGGCGATAAGCGCATCGCTGGAATGGCGTTGCTCTACTTCGAAAGCATCCCTTCAATCCATCCGAGCAAGTTGACACTTGTCGTACGCGCGATAAATCCAATGGCAGACGTTCTCGCAAGACACAGTTCAGCTTCCATCGTTGACGGCTACTTCGATGTCGCGCAGAAGATTGCTCGCGCAAACGGATTTGCGGCCGTCGCATTTCCAGATCCTGCTGGTATGCATCTCATGTCAAATCACAAGGACATTGAAGACGATATCAAGGAGCGCTTCATAAACAGAGCCGTCAGATCGGGAAGATGGCGAGATACTGCCGGCGTCTTGGAGCGACCGCGTCAAGTCGATGCAAAGTTCTATGCCTATGAACATGGTGTCACCAGAGTCGACCGACTTTTTGTTATCTGGTACAACGATGGACTGTCCCAAGAAAGGCACAACGAGACGGAAGGGACTGCCTTGGTGTAAAGGTCGGAAGATGATGCGTCTCTTTCACAATTCGAGGTTCCGCCCCGGCATAGCAACGTGTCTGGGGCTGCGATGAAGTCATCAAATAGGTAACTCCAGGGTTGGCTATGCCGACCCTACTCGAGCGAATCTCATCCAAGAATAATGCGCAAACTATTCGAATCACAGCTCGCGGTCGCAGATGAACTGACGTCCAATTCGGAGAAATTCACACATCTCTGCTCGATCGTTCGCTCGCTATTTCAGGTGGCGGCGGTGACGGCGCTGGAGGTCATCCGAGAACTGACGCCGGACTCGTTGGATAACGCCGCGCTGGGCGCTTTTGCCAAGCGTTTCAATCAGCCCACAGACGGTCTGCCCGTCGAAATCCTCGATGTCGCGACGCCGGTGATCAGGAGCTATGTCGCCCGGACGTACCACTCGAGGTGGTTTGAACGTGACCCGACCTATGGCAATACTCTCGCAGCCCAGGCGTTGGCATGGGTGACCTTCCGCAACAAGAAGCCGGCCCATGGCGTGCTGAGCAAGGCAGACATCGATGAGTGGGTACCGAAGCTCTCGGAGCTGGTTCGCCGCAGCCTGGGATGCTTCGGCGAAACGCTGCCGCACGTCATCGACGGTAACGCCCTCAAGGTCGCTATCGGTTCGTCGGAGCTGACAGTGAAGACGCCCCTCCTTCGCGCGGGATCGCCCGTGGTGATTTCCGGCGTCGAAACGCGCAAAGGCATCTGGAAGCTCGAAGGCCAGACGCTCGCTTGGGAGACGTCGAACTCGTTCACAATCGACTTGCCAGAAGGCTCCGTCTTCGAGGAACTAGAGTCCAACTTTCCAAGCAAGTTCAACGTCATCGAACTGGAATTTGGAGGCAATAGGCACTCGGTATTCAGCAACGTTCCAGTGCGGCAGACAAGCATTTTCGAGGGACGGTCAAAAGAGCTGAGCACGTTGACAGAGTGGATCAATGAGCCGGAGGAGTCTAAGTTCTGCCTCATCTTTGGCGACGGGGGCATCGGAAAAACGACACTGGCGCTCGAGTTTCTGAATCGCATCCTCGACGGCGACGAAATCCTGACGGCAAGGCCACCCAGTGTTATTAGCTACTACTCGGCTAAGATGACGCGTTGGACCGATCAGGGCGTGATTCACTTGCGCGGTATCTCCGACGCGATGGAAGACTGCGTTCGGGAACTGCTGTTCTGCCTTTACCCAGAGCTGGGCAAGGACTACTACAAGCTTACTGGTGTAGCGCTGGTTGACCGAGTTGCGGCCGAGTTCGTGCAGCAGGGCTTCAAGCGGGATGACATTCTCCTAGTGCTGGACAACACGGAAACACTGGCAACCTCACAGGCCGAGGTAAACGACTTCAGTGCCTTTCTGAAACAGATTGGCAAGCGCCTTGGTCGCGTCCTCATTACGTCAAGACGAAGGGAATTCGTCGCCTTTGAGCCGCTTCAGATCAGCTCCCTGTCGGATGAGGAATGCACGTCGCTCATGCGACGACTAGCGGACGAATATAATGCCACGGCAATCAAACAAGCCGGCGAGGCTACTCTGCGTCGCGCGGCAAACCAACTAGCTAACAAGCCTTTGCTCGTCGACACGCTGGTGAAGTATCTGGCCAGATCGCCGATCGGCATCACCCAGGCGATTGAGCAGGTATTCAGGAAAACTAACGATCAGTTGTTGGAATTTCTGTATGACGACGCTTGGCTGCGCATCAACGAACTCCAGCAGGACGGCTTTCTGGTCCTGGTTTCCGCGGCGGTCCCCCTCGACAGCCTTTGTGTCGCCGATGCCTGCGCGCTGGTGGGTATTCAGCACGTCGAATTCCAGAAGGGGCTTGATGAGACCTACTTCGCAACGGTCACGGACTACGGGGATCGCTACGACCTACAAATTGTTGAGCTTGCGCGCCGCTTTTTTCAGAAGCAACTTCAAAAGCGAGGCGATGCCGATCGCCGTCGGATCAAGGACTTCGCACTCAAGGTTGATGCGCAGGCTTCGCGACGCCACCGCGTTGATCAGACCTACCGACAAGACCGAGTCGCCGAAGCGTTCCGCAGCCAATTTGCGAAGGCAGCGAAGATTGCGACCGCACAAGGCGACCTGAGGGCTGCTGAAGACAACTTTAAGTTGGCGCTCGAGGAAGAGCCGATGAACGCGGCGCTTCACGATCGGTTCGCTTGGTTCCTGTTGAACCGGTGCCAGAGACCGGACAATGCCATAGAGTATGCGGAGAAGGCTGTTAAGCTTGATCCGCACAATGCCGATGCGTCACTGACACTGGGGCTCTGCTGGTACCGGCTTGGCGAGCTAACAAAGGGTGACCATGGGATCGAGGCAGCACGTGCGAAGGGTAAGCCACTGTCGCTGTGTGTGCTGCGCATGGCCATTGCCAGGTATCATGCCGTGAGGAAGTCGCCCTTCGGCAAGGAGGCGCCGGAGTGGCTGAAGGAAGGCATGTTCTTTGTTGGTCAGGCGATCAAGTCGATGGATCCAAACGACAGCTTCGTCGCGAAGAACATGCGCGAAGCACGGCGGTACGAGAAGCTATTTCTTGACCTTCAATACAAGATCAAATCGCGGGAGATCGCGGGAGACGACGCCGCATCATAGCGTGTCGCCCGTGCGGCGAACCCTGGCCCCCGAACGAAATCGCCGCTGCCTATGCAACTGCACACGGCAGGAATTGTCAGCGCAGCGCTGGCGCGCTCAAGCCGCTTATTGTGTTCTGCGGAATTTTTCACTTTGTGTGGCAACGATCATGCTCATTGCCACTTTTCGTGTCACAACCAGCGGACACTCGTGTCGCCAAACTTGGAAAATTCGTTTGCGCTCCCGCACATACTTTTCGCTTTCCTTGGCATACGACAGAGGGAGGAGGTAATTAATTTGGGTGTCACAACACCCAATCCCTCGCCCACAAAAAATCCCGGCAATGCCGGGATTTTTTTCACCCGCCAGCCTTCACCCCAAAATTCAATACACCCCCGGCACCAATCTCCACGTGCGCGCGCAATAGCGTTCATATTCCTCGCCAAACTGGTCACGCAGCAGTGCTTCTTCTGCGCGGATTCGGGCGATCAGTGGGGGCAGAAGAAGTAGCGCCAATAACACGCCCAAAACCGACCGGAATACCAGCGCCCAGCCAAGCGAGCCGATGATGAAGCCGAGATAGCTGGGATGGCGAATCGTGCGGTAGATGCCGGTTGTCACAAGCGTGTGGCTGGGCTGGATCGCGACGAGGCCGCTGAAGCGTTGGCCGAGTATGAATACGGGCCAGAGTCGCAGGGCGCCGCCGATGACGAATAGGGCGAAGCCGGACCAGCGGACCGTTTGGCCGTCGATGACCCAGAACGACATGCGGTCGCAATAGGCGGGCAAATATCCTGCCAGCAGTCCTAGTACGCCGAATGCCCAGAGTACCCATCGGTTGCCGCGATCCTCGCGTTCGCCGGGGCTGATATTGCCGCCGGAAAATACCGCGATAATCGCCATGACCATCGTGGCTGCAGCGGTTGCTGAGCGTGCGGCGTCGGCAAAGTAGGGTGCGATTCCGCCCCAGCCGAGAATCGGCAACGCCAGGTAGGCCAGTGATGCCGCGATAGTGAGGAACACCAGCCCGGGTTTGGGTTGCATAGGGCCTCCGTTGTCGCTCGGATTGCTGTGTAGGTTAGGCGCGTCCACGCCCAAACGTCCACCGCGCGCCGAACGTCACATGCGTACCAGTATCGATAACGCCCGCTGCGGCTCCGCGATTCGATGGGACAATAGTCCAAGCCCCATTACGATGTCTGCCATGCCGCTTATCGATCTCAAAAATCTTCAGCAAGCCGCCGCCGATTTTGGTGAAGTGCGGGGTTGGGGCAAATATCACAGCCCCAAGAACCTGGCGATGGCGCTCAGTGTGGAAGTGGCCGAACTGGTCGAGATCTTTCAGTGGCAGACCGAGGATGAATCGCGGCGGATTATGCAGACCGCGGAGCGCGATCACGTCGAGCAGGAGCTGGCCGATATCACGATTTATCTGACGCAGATGGTGACGGCGCTTGGTGTCGATCTCGATGCTGCCGTGCGCAAGAAAATGGAGATGAACGCGCGCAAGTATCCGGCGCCTGGCGCGGGTGATTGATGCGCCGTGCCACGCGCTATTCACGCGTCCGAATGTGGACAGTCACGTGCGTCAAATCCGGCTAGACTTGCTTCATTGCGAATTGCGGAGATCGAGTCATGGCGGGGCGCAAGCACGGTGAGGCGGCGAGCAATATCCATATCGGCATCGGCGGCTGGAATTTTGCGCCGTGGCGTGACAACTTCTATCCCGCAGGTCTGGCGCACACGCGCGAGCTGGAATATGCCAGTCGGCATCTCACCGCGATAGAAATCAACAGCACGTATCACGGCACGCAGAAGCGCACGTCGTTTGCCAATTGGCGCGATGCCACGCCGGACGGCTTTGTGTTTTCCGTGAAGGCGTCGCGCTTTGCCACCAATCGACGCATTCTGGCCGAGGGCGCCGATTCCATCCATCGCTTTATCGACAGTGGCATCGCCGAGTTGCGCGAAAAGCTGGGTCCGGTGGTCTGGCAATTCGCGCCCACCAAGCAGTTTGTGCCGGACGATTTCGAGGCGTTTCTGGATCTGCTGCCGGACTCGGTCGAAGGCGTCAAGCTGCGTCACGTACTCGAGGTGCGTCACGAGAGTTTCATGTGCGAGGCGTATCTGGAACTCGCGCGCAAATTCAAGGCGGCTACGGTATTTACCGATTCCCCAAAGTTTCCATCGTTCGCCGATCCGACAGCCGATTTCATTTACGCGCGGCTGATGAATGCGCAGGAAAATGTGGCGACTGGCTACGATGCCAAGGATCTCGATCAGTGGGCGTTGCGTGCCAGCGCCTGGGCTGCCGGCAAGGCGCCTGCCGATCTGCCGAATGTCGGCGAAAAATCCGGCGCGGCGCCAAAACCCCACGAGGTCTTTCTCTTCTTTATCAACGGCGCAAAAGAGCGCGCGCCCGCAGCCGCTCAGGCGCTTTTGGCGCGATTGGGCTGGACGCCGTCGGAATCCATGCCCGTAAAGGTTGCGACGACAAAACCGGCCGCGAAAACGGCCGCGACAGGCGCCACGGTCGAGAAAACCGCCGTAAAGAAAACCGCCGTAAAGAAAACCGCTGCGAAGAAAACCGCGGGGAAGACATCCGCCCCAGCAAAGACACCAGCAAAAAAGTCACCGGCAAAAAAGTCCGCCACAAAGAAAACCGCCGCAAAGAAAACCGCCGCAAAGAAAGCGTCCACCACCTCGACGGCGGCGAAAAAGGCCGCACGCCAGGCAGCCTGACAGTTAGCCGCGCGAGGCCCGCATGCGTATCAGTCAGACGCCCGCACCGCCACGACAATCAGCCGAGCGCGCGTTCTCCGCGCTGCCGCTGGCGCAGACCTGGCTCGACGCGCTGGCCCAGTCCGGATATGACGCGATGACGCCAGTGCAGGCGGCGGTGCTGCCGCTGGTGCTGGCCGGGCATGACCTGATCCTGCCGATGCCGTCGGAAGACGACAGCATTGTGGCCCTGGCCGTCGCAGTGCTGCATCGTCTCGATCCGCGCCGCTTCGACGTACAGGCGTTGGTCTTCTGCCCGACGCGCGACCGAGCGGAGCGTGTAGCGCAATGTGCGCAACGTATCGCGCGATGTGCGGGCTATATCAAGGTGGCGACGCTGTGTAATGGTGCGTCGATGCGGCAACAAATCGACAGGCTGATTCATGGCGCGCATATCGCTGTGGGTACGCCGGGCCGATTGCTCGATCATGTCGACGCCGCCAGTCTCGATCTGCGTGCGGTGAACACGCTGGTTTTCGACGAAGCGGACCTGATGCTTGACATGGGTTTTGTCGACGATCTCGCATTCGTGGCCAGTCGATGCCCCAAAGCGCGTCAGACATTGCTGCTGCATGGATCGGCCGATCCGGAGCCGGCGCCCGATGTGGTGCGGCTGGGGCGGCGCTGGATGCGCCGGCCGCGCATGCTGGCATTGATCCCGCCAGCGATGTAATGCGGCACGCACTGCGCGGCCGTCCCAACATTTCTTGCAAAGATTCGTGAAAGTCACCCTGTGTGCGGCGCCCATCCTTTGCTAATCTGAAGAGACGTGGTCCAGCCAGGGTGCAGCGCTATTGCGCGGCGCCGCACGTTTTCCCGCGAAGAACCACAACTGTTTCCAAGACGGCAACAAGGAGTCGGTGACATGAAAACCGCACGGCAGGTTCTGGAAAACAAGGCGAGTCAGGCCATCCACAGCATTTCGCCAACCGCGACGGTCTATGCTGCGCTGCAGCTGATGGCCGACAAGCGGATTGGCGCGCTGCTTGTGATGGAGCACGGCAAGATCGTCGGCATCCTCAGTGAACGGGATTACGCGCGCAAGGTGATCCTGATGCAGCGCACCTCGCGCGAGACGCTGGTGCGGGAGATCATGACCACTGCGGTGATCTACGTCCGTGCCGATCAGAGCACTGACGAATGCATGGTGATGATGACGCGGCATCGCTTGCGTCACTTGCCGGTCATGCAAGGCGACGAGTTGATCGGCATGTTGTCGATCGGCGACCTTGTGAACGACATCATCAGTGAACAGCGCTTCACAATCGAGCAACTGGAACACTACATCACGGGTGGACCCCGCTAACGGGCCCGGCGCGCTGATCGACCGCTCGCCGGTCAGCGTCGGCCCTGATTGGCCATGATCGTCGCTGATCCGCGCTGATCGGCCGAACCTTCCTTCGGATGCCCGCATGAGCGGTGTGCCGACTGCCGTCGCGCACCGCTGCCTTCACTCGTCCGCGTGCCGATAGACGGACCTCGATACGCTGCGCCAAATGCTAAGCATGCATATAATTATGCGGTTATTGAATTAGGTCGCGACGATGTGATGCGCGGCCTGCCTTTGCGGCGTCCCGCGCCGCGCGCCCTCGCTCCTCCGCCCGCCTTCTTCACGCATGTCGCCGCCTGCCTCCACCGATTCCCCCGCTGTCGATTCGTCCGCGCCTCTCATCCACGATCACGCCGCGATCATGCGCGTTATCGGCGGGATCGTGCTGTGCATCCTGCTGGCGGCGCTGGACCAGACTGTCGTGATTCCGGCCGTTCCGGCCATCGCCAACGATCTCAACGGGTTTGGCCACCTCTCGTGGATCGTCACCGCGTACCTGATCGTGTCGACAGTGACCACGCCGCTGTACGGCAAGCTGTCGGACAGTTTTGGGCGTCGACGCCTGCTGATGCTGGCGATTTCGCTGTTTATCGGCGCGTCCGTGGCTTGCGCGATGGCGCAGTCGCTGACGCAGTTGATCCTGTTCCGCGCCTTGCAGGGCGTGGGCGGCGGCGGGTTGATGTCGCTGGCACAGGCTGCGATTGCCGACGTGGTGGCGCCGCGCCAGCGCGGCCGCTATCAAGGGTATCTGGCAACGGTCTGGGCGGTTTCGTCGATCGCCGGGCCCCTGGTGGGCGGCTGGGTGTCGGATCACATGTCGTGGCGCTGGCTATTCTGGATCAACGTGCCGCTGGGCCTGCTGGCGATGGCCATGTGCTACCGCGGCCTGGCGAACCTGCGCCCGCGCGGCGGCACGCCACGGGTGGACTGGCTCGGCGCGATCCTGCTGGCGGTGGCCATCGTCGCATTTCTGCTAGCGATGAGCTGGGCCGGCGACGCCTTCGACTGGATCTCGCTGGAAATGGCGGGGCTGCTGTTACTCACGCTGCTGGCCGTCGCGGCGCTGACGTGGCAGGAACGGCGCGCGTCGGACCCGATGCTGCCGCCGCGGTTGTTCCGCAACCGCGCGTATGTGATGGGTGTGGGCGCGTCCGCGCTGGCCGCGCTCAACATCTTCCTGTGCATCTTCGCGCTGCCGTTGCTTTTCCAGCTGGTGCGTGACGCCGATGCCTCGATGTCCGGTCTGCTGGTGGTGCCGTTCCTGCTGTCGACCGTTGCCGGCAACTTCGTGGTGGCGTGGCTGGCACCGCGTCTGGGCCGCATGCGCGAGATCCTGACCGGCGGCTACGCGGCCGCCGCCGTGGGCTTGATCGCGCTGGCGGCAGTGAGTGCCACGACGCCGACCGCGCTGGTGCTGCTGGCGATGACGATTGCCGGCGTCGGCCTGGGCATGTCGATGGTCGGGACGCTGATTTCGGTACAGAACGCGCTGGAGCGGCGCGATATGGGCGCCGGCACGGGCGCGCTGCTGGTGCTGCGCTCGCTGGGCAGCGCGCTGGGCGGTGCGCTGGCCGGAACGTTGCTGGCGATGGAGTTCCGCGATGCGCTGGCGCGCTCGGGCGTGACGCAGCCGCTCGATCTGGGGTCGCTGCGTCATGGCAGCGAGGCGATGGCGCAGTTGTCGCCCGCCGTGCGCCAGATGCTGGCCGGCGGCGTCGCATCCGGTTTCCATCTGATCTTTGCCGCCGGCGCGCTTGCCGCGATCGTCGCGCTGGTGATCGTCCGCCGCATGCCGGACCTGGAATTGCGCAGCAGCGTGACCGAGCACGCGGCCAAGATCCACATGGAATGACTGCGGCCGCGCGTCATGACGCGATGCATCCGAAAGCGTAGACTTGCCTGCATTTCCAGACACCGGAGCCCGATCTCATGTCTAGCCGAAGCACCACGACCGCCGCACCGATTGTGAAACCGCTGCAACGCCTGGCACTGGCCGGCGCGCTGAGTCTCGCGGCCACGGCGGCGTTGCTGCCGCACCCGGCGCGCGCCGCCGACAAGCCCGCCGGCGTGGCGATCCAACCGGCGACCCAACCGGCAGGCAATTGTCCGGCGGCGCTGAATTTCCGCTTTCCGCGTCTGCAGGACGAATCGCCGCAAAACCTTTGCCAGTACGCCGGCAAGGTGGTGCTGGTGGTCAATACCGCCAGCTATTGCGGATTCACGCCCCAATACGAAGGGCTGGAAGCGCTTTACGCCAAATATCGCGATCGCGGACTCGTGGTGCTGGGCTTCCCGTCGAACGACTTCTCGCAGGAACCGGGATCGTCGAAGGAAATTTCCGATTTCTGCTACAACACCTACGGCGTCAAGTTTCCGATGCTCGGCAAATCCCACGTGCGCGGCGGCGAAGCCAATCCGATGTACGTGCTGCTTTCCAAGGAAACCGGCACCACGCCGAAGTGGAATTTCTACAAGTACCTGATCGACCGTAAGGGCCAGGTGGTGGGCAGCTACAACAGCATGGTCAAACCGGACGACAAGCAACTGGTCGCCAGGATCGAGGAACTGCTGGGCGCTCGCTGATCCGCCGCCCCGCTAACCGCCGACAGCCGACAGCCGACAGCCGACAGCCGACAGCCGACAGCCGACAGCCGACAGCCGACAGCAGATCCGCCGATTGGCTGTCGGGCGGCTGTCCCTGCGTCATGGAAGTCCTGCGCCGCCGCGCGCTGGCGATACGCTCGCGTGGCCGCGCCCACCCCCGAGGAGATAAAAGCGATGAAATTAGTCCGCGTAGGAATGCCCGGCGCCGAGCGTCCGGGTCTGGTAGATGGCGATGGCCGCGTGCGCGACCTGTCCGGCGTGATCGGCAATATCGGCCCCGCGCAACTGGCCCCGGCCGAGCTGGCCCGGCTGGCGACGATCGATCCGGCCTCGCTGCCGGTGGTGGAAGGTCAGCGCCATGGCGTGCCCTGGACCGGCATCGGCAAGATCATCGCCATCGGCCTGAACTACGCCGACCACGCCGCCGAAGCCGGCATGCCGCTGCCTGCCGAACCGATCGTATTCCTGAAGGCCAATACGTCGCTGAATGGCCCGAACGATGCGGTGATGTTGCCGTTCGAATCGAACAAGTCCGACTGGGAAGTGGAACTCGGCGTGGTCATCGGCACCACCGCGCGCAACGTGTCCAAGGCGCAGGCGCTGGAACACGTGGCCGGATACTGCGTGGTCAACGACGTCTCCGAGCGCGAATTCCAGCTCGAGCGCGGCGGCACGTGGGACAAGGGCAAGGGCTGCGATACGTTCTGCCCGGTCGGCCCATGGCTGGTCACGCGCGACGAAGTGCCCGATGCCCAGAAATTGGGCATGTGGCTCGACGTCAATGGCGAACGCATGCAGAAAGGCAGCACCGCCACCATGGTTTTCGATGTGGCCACTGTGGTCAGCTACGTCAGCCGCTTCATGACGCTGGAACCTGGCGACCTGATCGCGACCGGCACGCCGCCGGGCGTGGGCATGGGATTCAAGCCGCCGCGCTACCTCAAGGCGGGCGATGTGATGCGGCTGGGCATCGAGGGGCTGGGCGAGCAGAGCCAGACCGTCGTGGCATACGGCGAGCGCTGAAGCGTTCCGGTTGCGAGCGTGGGCCACGCGTCAATGCGGCGCGCCCGCGCATCACGCGCGTTGCACGATGTGCAAACGTGGCCGAGTGGTGCACGCGTGAGGGTTCCCCACTGAAACATCGTCATACAAAGCGTCGCGTTTCCACACAAAGCGTCCGTTAAGGGCAACAGTTTTGTGAGGATATGGGGCGCTTTCGCACGAATTCCGCATTCAGGGTTTTACCTATCGACCTCGCGTGAAATACTGTTCCTACATGTCTGCCAACAAGAGCAACGCCATGTCTGAACACGCCCCCGAAATCGAATCGATATTGAGAAGCGTATCGGTCCGCCTTGCCAAAGACACCCCCACCCGGTCGTTCTGCACGCTGCATGACACGCTCGACTCGCGCGAGGAACTGCAAGACATCCGCCGCGATATCCACCAGCATCCAGAACTCGCCTTCAACGAAGTCCGCACCGCCGAACTTGTCGCGCGCAAGCTCGAAGGCTGGGGCTATGACGTGACGCGCGGTGTCGGCGGCACCGGTGTCGTGGCGACGCTGCGAGCGGGCGACGGCAAGCGCAGCGTCGGCATTCGCGCCGACATGGATGCGCTGCCGATCCACGAGCGCTCTGGTCTGCCCTATGCCAGCGTGCACGAGGGCAGGATGCATGCGTGCGGGCACGACGGCCACACCACCGTGCTGCTTGGCGCGGCCCGGCAATTGGCTCGTACGCGCCACTTCAACGGTACGGTGCATCTGATCTTCCAACCGGCCGAAGAAATCGGCGCGGGAGGCGGTGCCGAGCGCATGCTCGCCGACGGCCTGTTCGAACGCTTCCCGTGCGATGCCATTTTCGGCTTGCACAACCATCCGGGTGTCGAAGCCGGTACCTTCATGTTCCGCGCGGGGCCGTTCATGGCGGCCTGCGATACTGTGACGCTGACGATTCGCGGCAAGGGCGGTCACGCGGCTCGGCCGCATCAATCGATCGATCCGATCCTGGTGGCCGGCAGCCTTGTGCTGGCGCTGCAGTCGATCGTCGCGCGCAATGTCGATCCCAACGAAACCGCCGTCGTCACGATCGGCACGCTGCACGCGGGACATGCGCCAAACGTGATTCCCGATAGCGCGCGCATGGAAATCAGCGTGCGTTCGTTCAGTCCCGAGGTGCGGGCATCGCTGGAATCGCGGATTCGTCAGTTGGTGACCGCGCACGCGGAAGGCTATGGCGCGACGGTCGATATCGATTACGTGCGCGGCTATCCGGTGCTGGTCAACAGCGAAGCGGAAACCGAATTTGCGCGGCAGGTGGCCGAGGAACTGGTCGGCCCCGAACGCGCTATCGGCAACTTCCACCGCATCGCGGGCAGCGAGGATTTCGCGTATTTCCTGCAGCAGCGCCCCGGATGTTTCGTGCGGATGGGCAACGGTGCAAACCAGCCGCTGCTGCACAACGCTGGCTACGACTTCAACGACGAAAACCTGACCGTGGGCGCGGCTTACTGGACGCGCCTGGTGGAACGCTATCTGGCGGACTGACGCCGACTGGCCTGTTTCCCCGCGATACCGGCATTGGCATTGCGAGTTCGTGGCCATCGCAGCGGCCGGGGTTCTCCGCCGCGCGCGGCACTCGCGACGATGGAACCACACGCAGCTATTTGAAGAAGGCGCTGGGCGGCACGCCGAATTGCCGGCGGAACATCGTCGCAAACGCGCTCGGGCTGCCATAGCCCATGTCCAGCGCCACATCCACCACCTTGTCGCCGGCGGCCAGCCGCTGTAGCGCGGCCAGCAAGCGCGCCTGCTGCCGCCATCGCCCAAACGTCATACCCGTTTCGCGCGCAAAGCGGCGCTGGATCGTCTTTGGATCGATCCCGAGTCTTGCACCCCAATCGGCCAGCGTCAGATCGTTGTCGGGACTGCCGACGATCTGCTCGCAAATCTCACGCAGACCGGCGTCCGCGGGACGTGGCAGATGCAACGGCAGGGTTGGCACGAGCTTCACTTCATCGAGCAGCAGCCGCATCAGGCGTCCATCGCGTGAATCGGGCGAGTAGGTGAGCGGAATATCGATGGCCGCCAGGATCAATTCGCGCAGCAGCGGCGAAACGCCCAGCACGGTGCATTGCGTCGGCAGGTCCGGCCCGGCATCGGGGCGGATGTAGGCGGTGCGCATCTGCACGCGGCCCACCATGCGGATCCAGTGGACGGTGCCGCCGGGCATCCACATGCCGCGCGTGGGCGGCACGATCCACTGGCCCTCGGCCGTCGACACAACCATCACGCCATGCATCGCGTGCACCAGCTGCGCGTGCGGGTGCTGATGCGGCTTGGTGACGTGGCCGGGCACGTAGTCCGCGGCCATGGCCGTTACCGGCATCGCGCTGCGATCGTACTGGAGATAGACGGGATGATCGGCGTAAGTGTCGGCGCGGCTGTCCGCGTCCGGATCGCGCGGCGCGTCGTCAGGCAGGCGCTTGCTTCCCGGTGTGCTGTGGTCGATCCATTGCACGGCCGGCGGGGCGCGCCGCGGCGGGCGAGAAGCACCAGACATGTCCTTTTCTCCAAAGTTGCGGCCCCATTCTCGCAGGACAGGCGCGCAAATGCCAATTAGCATCGTCACACTTTCCCGAGTGCCAGTGCGCTGGCGCCCGGAATATCCTGAGACGACGACTGGCCAATGCGCCCCCCGCACCATGAGTACAACCGTCAATCGAGCCCCCGCCGCTCCCGCCGCGCAGAGTGACGCAGCGACACCCCGCAAGGAAGGCACACGCTTTCGCGTGTTGTACGCGATCAGCTTCGCGCATTTCCTCAACGACATGATTCAGTCGCTGATCCTGGCCATCTATCCGATGCTCAAGGGCGGCTTCAATCTGAGCTTTACGCAGATCGGCCTGCTGACGCTCACGTATCAGATCACCGCTTCGCTGCTGCAGCCGATTGTCGGGCTCTATACGGACAAGCATCCGAAGCCGCATTCGCTGGCAATCGGCATGGGCTTCACGCTGTGCGGCCTGCTGCTGCTGTCGGTGGCGCCTACCTACGGCGTGCTGCTGGTGGCCGCGGCGCTGGTCGGAACGGGCTCGTCGATCTTCCATCCGGAATCGTCGCGCGTGGCGCGGCTGGCATCCGGCGGCCAGCACGGGCTGGCCCAGTCGATCTTCCAGGTGGGCGGGAACGGCGGCAGCGCGATGGGGCCGCTGCTGGCCGCCGGCATCGTGCATACGCAGGGCAGCGTCGCGTGGTTTTCGCTGGCCGCGCTGCTGGCGATCGCCGTGCTGTGGCAGATCGGCGGATGGTATGGCCGGCACCTGGCCGAGCGCGCCGCAAAGAAGAAGGCCGCTGGCGTGGCCGTCAACAAGCTGCCCACCTCAACCGTGGTGCGCGCCATGACCGTGCTGCTGCTGCTGATCTTCTCGAAGTACTTCTACATGGCCAGCCTGAACACGTATTACACGTTCTATCTGATGGAGAAGTTCAGCCTGCCGCGTCAGACGTCGCAGATCTATCTGTTCCTGTTCCTGTTCGCGGTGGCGGCGGGCACGATCCTGGGCGGTCCGATCGGCGATCGCATCGGCCGCAAGCGCGTGATCTGGGCGTCGATCCTCGGCGTGGCCCCGTTCACGCTGATGCTGCCGCACGCTAACCTGTTCTGGACGGCCGTGCTGACGGTGATCATCGGTTTCATCCTGGCCTCGGCGTTCTCGGCAATTCTTGTGTTCGCGCAGGAACTGATTCCCGGCAAGGTCGGGATGGTGTCCGGTCTGTTCTTCGGTTTCGCGTTCGGCATGGGCGGCATCGGCGCCGCCGTGCTTGGCAAGCTGGCCGATGCGCATGGCATCGAAAGCGTCTACCAGCTCTGCGCGTTCCTGCCGTTGCTGGGTTTGCTGGCGGTGTTTCTGCCCGATCTGCGCGAAAGGCCGAAGGCAGCCTGAACCACGCGCGCGGGCTGAGCGGACCGCATCCGCCTGCCGGCTGCGGTCCCTTTCGTAGCGCGTGGTGCACAAGACTGGCGCAGTCGCCTGCACCAGCGTCATGGCGTCACTTGCCGGCCTTGTCCTGCGACACGTCCATGATCATGCGCGTCAGCAGGTACAGGCGCGGCGTCACGGAATTCAGGTCGACGTATTCGGCATCGTTCGAATGCGCGCCAAAGCCGCGTAAGCCAAAGCGCTCGATCACGGGCGCCTTGGTTGCCGCAGCGGCAAACGCCGCATCGGTGCCGCCACCTTCGGCCGTGTCATAAACGGCCAGCTTTTCGCCGATCTCCGCATAGATGCCTTGCGCATGCGCTGCCAGTGCGCGCGCGGCGGGCGTCACTTCCAATGGCGGCCGGCGGCGCTCGAACTTCACGCTCACCTTGGTATCGGGAATCAGCGTCTTCTTGACGCGATCCTGCAGCGTGCGCTCAAGGCCGTCGTAGTCGGCCGTGCGCAATACACGGACATCGGCCTGCGCGGTGGCCACGGCGGGAATCACGTTGCGATTGGTGCCGGCCTGCGACAGCGTCCAGTTGACCTTGAGCCCGGTGTCCGGATTGGAGAGGTCGCGCATTTGCAGGATCTGGTGCGACATCTCGTACAGTGCGTTGCGGCCCAGTTCGGGCGAGCTGCCGGCATGCGATGACTTGCCTTCCACCTTCAGGGCGATGGCGCCAATCCCGCTGGTGGCCAGCGACAGGCGGTCGCCGGTCACGCGCGTGGCTTCGCACGAAAATACCGCGTCCTGTTCCGCGCCCAGCTTCGTCAGCATCGCGCGCGCGCCGGGCGAGCTGATTTCCTCGTCGCCATTGATCAGTACGGTCAGCGTGCCGTAGTCCTTGAAGTTCATCTTCTGCAGGATGGCAACCGTGTGCAGGATCACGGCCACGCCGTTCTTGTCGTCAGCGATGCCAAGGCCATAGGCGCGATCGCCGTCCACGCGGAACGGCTGCTGCGCCAGCATGCCGCGCAGGTAGACCGTATCCATGTGTGCGATCAGCATGATCTTGCGTTTGCCGGTGCCCTTGAACGTAGCATGCACCATCTTGCCCACTTTCTCGGGCGTGTCTTCCATGCGGTAGATGTCGGTGGGCTCCACCAGCCTGGCATCGCCGCCCATGGCGGCCAGCCGGTCGCGGATCAGGGCGGCGATACGATCGAGCCCTTCGATGTCCTTGCTGCCCGATTCGATCGACACCAGATCTTTCAGGGTCTCGACCAGGGCCGGTTTTTCCTGTTGCGCAAGCTGGAAGACGGGCTCGACGGGGGCGGCGTGGACCGAGGGCGTGCACAGCGCACCGATCAGGGCCAGGGCGGCGGGCAGCGACGCCAAACGGGGGCGGAAGGCAGACATGCGGACAAACTCCTGTTTCTTCTTGGTGAAGGGAAGCCGACATGTTGCGCGCGCAACGCGCCGCGGTCCAGCACCGCGACGATCTGCGCCAAGACCTGGCATCGGTTTTGCGGCATCATCACGGTCATGAAGTCCGCTGTGCCCCCTCCCTCCGCAACGTCTGCAATGTCTGCTCGCCCTGCCTGCGCCCACTGCCTTGCCCTGGCCGACGACCCGCGCCGACGCGAACCGCATGCCTGTCTGGCGTTGCGCAACAACGCGCCGCTGGTCAGCCAGAGCGCAGCCGGCGTGCCTTTCAGCATGATGTCGTTCAGTTGCCGCGAATGCGGTACCGCGTGGCGGCTCTACGACCGCGCCAACGAGCTGTTCGTATCGTGGGTGCCCGAGCTTCCGCTGGTGCGGTAGCCGGCGGCCGGGGACCGGACAGGGCGATCGGCTAAAATCGCGCCTGACTGGAACGCCGCCGACGCTCACAGGCATTGCCGCGTTCCCCGACAGATCCGCGCGTACCCACGCGCGCCGCAGTCTTTCCACGAATATCCCGCCCCCGCCCAGACCATGGCCGCTTTCCGTTCCCTGCCACTGCGCGCGCTTTTCGTCGCGCCGATCCTGACCATCACGGCATGCGCCCCGGCGCTGGCCGCCGACAACTATCCAAGCCGTCCGATCCGCATGATCGTGGCCTATCCGACCGGCGGCATCAGCGATGCCGTGGCGCGCGCGCTGGGTGAAAAGCTGTCGGTGCAGATGGGCACCTCGGTGGTGGTGGAAAACAAGGCCGGCGCCGGTGGCAGCATCGGCATCGACGCCGTTGCCAAGGCCGCTCCCGACGGCTACACGCTGGGCTTTGCCGCAACCAGCCCGCTCACGCTCAATCCGCACGTGGGGCGCGTCAACTACGATCCGCAACGCGATATCGCACCGGTCATGAGCGTCATGTATTCGCCGGTGCTGGTGGTGGCCACGCCAAGCTTCACCGGCAAGACGTTCCAGGACCTGATCGCGCAGGCCAAGGCCAAGCCGGGCTCGGTCCGCTGGGCCACGTCCGGCCTGGGCACGGTCGGGCACGTGATGCTGGAACAGGTGAAGTCCAAGGCGAAGGCCGATGTCACGCTGATTCCCTACAAGGGTGCGGGCCAGCAGATGAACGATGCGCTGGGCGGACAGTTCGAGGTGATGAGCACCAACGCCAGCCCGATGCTGACCCAGCACATGCAGGCTGGCCGCCTGCATGCCATCGCCGTGGGCGCGCCCAAGCGCCTGGAAAGCCTGCCCAACGTGCCCACCTTCGACGAACTCGGCTATCCGAAGGCCAACCTCACGTCGACCTTCGGCATCTTCGCGCCGGGCAAGACGCCGCCAGCCATTCTTAACAAGCTCAACGCAGAACTGAACAAGGCGCTTGCCGAACCGGACGTGCGCGAGCGGCTGATGCGCGGCGGCGAAGTGCCGACCGGCGGCTCCGCTGCGCAATTCGCCACGGCGATTCGCGCCGAATCGGTCGAGAACGCGCGCATCGTCAAGGAAGCCGGCATCAAGGCCGACTGATCGGCGACCGCTTGCGGCGGGTTTGCACGGCGCTGGCATCGGCTGGCGTCCCCTAGGCGAGATCGAGCCGGCTGCCCAGCCGATAGACGGCGCGCAGCATCACGCCGTTGAACGGCCATAGCGCCAGCTTGGTCCGGATGCGCGACAGATGACTGTCGATAGTGCGCGCCTGCTCGGACATGGCGGCGTTGCGCCAGACCTGATCGATCATGGTCCGCCGCATCACCAGCGTGCCGAGGTTGCGGAACAGCAGCAGCGCCAGCGCATATTCCTTCGGCGACAGCGTTACCGGCACGCCCTTGACCCAGACCTGGCGTTCGCCCACCGCAAACCGGAACGCGCCGCAGACCAGCTCCTCGGGTGGATTGCCGAGTTCATCCGGCGGGGGGATCCCGGCCGGCCTGCACGGCACGGCGGCACGGCGCGCCAGCGCCTCGATGCGGGCCAGCAGTTCCTTGCCGCGCGCGGGCTGCGGCACGTAGGCGTCGGCACCTTCCTTCAAACATCGCGCCACATCTTCCTCGGCGTTGCTGGCGCCGAACATCATTACCGGCACGCCCTGCCCGAGCGTGCGCCGGATCCAGCGCAGCAGTTCGTCGGCATCACCGGCCGCCGCGTCGCGGTCGAGCAGCAGAAGGTCGAAGCGGTCGCGGTGGATGGCGTCGATCATCGCCTGCCCGCAGCGAAAGCGCGCAAGGCTGTGCCCGCCCGATTGCAGGGCGTGTTCCAGCACCATGGCGCGAGCCGGATTGTCTTCGAGCGCGGCAACCTTCACGATGGCCTTCCTTTCGTTCGCTGAATGAACGGTAGAGCAGTGCCGGCCATGGTAGGGCGCGTAGCGTTGCGGGCGAAGTAAACATTTGTTGCCGATAAAATGAGGATCGTCTTATAGGATTGCCGCGCAACTCCCCGTCTAATGGTCGTTGGACAGACAAGCGACGCCCACGGCGGGCGTGACGACGCATGACAACGACAGGGCTCAGGATTGCCGCGCTGGAAGACGACAGCGCGCACGCGGCTTTGATCCGCGACGTGGTGACCGGCGCCGGCCACGAATGCTTGACGTTTGCGGACGGCCGGCGCCTGCTGCTGACGCTGCGCAGAATCACCTTCGACCTGCTGCTGCTGACCTGGGATGTGCCACAGATCAGCGGCACGGAAATTCTCGGCTGGGTGCGCGCGCACCTCGATCCGCGCATCCCCGTCATGTTCGTGAGCGACCGCTGTGGCGAGGACGATGTGGTGGCGGCGATGAACGCGGGCGCCGACGACTACGTGGTCAAGCCGATCCGCCCGCGCGAATTTGCTGCCCGCATCGAGGCGCTGCTGCGGCGCGCGTATCCCGATTCGCATCGCCTGGACGAGAACCGGCTGTCATGGGGCGCCTTCGTATTCGATGTGGTCGCGCGGCAGGTCTCGCACCACGGCCGCACGGTGCCGCTGACGCCGAAGGAATTCGACCTGGCGCTGCTGATGTTCCGTAACCAGGGCCGCGTGGTGCCGCGCGAACACATGCTGACGACGGTGTGGGGCCGCGATATGCCGCCGATGTCGCGCACCATCGACACGCATGTGTCGCGCGTGCGGACCAAGCTGGGCCTCTGGGAAGACAATGGCGTGCGCGTGCTGCCGGTCTACACCTTCGGCTATCGGCTGGAATTGCTGGACGACGAAGAACGCGAGCGCATCGCGCGGGGCGAAAAAAAAGGCACCCGAAGGTGCCTTTCTCCCAATCACTGATCAGACCAACGATCAGAAAATGTGGCGGACGCCAGCGGCCACGCCCATCTGGGTGCCCTTGCCCGGCAGTTCGGACTGCACGCCGCCGGTCAGCTTGTTGTAGTCCACGGTGCCGTAGACCTGGGTGCGCTTGGACAGCGAGTACTCGGCCAGCAGAACGCCGGTGTAACGGTTGCCATCGTTGCCGTTGACGCCGTTCTTGTTCTTCACGTGGTCGCCGTAGAACACGCCGGTCACGGCCAGGGCCGGGGAGACCTGATAGGTCAGGCCCAGGTAGCCCAGCGCGTCCTTGCGCGGGTTGTTCGGCGCGCCAGCGGTGACCGCGGCACGGCCAGTGGCCGACGTCGTCGCGGCCGACTGGTTCAGGAAGTTGTTGTCGATCACGCCGGTGTTGTCCTTGCCGCCAACGTAGCCCAGGAACAGCTTGACCGGGCCGATGCCGTACTTGCCGGCCACGCCCCACATCTGCTGCTTGTTGCTGTTGGCGTCACGCACTTCCTGGTACACACCACCGATACCAAACGGTCCGATGTCGTACGAAGCGCGGGTGCCCCAGTACTGGTTCTTGGTGACGCTGCCGGCCACTTCGCCGAAGCCGTAGCTGGCGCCGACGTTCAGGCCCGAAAACGAGCCCGAGTAGCTCATCACGTTGTTGGCGCGGAACTGGGTCAGGAAGAACGGCCAGGCGTTGGCGGTGTAGTTGCCGATCGTCAGCGGATCGAAATCGCCGAACAGGTTAAAGCCCTCGGTGTACTGGCGGCCCAGCTTGATGGCGCCGAAGTCGCCGGCCAGACCCACGTAGGCTTGACGATTGAACAGCTGGCCCGACGAATTCATCGTGCCGTTGTCCAGGCTGTAGCCGTTTTCCAGTTGGAAGATAGCCTTGAGGTTGTTGCCCAGGGCTTCCGAACCCTTGAGACCCCAGCGGCTTTGCGTCACTGCGCCGTCGGTCAGTTGGACCTGGCTGTGGCCAGCTGCATCGGCGTGGTTGGTCCAGCGGACGCTGGCGTCGGCGATGCCGTACAGCGTGACCGACGTTTGCGCGAATGCGCTGCCGGCGGCCAGCGAACCAATTGCGAGGGTCAGTAGCGATTTCTTCATGGTGCTCCTTTTCTGTCTTGTGGCCAGACTTTCACCGGATCACGGCGAGTCCATTTGGTTTTTACGTTTGCTCGTAACGCCGCGAAAATTTAACAAAACGCGCGAGATTCCGACATAAAACCGAACTCGAGCCCGGCTTCGGGGAGACATTTGGTGCAAATTCGTTGGTTTGCCGCTACACAATGTCTTAGCGCTGTGAAAATGGTGCAAAGCAGCACGCGCCATCATGGTGCATGCAAGGCGGGGAGCGGCAGACAGGGGGATGTACGGGGAAACCCGCAGCCGTCGCAAGAGACGGCTGCTGCGGTGCAATATATCCCGCGAGAGAGGGGGAGGGTTATCCCTTAATCAGGGATAGCGGCCGGCAAGTTAATGCGGCGGCGATTATGCCTGCGGAATCTCTATTTTCACTTCGAGCACTTCCAGGTTGTCCTGGCGCTCGAGGCTCACGCGCAAATCCTGATCGCTGATCTTCACGTATTTCGAGATCACCGCCACCAGTTCGCGCTGCAGGGCGGGCAGGTAATCGGCCGGCGCGGAATGGCCGGTGCGTTCGTGGGCGAGAATGATCTGCAGCCGTTCCTTGGCGACAGACGCTGATTTTTTCTTCTCCCCCAGCAGGAAGGACAGGATCGACATGGAATAGTCCTCCGGTTACTTGTTGCCAAAGATGCGCGAGAGCAGGCCCGGCTTCTGGTAATCGACAAAACGCAGCGGCTTGTCCTTGCCAAGGAAGCGGTCCACCACATCGGCGTAGGCATCGGCCACGTCGGTGCCTTCCAGGTGGATGGCGGGCGTGCCCTGGTTCGACGCATGCAGCACGGCTTCCGATTCCGGCACCACGCCAATCAGCTTGATGCGCAGGATTTCCTGGATGTCCGTCAGCGACAGCATTTCGCCGCCGTGCACGCGCTTCGGGTTGTAGCGCGTGATCAGCAGGTGTTCCTTGATCGGATCGCCTTCGCTGGCGCGCTTGGTCTTCGACGCCAGGATGCCGAGAATGCGGTCCGAATCGCGCACCGACGACACTTCCGGGTTGGTCACGATCAGCGCCTCGTCGGCGAAATACATCGCCATCAATGCGCCCGTCTCGATGCCTGCCGGGGAATCGCAGACGATGAATTCGAAGCCCATGTCCTTCAGGTCGTTGATGACCTTTTCCACACCCTCACGCGTCAGCGCTTCCTTGTCGCGCGTCTGCGAGGCCGGCAGGATGAACAGGTTTTCGCACTTCTTGTCCTTGATCAGGGCCTGGTTCAGATTGGCCTCGCCTTGCACGACGTTGATCAGGTCGTACACGACGCGGCGCTCGCAACCCATGATCAGGTCGAGATTGCGCAGGCCGACGTCGAAGTCGATCACGGCAGTCTTGTGGCCACGCAGGGCCAGGCCGGCGGCGAAGCTCGCGCTGGTGGTGGTCTTGCCAACGCCCCCCTTGCCGGAGGTCACTACGATGATTTTTGCCATGGCTCTATGGTCCGGTATCAGTGGAATATGTGCTGTGGGCACTGCGGTCATTTCATCCGCAGCGGTTCGAGAATCAGCTTTTCGTCGGCCAGGCGCACCTGTGCCGATTTGCCGAGCACGTCGGCCGGAAGCGTCTGCTCCGCGGTCCGATAGATGCCGGCGATGGAAATCAGTTCGGGCTCCAGGCACGTGCAGAAGATGCGTGCGTCGGGATTGCCCTTCACCCCTGCCAGCGCGCGGCCGCGCAGCGGTGCATAGATATGAATGTTGCCTTCCGCGATGACCTCGGCGCCGTAGCTCACCAGATCCAGAATCACTACGTCGCCCTGCGCGTAGATCTGCTGGCCCGAGCGCAGCGGCTTGTCGATCAGCAGCGTGGGGATCGCGCGCGGCGCGGCGGCGGCATTGGCCGCGGCCATGATCTCGGCGATATCGGCGGCGGCTTTGCCGTTGCCACCGGATGCGACTGCTTCGGCGTCCGGCTGCGCTTTGTGCGCCGCGCCGTCTGCATGGGCGGCCGTATCGGATTCGCGCGGCGCTTCGTCGCGCCCGCCGCGGCGGCTCTGGCTGTCCAGCAGCGGCAGCCCGAATTCGCCGGCCCAGCCGCGTTGCTCGGCGCGCGCCACCACGCCAATCGCCCGCGCATTGAGCGTGGCCAGCGTGTCGATCACGCGGTCCAGCGCCAACGCACCGTCATGTTCCAGACGGCGCAAGTCCAGTGCCACCACATCGTCGGAAAAGAAATCGGGGGTCGACTCAAAACGGGAGAGGAGGTCATCCCGCAGCGCGTCCAGGTCGGCGGTATTGAGAGCGAGAAGGAGGGCGTCGACATTGCCACTGCGCAGCTCGAAGCGTGGCGATTTCTTCTGGGACATAGTCGGTGACCGTGGAAATGGGACATTCTAACGTCGGAATTCCGGGGAACTGTAACAAATGTTGGTGATTGCATCGGGGGTGGAGGATGCGGACCATATTCCGTGCAAGCGTCTTAACACGTGGCGTGCGGGGCGATACGGGTACACCCGAAGGCGGCAGTTGCATCGTGCGCGCACGAATTGCGTGCGCTTGTTACGATTGCGCATCTCGACACCGGAGGAGTCATGGGCGCCATCGTTAACTGCGCGGCTTATCGTGCTGGCAAAAAACTGGGGAAGGTCGAGTTCGAAGACATCGGCACGGTGCTTGCCGAGCCCGGCACTTTCGTCTGGCTGGGCCTGCACGAACCGGATCTGCCGATGCTGCGCCGTGTGCAGCAGGCGTTCGGCCTGCACGACCTGGCCGTGGAGGATGCGCTCGACGCGCACCAGCGGCCCAAGCTCGAAACCTACGGTGATTCCGTTTTCGTGGTGCTCAACACCGCGCAGTTGGTGGGCGAGGAAGTGGTGGTGGGCGAGACCCATCTGTTCGTCGGCCCCAATTACGTGGTCTCGGTGCGGCACGGCGCCAGTTCCACCTACGCCCCGGTGCGCGACCGCTGCGAGCAGGATCCGCACGGCCTGGCCAACGGCCCGGGCTACGTGCTCTATGCGTTGATGGATTTCGTGGTCGACCACTACCTGCCGATACTCACGCACCTGGAGGACACCTTCGAGGCGCTGGAGCAGGGCATCTTTCGCGATGAATTCGACCGCCAGGCGATCGAACGGCTATATCACGTCAAGCATCAGGTGCTGCGGCTGCGCAATGCCGTCTACCCGGTGGAGGACATCTGCGGCCAACTGATCCGCCTGCACGAGGATCTCGTGCCGAAGGAATTGCGCGCGTATTTCCGCGATATCGAGGATCACTGCAGCCGCATCGTGAGATCGCTGGACGTGGTGCGCGAAATGCTGACTACCGCGGTGCAGGTCAACCTGGCGCTGGTGACGGTCACGCAGAACGAGGTGGTCAAGCGGCTGGCCGGCTGGGGCGCCATTCTGGCGGTGCCGACCGTGGTGTTTTCGTTGTACGGGATGAACTTCAATTTCATGCCGGAGCTGAAATTCCATTACGCCTATCCCGTGGTGATCGGCATTACGGTGACCGCTTGCGGAATGCTCTGGCGCAAACTGCACCGCGCGGGATGGATCTGACATCCGGTCTTCCGGCATTTTCGTATTTCGATTTTTATATTTCGTTTACACCGCTTTTCCGCCTCTCTATCCCGTTTTTATCCCCCGATCCCTAATCTCGTATCCGTGAATCACTCGGCAGGCGCCATGCCTGCATTCATGTCATGGACGGGATCTACTTCCTTGTATTGCTGGCGTTCGGCGCGCTGACCGGTGCGCTGCTGGCGCTCTGCGCGGCGCTCGGCGCAAACCTGCCGTCGACGCGCGGCAACAGCGACGACGCCGCCGCGCCGCGGCACGCCCCGACGCCGGCCGCACCGCACACCGCCGGCCGCGCCGCTGCTGACCGGAGGCCGTCATGAGCTGGACCGACCTGCTCAGCGGCGGGCTGGCCGCCGTCCTCTTCGTCTACCTGCTGGTAGCGCTGTTCCGGCCGGAGAAATTCTGATGTCGACGCCGAACCTCTCTCAATTCATCGCACTGCTGGCCCTTTACCTTGCCGTGCTGTTCGTGGCGGCGCCTTTCCTCGGCCGCTACATGCGGCGCGCCATCGAAGAGGGCAACTACCGGCTGACCGCCTGGGGCCGGCCGCTGGAGCGCGGGCTTTATCGCCTGGCCGGCGTGCGGGCCGACGCGGAAATGGGATGGAAGCAATACGCCATCGCCGTGATCGTGTTCAACGTGCTCGGCGTGATCGCCGTGTATGCGCTGCAACGCCTGCAAGGCGCGCTGCCGCTCAACCCGCAGGGGTTTGGCGCGGTGTCGCCCGACTCGTCGTTCAATACGGCCATCAGTTTTGTGTCGAACACCAACTGGCAGGGCTACGCGGGTGAATCGACGATGAGCTATCTCACGCAGATGCTCGCGTTGACGGTGCAGAACTTTGCCTCGGCCGCCACCGGCATTGCCGTGGTGTTCGCGCTGATTCGAGGCTTCGCGCGCCACAGCGCCCGGACCATCGGCAACTTCTGGGTCGATCTCACGCGCACCACGCTGTACGTGCTGCTGCCGCTGTCGGTCGTCATTGCCGTGGTGTTGGTTGGCCAGGGTGTGATCCAGAACTTCGACGCTTACAAGGAGGTGAGCCTCGTCAACACCGTCGAGTTCACCCAGCCCAAGGTGGACGCGGCCGGCCAGCCGGTGCTCGACGCCGACGGCAAGCCGGTGACGGAAGCGGCCACCACCGCCACGCAGACGCTGGCGATGGGCCCGGTCGCCTCGCAGGAAGCGATCAAGATGCTGGGGACAAACGGCGGCGGCTTCTTCAACGCCAATTCGGCGCATCCGTTCGAAAACCCGACGCCGCTTGCCAACTTCATCCAGATGCTGGCGATCTTCCTGATTCCCGCCGCGTTGTGCTTCACGTTCGGCGAAATGGTCAAGGACCGTCGCCAGGGCGTGGCGGTGCTGGCGTCGATGACGGTGATCTTCGTGGTCATGGCGCTGGCGGCGATGGTGTCCGAACAGCAGGTCAACGCCGCGCTGTCGGCGCTACCCATCGATCACGCGGCATCGGCATTGCAGGCCGGCGGCAACATGGAAGGCAAGGAAGTGCGCTTCGGCATTTCCGCCACCTCGCTGTTTGCAACGATCACCACTGCGGCATCGTGCGGCGCGGTCAACGGCATGCACGATTCGTTCACGGCAATCGGCGGTCTGGTGCCGATGCTGCTGATGCAGCTTGGCGAAGTGGTGTTCGGCGGCGTGGGCTCGGGGCTGTACGGCATGCTCGTGTATGCGGTGCTGGCCGTGTTCATCGCGGGACTGATGATCGGCCGCACGCCCGAGTATCTCGGCAAGAAGATCGAAGCGTACGAAATGAAGATGACTGCCGTGGCAATCCTGGTCACGCCGCTGCTGGTGCTGGTGGGCACGGCCGTCGCGGTGATGTTCGATGCCGGGCGCGCTGGCGTGCTCAATCCCGGCACGCATGGATTTTCGGAAATTCTCTACGCGCTGTCCTCGGCGGCCAACAACAACGGCAGCGCATTTGCCGGTCTGTCGGCCAACACGCCGTTTTACAACACGCTGCTGGCGGCGGCGATGTGGTTCGGCCGCTTCTGGATCATCGTGCCCGTGCTGGCGATGGCCGGATCGCTGGCCGCCAAACGCCGCACGCCCGCCACGGCCGGCACGATGCCCACGCATGGTCCGCTGTTCGTGGTCCTGCTGGTGGGATCGGTGCTGCTGGTGGGCGCGCTGACCTATGTGCCCGCGCTCGCGCTGGGCCCGGTCGCAGAGCAATTGCAGGGCGCCGCGGTCGCGGCCGCTGCACGGTAATTCGCGGAGATTCGCATGCCTCAAAACACCTCGGCGACGCGCGCCGCCAATGCGCCCGTACGCCAAGCGGACGCAGCTCACGGCGCGTCCGTCCATACCGCGGCCAATGCCACGCATGGCACCACGACGCCCGGCGGCGGCGTGCCGCATCATCCGCGCACCGCGCGCGGCATGTTCGCACCGGAGCTGGTCAAGCCGGCGATGCTCGATGCGCTGCGCAAGCTCGATCCGCGCGCGCAATTGCGCAATCCCGTGATGTTCGTGGTCTATGCCGGCAGCATCCTGACCACCATCCTGTTCCTGCGCGCATGGCTCGCGCCCACGCAGGGCGGCGAATCGGCGGGATTCATCCTGGCCGTGACGATCTGGCTGTGGTTCACGGTGCTGTTTGCCAACTTTGCCGAAGCCCTGGCGGAAGGACGCAGCAAGCAGCAGGCGGCCGCACTGCGCGGCCTGAAAACCACCACCATGGCGCGCGTGCTGCGCACCGGCAGCGTCGATGCGCGCGCCGCTGGCGCCACCGAACAGCGCGCGGCTACGTTGCTGCGCAAGGGCGACATCGTGCTGGTCGAGGCTGGCGAGATGATTCCCGGCGACGGCGATGTGATCGAAGGCGTGGCGTCGGTCGACGAAAGCGCCATCACCGGCGAATCGGCGCCAGTGATTCGCGAATCGGGCGGCGACTTCTCGTCGGTCACGGGCGGCACGCGCGTGTTGTCCGACTGGATCGTGGTGCGCATCAGCACCAATCCGGGCGAGAGTTTCATCGACCGCATGATCAGCATGGTCGAAGGCGCCAAGCGCCAGAAGACGCCGAACGAACTGGCGCTGACGATCCTGCTGGTCGGGCTGACGCTGGTGCTGCTGCTGGCCACCGCCACGCTGCAGCCGTATTCGCTATACGCGGTGCTGGTGACCAAGGCCGGCGTGCCGGTATCGGTGACGGTGCTGGTGGCGCTGCTGGTCTGCCTGATTCCAACCACGATTGGCGGCCTGCTGTCGGCGATCGGCGTGGCGGGCATGAGCCGCATGATGGAGGCCAACGTGATTGCCACCTCGGGCCGTGCGGTCGAGGCGGCCGGCGATGTCGACGTGCTGTTGCTCGACAAGACCGGCACGATCACGCACGGCAATCGCCAGGCAGCGCGTTTTATCTGTGCGCCGGGCGTGAGCGCGCAACAGCTTGCCGAAGCGGCGTGGCTGTCGTCCTTGGCCGACGAAACGCCGGAAGGCCGCAGCATCGTGGCGCTGGCGCGCCAGCAGCCCGGCGCGCGTGCCCCCGAGATGGGCGCGGCGCAGGCGACGCCGCCTGTGTTCGTCCCGTTCACGGCACAGACCCGTATGAGCGGCGTCGATGTGGCCCATGGCGAGATCGTGCGCAGCGTGCGCAAGGGCGCGGCCGATGCGGTGCGCCGCTACGTCACCGAGCGCGCCGGCAAGTTTCCCGACGCGGTGATGCAGGCCGTGGACGATGTGGCGCGCGCCGGCAGCACGCCGCTGGTGGTGGCCGAGTCCATCGCGCAGGGCACCGAGGAAAGCGTGCGCGTGCTGGGCGTGGTCGAACTCAAGGACATCGTCAAGACCGGCATCCGCGAACGCTTTGGCGAACTGCGCCGGATGGGCATCCGCACCGTGATGATCACCGGCGACAACCGCCTGACCGCGGCGTCGATTGCTGCCGAGGCCGGCGTCGACGACTTCCTGGCCGAAGCCACGCCCGAAGCCAAGCTCGCGCTGATTCGCGAATACCAGGGGCAGGGCCGGCTGGTGGCGATGACCGGCGACGGCACCAACGATGCGCCCGCGTTGGCACAGGCCGATGTCGCAGTGGCGATGAACAGCGGCACGCAGGCCGCGCGCGAGGCCGGCAACATGGTCGACCTGGACAGCAATCCCACCAAGCTGATCGAGATTGTCGAGATCGGCAAGCAGATGCTGATGACGCGCGGATCGCTCACCACGTTCAGCGTGGCCAACGACGTGGCCAAGTATTTCGCCATCATCCCGGCCGCGTTTGCCACGACGTATCCGCAGTTGAATCTGCTCAACGTGATGCATCTGTCGACGCCGGCGTCGGCCATCATGTCCGCGGTGATCTTCAACGCGCTGATCATCGTCGCGCTGATCCCGCTGGCGCTGCGCGGCGTGGTGTATCGCCCGCTTGGCGCGGCCGTGCTGTTGCGCCGCAACCTGTTGATCTACGGCGTGGGCGGCATCGTCGTGCCGTTCGTGGGCATCAAGCTGATCGACATGCTGCTGACGATGTTCGGCTGGATTTGAGATACGGAGCACTGCAATGCAAACACAAGCCAACACCATGATCGAACCCGCGCGCCAGCCCGGCATGCTGCGTCCCGCGCTGACCGTTTTCGTCGCGCTGTCGCTCGTCACCGGGCTGCTGTATCCGGGCGTGGTCAGCGGCATCGCGCGTGCGCTGTTTCCCGCACAGGCCGGCGGATCGCTGATCGTCAAGGACGGCAAGACCGTGGGGTCTGCGCTGATCGGCCAATCGTTCTCGGCGCCGAAGTATTTCTGGGGCCGGCTGTCGGCCACCGCGCCGATGCCCTATAACGCGACGGCGTCGGGCGGATCGAATCTCGGTCCGACCAACCCGGCGCTGACCGATGCGGCGCGCGCGCGCATCGACGCGCTGCGTGCCGCCGATCCCGACAACCGGGCACCGATTCCCGTGGATCTGGTGACCGCCTCGGGCAGTGGCCTCGACCCGCACATCAGCCCGGCCGCGGCGCAATACCAGGCGGCGCGCGTGGCGCGCGCGCGGGGTGTTCCGCAGGCCACGATCGACGCCTTGATCGCCGCGCATACCGAGGCGCCGACGCTGGGCGTGCTGGGCGAGCCCGGCGTGAATGTGCTGCAACTGAATCTGGCGCTCGATGCGCTGAAGTAGCCATGCCCCCAAGCCGCGGAAGTCGCCCACATCGCTCACGCCAGCGTGGCACAATCCGCAGACGATGACAGACGCCCCACGCCCTGATCCCGACGATCTGCTGCAACGCATGCAGGCGGAGGGCGTGCGTGCCGCGCGCGGCAAGCTGCGCGTCTACTTTGGTGCATCGGCCGGCGTGGGCAAGACGTTCGCGATGCTTACCGCGGCGCGCGCCTTGCGCCAGCAGGGCGCCGATGTGGTGATCGGCGTGGTCGAAACGCACGGCCGCGCCGAGACCGAGGCGCTCGTCGACGGGCTGGAGCGCCTGCCCGCGCGCGACGTGCCGTATCGCGATCGGGTTCTGCAGGAATTCGATCTCGACGGCGCGCTGCTGCGCCGTCCCGCGCTGATCCTGGTCGACGAGCTCGCTCATTCGAATGCCCCGGGCAGCCGCCATCCCAAACGCTGGCAGGACATCCAGGAATTGCAGGCGGCCGGCATCGATGTCTGGACCACCGTCAATGTCCAGCACCTCGACAGCCTGAACCAGGCGGTGGGCGGCATCACCGGGGTCCGGGTGTGGGAAACCGTGCCCGATGCGGTGTTCGACGGCGCCGACGAAGTGGTGCTGGTGGACCTGCCTGCCGACGAACTGCTGCGGCGGCTGCGCGAAGGCAAGGTCTATCTGCCGGAACAGGCGCGCCACGCCGCGCGCAACTTCTTTCGCAAGGGCAATCTGATCGCGCTGCGCGAACTGGCGCTGCGCCGCACTGCCGATCGTGTCGACGACGACGTGCGCGCCTACCGCCATGCTGCGGCGATCGAACCGGTATGGCGCACGCGCGAGGCGGTGCTGGCATGCATTGGCGCCGGCGACGACGCGGAGCAGGTGGTGCGCAGCGCGCGCCGGCTGGCGGGCCAGCTCGATTGCGACTGGCATGTGGTCACCATCGCAACGCCTCGCCTGATGCCGCTGGCCGATCCGGACCGCATGCGGATGCGCGCGGCGATGCAGTTGGCCGAAGAACTCGGCGCGCGTACCGAAACGCTGGCTGGGCACGACATGGTCAAGGCGGTGGCCGGCTACGTGCGACGGCATAACCTGACCAAAGTGCTGGTGGGACGTGCACGTACCGACTGGCCGACCGGCGGCGCCCTGGTCGACCGCGCGCGCATGTGGCTGGCGCGCGCGCTGGCGCCGCTGCTGGGCGCCGGCTACCGCCTGATCGGCCGGCAGACGTTTGCCGACGCGCTGGCGAGCGGGTGTCCCGAGATCGACGTGATCCGCGTGGCCGCCGACACCACGCGCGCGGAACTGCGGCCGCGCGCACCGCTGGCCGATGCTTCGCCCCACGGCGACGACGCGCAGGCCGAGGCCGCCCTGGCGCGCGCGCGGCGGCGCGACTATGCGTGGGCCGTGGCGTGGTGCGCGGGTGCGGCGGTGTTGTCGCTGCTGGCGCGCCCGTGGTTCGACCTCGTCAATATCGCGATGCTGTTCCTGGCCGGCGTGGTCGGCGTGGCGCTGCGCCACGGGCGCGGGCCGGCCGCGCTGGCATCGGTGCTGGCGGTGGCCGCGTTCGATTTCTTTTTCGTGCCGCCACGTATGTCGTTCGCGGTCAGCGACGTGCAATACCTGCTGACATTCTTCGTCCTGCTGACGGTCGGGCTGGTGATCGGGCAGCTTACGGCGGGATTGCGCGAGCAGGCGCAGGTGGCCGTGCGGCGCGAGACCGACGCGCGCACGCTCTACGAACTGGCGCGCGAACTGTCGGCGGCGCTGACCACGGCGCAGATCGCCGAGATCGGCGGGCGCTTCCTGCGCGCCGCGTTCGATGCGCACGCGACGTTTTTCCTGGTATCCGAGCAGGGCCGGCTGGCACCGATGGCCGATCCGGGCGAAGGCAACGCCGCGCAGAAAACCGACAAGGGCGCGGCCATCGACACGGTGCTGGCGCAATGGGTATTCGATCACGGCCAGCCCGCGGGCACCGGCACGCATACCTTGCCGGGCAGCACCGTGCTGTACCTGCCGCTCAAGGCGCCGATGCAGACGCGCGGCGTGCTGGCGGTGGAACCTCGCGCCTGGCGCGCGCTGGCCGAGCCGGAACTGCGCCGTCAGGCCGACGTGTTTGCCACGCTGATCGCCATCGCGGTGGAGCGGCTGCACTACGTCGACGTCGCGCAGCGCGCACTGGTGTCGATCGAATCGGAGCGGCTGCGCAGTTCGCTGCTGGCGGCGGTGTCGCACGATCTGCGCACGCCGCTGACCGGCCTGATCGGCATGGCCGAAACGCTGCAGCGCGCCACGCCGCCATTGGCGCCCGATGTGGCCGATACGGTCAGCGCCATGCGCGGCCAGGCACAGCGCATGCGCACGATGGTGGTGAATCTGCTCGACATGGCACGCCTGCAGCAACACGACGTGACGCTGGCGCGCGGCTGGCAATCGCTCGAAGAACTGGTCGGCGCCGCGCTGGCGTCGATGCGCGAGGCGCTCAAGGCGCACCGCGTCGAGGTGGCCGATCTCTCCGCGCTGCCGCTGGTGGAGTGCGATGGCGTGCTGATCGAGCGCGTGCTGTGCAATCTGCTGGAAAACGCGGCCAAGTACACGCCCGCCGGAACGGTGGTGCGCATCCGCGGTGCGGTGGCCGGCGACGAAGTCCACCTGAGCGTCGAGGACGAAGGGCCCGGCGTGCCTGCCGGACAGGCGCGGCATATCTTTGAGAAATTCACGCGCGGCGAGCGCGAATCGGCCACCGCCGGCGTGGGCCTCGGACTGGCCGTGTGCGAGGCGATCATGCAGGCCCACGGTGGCCGGATCTGGGTCGAGTCGGCCCACCCCGGCGCACGCTTCACGCTCGCGCTGTCGCGCGGCAATCCTCCCGCGATCGAACCCGAGCCATTCGACGCTGCTTTTTCCGACCCGCACTGACATGCCTTTCGATTTTTCGCCGACCGTCCTGGTGGTCGAGGACGAGCCCCATATCCGCCGCTTCGTGCGGGAGTCGTTGCAGGCCGAAGGCTGCAGCGTGCACGAAGCCGATACGCTCAAGCGCGGGCTGATCGACGCCGGCACGCGGCAGCCGGACATCGTCATCCTGGACCTGGGCCTGCCCGATGGCGACGGCATGACGCTGATCCGCGAAATGCGCACCTGGACCGAGGTGCCGGTGCTGGTGCTGTCCGCGCGGACCGATGAAGCCGACAAGATCGCCGCGCTGGACGCCGGCGCCGACGACTACCTGACCAAGCCGTTCGGCGTGGGCGAGCTGGTGGCGCGCGTGCGCGTGCTGCTGCGCCGCCATGCGAAGGCCAACCCGCAAGGCACGCCGCAGATCGCGTTCGGCGATGTGCGCGTCGACCTGGCCAATCGCCTGGTGATGCGCAGCGACGCCCAGGTGCACCTGACGCCGATCGAATACCGCCTGCTGGCCGTGCTGATCGCGCATCGCGGCAAGGTCATGACGCACCGCGAACTGCTGCGCGAAGTCTGGGGACCCTCCCATTCGGAAAGCAGCCACTATCTGCGTGTGTACATGGGACACCTGCGGCACAAGCTCGAAGCCGATCCCGCCCAGCCCGTGCATCTGCTGACCGAGGTGGGCGTCGGGTACCGGTTCGCGGCGTAGCGCGATTGTGTATTAGCGGGATGAATAACATATCGGATATTTGCGTTTCGATTATCCAATAATCGTATGGTTTGTTCGATAAATCCCCCACTACACTGAATCCAATCCTCCCATTCCCTGCCAGAACCGGAGTTCGCCATGTCTGCCTGCGCCGCCCCGACGTTTCGTATGGCCCTCTTTGCCGTACTGATGGCGATGGCCATGCAGGGATGGGGCGCCACGGAGCCGCCAGCCCCGGCGCAGGGGCAGACGCGCGAAGCGGTGGCGGCCTACGAGGCAGGGCGGTTCGATGTGGCGATCCAGGGATTTGCCGAAGCGGCGCGCAAGGGCAACCGGCTTGCGCAGTTCAACTACGCGATGATGCTGTTGCGCGGCGAGGGCACGGCGGCCAAACCGCAGGAAGCGTTGATCTGGTTGCGCAAGGCCGCTGACAACCGCATGACACATGCGCAGTTCACATTCGGGGATTTGTACGAGCGCGGCGAACTGGTGCCCCGCTCGCTCGAGGAAGCCAATCGCTGGTACGAGCGCGCGGCGCAGGGCGGTCATGTCCAGGCGCAGATGGCGCTGGCGACCAACTATTTCACCGGCCGGGGCGTGCCGCTGGACTACGGCCGCGCGTTCGGCTGGTACAGCAAGGCGGCAGCGTCCGGCGATGGGCCCGCGCAGTACATCGTGGGCAGCTACTACGAGCGCGGCTATCCGGGCGTGGTGGACAAGGACATCGAGCAGGCCAAGATCTGGTACGCGCGGGCGGCCTCGCATGGCGACCCCGGCGCGCTGGCCAAGCTGCGGTCCCTGCTGGAAGACAACGTGCGCGCAAAGGGCCAGATGTAGGCGAGTCCCGCCGGACGGCCGTGGGCGGTACAAGTCTTGCTAAGCCAGTGACGCCGGATCATCGGCGCATTTCTCCCGCAGTTCGCTCCATTCTCTGACGCTTCATCACGCCCATCCCGGGGAGGTCGTAGTGGCCACGCACGTCGCGCTGAACCATGTCACACACTATCGCTATGACCGGCCGGTGCAGTTGTCGCCGCAGGTCGTGCGCCTGCGCCCCGCGCCGCATTGCCGGACGCCGATCCTGTCCTATTCGCTGCGCATCGAGCCGGTGCAGCATTTCGTCAACTGGCAGCAGGATCCGTTCTCGAACTATCTGGCGCGGCTGGTGTTTCCCGAGAAGACCACGGAGTTTCGCGTCACGGTGGATCTCATCGCCGAGATGTCGGTCTACAACCCGTTCGATTTCTTCCTGGAGCCGTCGGCCGAGCAGTTCCCGTTTGCCTATGAGCCCGGCCTCGCCCACGATCTGGCGCCCTATCTGGTCAAGGACGAGGCCACACCGCGCTTTGCCAGCTTTGTCGCCAGCATCGACCGCACGCCGCGCGCCACGCTCGATTTCCTGGTAGCGCTGAACCAGCGGCTGCAGCAGGACATCCGCTATCTGATCCGCATGGAGCCGGGCGTGCAGTCGCCCGAAACCACGCTCGAGAACGGCTCGGGGTCGTGCCGCGACAGCGGTTGGCTGATGGTGCAGACATTGCGCCATCTGGGGCTGGCGGCGCGCTTCGTGTCGGGCTATCTGCTGCAGCTGACGCCCGACGTGAAGGCCGTGGACGGCCCGGTCGGCGCCGAGGCCGATTTCACCGACCTGCACGCCTGGTGCGAGGTCTACCTGCCCGGCGCCGGCTGGATCGGGCTCGATCCCACTTCGGGACTGCTGGCCGGCGAAGGCCATATTCCGCTGGCGTGCACGCCGGAACCCGGCAGCGCGGCACCAGTCAGCGGTGCGGTCGACGAATGCGAGGTGCAGTTCGCGCACCACATGTCGATCACGCGCATCTATGAATCGCCGCGCGTGACCAAGCCGTACACCGACGCGCAGTGGATCGCCATCGACGCAGCCGGCCACGCCGTGGATCGGCAATTGCGCGATCTGGACGTGCGCCTGACGATGGGCGGCGAACCGACTTTCGTATCCGCGCGCGACCGCGACGGCGCCGAATGGAATACCGACGCGCTCGGTCCCACCAAACGCGGACTGGCCACCGAACTCGTGCACAAGCTTCGTGCACGCTATGGCGCGGGCGGCTTCCTGCACTTTGGCCAGGGCAAGTGGTATCCGGGCGAACAACTGCCGCGCTGGGCGTTGTCGATCTGCTGGCGCGCGGACGGCGAACCGTGCTGGCGCGATCCGGCCCTGTTTGCCGACGAACGCGCGCCCGAACACTACACCTCGGCCGATGCGCAACGCTTCCTGCAGACGCTGACGCGCCGGCTGGGGCTCGACGTCGGCTGCATCCAGCCCGGCTACGAAGACGTCTGGTATTACCTGTGGCGTGAGCGCAAGCTGCCGGTCAATGTCGATCCGCACGACACCCGGCTCGACGACGAGCTGGAGCGCGCGCGGCTGCGGCGCGTGTTCGACGCCGGGCTGGCGGGCGTGACCGGCTACGTGCTGCCGCTGGCGCGGGGGGAAGGCGATGGCGCGGGCTGGATCACGGGCCGCTGGTTCCTGCGCGACGAGCGCATGTATCTGCTGCCCGGCGATTCGCCGATGGGCTACCGGCTGCCGCTCGATTCGCTGCCTTGGGCTTCCAAGGCCGACTATCCGTGGCAGTTCGACCAGGATCCGTTCGCGCCGCGCGCGCCGCTGCCGACGGCCGCCCCGCTGCGCGCGCAATCGCCGGATGCAACGTGGCACGACGCCGCGCGCGCGGCGCCGGAGACCCGCCGCGCCACCCAGGTCCGCGGCGCGGCGCGCAACGTCGCGCCCGCGCATCCACCGGCGCGCGGAGAATCGGACCAGCACGCGATCCGCACCGCGCTGTGCGTCGAGGTCCGCCATCCGAGCCGCGTGGCCGGACCGGCCGTCGAGCTGCAGGCCATGGAGGACCGGCGCGGCATCCTGTACGTGTTCATGCCGCCGCTGACCGCCCTGGAGGATTACCTGGCTCTGCTGGCCGAAGTAGAAGCCACGGCCGCCGAACTGGGCGTGAAGATCGTGCTGGAAGGCTACCCGCCGCCGCGCGATCCGCGCCTGAAGCTGTTGCAGGTGACGCCTGACCCCGGCGTGATCGAGGTCAATATCCATCCGGCCAGCGACTGGACGGAACTGGTCGATCACACGGAATTCCTTTATCAGGCCGCGCACGAAACGCACCTGTCGACCGAGAAGTTCATGGTCGACGGCCGCCATACGGGCACCGGCGGCGGCAATCATTTCGTGCTCGGCGGTGCCACGCCGGCGGACAGCCCGTTCCTGCGCCGCCCCGACGTGCTGGCCAGCCTGATCGCGTACTGGCACAACCATCCGTCGCTGTCGTATCTGTTCTCGGGCCTCTTCATCGGCCCCACCAGCCAGGCGCCGCGCGTGGACGAAGCGCGCAACGACCAGGTCTACGAACTCGAAATCGCCTTCGACGAACTGCGCCGCCAGCTCGGCATGTCCGAAATGGTGGGCAACGGTTATGTGCCGCCGTGGCTGATCGACCGGATTTTGCGCAATCTGCTGGTTGACGTGACGGGCAACACGCATCGCTCCGAATTCTGCATCGACAAGCTGTACTCGCCCGACGGCCCGACCGGCCGGCTGGGCCTGCTGGAACTGCGCGCGTTCGAGATGCCGCCGCACGCGCGCATGAGCCTTGTGCAGCAGTTGCTGCTGCGCGCGCTGATGGTGCGCTTCTGGCGCACGCCGTACACGGCGCCGCTGACGCGCTGGGGCACGGCGCTGCACGATCGCTTCATGCTGGGCACTTTCGTGCAGATGGATTTCGACGACGTGCTGGCGGAAATGCGCGCCGCCGGCTTTGTGTTCGAATCGAACTGGTTTGCGCCGCACTTTGAATTCCGCTTCCCGCGCGTGGGCGAGGTCGACGTGGCCGGGCTGTCGCTGACGCTGCGCACGGCACTGGAACCGTGGCACGTGATGGGCGAGGAAGGTGCGCCCGGCGGCACCGTGCGCTATGTCGATTCGTCGGTCGAACGCATCGAGGTCGCCGTGCTGGGGATGAACGACAGCCGCCACGTGGTCACCGTCAACGGTCAGACGCTGCCGCTGCAGCCGACCGGGCGCGCCGGGGAATTCGTGGCCGGCGTGCGCTATCGCGCATGGGCGCCGCCGTCATCGCTGCATCCGACCATTCCGTCGCACGCGCCGCTGACCTTCGACGTGGTGGATACGTGGATGGATCGCAGCCTGGGCGGGTGTCAGTATCATGTTTCGCACCCGGGCGGCCGTAATTACCAGACATTCCCGGTCAATGCCTACGAGGCGGAAAGCCGGCGTCTGGCGCGCTTTTTTGCGATCGGCCATACGCCGGGGCGCTCGGTGGCGCCGCCCGCGCGGCGCAGTCTTGAGTTTCCGTTCACACTGGATCTGCGCGACGTGCGCTAGCTGTAGCGTTTGGCGTCATGCTTCTGGAGATTTGTCAGTCTTGCCTTCGCAGTCGTCGCTGCCCTTCGATGGAACGGATGCTCCTGTGGCCATGGCCGCCGGGCTGGCGTTGCCCGTGCCGCCAGGGCATCGCGACGAACTGCGCGAGCCTGACGGCGCGCTGCGCGAAACCTGGGCGCGCTTTTTCTCGGTGGTGGGCGACCTGCGTCCCGAGGCGCTCGACACCCATGCCGCAGCGGTGGCACGCCAGATCCGCGACAACGGCGTCACGTACAACGTCTACGCCGACCAGGGCGGCGGCGCGCGCGCGTGGCAGCTGGAGCTGCTGCCGTTCCTGATTCCGGAGGCGGACTGGGCCGTCATCGAGGCCGGCGTGATCCAGCGCGCCACGCTGGCCAACGCGATCATGGCCGACATCTACGGGCCGCAGACGCTGCTTGAAAAAGGCCTGCTGCCGCCCGGGCTGGTTTACGGGCATCCGGGCTATATGCGCCCGCTCAAGGGCTATCTGCCGCCGGGCGGAAGTTTCCTGCAGACCATCGCGGTCGATCTGGTGCATACCGACGACGGCTGGACCGTGATTGCGCATCGCACGGAGACGCCGTCGGGCATGGGCTACGCGCTAGAGAACCGGTTGATCATCTCGGGCCAGTTCGCCGAAGCGTTCCGCGAACTGCGCGTGCGACGCCTGCCGCCCGCGTTCGCGCAGCTGATCTCTACGCTCGCCCATGTGCCGTTGTCGACCTCGGCGCAGGCCGGCGACGACAGCGGCCGGGTGGCGCCCGGCGTGGGACGGCAGATCGTGCTGCTGTCGCCCGGGCCGTTCAACGAGACGTACTTCGAGCACACGTTCCTGGCGCGCTACCTTGGCATCACGCTGGTCGAGGGCAAGGACCTGACCGTGCGCAACGACGTGGTGTACCTGAAGACGTTCGGCGGGCTCGAACGCGTGGACGTGATTCTGCGCCGACTCGACGACGTGTTCTGCGATCCGCTCGAACTGCGCAGCGATTCCACCATTGGCGTACCGGGCCTGCTCGAGGCGATGCGCGCGGGCAATGTAATGGTGTCCAACGTGCCCGGTTCCGGCTTTCTCGAATCGCCGGCGATTCACGGCTTTATGCCCGGCATGGCGCGCGCGCTGTTGGGCGAGCCGCTGCGGTTGCCGTCGGTAATGAGCTGGTGGTGCGGCGAGGCCGCGGCGCACGAGCAGGCGCTGCGCGTCATGGATCACGCCTTCGTGATGCCGACCTACCCGCGCGCGCCCGGCGATGCGCCGCTCGGCATGGAGCAGGGTTTGCAGGCGCTGGACGACTGGCGCGCGCGCATCGCCGAGGCGCCGGACCGCTACACGTTGCAGGCGCCGTTGCCGCTGTCGCACATGCCGTGCTGGGAGCCCGGCGCAAACGGCGGCGGCCGGATCGGATCGCGCGCGGCGATGCTGCGCGTCTATGCCGTGGCCGATGGCAATGGCGGCTGGCAGGTCATGCCGGGCGGCTTCTTGCGGCTGGCGCCGCCCAGCCTGGAAGCGGTGTCGATGCAATTGGGCGGCACCAGCGCCGACACCTGGGTGGTGTCGAGCCAGCCCGCGCACGGCCTGATGCCGCTGGCGCGCGCGGCGCGCGGCAGCGTGCCGGGGCTCGGCGCCAATGCCGTGACGCGCCCGCTGGCGGTGTCGAGCCGCGCTGCGGAAAACTTGTTCTGGGCCGGGCGCTATGCCGAGCGCGCCGAAAACGTGGTGCGTCTATGCCGACAGATCCTCGGGTCGATCGAATCGAACGACGAAACCGACGACGGCACGCTGAACATGATCGGCCAGCTTGCGCAGTGGTTTGGATTGGTGCCGCCGCAGACGCCGTCGCCCCAGGCGTCGCTGCGCGTTTTCGAGCGCAGCCTGGTCTCGGCGCTGGCCGATGTCAATGCGGCTTCGGGGTTGATTCCGACGCTGGCGGCCCACGCGCGCGCCGCCAATGAAATCCGCAATCGTCTTTCCAACGATCACTGGCGCACGATCCTGGCCGCGCGCAATGATTTCCAGGACGCGATGGCCAAGGCCGCATGTCCCGCCGGTGGCGCGGCGCACGGCGAGCGCGCGTATGACCGGTCGCTGGTGCTCGATGCGCTGGAGCACCTGTCGATGCAGCTCGGCGCGATAAGCGGCGCGCAAGGCGACCGCATGACGCGCGACGAGGCGTGGCGGCTGGTCTTTATCGGCCGTCATATCGAGCGATTGGGCACGCTCGCGTTGTTCCTGGAAGTGGCCGAGCGCAGCGGCGCGCTGGAATCGCGCAGCGGCTTCGATCTGCTGCTGCATCTGTTCGACAGCACGCTGACCTATCGCTCGCTGTTTCCGGGGCGCACCGATGTGCCGGCGCTGGTGGACCTGCTGGTGCTGGAGCCAACCAATCCGCGCGGCCTCTATGGCGTGCTGGACCGCCTGCGCGACAAGCTGGCGCAATTGCCGGCCGGCACACACGCCCAGGCCCGGGTGCCGCTGGCGGAATTGCTGCCGCCCGTCAGTGCGCTGCCGTCGCGCACGCTGCTGTGCCAGCGCGACCAGGATCGCTTCATGAAGCTGTCTGCGCTGTGCGATCAGCTCGGCGCGCGCATGGCCCGGCTGTCCGAGGAAATCGGCGGACGCTATTTCAGCCATGCGGGCGTGGCGCCGGAGACCGATCTGCCATGATCCAAGCGGTTGCGCCCGGGACGCCCACTACGCTCGACGTGCATCACGTCACGACCTATCGCTATGCGTGGCCCGTGGAACATGCGCAGCAGCGCGCCGTGGTGATGCCGCCCGCGTACCCGTGGCAGACCGTTGGCGCGCACCGTGCCGACATCGATCCCGTGCCATCGCACCAGCATCTGCGGGTCGACGCATTCGGCAACAACGTCCTGCATTTCATGCTCGACGTGCCGCACGAGTCGATGCGGCTCGCCACCACCAGCACGGTCACGCTGACGCCGCGCTGGCGCACTTTCGACGCCGCACGCGGCATGGCGTGGGAAGACGCCGCGCAGATGCTGCGCTATCGCGCCGGGCAGCCATTTCACGCCGAAGCCGAATTTGTCTACGCCTCGCCCAATGTGGCCTTGCACGCGGATCTGCGCGATTACGCACGACGCAGTTTCGCGCCGGGCGTCAGCGTGGCGCAGGGAGCGATCGACCTGATGCATCGCATCCACGCCGATTTCACGTATCACGGCGAAGCCACCGAAGTGCACACGCCCGCGCTGGAAGCCTTCGCGCTGCGCAGCGGCGTGTGCCAGGACTTCGCGCAGGTGATGATCGGCTGCCTGCGTTCGATCGGGCTGGCGGCGCGCTATGTCAGCGGCTATCTATGCACCGATCCGCCGCCCGGAGAACCGCGCCTGCTGGGCGCCGACGCGTCGCACGCATGGGCCGGTGTGTGGTGCCCCGTGAACGGCTGGATCGATCTGGATCCGACCAACGACGTGCTGGCGGACACGCGCCACGTCACGCTGGCCATCGCGCGCGACTACAGCGATGTGCCGCTGCTGCATGGCGTGATCGTCGGCGGCGGCGAACACACGGTCGAAGTGGAGGTCAGCGTGGTGCCCTGGCAGGCCAGCGGGCCAGCGCCGGCGGCCCGCGCCGTGACGCAGGCGGGCGGGGCACGCGAAGACCAGGCATAAAAAAAGGCCACGCATGCGCGTGGCCCATGTCGTGCCGAGCTGGCCGGAAATCAGCCCAGTTTTTTCTTCAGGAGTTCGTTCACCTGGGCCGGGTTGGCCTTGCCCTTGGTGGCCTTCATCGCCTGGCCGACCAGCGCGTTGAACGCCTTTTCCTTGCCCGCGCGGAATTCTTCCACCGACTTGGCGTTGGCGGCCAGCACGTCGTCGATGATCTTTTCCAGCTCGCCGGTATCGGACATCTGCTTCAGACCCTTGGCCGCGATGATGGCGTCGGCGTCACCGTCCGATTCGCCCGCCCACATCGCGGGGAACACGTCCTTCTTGGCGGTGTTGTTCGACACCGTGCCGTCGGCAATGCGCGCCAGCAGCTTCGCGAGTTGCGCTGGGCGCACCGGCGCGTCCTCGATCGAGATGCCGTCGCGATTCAGTTGCGACGCCACGTCGCCCATCAGCCAGTTGGCGGCGGGCTTGGCGCTGGCCGCGCCCACTTCGCTGACCACGGCTTCGAAATAAGTGGCCAGCGCCTTGGTCGCGGTGATCGTGCTGGCGTCATAGGCCGAGAGCCCGTACTGCGAAACGAAGCGCGCCTGCATCGCGGCGGGCAGCTCGGGCAGTGCGCTTTTCACGCGGTCGATCCACGCGGCGTCGATTTCCAGCGGCATCAGGTCCGGATCGGGGAAATAGCGGTAGTCGTGCGCGTCTTCCTTGGTGCGCATCGCGCGCGTCTCGCCGGTGTCCGGGTTGAACAGCACCGTCGCCTGCACGATATCGCGACCGTCCTCGATCTCGGCGATCTGCCACTGCACTTCGTAGTCGATGGCCTGCTGCAGGAAGCGGAACGAATTCAGGTTCTTGATTTCGCGGCGCGTGCCGAATTTCTCCTGGCCGACGGGCCGCACCGACACGTTGGCGTCGCAGCGGAAGCTACCTTCCTGCATGTTGCCGTCGCAGATGCCCAGCCACACCACCAGCGAATGCAACGCCTTGGCATAGGCCACGGCTTCGGCCGAACTGCGCATTTCCGGCTCGGTCACGATTTCGAGCAGCGGCGTGCCGGCGCGGTTCAGGTCGATGCCGGTCATCCCGGCGAAATCCTCATGCAGCGATTTGCCGGCGTCTTCCTCCAGATGTGCGCGCGTGAGGTTGACGGTCTTTTCGTAGACGCCCTGCTTGCCTTCGACCTGCACCGTGATCTTGCCGCCCTGCACGACCGGGATTTCGTACTGGCTGATCTGATAGCCCTTCGGCAGGTCGGGGTAGAAGTAATTCTTGCGCGCAAAGATGCTGCGCGGCGCGATCTTGGCGTCGATCGCCAGGCCGAACTGGATGGCGCGCTCCACGGCGCCGCGGTTCAGCACCGGCAGCGTGCCCGGCAGCGCCAGGTCCACGGGCGACGCCTGCGTGTTGGGCGCGGCGCCGAACGCGGTGGACGAGCCGGAAAAAATCTTGGATGCCGTGGAGAGCTGTACGTGCGTCTCCAGGCCAATCACCACTTCCCATTGCATGGCGGTATTCCTGTTTGAGTCTTTCTGTATCGGTGTTCGATGTTCGGTATTCGTCGAGTCCGTTCCTGCGTTGTCAGGGATCCGGACTCGCCAGCCATGAGTCGAGCCGCGCCAGTGCGGCCACGCGGGCCACCGCATCGCCGCCCACCGTCACGCCGGCACCGGGACGCGCGGCGATATCGCGCCGTACGTGCAGTTCGCTGGTGCCGTCGAAGCCGTGGTACGCGCCCGGATAGATCTCCAGGCGAAAACGGGCGTCCGGCTGGCGCGATTGCACGGCATTCTGCAGCATCGCGCAGCGTGTGGCGGGCGTCCAGTCGTCGGCGCCGCCGATCATCAGCAGCAATGGCGTGCGCAGCCGGAAATCGTGCTGCTGCAGCGCCCGCTTGCAGCCGGGATAGAACGCGACGGCGCGCTCCACCGTCGGCGTGCCCGCCGGCCACGCGCGGCTGGTGTCGATCGTGGCCAGCACGGCCTGCGCGCCGTTGGACCAGCCGAGCAGCACGATGCGGCGCGCATCCACGCCTGGCTGTCTGGACACCCAGCGCAGCGCGGCCAGCGCGTCCGCACGGCGCGTCTTGTCGTCGATGGCGCGCGCATCGAGAGATTCGTTGCAGATGCCTTGCGCCTTGCCACGCGGGCTGAAGCTGTCGGGCATCAGCACCGCATAGCCGCGTTCGGTCAGCCAGTGCGCGTAGTCGCGGTAGCGGCTTTGCAGCGCGGCGGCGGGATCGATCACTTCCTCGATCGTGCCGGCGCGCCGCGCCGCCACGCGCATGTCGACCAGCCCGCCGCAACCATGCAACGCCACCACCACGGGCAGCGGCTGGGTGCGCGGCACGGAGGTCTCGCGCGGCGTGAACCAGTACGCGGTGAGCGCCGGCGTGCCGACATCGGCGGGCAGACGCACGCGCGTGACCGCCGGCTCGGCCGCGCCCGCGGGCAGTTGCGAGGACGCTGCCGCCGGGTTTGCCGTGGAGTTTGCCGCGGACGCTGGCCCCGGGGTTGCCGTCGATGCGCCGGCGGGCGCCGTCAGCGGCGACGCGGGCGCGATCGGCGTCATCGACACCGCGGGCCGCGCCGCTGCCGCCGCCAGCAATGCCATGCCGATCGCCAGCGTGGCGCCGATGCCGCGCAGCCAGCGTCCCGCCGCGGTCGGAACCGTCGGCGGGCGCGGATGCGAAGGCAGGGGCGGCCGGGTCATGATCGTCGCGCGCGTCTTCAGCGGGTCCGTGCGCAGTCGCCGGTGCCCGGCTCGAACATTACGGGCCACGCTTCTTCGTAGATGCCCGGCGTGCAGTGCGCCTGGCAGCTGGCATGCGCCAGCGTGATGCGGCGCGGATCCTGCCACACCATCAGCTTGCAGGCGCTGCCGTCGTTGGCGCGCAGTTCGATATGCGGCGTCTTGCGGACCTGGCGGAAATCGGCCAGGTTGAAGCTGCACGAGCCGCGCTTGCCCACCCACAGCTTCCATTGCAACTGCTGCACGCTGTTGTCCACGACACGCAGTTGCGCGTCCTCGCGGAAGCCGTCGTCCTCGGTGCGCCGGCAGTCGCCGACGATGTCGATGTCGCGCGCGGCGATCGGGGTGGAGCGGCCGACAAACGGAATCTGGCAGCCGGCCAGCGTGACGGCCAGCGCCAGGGCGGCGGCGAGCCGCAGCGGGATGCGGGGCAGGGCGTGCATGCGCATGATGGATCGATCGGGCTCTGGTTGGCGCATCAGGCCGGCCGGCGCAGATGCCAGTCGGTGGCCTGCTGGAATGCGTGCGCCACCTGCAGCAGGCGCGCCTCGTCGAAGTAGTTGCCGATGATCTGCAAGCCCACCGGCATGTTGCCCTCGCCAAAGCCGGCCGGCACGCTCATGCCGGGCAGTCCGGCCAGGCTGGTGGAAAGCGTGAAGATGTCGGCCAGGTACATCTGCACCGGATCGGCGGTCTTCTCGCCCAGCTTCCATGCCACGCTCGGCGCCACCGGGCCCATGATTACGTCGCACTGGCCGAAGGCGCGCTGGAAATCGTCGGCGATGATGCGGCGGATCTTCTGCGCCTGCAGGTAGTAGGCATCGTAGTAGCCGTGCGACAGCACATAGGTGCCCACCATGATGCGGCGCTTGACCTCGGTGCCGAAACCTTCGGCGCGGCTCTTCTTGTACATGTCGAGCAGATCGCGGTACTCGGCGGCGCGATGGCCGTAGCGCACGCCGTCGAAGCGCGACAGGTTCGACGAGGCCTCGGCCGGCGCGATGATGTAGTACACCGGGATCGACAGCTCGGTCTTCGGCAGCGTGACGTCGACCAGCGTGGCGCCAAGCTTTTCGTACTCGGCCAGCGCGGCGCGCACGGTCTTCTCCACGTCGGCGGACAGGCCCGCGCCGAAATATTCGCGCGGCAGGCCGATGCGCAGCCCAGCCAGCGGTTGCGCCGCGCTGGCGCCGGCGCGCGGCTGGCCCAGCAGGCGCGTGAAGTCTTCGTCCACGCCGCCCTGTTCGGGAGCCAGGCTGGTGGAATCCTTGGGATCGAAGCCGGCCATGGCGTTGAGCAGCATGGCGCAGTCTTCGGCGGTGCGGGCCATCGGGCCGCCCTGGTCCAGCGACGACGCGAACGCGATCATGCCGTAGCGCGACACGCGGCCGTAGGTCGGCTTGATGCCGGTAATGCCCGAGAACGACGCCGGCTGGCGGATCGATCCGCCGGTGTCGGTGCCGGTGGCGGCGGGCGCCAGGCCGGCGGCCACGGCGGCGGCCGACCCGCCCGACGACCCGCCCGGCACGCGCTGCGTATCCCACGGATTGCGCACCACGCCCTGGTACGAGTTCTCGTTGGACGACCCCATCGCGAATTCGTCCATGTTGGTCTTGCCAAGCGTCACCATGCCGGCGGCGCCAAGGCGTTCCACCACGGTGGCGTCGAACGGGCTTTCGTAGTTGGCCAGCATCTTCGAGCCGGCGGTGGACTTCCAGCCGCGCGTCACGAAGACGTCCTTGTGGGCGATCGGCACGCCGGTCAGCGGCGTGGCCTGGCCGTTGGCGCGGCGCTCGTCCGCGCTGCGCGCCTGCGCCAGCGTCAGGTCGGCGTTGACGTCGACATAGGCGTTCAGGTCGCGCGCGGCGTCGATGCGCGCCAGGTAGTCGCGCGCCAGTTCTTCGGCGGATACGGCGCGCGCGGCCAGGGCGTCGGCGATCTGGCGCAGGGAAATCACGGAATCAGTGGAAAAGGTCATGTCGGTTCAGATGGCGTCTGGGAGGGGACAACGGCGGCGCGCGGGCCGGTTGTCACTCGATGACCTTCGGCACCAGATACAGGCCGTTCTCGGTGGCCGGCGCCGGGCGCTGGTAATCGGCGCGGCGGTCGGTCTCGGTGGCGGCGTCGTCGCGCAGGCGCTGGGCGATGTCGCGCACGGCGGACAGCGGATGCGCCAGCGGCTCGATGCCGGTGGTGTCCACCGCCTGCATCTGCTCCACGAGCGAGAAGAAATTGTTCAGCTGCACAAGCGTCTGCGCGGCCTCGGCATCGCTGGTTTCGATGCGGGCCAGATGCGCGATGCGCTTGACGTCGGAAAGTTCGAGAGCCATGGCGTGGTGCGGCGCGTCGGCGCCGGGTTCAGTCCTGCGGACTGGAGGAGTTTCGGCCGGTGGCGAAAAGGGCGGTGGCGCGATGCCGGCGTCCACCCTGTTCGCGTTCTGGCGGCCGTCGGAGTGCCGGGAAGGGCGTCATGCGCCGGGCAGCATGGCGCAATGGCCAAGGCGTGCCGGACGGGTGCGCCCGGGGGACACCCCAGGATCGTCGAAGTTACAAGTTTTTCCGGGGCCAAACGCCCCGAAACAGCCGGAATTATAAGGTATCATTACACGTTGCAGTCTTCCCGCAACGCACGCTCCACTTGGGCTGCGGCGGGGCGGTCGGGCGGTGATGCCATCGGCACTGCCGCCGGGTCGGGCGGTCGGTTTTGCCGGTCGCCGGGGCGCCGCGATGTGCCTCATCGGGCGGCATGGTGGCGCGGTTCGTCGCGGGCAAGCAACACTACGCGGCAGGCTCAAAACCATGACTGCGGATTAGCGGTCGGTTTTCATCGCATTTTCAGTCGTAGCAAACTGGTTCCTCCGATTAGGCTACTGCGATCGTCAGGCGTTTTTTGTCCTGTCCGGCGCATTTGGCGGCGAACTTTCGCGCAGAGTTTAATCAAAGGTTCCCGTAGGTCCGGCGTGCAGGCATGCGCCGGATGCGGATCGCCGCTGGCACACCGGGGCTTGCCGTGCCAGTGAAGGCGGCGCGCGCCAGTTGAGCGGCACGCGACCGCACGCACCGGGGGAACCGTGAACCATCACCCTTGCAAACGCATACGTGGCTGGGCCGAACAAGGCGCCGGCCGCTTCGCATACTCGCGAACCAACAGAAGACAGGATTCCTGATGTTCGGATTTCTCCGCAGCTATTTCTCCAACGACCTGGCCATCGACCTTGGCACCGCCAACACGCTGATCTACATGCGCGACAAGGGCATCGTCCTGGACGAACCCTCGGTCGTGGCCATCCGCCAGGAAGGTGGTCCCAACGCCAAGAAGACGATCACCGCCGTGGGCAAGGAAGCCAAGCAGATGCTGGGCAAGGTGCCGGGCAACATCGAGGCGATCCGCCCCATGAAGGACGGCGTGATCGCCGACTTCACGGTGACCGAGCAAATGCTCAAGCAGTTCATCAAGATGGTGCACGACTCGAAGCTGCTGCGTCCGAGCCCGCGCATCATCATCTGCGTGCCGTGCGGCTCCACCCAGGTGGAACGCCGCGCCATCCGCGAATCGGCGCTGGGCGCCGGTGCCAGCCAGGTCTACCTGATCGAGGAGCCGATGTCGGCCGCGATCGGCGCCGGCCTGCCGGTGTCGGAGCCGTCGGGTTCGATGGTGGTCGATATCGGCGGCGGCACCACGGAGGTGGGCATCATCTCGCTGGGCGGCATGGTCTACAAGGGTTCGGTGCGCGTGGGCGGCGACAAGTTCGACGAGGCCATCGTCAACTACATCCGCCGCAACTACGGCATGCTGATCGGCGAACAGACCGCCGAGGCCATCAAGAAGGAAATCGGCTCGGCCTTCCCGGGCTCCGAAGTGCGCGAAATGGAAGTCAAGGGCCGCAACCTGTCGGAAGGCATTCCGCGCGCCTTCACCGTGTCGTCCAACGAAATCCTCGAAGCGCTGACCGATCCGCTCAACCAGATCGTGTCGGCCGTGAAGATCGCGCTGGAACAGACCCCGCCGGAACTGGGCGCCGACATCGCCGAGCGCGGCATGATGCTGACCGGCGGCGGCGCGCTGCTGCGCGACCTGGATCGCCTGCTGGCCGAGGAAACCGGCCTGCCGGTGCTGGTTGCCGAAGATCCGCTGACCTGCGTGGTGCGCGGCTCCGGCATGGCGCTGGAGCGCATGGACAAGCTCGGCAGCATCTTCTCCTACGAGTAAGACGAGGCGGGACGTGGTGACCCGCTGCGTCGCCCCGGCCCCGCTCACATTGATTTCTTCCCCCGCCAGCCCGACCCGGCATGTTCCAGACCGAGCATGCGGGCGCGCTGGCGGGTTGGTTTCGCCTGTGCAACGGTAAATGGATTACTCTCCACCGCCGCTCTTCAAGCAAGGGACGTCCGCTGTCGCACGCCTGGTCATCTTTGTGACGATCGCGCTCGCACTGCTGATCGTCGACGCCCGCTTTGACGCCATGCGCATTGCGCGCCAGGTGGCCGCCACGGTGCTGATGCCGGTCGAGCGCCTGGTGCTGGTGCCGCGCGACGCGCTGCGCGGCGTGTTCGACTACGCCCAGTCGTCGGTCACGCTGGCCACTGAAAATCGCGAGCTGCGCCAGAAGGCCGTGGCGCAGGCCAACGCCGCAGTGCGCCAGGCCCAGCTCGAAGCCGAGAACAACCAGTTACGCAAGCTGCTGCACCTGACGCAGCAATCGGCCACGCCGGTGACGGCCGCCGAGATTCTCTACGACGCGCGCGATCCGTACAGCCAGCGCATCGTCATCGACCAGGGCAGCACGCACGACCTGCGCGCCGGCTATCCGGTGATCGACGAGCGCGGCGTGATCGGGCAGATCACGCGCGTGTCGCCGTTCCAGTCCGAAGTCACGCTGCTGACCGACAAGGACCAGGCCATCCCCGTGCAGGTAGTGCGCAACGGCCTGCGCAGCGTCGCCTTTGGCGGCGCGCGCGCCGGCCTGCTGGACCTGCGCTTCATGGCGGCCTCGGCCGATCTGCAGGTGGGCGACCTATTGGTGACCTCCGGTCTGGACGGCACGTATCCGCCCGGTCTGCCGGTGGCGAAGATCGTCCAGATCGAGCGCAAGGCCGATACCGCGTTCTCGCGCGTCTATTGCGAACCTGTAGCGGGTGTGCGCTCGCATCGGCAATTGCTGGTGGTTCGTTACGAATCGGGGCTTGCGCCGCGTCCGGCGGAAGACGCCGCCGCCCCGACGCGAGCGGAGCGCGGCGCGCGTTCGGCCGCGGCGCGCGCCGGCGCCGAGCAAAAAGCTGCAGACAAGGCCGCCGACAAGGCAGCAGACAAGAAATCCGTGGAGTCCGCACAGTGACCACTTCCCAATATCTGCTGCGCCCCGTCAATCCCGTCTTTATCGCGCTGACTTTCGTGCTGGCGTTCCTGTTCAACCTGATGCCATGGGGCACCACGCTGTGGATTCCCGATATGGTCGCGCTGGTGCTGGTGTTCTGGAACATCCATCAGCCGCGCAAGGTGGGCATGGGCGTGGCCTTCCTGCTGGGCCTGCTGATGGACGTGCACGATGCGCGGCTGCTCGGCGAACATGCGCTGGCGTACACCCTGCTGGCCTATTTCGCGATCACGATCCATCGCCGCGTGCTGTGGTTCTCGGTCTATACGCAGGCGCTGCATGTGATGCCGCTGCTGTTTATCGCCCATGCCGTGCCGGTGGTGATCCGCCTGGCAATGGGTGCGCCGCTGCCGGGCTGGCCGCTGCTGCTGGCGCCGGTGATCGAAGCGGTGCTCTGGCCGATGGCCACCGCGCTGCTGCTGGCGCCGCAACGCCGCTCGAACGACGTCGACGAAACGCGTCCGATCTAGCCCTTCATCCCACCTAACGCCCCCGCCGCCCGCAGTACCGCCCATGACCGAAATCCGCAACGTCGAACTGGAAATCGGCCGCTTCCGCATCCGCGTGGCGGCGGCTGCCCTGTTCACGGTCATCTGCTTTGGCCTGCTGTTCACCCGCTTCCTGTGGCTGCAGTGGTACAAGCACGACCAGTACTCGGCCAAGGCCGAGGACAACCGCATCTCCGTGGCGCCGATCGAGCCGAATCGCGGCATTATCATGGACCGCAACGGCGTGGTGCTGGCCCGCAACTATTCCGCGTACACGCTGGAAGTCACGCCGTCCAAGCTGACCGACACGCTCGACAACACGATCGAGGAACTGTCCAAGCTGGTCGACATCCAGCCGCGCGACCGCCGCCGCTTCAAGCGCCTGCTCGAAGAATCGCGCAGCTTCGAAAGCCTGCCGATCCGCAGCCAGCTCACCGACGAGGAAGTGGCCAAGTTCTCGGCGCAGCGCTTCCGCTTTCCCGGCGTCGATGTGCGCGCGCGGCTGTTCCGCCAGTATCCGCTGGGCGAATCGGCCAGCCACGTGGTCGGCTACCTGGGGCGGATTTCCCAGCGCGACCAGGAACGCATCGACGCGATCGACGAAGCCAACGATGCCGACGCATCGACGTACGATCCGCGCAAGGACGCCGACAACTACAAGGGCACCAACTACATCGGCAAGATCGGCCTGGAGCAGAGCTACGAAACCGAGCTGCATGGCCTGACCGGCTTCGAGGAAGTCGAGGTCAGCGCCGGTGGCCGGCCGATCCGCACGCTGTCGACATCGCCTGCCACGCCCGGCAACAACCTGATCCTGTCGCTCGATATCCGGCTGCAGCAATTGGCCGAGCAACTGTTCGGCGATCGGCGGGGCGCGCTGGTGGCGATCGAGCCCGAGACCGGCGACATCCTGGCCTTCGTCTCGAAGCCGACGTTCGATCCGAACCTGTTCGTCGAAGGCATCGATTCGAAGACCTGGGACGAGCTGAACAATTCGCCGGACAAGCCGCTGCTGAACCGGCCGCTGCGGGGCACCTATCCGCCCGGCTCGACGTACAAGCCATTCATGGCGCTGGCCGCGCTGACCACCGGCAAGCGCACCGCAGCGTGGGGCATGCACGATCCGGGCTTTTTCACGCTGGGCAACCACACGTTCCGCGACGACAAGCCAGGCGGGCACGGCTGGGTCGACATGCAGGCGTCCATCGTGCAGTCGTGCGACACCTATTACTACGCGCTGGCGCGCGACATGGGCGTCAATGCGATCCACGATTTCATGAAGCCGCTGGGCTTTGGCCAGATTACCGGCATCGACATCGAGGGCGAAAGCCGCGGCATCCTGCCATCGACGGAATGGAAGCGAAAGGCGTACCGCAAGCCCGAGCAGCAGAAGTGGTACGACGGCGAGACGATCTCGCTGGGCATCGGCCAGGGCTATAACAGCTTCACGATCCTGCAGCTGGCCAACGCGGTGTCGATTCTGGTCAACAACGGCGTGGCGATGAAGCCTCACCTGGTCAAGGCCGTCGAGGATTCGGTCACGCGCAAGCGCTCGCTCACGGTGCCCAAGGAAAGTTACCGGCTACCGTTCAAGCAGGCCGATATCGACGTGATCAAGCGCGCCATGGTGGCGGTGACGCATTCCGGCACGGCGGCGCGCGTGTTTGCCGGCGCGGCCTACGAATCGGCGGGCAAGACCGGCACGGCGCAGACCTACACGCTGGGCAAGAACGAAAAGTACAACCATCACGCGATCGACGAACGCAAGCGCGATCACTCGCTGTACACGGCATTTGCGCCGGCCGATCATCCCAAGATCGCGCTGGCGCTGATCGTCGAGAATGCGGGCTTTGGCGCCGCCGTGGCCGCGCCGATCGCACGCAAGGTGATGGATTACTACCTGACCGGCAAGTGGCCCGAAGAACTGCAGGCGACGGCGCCGCCCGCGGTCGAGCACGATCGCGCCGGCGGCAAGCCGCCCGTGGACCGGCCTAGCGTGTTCGCCACGGGCCTGACCGCCAACGCGGCGTCGGCCACCGTGATGCAGACCGCGCCGGCGACCGTGGCTGAAACCGCCGCGGGCGCCAGCGCCGTGGCCGCGGCGTCGTCTGCGGCGGCGTCGTCGTCAGCGGCGGTGCCGGCCGCGCGCGCCGCATCGGACTCGATCGCGGCACAACTCGATCCCGCCGCGATTGCCCCCGCATCGGCCGAGGTGACGCTGGACGCGCGCATGCTGCAGGCGTTGGGGCACAGCAAGCCGCCCGCGTCGGCGCCCAGCGCGCCTGCGCCGCGCGCCACTCCGGCGTCGGCGCCCGCGCCCAAGCCGCGCGCCAAGCCGGCCAAACCCGTCAACGTTGCCGAGGCCGATGCGGCCCGCAACCGCACTTCAGAATAAAGGAGACGCGCCATGGATAAGCGTCGCGTCCTTTCGGTCATCAAGACGGCCCTCGCGGGCTTCGACAAGCCGCTGGCCCTGATCGTCTTCCTGCTGTTCGCCACCGGAATCGTGGCGCTGTACTCGGCCGCGATCGACATGCCGGGCCGCGTCGAGGATCAACTGCGCAACATCCTGCTGTCGTACGCGGTGATGCTGGTGATCGCCTACATGCCCACGCAACTGCTGATGCGCATCGCCGTGCCGCTCTATACCGTGGGCGTGGCGTTGCTGATCGCGGTGGCCATGTTCGGGCTGATCCGCAAGGGCGCGCGGCGCTGGCTGAACGTCGGCATGGTGATCCAGCCATCGGAGATCATGAAGATCTCGATGCCGCTGATGCTGGCGTGGTACTTCCAGAAGCGCGAGGGCGTGATCAAGTGGTTCGACTTTGTCGTCGCGCTGATCATCCTGGGCATTCCGGTCGGCCTGATCGCCAAGCAGCCGGACCTCGGCACCGGCCTGCTGGTGCTGGCCGCCGGCCTGTATGTGATCTACTTCGCGGGGCTGTCGTGGAAGATCATCCTGCCGCTGCTGGCTGTTGGCGTGCTCGCGATCACGTTGCTGATCAGCTACGAGAGCCAGATCTGCGCCCCCGGCGTGAGCTGGCCGGTCCTGCACGATTACCAGCAGCATCGCGTCTGCACGCTGCTCGATCCCACCACCGACCCGCTGGGCAAGGGCTTCCATACGATCCAGTCGATCATTGCGATCGGCTCGGGCGGCGTGACCGGCAAGGGCTGGCTCAAGGGCACGCAAACTCACCTGGAATTCATCCCCGAAAAGCACACCGACTTCATCTTCGCGGTGTTTTCGGAGGAATTCGGCTTGATCGGCAATGCGATGCTGCTGGTGCTGTACCTGCTGCTGATCTTCCGCGGGCTTTATATTGCGGCGAATGCGCCGACATTGTTCTCGCGGCTGCTGGCCGGATCGATCACGCTGATCTTCTTCACCTATGCCTTCGTGAACATGGGTATGGTGAGCGGGATCCTGCCGGTGGTGGGCGTGCCGTTGCCGTTGCTGAGCTATGGCGGCACCGCGCTGGTGACACTGGGTATGGGCATCGGCATCCTGATGAGCATTTCGCGTCAGAAGCGTCTGATCCAGACCTAGCCGCGCCGACGCGCCTGCCGGTGGCCCGCGCGGGCGCGCACAGGGACCTCGCAGTCCGCAGGTGGCGTCTTTGCTACACTGCCAACCAAAAAATCGATCCGTACCGGTAGAAGCCATGAATGCCCAAGACGTCGCCGCTTATCTGCAGAGCAACCCCCAGTTCTTCGAGGATCACGCCGAGCTGTTGGCCACGGTGCAACTGACCAGCCCGCACAGCCATCGCGCGGTGTCGCTGCAGGAGCGCCAGATGGAAATCCTGCGCGAAAAGAACAAGGGCCTGGAGCTGAAGCTGGCCGATCTGGTGCGCCACGGTCACGAGAACGATCGCACGCAGCAGCGCATGCACGCGTGGCAATTGCGCCTGCTGGCCGAAGCCGATTCGCACGCGCTGCCCTATGCGGTGCAGGACGGCCTGCAGCAGGTGTTCGACGTGCCCGCGGTGGCGCTGCGGCTGTGGAATGTCGGCGAGGCGTTTGCCCATATCGAGGTGGCGCAGGGCGCCAGCGATGATCTGCGCCTGTTTGCCGAAGGACTGCGCGCGCCGTATTGCGGCGCCAATGCCGGTTTCGAGGCGGCCAGCCTGCTGGAGCACGACGATATCGCGTCGATCGCGATGGTGACGCTGCGCGTGCCGGCAAGGCCCGGCGATGAAGCGCTTGGCGCGGCGTTCGGCCTGCTCGTGCTGGGATCTCCCGAGGCGCGGCGCTTTCATGAAGGCATGGGCACCGCCTATCTGGCGCAGATCGGCGAAGTGGCCGGCGCCGCGCTCAATCGCCTGCGCGACTGACCTGCCGCATCTCATGCGCAAACGCCAGCCAGGTCGCAGCAAGGCCGACGCGGATCGCGAATCCGTCGCCCGGCCCGCACCCGATCCGCTGGTGCTGCGCTATCTGGACTGGCTGGCCACCAATCGCAAGCTGGCCCAACACACGCTCACCAGCTACACCCACGATCTTGCCGTGCTGCAGGAATCGGCGGCGCGCCTGGCAGCCGGCGTGCCGCTGCTATCGGTGGAAACCCGTCACATCCGCTCGTTTGCCGCACGTCTGCACGGCGGCGGGCTTTCCGCTCGCACCATTGCGCGCACGCTGTCCGCGTGGCGCGGGTTCTACCTCTGGGCCGCACAGCATGGCCATGGCGTTGCGGCCAATCCGGTCGACGGGGTGCGCGCGCCTAAGCGCGGCCAGCCATTGCCCAAGGCGCTGTCGGTGGAGCACGCGGTGGCGCTTGTCGCGCATCGGCGCGGCGACAACGTCGAATCGATCCGCGACCAGGCGGTATTCGAACTGTTCTATTCGAGCGGATTGCGGTTGTCGGAACTGACGCAGCTGGACGTCCGCTATACGGAAGACGGCGAGTATCGCTCCAGCGGCTGGCTGGATCTGCGCGGCGCTGAAGTCACGGTCATCGGCAAGGGGTCGCGCCGCCGCACGGTGCCGGTCGGCAGCAAGGCCGTCGATGCCCTGCAGGCCTGGCTCAAGGTGCGCGACAGCCTGCTGCCCCCGAATGCATTGCCCGAAGACGCACACGCGCTGTTCCTCGGCACGCGCGGCCGGCGCCTGTCAGGCAGCACGGTGCAACAGCGCATCAAGCAACAGGCGCTGGCCGCTGGCGTGCCCAGCGACGTGCATCCGCATATGTTGCGGCATTCGTTTGCCACCCACGTCCTGCAATCGTCGGGCGACCTGCGCGCCGTGCAGGAAATGCTCGGCCACGCCAGCGTGTCGACGACCCAGGTCTATACGTCGCTCGATTTCCAGCATCTGGCCAAGGTCTATGACCGCGCCCATCCCCGGGCGGGCAGGGCGAAGACCCCGAACAAGCGCGCGTCAGAGACGGTCGACGACGCGGACCCCGATGAAAGCGCCTAGCAGCCTGTAGAGCGCGACGTTGCGTGCGGCGCGGTGCGCGCCGCTATCGCGCAGGCGCCGAATATGGGGTGCCCAAATGGAAAGCGACGGCGGGACCGAAGCCGACGGGGCCGTGATCGCCGCCCTTCGCAGGCTTTCAAGTCCACTGCGAAAGAATGTTCCTGAATCGCTCCATCTCGGGCAGCAGCCAGTGGCGGAAGGCCTGTACTTTCGGCGTTTCCAGGCTGGCATGGGTGCAAACGAAGTGCAGCAGCCATGGACAGGGGATGCTGACGTCGAATAGGCGCACGACGCGGCCGGAGAGCAGATCGTTGTACGCCAGCGACGAGCGGATCAGGGCGATGCCCTGGCCTTCGGCGGCGGCCTGCAGGAGCAGCGACGAATCCTGCAGCAACAGGCCCTTGGTGGGCTCCTGCCAATCGAGCCCGGCCGCTTCGAACCACGGTTTCCACGGATCGCCCTCACCGCGCAGCAGCGGCATGCCGGCCATGTGCGCGGGCAGCTCGGGCAGGCGTCCGCCGTTGAAATTGGGGCTGCATACCGGAAAAAACACGTCGTCGAGCAGACGCTCCACGTAGAGCCCCGGATACTGCCCGCCGCCCATGCGCAAGGCGACGTCCACTTCTTCGGCGCCGAAGTCGACGAGCGTATTGGACGACAGCAGTTCCACCTCCAGCTCCGGATGCTGTTCGATAAAGCTGCCGATGCGCGGCGTGAGCCAGCGCGCCGCGAACGACGGCATGGTGCTGATCGTCAGACGTTTCTCGCGATTGCTGGCCTGCAGCGCGCGCGTGGCGTCGGCAATCTGCAACAGCGCGTCGCGCACACGTTCGGCGTAGAGGCGGCCATTGGTGGTCAACATCACACGCTTGCCGCGCCGCTCGAATAGTAACTGGCCCAGTTCCTCTTCGAGCGCGCGCATCTGGTGGCTGACCGCGCCGTGGGTGACGAATAGTTCGGCGGCCGCGCGCGAGAAACTCTCGTAACGCGCGGCGGCTTCGAAGGTGCGCAATGCGGCCAGCGCCGGAAGGCGCGGAAATTCGCGCTTCCAGCTTTTTGGCTCGTCCGGATTCCAGGCGCCGCTCCAAACCATGATGACCTCGTCTATGTGAGATGGGCTAACAAGACACAAGAATATATATCGTTTTGATAGCCGTGGGGGAGTCACTAGAATTCACTTCACCGGAACCGCCAAACAAAGCCCCGAACTGTGCTGGTCCAATGACCAAGCCAGTCTCGGTAACACGACAAACAGTGCGCGTCCGGGCCTACGGAGAAACCATCATGCAAACCTTGCTCACAACGACCGTCTTTTCGCTGAACCCCGGCGAAGTCACCGCGCTGTCCATGCACGCTGCCCAGCGTCTGTTCGTGGAAGACGCGAAAGGTGTGGACGTGTGGGTGACGCGTGAAAATGATTCCGAGGATTACTGGCTGCGCTGCGGCTGCAGCCTGCTCCTCAAGCGTGGCGATGAAATCGTCCTCAGCATCGATCCGCGTGCAGCCGGCCCGGTGCGTCTGGCGCTGATCGCCGAGACGCGCCGTCCGGCGCTGACGCTGGCCGACGTGCCGCATCTGGTGGCGCGCGCCGCGAGGCGTCTGATTCGAGGCACCGAATGGACGCCGGGGCAGGACAAGGTTCACGTCTCCTGAAGACGCGCGGCGGCAGGTCCGGCTGGTCTGGCCGCCGCCCGACGACAACCCATGAGCGGGCCGGTCCGACGTCAGCGCGGGCCGGCCCTTTTCGTTACACTCTCGGCCATGCATCCGATTCAAGTCATCGATCAGGGACGCCAGCCGTATGAGCCCTGTTTCGACGCGATGCGGGCTTTCACGGCCGCACGCACATCAGAAACGCCCGACCAGATCTGGCTGGTCGAGCACCCGCCGGTCTTCACGCTCGGGCAGGCCGGCGATCCGTCGCACCTGCTGGCGCCGGACGACGCGATTCCGGTAGTGAGAATCGACCGTGGCGGACAGATCACTTATCACGGTCCTGGCCAGGTGGTGGCCTATCTGCTGCTGGATCTGCGCCGCCGCCACCTGATGGTGCGCGAGCTGGTCCACGATATCGAGCAGGCAGTGCTGGACACGCTCGCGGCGTATAATCTCGCAGCCGAACGCAAGCCCGGCGCCCCCGGCATCTATTTGTCCGACGGTCCGCACCAGGGCGCCAAGATTGCCGCGCTCGGCCTCAAGATCCGCAACGGCTGCAGCTATCACGGTGTCAGCCTCAACGTGCAGATGGACCTGAACCCGTTCCTGCGCATCAATCCCTGCGGCTATGCCGGGCTGGAAACAGTCGACATGGCCAGCGCGGGCGCCACCTTCACGGCGGCGGACGATGCCGGCGCGGCGCCGCTGCCCGTCACCGCGGCACAACAACCCGAAGTCGCACAACGCCTGGCGGCGGCCCTGTGCGCGGTCCTGGCAGCGCGCGAGGCGCGGGCGCAGGCCCACGGGAATGCCGCTGCCGAGGCCGCCTGACCATGGCACGCCCGGCCCCGAATCAACGCCCAACATGCACGCGGCTGCGCGTGCGGAGAACAGTATGAGCGACGCCCTGATCGCTACGTCCAGCGAAGCCCCGCAATCCCCCGAGTACGACGCCACCAAGAAGCAGAAGTCGGCCGAGAAGACCGCACGCATTCCGATCAAGATCGTGCCGGCCGAAAAACTCAAGAAGCCCGACTGGATTCGCGTCAAGGCCGCCACCGGCAACTCGCGCTTCTACGAGATCAAGGACATCCTGCGCGCCAACAACCTCGTCACGGTGTGCGAGGAAGCCAGCTGCCCGAATATCGGCGAATGCTTTGGCAAGGGTACGGCCACGTTCATGATCATGGGCGACAAGTGCACGCGCCGCTGCCCGTTCTGCGACGTCGGCCACGGCCGTCCCGATCCGCTGGACGTGAACGAGCCGGGCAACCTGGCGCGCACCATCGCACAGCTCAAGCTCAACTATGTGGTGATCACCAGCGTCGACCGTGACGATCTGCGCGACGGCGGCGCCCAGCATTACGTCGATTGCATTTCGCAGACGCGCGCGCTGTCGCCCAACACGCGCATCGAGGTGCTGGTGCCCGATTTCCGCGGCCGCCTGGACAAGGCGCTGGACGTGCTGCAGCAATCGCCGCCCGACGTGATGAACCACAACATGGAAACCGTGCCGCGCCTGTACAAGCAGGCGCGTCCGGGCGCCGACTATGCGCATTCGCTGAAGCTGCTGCAGGAATTCAAGCGCCGCCATCCCGATGTGCCGACCAAGTCGGGCCTGATGGTGGGCCTGGGCGAAACCGACGAGGAAATCCTCGAAGTCATGCGCGACATGCGCGCGCACGACATCGACATGCTGACCATCGGCCAGTACCTGGCGCCGTCGAACCACCACCTGCCGGTAATGCGCTACGTCCATCCGGACACCTTCAAGATGTTCGAGGAAGAGGCCTACAAGATGGGCTTCACGCATGCCGCGGTGGGCGCGATGGTTCGCAGCTCGTATCACGCCGATCAGCAGGCGCATCAGGCCGGATTCGCCTGAGCCCTTCATCGCCTTCGCATCGACGCCAACCGGCCGGGTCATCCCCGGCCGGTTTTGTTTTGTGCGCACGCTTTTGTCACGGCCGCGCGAAGCTCGCGGTAAATGTCTCGTCGCCCGCTTTCACGCGGCTTTCTTTGCGAGCGATATATCGATCACTTTGTCCCCGTTGTGGCGCGATCTTGTCGACAACGGTGCATAACTACCTAGGGACAACCCCGAGTGCCGGGCATTGGCATGTTTCGATAATATGAATTTATCGATAAATCGTTGATGAAATCCGATTGAGTCACTTCGGGTTCCTCGGCGAATTCGCTCATCGTTCCGGTGGCGCCTACACTGCACTGGAACGTTGTCCGCCCCCCCAACGCGAGCCCGCCCATGCCTCAATGCACCGTTCATCGTCTGGCCGAACAGGCGCTGCTGTACAGCGTCGCGCCGCCCGCATCGCTGGACGTCCAGCGGCGCATCTGGGCCATGGCGGAACGCGCCGCCGACTGGCGCGGCGTGGTGGATGTGGTGCCGGGCATGAATAACCTGACCGTTGCCTTTGACGAAACGGCCGATGTGGCCGCGCTGGAGCGCAATCTGAAGCTGGCGTGGGCGTCTGGCGAAACCCGTAACACAACCGGCAAGCTTGTCGAAATCCCTGTGCGTTACGGCGGCGAATTCGGGCCGGACATTGCCGACGTGGCCGCGCACACGGGGCTGTCGCCCGAAGAAGTGGTGCGTCGCCACGCCGCGGGCGAATACGTGGTGTATTTCCTCGGATTCCAGCCGGGCTTCGCCTATATGGGCGGACTGGCGCCCGAACTGGCCACGCCGCGCCGCCGCGAGCCGCGCCTGGCCGTGCCCGCCGGCGCGGTCGGCATCGGCGGCGAGCAGACCGGCATCTACCCGGCCGTGCTGCCCGGCGGCTGGCAGTTGATCGGGCGCACCGATGCGCAACTGTTCGTGGCGGACCGCGATCCGCCATCGTTGTTCGCCCCTGGCGATACCGTGCGATTCGTGGCCGAGGAGGTCCTGTTGTGATTGAAATCATTCGTCCCGGCGCACAGGCGTCGGTGCAGGATCTGGGCCGTGTGGGATTTCGCCGTTTCGGTGTCGGGCGCTCCGGCGCCGCCGATACGCTGGCGCTGCGCGTCGGCAACCGTCTGCTCGGCAATGACCCGAACGCCGCCGCCATCGAATTCACGCTCGGCCGCGCCTCGCTGCGCTTCAACGCCGACATGCGCGTGGCGTTGACCGGCGCCGAATGCAGCGCCAACCTCGATGGCGTGCCGGTGTGGTCGTGGCACGCCTTCGACGTGCGTCGCGGAGAGACGCTGACGCTGCCGTCGCCGCGCGGCGCGACGCGCACCTACCTGTGCGTGGCCGGCGGTATCGACGTGCCGCTGGTGATGAATTCGCGCAGCACCGATCTCAAATCCGCCTATGGCGGCTTCGAGGGCCGCGTGCTGCACGAGGGCGATTGCCTGCCCGTCGGGCGCCCGGGCATTGACGCCGCGCAAGACTGGGTTGGCGTGGCGGCCCCAGCATGGGCGCTTTCCGCAAATCGCGCAGGCAACGCGCTGACGATCCGCATGCTGGCCGGCCCCGAATATCCCGATTTCGACTCCGCATCGCAGGCCGCGCTGTGGGCGTCCGAATGGACCATCACGCCGCAAAGCAACCGCATGGGCCTGCGCCTGCAGGGCCCGGCGCTGGCCCGGCGCGCGGACCGCTCGGGCGACTTGCTGTCGCACGGCGTGGTGCCCGGCGTGATGCAGGTGCCGCCGAACGGCCAGCCGATCGCGCTGATGAGCGATGCGCAGACCACCGGCGGCTATCCCAAGATCGGCACCGTGATCGGCGCGGATCTCTGGCGCCTGGCGCAGGTGCCGCTGGGCGCCAGCGTGCGCTTCCAGCAGGTGACCATCGAAGAAGCCGCCGTCGCGCAGGCCGAAGTGGACCGCTATCTGCGCCAGATCGACCAGGCGCTGCGCTGGCAGGGCGACGGCATGCCGATTGCCGCGCGCCGCCGCACCACCACGCGCTGTGTCGCGTGAATCACCGAATTCCTACGCCCCCTACCTCCGGAGAACGCTCCATGCAAATCGACCTGAACGCTGACCTTGGCGAAGGCTGCGGCAACGACGAAGCGCTGATCAAGCTGATCAGTTCGGCCAACGTGGCCTGCGGCTGGCACGCTGGCGACGCCGCGACGATGCTGCAGACGGTGAAATGGGCGCTGGCCAATGACGTGGCGATCGGCGCGCATCCGAGCTTTCCCGATCGCGAAAATTTTGGCCGCACCGAAATGCAACGCGATCCCGAGGCGGTCTACGCCGACGTGCTGTACCAGATCGGCGCGCTGGCCGCGATCGTGCGGGCGCAGGGCGGGCAACTCTCGCATGTGAAGCCGCACGGCGCGCTCTACAACATGGCCGTGCGCGATGCCAAGCTGTGCGACGCCATCGTGCGCGCGGTGCGCGACTTCGATTCCGACCTGGTCTTCTTCGGACTGGCCAACAGCCAGATGATCACCATGGCGCGCGAAGCGGGGTTGCGCGTGAAGGAAGAAGTGTTCGCCGACCGCGGCTACAACCCCGACGGCACCCTCGTCAAGCGCGGCACGCCGGGCGCGCTGCATGACGACGAAGAGGTGGCCCTGAACCAGACGCTGTCGATGATCCGCGACCGGCAGGTGCGCGCGATCGATGGCACCTGGGTACCGATTCGCGCCGAAACCGTGTGTCTGCACGGCGACGGCGCCCACGCGCTTGCCTTCGCACGCCGCATCCGGGATCGGCTCGGCGCGGAAGGCATCGCCATCCGGGCCGGCAACTGACGGGCGACGCCCTGCGGCGCTGGTTTGCTCCACCAACAATATCGGGTCTGTCCTATGGAATCGGCTGTCAATCTTTGGCCCCTGCTCGGGGTCGGTGTCATCATTCTGGGTTTCGTGCTGCGCTTCAACCCCATGCTCGTGGTGGCGGCCGCCGCCATCGCTACGGGGCTTGCCGCGTCGATGCCGGTCACGCAGATCTTCACCGCCATCGGCACGGCATTTGTGAAAGCGCGCAACCTGCCGCTGATCATCCTGCTGCCGCTGGCCGTGATCGGCCTGCTGGAACGGCACGGTCTGCGCGAGCATGCGCAGGCGTGGATTTCGCGCATCGCATCGGCCACGGTCGGCCGCCTGCTGATCGTCTACCTGGCCGTGCGCGAGTTGACCGCCGCGGTGGGGCTGACAAGTCTCGGCGGCCATCCGCAAATGGTGCGGCCGCTGCTGGCGCCGATGGCCGAAGGCGCTGCCGAGAACAAGTTCGGCAAGCTGCCCGAGCCGGTGCGCCAGCGCGTTCTGGCGTTTTGCGCCGCCACCGATAACGTCGGCTTGTTTTTCGGCGAGGACATCTTCGTTGCGTTCGGCGCCATCGCGTTGATGCACACGTTCCTGCTGTCGTCGAACATCGATGTGGAGCCGCTGCATATCGCCGTGTGGGGCATCCCGACCGCGATCTGCGCGTTCCTGATCCACGCCGTGCGTCTGAAGCGCCTGGACGGCTGGCTCGCGCGCGAGCTGGGCGGCGGGCAGGCTGCGGCCACCTCCGCGACGCAAACTGCGCCGGCTGCGGCCAAGGGAGAGTAAGCCATGATTATCTCGATCGAATACCTGTACTGGCTTGCCGGCTTGATCCTGCTGATCACGGCGCTGATGACGTTCACGGACAAGACGCATCCGCGTCGGCTGTCCACCGGGCTGTTCTGGCTGCTCTACGCGATCATCTTCCTGATTGGCGACAAGATACCGCCGGCAATCGTCGGCGTGGCGGCGGTGGTGATGGCGCTGATCGCCGGGTTTGGCGGCGTGGGGCACGGCAAGCATGGCACGCTGCCCGAAGCGGAACGGCGCGCCAGCGCCACGCGCCTGGGCAACAAGCTGTTTATCCCGGCCTTGCTGATCCCGCTGGTCACGGTGCTGGGCACGGTGCTGTTCAAGGACGTGAAGATTGCCGGCCTGGCGCTGCTCGATCCGAAGAACGTCACGTTTGTATCGCTTGGCGTCGGTTGCCTGGTGTCGCTGCTGGTGGTGTGCTGGCTCACACGCGACACCGTGACGCAAAGCATGCGCGAGTCGCGCCGCCTGATCGAATCGCTGGGCTGGGCGCTGGTGCTGCCGCAGATGCTGGCCATGCTGGGGCTGGTGTTTGCCGATGCCGGTGTGGGCAAGGCCGTGGCGCACCTGACCACGTCGTACATCAACATGGACTTCAAGCTGGTGGCCGTGACGGTGTACTGCGTCGGCATGGCGCTGTTCACCGTCATCATGGGTAACGGCTTTGCCGCGTTCCCGGTGATGACGGGCGGCGTCGGCGTGCCGATCCTGGTCGGCATGTTCCACGGCAATCCGGCGGTGATGGCTGCCATTGGCATGTTCTCGGGCTACTGCGGCACGCTGATGACGCCGATGGCCGCCAACTTCAACATCGTGCCTGCCGCGCTGCTGGAGCTGGAGGACAAGAACGCCGTGATCCGCGCGCAGGTGCCCACTGCGCTGGCCATTCTGGTCGCCAACATTTTCCTGTTGTACTTCCTGATGTAAGGAGCCGCCATGCCTGGCCGCACTGTCCTGCTCACCGGCTTCGAGCCGTTCGAACAAGAACCGATCAATCCGTCATGGGAGGCGGTGCGCGCGCTCGATGGCGAGCGCGTTGGCGATGCGACCATCGTCGCGCGCCAGCTGCCTTGCGTGTTCGGCAAGGCCATCGACGTGATGGCGGCGCTGGTGGCGGAGGTGCGTCCCGATGTGGTGATCGCGGTGGGGCAGGCGGGTGGACGTACGGAAATGTCCATCGAGCGCGTGGCGATCAATGTCGACGACGCGCGCATTGCCGACAACGCCGGCGCGCAGCCCATCGACGCCGCCATTGCGCCCGCCGGCCCCGCCGCCTATTTTTCCTCGCTGCCGATCAAGGCGATCGTGCGGGACATGCGCGCGGCCGGCGTGCCCGCCATGGTGTCGCAGACGGCGGGCACCTTCGTCTGCAATCACGTGTTCTACGGGCTGATGCATACGCTGGCGCAGCCCGGCGTAGCGGCCGTGCGCGGCGGCTTCATTCATATTCCCTATCTGCCCGAGCAGGCCGCGCGGCATCCGGGCGCGCCGAGCCTTGCGCTCGATACGCTGATTGCCGGGCTGCGCGTGGCCGTCGCCACCACGCTGACGACACAGGCCGATATTCGCGAGCAGGGCGGGCAGTTGCACTGAGCGGCGCGTACCGCCATGCAGCAGGCACCGCACTAGGCGGGGCCGACGATGGCATGTGCGAGCGCGTCGTAGCGCTGGTGATCCTTGTAATTCGGGGCGCGACAGAATACGCAGACGATGGTGTCGTAGTGCATGCCGTGAGCGGCCAGTTCCCTGAAGACGTCGCCCAGGCACACGTCGGTCAAGCGGGCCGACAGATATTTTCTATTGCGGATTGCCAGAAAATCGCACTCGGGGACCACGCTCGCTTTGTAGTGGAGGCGGTTCATGCATGCCGCGTGAGCGAGCCTGGCCACGTCGTGATCCTCGTACTTGGTCAGCGAGTAGTTCTTGACCCATCCGAGTCTGGAACTTCCGGACAGGGGCCGGAAATCTTCCTGTTCTATGACCTCGCATCCGCGCCGGTCGTAGCGTAGCGCGTACGTGCCGGCGATCGACGAGAACAATATCTTTCTAATGCCAGTGGCCAGCATCAGTCCGGGATCGCGCAGCACAGTGCCATGCGGGTTCAGAAACTTGACCACCGTCGATGGCGGCACCGCGACGTCTCCTGACCGGCGTCCGTAGCAGCCATGCGCGGTGATCACCAACTGGCGTGCGTGCGAGCCGGGCGTCGACACGATCCTCATGCGTTCGCCAAGCTGGTATTCGACGTAGTGAAGTGGTCCGGTATAACCCGTAATCGATCCGGCAATCGCCCGTGGACTGCGGATAGGCTTCATGCGGGATACTCCTTCTGTGACGGCGGTATTTGCGTGCGGCCAGTGATTGGCCGCGACCGGAAATACTCGGCGATGCACGGAAGTACTTGGTTGCGCTTAGCCAAATCCCGGCGTTATCGCATGGTAAGACGCGCCATCGCGAAAGATCGATTCCCGGCAGAACAGGCACAGGATCGAGTCATAGTGCATGCGGTGGATCCGAAGCGCTTCGAAGACGTCGCGTAGCGTCACAAACGATGGAATGCGGGACGTTCAGTTAATCGCCCGATGGTTGCTTCGATTCGTGGCGGTGCTGCGTGGCGGCGGCCACGGCGCGGGCGGCGGCGCGGCGCTGGGCGCGCTTTTGCAGACGGCGTCGCACGTTGATCTGCTCGAAACGCCACACCACGTAGAAGAACGCCATGAATGGCCACAGCCAGCCAAGCCATTGTGCGAGGCTGTTGAAATGGATGAAGCGGCCCATGCGCCAGCCCTGTTCGGAAATCCATGCATAGGGATTGGGCGGCAGCACATTGGTCAGCACCACCAGCGCAATCAGCGACACGGTTGCCAGGATGGCGCGCAGCCAGCGCGGCAGGCGCAGCAGCAGGACCAGCACCAGCGAACTGGTCAGCAGCGCAAAGCGTCCGCCTTCGGACAGCCAGATGAATGCGTTGTCATCGGGAAACTGCAGTTCGGCCACGGCGGCCTTGATGATCAGCGCGGCCGTCAGCAGGCCCGCGAGGATGCGCAGCATCGGCGCGCTGCGGCGCATCGCGATCGACGCGAACAGGCCCGTGCCGATCCAGCTGGTGGCCGTGACCAGGGTTTCCAGCAGCAACTGGCTCTGCATGTCGTCGGGACGCACGCCGATGTTGTCCTGCCATTCGATCAGCGATGGAAAGTACGCCTGCACCCACGCCATCGGCCATGAATCGGGATCGGTCAGCCATTCGCGCACGATGCCGCCCATGCCGAACAGGTGCTCCTGCGGAAACACCTGCGCAAACGGCCACAGCATGATCAGGATGATGGCGAAACTGGCATGCGGCTCGAACCATGCCATGCGCAGGCGCGTCAGCGTGCCACGGTCGATCAGCGCGCTGGTGAACGGCGCGACCATCGCGGCGCCCAGCAACGCGCCCAGCGCATTGGTGATCAGGTCGATATTCGACGAGATGCGCGTGGGCAGCCAGGTCTGCAGCGCCTCCATCACCGCCGACAGCAATGCGCCGGCCACCAGCGCGATCAGCGTCGCGCGCGCGCCCGATATGCGCGGGTGCAATGACAGCACCACCAGCGCGCCAAACGGACAATAGCCGAGCACATTGGTAAGCAGATCGAATTCCGTGATGTAGCGCGGCTTTGGCGCAGTCAGGAATGCGAAGGGCGAAATCCCGTTATTGACCCAGCCGCTGAACGGATACAGGCTGGCATACACCACCAGCAGCGTGAAACAGATCAGTCCCACGCGCGCCAGCGGCGAATGACGCGGCAGCCAGCCTTCCAGTTCGGCCTGGCGCGGCAGCTCTGGCGGCGATGGCGGGGGCGCTTCCATGGCCATGATCGTGTGGATGTGTTGCTACTGCCCGATGCGCGCCATATGCGTCACGGGCGCGGCGGCGTCGGCTTCGGTGTTTGCGCGGTCGGCAGCGGCACCGCGTCGCGCGCGGGCGGATTGACGCGCGGCAACTGGGCCGGACCGCTCGCCGCGGCGACTTCCAGCGGCAGCGTGGCGGCCCAGTCAAGGATCGCGGCGATCACCGCATCGGCGCTTGCCGACAGCGCCTTCACGCCACCCGCGCCGTCGGCGCTGGGCGCCGGCTGTTCCGCCACGAAGGTCTTCTGACCGAGCAAGCCCTTGTGGAATACCGTCGCGCGCGCCCGCACCACGCCCCGACTGCTGGTGGGCGAATCGAAGACCTGTTCGAAGCCCAGTAGATCGACCTTGATGGCCGGCACGCTGGTGTCGCCGTACCACGTCAGTGCGCCGCGCCCGGACACCGCGTCGCGCAGGCGGTCGTCGAACAGGCGCGTGGGCGCATCGACCCAGCGTTGCGTCGAATACGCCTGCAGCCGTTGCGCCTGCGTGTATTGCAGACGGTAATAGACGCCGCGTCCATCCATCCATGTCGGCCCATCGGTCTCGGCCACGCGCAGCTTGGGCAGGCGGGCCGGCGCCTGCGACGGCGCTGCGGCCAGCGGGCCCAGGTCATAGGTGGTGGTGCTTTGCGATCCCGACGAAAACACGCTGCAGCCGGACAGCGCCGCCAGCAGGGCCAGCGCGGCCAAGCGGGCCATCGGCGCGACGCGGCCGGCGATGCCGGCGGCAGCATCGGCCGCGGCGTGCGGCCGGGCGGTTCGTCGAGTCGACAGTCGGGCGAGGGCGGAAACTTGGGTCATGGCGGATCTCGGCAATCGGATCTTTGGACGTATCAAAAGGCGCTGCGTTCGATACGCGCAGCCGGAATGTTCATGGTTGCGCGCCTGGCGGCCTGGACGTGCTCAAGGCGACTGGAAGCCGGGTTCGCCCGGACCAGGCGCGGGCGACGGCCCGCCAAACAACACACTGCTCGGCTTATCGTTGAACTGGCCGGCGGCGCGGTCGATGCTGCGCGCGGTCTGCCGCGCATCGCGCGCCAGGCCGTTGAGCTGCGGCAGCGTTTCCTGCGTGAAGATGCCCGCGGCCTGCTGCACAGAATCGGCAGCGCCCTGCATGTTCTCGCCAACGCGATTGACCGTACGCATCACGGTGCCATTCGGACTGGCGAGGTCGTCCGCCAGCCGGCGCGTGGACTGCAACGTCGCATTGAGGTTTTCCACGGCCGCAGGCAGGCGTGCGGCGGCCGGCTGCAACGACGCGGCGAGCTTCGAGTAGTCGTCGGCGGTCTTGTGCACGGACTGGATCGCCGCCATCAGTTCGTCCCGATTCTCGGTCTTGAACATCTCGTTGAGCGATGTCATCAGCGATTCGGTCTGCGTCAGCAGCGAATCGCCGCGCTTTTCCAGTTCCTCGAAAAACCCGGGCCGCATCACGATGCGCGCCGGCTCGCGCGCCGATGTCGTCAGGCGCGGCGAACTGGCGTCCGATCCCTGCTCGCGCGCAGTATCGTCCAGCTGCACGTAGGCGATGCCGGTGACGCCCTGGAAGCCCAGCGTGGCGTAGGTGGTGCGCGTGATCGGCGTGTCCTGGTTCACGTTGATGCGCACGATGATCTGCCCCGGCACCTGCGGATCGAACTTGATCGACACCACCTTGCCGACGTCGAGCCCGCGATACTTCACGTCGGCCTGCGGTCCCAGCCCGTTCACCGTGGACCGCGTGATCAGGTCGTACGGCACGCGCACGGCGTGGTCACTGCTGAACCAGAACAGCGAGAACAGCACCAGGACTGCCAGACCGATGGTGAACACGCCGGCCAGGAAGGCGTTTGACTTGTTTTCCATCAGACTTCTCCGGTATGCGCCGCCGCGCCGCCGTCCGCATGGGGAGCGGGCAGCGCCTGCAGCGCGCGCTGGGCACGTTCGCCCAGAAAATATTCGCGAATGAATGGATGATCGACCTTGATCACCTCGGCGATTGGCGCGGCGGCCAGCACCTTGCGATCGGCCAGCACGGCCACGCGATCCGACAGCGCCACCAGCGTATCGAGGTCGTGCGTGATCATCACCACGGTCAGGCCCAGTTCGCGGCGCAGTTCGCGGATCAGCGAGACGTAGTCGTCCGACGCCATCGGGTCCAGGCCCGCGGTGGGTTCGTCCAGGAACACCAGTTCGGGTTCCAGCGCCAGCGCGCGCGCCAGAGCCACGCGCTTGATCATGCCGCCGGAAAGATCCGACGGCATCTTGTCGGCGTCCTTGGCCGATAGGCCCACCAGCTGCAGCTTCAGCAGCGACGCCTGGCAGATCAGGTTGTCCGGCAGCGCGCGCATTTCGCGCAGCGGCAACGCAATGTTGTCGATCACGGACAGCGCGGAAAAAAGCGCCCCGCGCTGGAACTGCAGGCCCCAGCGATTACGCAGCGCCTGCAATTGCGCGGGCGTCAGGCTGGCGGGATTTTCGCCGAACACCTTGATGGTGCCCGACGTGGGCCTGTCCAGCCCGACGATCTGGCGCAGCAGCACGGTCTTGCCGGTGCCGGAGCCGCCCACGATCGACAGCACTTCGCCGCGATAGACGTCGAGGTTGAGCCCGTCGTGCACCACGTTGTCGCCGTAGCGCTTGACCAGATCGCGCACCTCGATGATGCGCTCGCGCGGCGTGTCGCGCGCCACCATGGAATCGGCGTTCGCATTGGCGCTCATAAGCCCACGTCCTTGAAGATGATGGCGAAGATCGCGTCCGCCAGGATCACCACCGTGATGGAGGTGACCACCGACGCCGTGGTGCCTTCGCCCAGGCTTTGCGTGTTGGGCTTGATGCGCAGCCCGAAGTGGCAGGCCGTCAGCGCGATCAGCATGCCGAACACGACACCCTTGCCCAGCCCCAGCCACAAATTGGCCACCGGCACGGCGTCGGGCAACTGGCGCAAAAAGAATGCAAAGCTGATGTCGAGCTGCAAGCGCGCGGCGGTCATGCCGCCCAGCAACGCCATCAGGTCGGTCCACGCCACCAGCAGCGGCATGGCGATGGCCAGCGCGATCACGCGCGGCATGATCAGCCGGAACCCGTGCGAGATGCCCATCACACTCATCGCATCGAGTTCCTCGGTCACCCGCATCACGCCGATCTGCGCGGTGATGGCCGAGCCCGAACGGCCGGCGATCAGGATTGCCGCGAGCACCGGACCGAGTTCGCGGATCACGGCCATGCCCAGGATGTTGACGATGAATGTGCTGGCGCCAAATATCCGCAGCTGGTTGGCCGACAGGTAGGACAGCACGATGCCGATCAGGAAGCCCACCAGCGCGGTGATGCCCAGCGCCTTGTAGCCGATGTTGTAGATGTTGGCCGAAATCTCGCGCCACGGCCCGCGTTGCGGCGCGCGCAGGAAACGCAGCAGGTCGAACGCCAACTGGCCCAGCAGGGTGATGCCGACGCCGAGCTGCGAGACCAGCGACAGCAATCCGGCGCCGAGGAGCGTCACCGGATTGAAGCGGTCGACCATGCGTTTCTTCCAGCCGTCGGTACGCAGGCCGGCAATGCGGTCGAACACGCGCCGCTGTCCGTCGTTGAGCTCCACGCGCTCCGGCATACGGCCGTTCCATGCCTGCCAGATCAGTTGCGCGCCGATGTGGTCGAGCCGCGTAATTCCGGCCAGCGACCAGCTAGCATGTTCGGGCGCTTCGGCAAGCTTGCGTAGCTGGGCGCGCAGGCCGCGCGCCTCGTGGCACTCGGCCAATGCAAGTGCGGTCCAGTCCCCTTGCAGTTGTACGCTGCAGGCTCCGTCCTGGCGAGAGATGTCGATGGCGGGCGTTGGCGGGCGGTCCAAATGTCGGGGCGATGTGATGGCTGAGTCCCGATTCTATGCTACCAAGCGAGTCGTTGCGACCGGACATCCTCTGACACGGCCGCGGCTACAATCTCGCCAAGCGCGCGCCGCACCGGCGCGGTCCTCCCGATTCCCACACGCAATGTCTGATTTTTCCGACCGCCCCGTCCCCGCCCGCGCCGCTGACGCCGCCGCCTTGCCGGCCTGGCGCATCGACCAGAACGCCTTGCGTCGCATGCTCGATGCGGGTGCGGCGCGCCACTGGCGGGTCGAGGTGGTGGACGAGACCGGCTCGACCAATGCCGACCTGACACAGGCCTGCCGCGCGGCAACGTGGGACGAGGATGGCGTGCGCGTGCGCGTTGCCTATCGGCAGACGGCGGGGCGCGGCCGGCAGGGCCGTCCATGGCAGGGGCAGGCAGGGCTGACGTTTTCGGTGGCAATGCCGCTGGCGCTGACGCCGGCGCGCCTGAGCGGCCTGAGCCTTGCCGTGGGCCTGGCGGTGGCCGAAGCGCTGGAACAATGCGATGCCGCGCTCGGGGCGCGCATCGGCCTGAAGTGGCCCAACGACCTGCAGATCGACGGTCGCAAGCTGGCGGGGATCCTGATCGAATCGGTGCCGGCCGGGCCGCAGCGGCTATGGGCCGTGATCGGCATCGGTCTGAACCTGGTGCGCGATGCGCGCATGGAGGCGGCGCTCGGCCGCGCGCTGGCGGGCGTGGCCGAGGCGATGACGCCGTTCGATGCGCAGCGCGATCCCACGCGCATTCTGGGTGCGGTGCTTGAACGCCTGGCGTGTATGCGGACACGATTCGTGGCCGACGGTTTCGCGCCGATGGCGCAGGCGTGGTCGGCGCGCGATGCGTATCGCGACGAACCCGTGCGCCTGCTGCACGATGGCGCGGTGCTGGCCGAGGGCGTGGCGCGTGGCGTCGATGCCGAAGGTCATCTGCTGCTGGAAACGGCGGCGGGACTGGAACGGATTGCCAGCGGCGAGGTGTCGCTGCGGGGAGCCGGCGCATGAGCGCGCTGCTGATCGATATCGGCAATACGCGGCTGAAATGGGCCTGGTGCGATGCCAGCGCGCCTGCTGCGTCGACCGGCGCGTTGCCCACGCCGTGGCAGCACGCGGGCGCCGCCACGCATGCGATGCCGACTGAGCGCGCCGCGCTGGTCGGCGCCTGGCGACGACTGGCGGCGGGCAAGGCGCCCGAGGTGTGGGTGGCCAATGTCGCCGGGCCGACGCTGGCCGGCGAGGTCGATGCGCTGCTGGCCGACGCGTTCGGCACGGGCGTGGCGCTGCAATGGGTACGCACGGCTACCACGCATGGCGATCTGGTCAATGGCTACCGCGAGCCGACGCAGCTCGGCGTGGACCGCTGGGCCGGATGCATCGGCGCACATCGCTGGCTGCCGGGAGAAAACCTGCTGATCGTCACGGCCGGCACGGCCACTACGCTCGATATCGTCACGGCGGGCCCCAATGGCGCCCGCTTCGAGGGCGGATTGATCCTGCCCGGTCTGGCGCTGATGCTGGGCACGCTGGCGCGCAACACCGCGCAACTGCCCGAACTCGATGTGCTGGACACCGGCGCGGGCGCTGCGCGCGCGGTGCGGGCGTTGGGCGCAGACAACACTCGCGACGCGATTGCCGCCGGGTGCCTGGCCGCGCAGGCCGGCGCCATCGAGCGTTCCTGGTGCGCGCTGGGCGAACGCGGGCCGGTGCGTTGCCTGCTGTCCGGCGGCGCGCGGCATGTCGTGGCGAATGCGCTCGCGATGCCGTTCGAGATGCACGATAATCTTGTGCTGCTTGGGTTGCACGCGATGGCGCGGGGCTGAGCCCCACGGCGCGCGCCATCCGCCCCCGTTCCACCTCACCCTTCACACACGCTCCAGCGCATCCATGTCCCGGCGAGGCCCGACCGTTCTGCTGCTGATCCTGCTGATCGCCAATGCGCTGCTGCTGGCGGCGTTGCTGGGCGCGTTCGGTCCGCAACCGCTGGCCGGCATGCTGGAAAGCCCGCGCGAACCGCAGCGCGTCGAACAGCAGGTGCGCGGCGATCGCATGCAATTGCTGGCGCCCACCGATGCCTCGGCGCCGGCGGCCCCCGCCTCGGCTCCCGCGCCGCGCGGCGCAACGCCGGGCAGCGTCACGCTGGCCGCGGCGCCCGCCGATGGCTGCATGGAAATGGGCGGCTTCACGATGCAGACCGCGCAGCGCGCCAGGGAAGACCTGAGCGCCATCGCGGCGGGCGCGCCCATGCCTGTCGATCAGTTCGAGCGCAGCGAACAGGTGCGCTGGTGGGTGCATCTGCCCGCGCAGGCGACGCGCGAAAACGCCGAGCGCAAGCTGGCGGAACTGCGTCGCCGCAAGGTCACGGATGTGTCGGTGGTGTCAGGCGAGGATGCCGCGTCGTTCACGGTGTCGCTGGGGCTGTTCCGCGACCGCGAGCGTGCCGACAGATTCCTGGAGTCGCTGCGTGCGCAGGGCGTGCGGACGGCGCTGATCAGCGATGCGCCGCGCGCGGTGCCGCGCCAGTGGCTCCGCGTGCCGCACGCCAGCGAGGCCGTGCGCATGCGCATGGACGAAGTACGCGCACGCTATGGCGCGGAAGTCCTGCAAGCGTGCAACGGCATCACGCAGGCGCGCGACGGGCGCAGCGCCGCTCGGGCGGGATAGGGCGCGGCTGGCGCCAGGGCACGCCGCTTCAACGCTGCTGCCGCACTTTGGTCAGAAGCTTGGTGGTCGATCGATCGTGCAGGAACTCGATCGCGTAGGCCTCGCCGCCCCAACTGCGCACGAGGCGGGTTTCTTCTAGCGTGTCGATGTCGTAGTCGCCGCCCTTCACATAGATATCGGGACGCACCAGGCGGATCAGTTCGACGGGCGTCTGCTCGCGGAACATCGCCACCAGATCGACCGACGCCAGCGCCGCCAGCAGTGCCATGCGATCGCCCTCGTGATTGAGCGGCCGGTCGTCGCCCTTGCCGAGCATCTTCACGGAAGCGTCGCTGTTCACGCCCACCACCAGGCTGGCGCCCATGGCGCGCGCCTGCGCCAGATACGTGGCATGGCCGCGATGCAGGATGTCGAACACGCCGTTGGTAAAGACCAGCGGACGCGGCAGCGCGGCGACTGCGGCATGCAGTGCGGCCACGTCATCGGCCGGGACCAGTTTGGATTCGAAGGCGGGTGCGGTCATGGGTGACGGGTCAAAAGGCGGAGCGCCAATGAAAAACCCCATCGTATCCGATGGGGTCTGGACTGCCGCGGCATGCGGGCCGCGGGGCAAGCGGTGCGAGGCAACGCTCAGGCGGGCTGCTGCAGGCTGGCGTTCAGTTCCTTGCGGTAGCGGTTCAGGTCCTGCACCGAATCGAACGTGCGTTCGAACAGCAGCGACATGTTGTGCAGGATCCGTTCGATCACCTTCTTTTCCCACACCTCGTCAAAGCGGATCTGCTCGTCCAGCCAGTGTTCCAGCCAGTCGGGATCGGGCAGGCGCGACTGCACGGTGTCGTTCGGGAACAGCGCCTTGTTGACGTGCAGGTTGGTCGGATGCAGCGGCTTTTCGGTGCGGCGGGCCGACGCCATCAGCACGCCGATCTTGGCGAATGCCGCGCGCGCGGTGTCGCCAAACTGGGACAGGTACTTCTTCATGTAGCGCAGGTACGCGCCGCCGTGGCGTGCCTCGTCCTGCGACAGCGTGCGATAGATGTGCTTGATCACCGGTTCCGAGTGCCATTCGGCCGCGCGGCGGTACCAGTGATTGAGGCGGATCTCGCCGCAGAAATGCAGCATCAGTGTTTCAAGCGGCGGCGCCGGGTCGAATTCGAAACGCACCGCGTGCAGTTCTTCTTCGGTGGGCACCAGGTCCGGCCGGAAGCGGCGCAGGTACTCCATCAGCACCAGCGAATGCTTTTGTTCCTCGAAAAACCAGATGCTCATGAATGCCGAAAAGTCGGAATCATGGCGGTTGTCGCGCAGGAACATCTCCGTGGCAGGCAGCGCCGACCATTCGGTGATGGCATTCATGCGGATGGTCTTCGCCTGATCGTCGGTGAGCAGGCTGGCGTCGAACGTATCCCAGGGGATGTCCTTGTCCATGTGCCAACGGACCGCTTCCAACGATTTGAACAGTTCGGGGTAGAGCATGCTAAGCCTTTGAAATTACGGGCGGATTCTACCAGACAAGAATCATTCTCGAATGTTTTCTCTACTTCGTTTTAGGCGGGATGCGATGGATTGCAACAGCGGAACCGCCCGGAAGGCCCAAAAGTGGTGCGTCTACGACACTTCTGTCGCCTCGTGTGCGGCCAGCTTGGTTTCCGGCACCACGCCATAGAGAAACGCCGCGATCTCGTCCGCCTGGGCGCTGGCGTCGGCCTCGCCCAACGCCAGCAGCGCCTGCGTGAACTCGGGTTCGAACAGCAGATAGCTTGCAAACGCCGCGCCGCGCGCCTCGGTGCCGCCCAGCGGCGAGAGCAGGGCGCGCACGGTGCGCGGCAGGCGATCGAGATGCCGCGCGGCAATGGCTTCGATCGGCTCACTCGGGGAAATCGTCATCACCTGCACCGGCCGCCAGCCTTCGGCGTCGTTGGCCATCTCGGGCATGCGCGAGAGCAGCCGGTTGATATGCATGAGGCGCTCGACATCGGCCTGCAGGCCATCGAGGAAGATGCTGGCCAGCGCCTGCCCGCCGATCTGCGCCAGCGAGGGGTAACCACCCGACGGTACGGTGTCGAACCAGCCCGCGCGTTGCCGCGATGCCGCGCCGATCGCCAGAATGCGCGACGCGCCGAGATGGATGGCCGGTGACAGCGGCGACATCTGGCGCATCGTGCCATCGCCAAACCATTCGTGATGGCCTTCCAGTTCCAGCGGCATGGCCGGGAAAAGAAACGGAATCGACGACGATGCCAGTAGATGATCGACGCCGATAGACGCTTCGACGGCCATGCGCTGGCTGCGCTGCCATGGATGGATGCGTCGGTGCGACTGGTAGAACGTGACGTGGCGGCCCGTGCTGTATGACAGCGCAGTAACTGCAAACGCGTTGAGCGCGCCGCTGTCGAGGCTCGCCTGCACGCGCGGCGGCTCGAACAGTTCTGTCAGGAAGCTGCCGAGCGGCCCGTTGTCGAACAGCGCGCGCGGCGCCCGGTGCGTGATCCACCCGAACGCCAGCGATGACAGCCAGCGCGCGCCCGACGCGCCCATCTGGATCACGTCGGTACGGTACACGTCGTCGGCATGCAGGCTTTGCCAAAGTCCGGCCAGGGTGTCGGTGGCAGTGCGGAAATCCGCCGCGCCGGTGGCCAGCCCCGCGCCGTTGATGGCGCCGGCCGAGGTGCCCGCGATGATGCCGAACGGCAGCGGGCAGTGATCCAGCCCGTGGCGTGCGGCGATCTTGGCGATGCCGGACAGCACGCCGGCCTGGTACGCGGCGCGCGCACCGCCCCCCATCATGACCAGCGCGGTGCTCTGTCGCTGCATGGCCCGCGCCGATGCGCTGGCGGCATGAGCCCGATTCACTCGAACGTATCCTCGGGCGTGCCGGGCGCGGGCGTGCTGCCGGCGGGCCGCTTGGTCGACGACGGCTTGGTCGATGACTTCTTCGCGGCCGGCTTGGCCTTCGGCTTTGCCGCAGTAGTGCGCGCGGCAGGTTTTTTCGCGGCGGGTTTCTTGGCGCCCGGTTTGGGTTTGCCGGCAGCCGATGCGCCGGGCCGCGCGCCCCCGGCTTCCGGCTCCACGCCGTCGGCCCCCGCGGCGCCCGCGCCGAACCCGGGCATGCCAGGCATTCCCGGCATTCCTGTCACGTTGCCGAACGGCATGGTGCTGGCGGCGGCCGCGCTGCTGGCGATCTGCGTGAACTGCCGTTGCAGCAGATCCCACCATAGGGCCGCATTGGGCGGCAGCGGCGCGGCGCCGTCGGCGGCCGACGCAGCGCGATCGGCGGCGTTGGCAGAAGCTGCGCGATCAGCGGCGTCGGCGCGCGTGCGGTCGTCGTCGGGCGGCGCTTCGTCGTCGTCTTCCGCTTCGTCGTTTTCGGCGTCCGCCTGTTCTTCGGAAACGGTCGCGCTATCGGCAAAGTGATGTGGATGCTGCGGTGGATGGGCGCTTGGGGCATTGGCCGCACGCGCCACGTTCTCCATGGCGCTTTGCATCGCCTCGGGCGACAGCGCGTTGCCAAACGTCTGCAGCGCCACCAGCGTGGCGCGCTGCACCTCCAGGCCCTGGATGGTCGTGCGCAGCAGGTTGACGTTCAGCTGCAGCCAGCTTTCCACCGCCTTGAGGTCGTGGATGCGCTTGTCGACCTCGTCGAGATCCATCGGCGGCGTCATCGCGCCCAGGCCAGGCATCAAACCGCTGGGCATGCCGCTGCTGCGCGCCCACATGTTGCGCAGGAATTCGAAGCTGTTGGTGAAATCGGGGATCTGTCCGAACATGGTGGCGCCACTCCCTCTGACATGGCCGCCCCGACGACGCGGGTCCGGACAGCCGGTTACTGGAATTCGGGCGGCCGCTTCTGGCGCAGGCTCGCCATGCCTTCGTGCACGTCGGGCCCCGCGAAGCCCATGAATTCAAGCGCCAGCGAGGTATCGAACGCGGGGCCGGCCATGCGCAGCCAGTTGTTCAGCGCGTACTTGGTCCAGCGGATGGCGGACTGCGATCCCGCCGCGAGCCGGTTGGCCACCTCGAAGGCCTTTGCCACCAGTTCGGTTTCTTCCACCGCCAACGACACCAGGCCGATCCGCTCGGCTTCCTCGCCGCTGACCGACTCGCACAGCATCAGATAGTACTTGGCCTTGGCCATTCCGCACAGCAATGGCCACACGATCGCGGCGTGATCGCCAGCGGCCACGCCAAGCCGGGTATGGCCGTCGACGATGCGTGCGGTCTTCGCCGCGATCGAGATATCGGCCAGCAGACCGGCCACCAGCCCGGCGCCCACGGCCGGGCCGTGCATCGCCGAGACGATGGGCTTGTCGCAGTTGATGACGTTGTAGACCAGGTCGCGCGCCTCGTGCCAGACACGGGTGCGGGTCTCGAAATCGTTGGCCATCTGCTCGACCAGCGCCAGATCGCCGCCGGCCGAAAAGCCCTTGCCCTCGCCGCGAATCAGCGCCACGCGGATATCGGGATCGGCGGAAACGTCGCGCCAGATCTCGGCCAGTTCGCGATGCATGCTGGCGTCGGCTGTCGCAAGCTTGCGGTTGGCCGCCTGATCCGCGCCCATGATGATTTCGAGCACCGGGCCGTGCCGGCGCAGCGTGAGCGCCTGATAGCGGGCCAGGCGGGGAGACAGCGTACTGGCGTTGGCGTTGGCGTCGTCGGAGGGCATCGGGGGCTACCTTTTTCGTGGAAGAAATCGGACCTGGCCGGGACGGGAAGCAACCACGAAAAAATTCCCCGACCAAGCGGTCGGGGAATTATAGGCGCAACCGCGTGGGGTTGAGCAAGTCGGGGTTTGGCCTGAGCGGCCGAGGTAGCCGTGGCGCGCCCGGCCGACGCCTAGCGCGCAGCCACCACCTGGTCGATGGCGCCAAAGATCGAGTGTCCTTGTGCGTCGAACATCTCGATGCGGACGGCATCGCCGTACTTCATGAATTCCGTTTCCGGCTTGCCGTGCTCGATGGTCTCGATCATGCGCTGCTCGGCGATGCAGCAGTAGCCCTTGCTGCGGTCGACATTCGAGATCGTGCCCGAGCCGACGATGCTGCCGGCGCGCACGTTGCGCGTCTTGCAGATATGGGCGATCAGCTGGCCGAAGTCGAACACCATGTCCGTGCCGCAATCGGGCGAGCCCACTTTGCGGCTGTTCCAGTGAACCACCATCGGGCGATGGACCTTGCGGTCCCGCCATGCCTCGCCAAGCTCGTCGGGCGTGACCGCCACCGGCGAAAACGCCGTGGCGGGCTTGCTCTGGAAGAACCCGAAGCCCTTGCCCAGTTCCGCCGGAATCAGATTGCGCAGCGAAACGTCGTTGGCCAGCATCACCAGCCGGATCGACTCGCCGGCCTGCTCGGGCGTGGCGCCCATGCGAACGTCGCCGGTGATGACCGCGACCTCGGCCTCGAAATCGATGCCGAACGCTTCGCTGGCGCACACGATGTCGTCCTGCGGGCCGATGAAGTCGTCGGAGCCGCCCTGGTACATCAGCGGATCCTTCCAGAATTCGGGCGGCATCTCCGCGCCGCGCGCCTTGCGTACCAGTTCGACATGGTTCACGTACGCCGAGCCGTCCGCCCATTGATAGGCGCGCGGCAGCGGCGCCATGCAATCCTTGGGCTGGAACGGGAACGGATGCCGCGCGCGGCCCGCATTCAGCGCGTCATATAGGTCCTGAAGCTGCGGGGCGTAGAAATTCCAGTCGTCCAGCGCGGTCTGCAGCTTGCCGGCGATATCGGTGGCGTAGTGCGCGGTTTTCAGGTCGCGCGACACGACGACGAGCTGGCCGTCGCGCGAACCATCCTTCAGGGTGGCGAGTTTCATGCGAATTCGAACATGGGCGGAAATGGATGGGCGGTAGTCTACCGGAGGCGCTCGACGGCGCTTGTATAGAATGGCCGGCATCACATTTTGGTTTGCCCATCACGCATGACAACGGCTGACGACGATTCCAGGGACGACGCGCGCGATGACGCACACGACGACGCGCGCGATGATGCCCGGCGCGCCGGCATCCAGTCCATCGAGGTGGGCTTCCGGCTGCTGCAGGCGCTGGCCGCGTCGCCGCGCGCGATGATGCTGCGCGACCTGGCCGCGGCCGCCGACATGAGCCCGGCCAAGGCGCATCGCTACCTGGTCAGCTTTCAGCGTCTGGGCGCGGTCACGCAGGACGCCGTGAGCCAGCGCTACGACCTCGGGCCGTTCGCGCTGCAGCTTGGACTGGCGGGCCTGAACCGGCTCGATCCGGTGCGCAAGGCGCGGCCGATCCTGTCGCAACTGCGCGATGAAATGGACCAGACCGCCGGCATTGCCGTGTGGGGCAATCACGGCCCGACCATCGTGCACTGGGAAGAATCGAGTCATCCGGTCAGCGTGAGCCTGCGGCTGGGCGATGTGATGCCGATGCTCAATTCGGCCACCGGACGCCTGTACGGCGCTTATCTGTCGCGGCGTCAGACGCTGCCGCTGATCGAGCGGGAACTTGCCACACGCGGCGACGTCGCATTGCCCGACATGCCCGCATCGCTGGCCGAATACGACGCCATCTGCGACGACGTGCGCCGCCATGGCGCGGCGCGCACGCGCGGCGGCGTGCTACCGGGCATCAATGCGATCTCCACGCCGGTCTTCGATGCCAACGGGCATTTGTCGATGGCGCTGATCGTGCTCGGCGCGCAAAGCGTATTCGATGCAGAATGGGGCGGCGCGGTAGACCGCCGCGTGCGCGATATCGCGCAACGAATTTCATCGGAACTCGGTTACCTTGGCGGCAGCCAACCGGCCGGACAGGACGGCCAACCCTCTTAGCCGCAGCCGGCGCCGGCGTCGCTGGCTGGCGGTGATCGCGCTGGTGGCGATCCTGCATGTGCTGGTGCTGTTCGGCCTGGTGCGCATGCCGCTCCCGCGCTTGCCCGATACCAGCCAGATGCCGGCCATCGAAGCGATCCTGCTGCCACCGCCGCCGCCCGCGCCACCGGCCCGGCCGCCCGCGCGCCCGGTTGTCCGGCCCTCGCCACGGCCCGCGGCGCCACAGACGCCGCCAGCGCCTGCGCCGGCAGAACCCACGCCTGAGCCCGCAGCACCTGCGCTGGCCACCACGTCCAATGCCGATGCGACAGTCAATGCCGGCGCAGGTGGTGCCGGCGCTGCGGCCAATGGCGCGTCGGCCGCCGCCGCGCCATTGGCCGCATCCAGCCCCGCTGCGCCGCCAGCGCCCAGCTATGCGGCGCCGGAATCCGTGACGATGCGTTACGCCAGCTTCGTCAACGGCGTGCAGAACCCGGACGGCATCATTCGCTGGGAACAGGACGGCAAGCACTATCGGCTGGCGGTGGAAACGCGCGTGCTGTGGTTCCGCTTCGCATTCCAGAGCACGGGCGATCTCGACGCGCGTGGCCTGTCGCCGACGCGCTACGAGGAGGCGCGGCGCAGCAAGGTGGAAGTCGCGCGCTTCGATCACGCCGCCAACACGGTGGTGTTTGAAACGCGCGGCGGACAGGCGCCGATGCCGCCGTCCTTCCAGGATCGTTTCAGCGTGTTCCTGCAACTCGTGGGATGGGCGCGCGGCGATCCGCAGCGATATGCGAGACCTGGCGTGACCGACACCTTCAACGTGGCCGACACCAGGGAAGTGGAGGCGATGCAGGTGCAATACGTCGGCGAGGAAGACATCGATATTGGCACCGGGGTGGTGCGTACCAAGCACTTCATGCGGCTGCCGCGCCACGCCAACGATCGCCGCCGCGTGGAAATCTGGCTCGCGCCGACGCTGAACTGGATGCCTGCGCGGCTGCGTCAGACGGAGCCCGATGGCACTCAGATCGATCTCGTCTATCGTAGTAGTGAAGGGCGCTGAGCTTTTTGGCCGCGCCCCAACGAAGCCCACGGTGTGACAACACGGAGACTGCAATATGTCTGACTTGGCGGCACAGACGCAGCGGATCAGGGCTGGCGACGTGGAACTTCAGGTCCGCATCGACGGCCGCGAGGGCCCGTGGGTCATTCTGGGCCATGCGCTGGGCGCCAATCTGACGCTTTGGGACAACACCGCCGCTCACCTCGCCGCGCGCTATCGCGTATTGCGGTTCGACCTGCGCGGCCACGGCGGCAGCGACGCGCCAGTCGGCGCCTATACGATGGCGCGCCTGGCCGACGATGTCGTGGCATTGATGGACGCGCTCGATATCGCCCAGGCCCACTTCTGTGGGGTGTCTGTCGGCGGCATGGTCGCCCAGACTTTGGGCGTCCGGCACGCAAATCGCCTATTGTCATTAACGTTGGTCGACACGATTCACAGCACGCCGATGACGGCGCATCCGATGTGGGCCAACCGCATCGGACAGGCCGAGGCGCATGGCATGGCTGGCATGGTGTCGTCGACGATGGAGCGCTGGCTCACCGACGGCTTTCGCGAAAGGCACCCCGAAGTCCTTGAAAAGATCGCCGCAATGTTGAAGGCCACACCGGTGCACGGCTATGTGGGCGTGGCACAGGCAATCATCGCCTTCGATCTGTCTGACGCCATCGCGCGGATCCATTGCCCGACCCTGGTGGTGGTAGGGGCAAACGATGAAGGGTCGCCGGTGTCGATGGCCCAATCGATCGCGCAGAAGATTCACGGTGCGCAGCTGGAAGTCTTGCCTGACGCCGCGCACCTGTCGTTTATCGAACAACCGGAACGCTTCCATGCGATCTTCGACGCGTTCCTGGGGCATGCGGCATGTGGCGGGCAGTGTGATATTCCGTAACCGCATTGCGAAGATCGCAACACAGTAATGCTCGATGGGGCACGGCGCTCAAGAACTTGCGCCAAACGCCGATGCCCAACTATACGAGGGCAGCAAAGGCACGCAAGGCCCGTCCGGCACCACAACTTGAATTACGGACGGCCACCCTCAGCTTGGAGAGGAAATCGCGTCGATTCCAACGGCCTTGTGCCAACGCAGCGATGCGTGGAATGGGCGCCAACCATACGCCAGGAGGTAGTGCGATGCAAATGATCTACAACAGCGACAACTATTGCATTGTCGAGTTTGGAGCAGATGTCGAGCATGCGACCCTTGCCTCGGGCGGCTACGAAATCGTCGACAAGAACCTGAAACGCGAGATTTTCCTCGGCGGCCATATGGCCGAGACCTTCCGCGCCGACGTGACCCGTCTGATCGAAAGCGAGCCATCCGTGGAAGAAGTTGACGAATTTCTCGGCAAGTTCGATACCGTGATGAACAACCCGCTGGTCATGCACTGACGCCAGCCGCGGTATCGCCGCAAACACAAACGCCCGCGGTCGCGGGCGTTTCTTTTGCCGGGTCTCCGGGGCGGCGCTTCCGCCAAGCCGGGCACCGCACATTTGCCCGATTCACCAATTCATCGACTCAGTATTGCTCCCAGGGCAGGCCTTCGAAACGCCAGCCATTGACCGTATTGCGATGGCGCTGCGCATCGAGATCGCCTTCGAAGCCATGCAGCACGTTGTACACAGTGGTGAAGCCCGCACCCTCCAGCGCGCGCGCCGCCGCCGATGAGCGGTTGCCGCTGCGGCAAATCAGCACCACCGGGCGCGCCGAAACCTGTCCGGCCAGCTTTTTCACCGCCTGCACGAAATGCGGATTGACTTCCCAGTCCGGGCCGTCGTTCCAGGGTACGTTGTGCGCCCCGCGTGGATGGCCGACGAACAGATACTCCATTTCGCTGCGGCAATCGATGAACAGCGCATCGGGCTCGGCGTCGAGCAGCTGGAGGGCGTCGTTGGGGCTCAGGTGTTGCATGGAAGCGGGCGAAAGCGCGGAAAGCGCAAAGTGTGTGAAGATCGTGACGAATGCGTCTCTCAGTGTAGGCGGCCCGGCGGGGGCTGACAACCGCGGCGCGTCGCCATCGCGGCGCATCCGCGGCCGTCCTCCACGCCGCCATGCGCTGCGGTGCCCGTCGCGCCGTCAGCCGTCGCGGGGGCATCCCGCAATCCCTTGATCTACCTGATAAAATCGCCGTCTTGCCTAAATTGCGCGCATTGGCCTCCGGCCCGGGCGCGACACCACCAAAGCCCCACCATGAGCGCCGTCCAATTCGCCCCTCGCCCCTACACGCGGGCTGCCAGCCTGCCGCAGCTGCTGCGTGAACGCATTCTGATTCTCGATGGAGCGATGGGCACGATGATCCAGCGCTACAAGCTTGGCGAGGCCGAATATCGCGGCGAGCGTTTCGCCGATCATCATGTCGACGTCAAGGGCAACAACGAACTGTTGCTGCTGACGCGTCCGCAAGTCATCAGCGAGATCCACGAGCAATACCTGGCCGCAGGCGCCGACCTGATCGAAACCAACACCTTCGGGGCCACGCGCGTGGCGCAGGAAGACTACAAGATGGCGCATCTGGCCTACGAGATGAACGTCGAGGCGGCCCGCCTGGCGCGCGCGGCCTGCGACAAGTTCAGCACGCCCGACAAGCCGCGCTTCGTGGCCGGCGCGTTCGGCCCGACGCCGAAGACCGCCAGCATCAGCCCCGACGTCAACGACCCGGGCGCGCGCAATGTCACGTTCGAGGAGCTGCGCGATTCGTACTACGAGCAGGGCAAGGCGTTGCTCGAAGGCGGCGCAGACGTGTTCCTGGTCGAGACGATCTTCGACACGCTCAACGCCAAGGCTGCGCTGTTCGCGATCGATCAATTGTTCGAGGACACCGGCGAACGCGTGCCCGTGATGATTTCCGGCACCGTGACCGATGCATCGGGGCGCATCCTGTCGGGCCAGACCGTCGAAGCGTTCTGGAACAGCCTGCGCCACGCGCGGCCCGTCACGTTCGGCCTGAACTGCGCGCTGGGCGCGACGCTGATGCGTCCGTATATCGCCGAGCTGGCCAAGGTCTGCGACGCCGCCGTGTCGTGCTACCCCAACGCCGGCCTGCCGAATCCGATGAGCGATACCGGTTTCGACGAAACGCCGGAAGTCACGTCGTCGCTAGTCGAGGAATTCGCCGCGTCCGGGCTGGTGAATCTGGTGGGCGGATGCTGCGGCACCACGCCCGACCACATCGCCGCCATCGCCCAGCGCGTGGCGGACAAGAAGCCCCGCACGTGGCCGGGCCAATACCGCGAGCCCGCCGGACAGGCAGCCTGACCATCGTACGCACAGAGAAAACATCATGAGCCAGAACAACCTGCCCCCGCGTCCGATGCGCCTGTCCGGTCTGGAGCCGTTCACGATCGATGACGACACATTGTTCGTCAATGTCGGCGAACGCACCAACGTCACCGGATCCAAGGCTTTTGCCCGCATGATCCTGAACGGCCAGTTCGACGAGGCGCTGGCCGTGGCGCGCCAGCAAGTGGAAAACGGCGCGCAGATCATCGACATCAACATGGACGAGGCGATGCTCGATTCCAAGGCAGCGATGGTGCGCTTCCTGAATCTGATCGCATCGGAGCCCGACATCGCGCGCGTGCCGATCATGATCGACTCGTCCAAATGGGAAGTCATCGAGGCCGGCCTGCAATGCGTGCAGGGCAAGCCCGTGGTGAACTCGATCTCGCTGAAGGAAGGCGAGGCGCAATTCCGCCATCACGCCGAACTGATCCGCCGCTACGGCGCGGCGTCGGTGGTGATGGCGTTCGATGAGCAGGGCCAGGCCGACACCTACGCGCGCAAGATCGAGATCTGCAAGCGCAGCTACGACTTCCTGGTCAACGAAGTGGGCTTCCCGCCCGAAGACATCATCTTCGATCCGAACATCTTCGCGGTGGCCACCGGCATCGAGGAACACAACAACTACGCGGTCGATTTCATTGAAGCGACGCGTTGGATCAAACAGAATCTCCCGTACGCGAAGGTCAGCGGCGGCGTGTCGAACGTGTCGTTCTCGTTCCGCGGCAACGATGTGGTGCGCGAGGCGATCCACACCGTGTTCCTGTATCACGCCATCGCGGCGGGCATGGACATGGGCATCGTCAACGCCGGCCAGCTTGGCGTGTATGACCAGCTCGATCCGGAGCTGCGCGAGCGCGTGGAAGACGTGGTGCTCAATCGCCGCGAAGACGCCACCGACCGCCTGCTCGAGATCGCGGACCGTTTCAAGGGCGGCGGCCAGAAGAAGGAAGAAAACCTGGCCTGGCGCGGCACGCCCGAGCAGCCGGTGTCGGTGGGCGATCGCCTGGCGCATGCGCTGGTGCACGGCATCACTACCTTCATCGTCGAGGACACCGAGGAAGCGCGCCAGCAGATCGCCGCGCGCGGCGGCCGTCCCATCGAGGTCATCGAAGGCCCGCTGATGGATGGCATGAACATCGTCGGCGACCTGTTCGGCGCGGGCAAGATGTTCCTGCCGCAGGTGGTCAAGAGCGCGCGCGTGATGAAGCAGGCGGTGGCGCATCTGCTGCCGTTCATCGAGGAGGAAAAGCGCTTGCTGGCCGAAGCGGGCGGCGATGTGCGTGCGCGCGGCAAGATCGTGATCGCCACCGTGAAGGGCGACGTGCACGACATCGGCAAGAACATCGTGTCGGTGGTGCTTCAGTGCAACAACTTCGAAGTGGTGAACATGGGCGTGATGGTCCCGTGCAACGAGATCCTGGCCCGCGCCAAGGTCGAGGGTGCGGACATCGTCGGCCTGTCCGGGCTGATCACGCCGTCGCTGGAAGAAATGGCCTACGTGGCGTCGGAAATGCAGCGCGACGATTACTTCCGCGTGAAGAAGATTCCGCTGCTGATCGGCGGGGCCACCACGTCGCGCGTGCATACGGCGGTGAAGATCGCGCCGAACTACGAGGGCCCGGTGGTGTACGTGCCCGATGCGTCGCGGTCAGTCAGCGTGGCGTCGAGCCTGTTGTCCGACGAGGGCGCGGCCAAGTATCTGGACGATCTCAAATCCGACTACGACCGCATCCGCACGCAGCACGCCAACAAGAAGGCCACGCCGATGGTGACGCTGGCTCAGGCGCGCGCCAACAAGACGCCGATCGACTGGTCCAGCTACGTGCCGCCCCGTCCGAAATTCATCGGCCGGCGCATTTTCCGCAACTACGATCTGTCCGAGCTGGCCAACTTCATCGACTGGGCGCCGTTCTTCCAGACGTGGGACCTGGCGGGCAAATTTCCCGACATCCTGAACGACGAGATCGTCGGCGAATCGGCGCGCCGCGTCTATTCGGACGGCAAGAGCATGCTGGCGCGGCTGATCCAGGGCCGATGGCTCACGGCCAACGGCGTGCTGGCGATGCTGCCGGCCAACTCGGTCAATGACGACGATATCGAGATCTACACCGACGAGTCGCGTACCAAGGTGGCGCTGACCTGGCACAACCTGCGCCAGCAGAGCGAGCGTCCGGTGGTCGACGGCGTCAAACGGCCGAACCGCTGCCTGGCCGATTTCATCGCGCCGAAGTCGAGCGGCGTGGCCGACTACATCGGCATGTTCGCGGTGACGGCCGGCATCGGCGTGGACAAGAAGGAAAAGCAGTTCGAAGCCGATCACGACGATTACAGCGCAATCATGCTCAAGGCGCTGGCCGACCGCATGGCCGAAGCCTTCGCCGAATGCCTGCACCAGCGCGTTCGCACCGACCTGTGGGGCTACGACGCCGCCGAAACGCTGGACAACGACCAGCTGATCGCCGAGGCCTACCGCGGTATTCGCCCGGCGCCGGGCTATCCGGCATGCCCTGAGCACACCGTGAAGGCGCGCATGTTCGAGTTCCTCGATGCGGCCGAGATCGGCATGGGCATCACCGACTCGCTGGCCATGACGCCAGCGGCATCGGTCAGCGGCTTCTACCTGTCGCATCCCGATTCGACCTATTTCAGCGTCGGCAAGATCGGCCAGGACCAGCTCGACGACATGGTGGCGCGACGCGGCGAGGATCGGCTGGCTCTGGAGCGCGCACTGGCGCCGAACCTGTAATCGCTAAGCAGCAGCTGTAAGCAGTTGCAAGGGCCGGGCTGCCGCTTTCCCGCGGCGCCCGGTTTTTTTGCGCCGTGCGCAAGCCTTTGACTGGCAACGGATGCCGATGCCGACGTTATCGTGTGGCAGCGCGCGGAGGCAGGGCGGCAATGTCCGCAATGTATTCACTACTGCTTACAGGGCATTACAAGTGCTCACAGACCGATATGGGCGGGCTCCATAGACTGGGCCTCAGTTCACGTGACACCGCGTGAATGCCGCAGCGAATGTTTCGCTGCGGAGCATTCCAGTTAAGGAGTCTCTTTCATGAACAAGCTGCTGATCTCCCTGTCCGCCCTGTCGATTGCCGCCGCCTCGTCCCTGGCAATGGCGCAAGGTACCGGCGCCACCGTCGGCACGCAATCCGGCGTTGGCGCATCGGTAAGCACCCCTGCGGTCTCGACCGGCGCCAATGCTGGCGTGAATGCTGGCGGCGCGACTTCGGGCGGCGCCGTATCGCCGGGTGCGGCTGCCGACTCTGGCGCGCGTGCCGATCTCGGCGCCAATGCAGACGCGGGCGCCAAGACCCATTCGTCGAAGAGCAAGCACGGCACGCATGCCAAATCCAAGTCGAAGCAGGGCGACACCAAGGAGCTCGGCGCCAATGCCGGCGCCGGTGCGGATGCCGGAACCAAGATCCAGTGACGTCGTGAACGTCGCTTGATGGCGACGGGGCCGGGCGGGACCTCCAGGCCGCGTGAGCCCCTTCGCCAAATTGACCCGCGGGCGCCACATGGCGCCCGTTTTTCGTTTGCGTCGCGCCGCATCGCAACATCACGCCGCGGCGAAATGCCTGCCAGCCACCCGCGGCAGCGCGCTGGGCGGTGTCGCGGTGGCGCGTCATGTCAGCCTGACACCGACATCTTCCACGCGGCGCCAGCACTACAATGCAGGAAACCGGCCCGGACCGTGCATTGCACGCGGGTTGGACCCCTCACCGTGGAGACACCGATGATTCGCGTCTTGATCGCCGACGATCATGAGATCGTGCGCGCCGGTCTGCGCCAGTTCATTTCAGAGGAGCCCGACATCAAGGTGACGGGCGAAGCCGCGAGCGGCGACGAAGTGATGGCGCAGTTGCGCGACAGCGAGTTCGATGTCCTCGTACTCGATATTTCCATGCCGGACCGCAACGGCATCGATGTGCTGAAGCTTATCCGACAGCGCCTGCCGAATCTGCCTGTGCTGATTCTGTCGACGTACCCCGAAGACCAGTACGCGATCAACCTGATTCGCGCGGGTGCGTCCGGCTATCTGACCAAGGAATCGGCGCCCGACGATCTCGTCAAGGCGATCCGGACCGTGGCGCAAGGCCGTCGTTACGTGAGCCCCACGGTCGCGGACCTGCTGATCGGCGGGCTCGACAAGCCGACCGAACAGCCGGTGCATCAGACGCTGTCGGAGCGCGAATTCCAGATCTTCTGCAAGTTGTCGCGGGGCCAGTCGGTGTCCGTGATTGCCGACGAGCTGTTCCTGAGCGTGAAGACCGTGAGCACCTACCGCTCCCGCATTCTGGAGAAGATGGGCATGAAGACCAACGCCGACCTGACGTATTACGCCATCAAGAACGGCCTGGTGGAATAAGGCCCGTCGATGCTTATCGAAACACAGTCGTTATTTGCCCACCCTTTCGCCTGACAGCCGTCCACAGACCATGCCGGAGCAAGCCACGGCTTCCCCCAATCGCTCGTTGAGAGTCCTCCTGATCGAGGACTCCGAAGTCTTGCGGGGTATGCTGCTGGAATATCTGACCGCGTTTCCGTTCGTCGAAAACGTGGACTGGGCCGATACCGAAAGCATGGCCATCCGCCTGGCCACGCACGGCGACTACCACGTGGTGATCGTCGATCTGCAACTGCGCCAGGGCAACGGCATCAATGTCCTGCGCGAAATGCAGAAGGCCGGCCTGTCCGGCATCCGCATCGTCTACACCAATCACGCGCAGGTTTCGATGTACCGCCGCCAATGCGCCGACGCGGGCGCCGACTATTTCTTCGACAAATCGCTGGAACTGGAGCAGGTGTTCCGCGTGATCGAGGATTACGCGACGTCCGCCTCGTAGGTACATCGGGCCGCGCGCGGCGGCCCTCGTCGCCGATCAGATCTCGGCGGTTTCCTCGGGCGGCGCCAGCACAGTGGTCGTCAGCGGCACCTCGGTGCGGATCGTGACGCCCTGGTTCGGCGCCGAGTCCACCTGGATCGTGCCACCGAGCGCCAGCACGCGCTGTTCCATGCCCAGCAGTCCATGATGCCCCGCGGTGCTGCCCGCGTCGAAGTCCGGCGGCAGGCCGCGGCCGTCGTCGCTCACGGTCAGCGTCAGCAGGCGGTCCGTGCAGGCCAGCGAGACGCAGACATGTTTTGCTTCGGCATATTTGCTGGCGTTGTTCAGCGATTCCTGCACGATCCGATATAGCGCGATGGCCGCGCTGTCGCGCAATTGCGGCAGCGAGTCGGGCAGTTCCAGGCGCGTTTCCCATTGATTGCGCGCGCCGACGTCTTCCACGTGCTGCACGATTGCTTCGCGCAGGCCAAGGTTCAGCAGCACGGTGGGCCGCAGGTCCTCGATCAGGCCGCGCTTGATCTGGATGGCCTGGTCCGCGTGCTGCATCACGCGCGTAATCTTGTCGCGCGCTTCGGGATGCGTGGCCTGCACGCGCATCTTCACCCAATGCAGATCCAGCTTGATCGCCGTGAGAATGGCGCCCAGTTCATCATGCAGCTCGCGCGCCAGGCGCGTCTTTTCGTCTTCGGTCACGCGCTGCAAATGCGCCGCCAGCGCGGACAGTTGCCGCGTGCGTGCGCGCACCTTGCGATCGAGCCGCGCGCTTTCCTCTTCCAGTTGCACGCGCGCCGCCTCGGCCATCGTCATGCGCCGCTGATGGCCCAGCCCAACGGCCACCAGCAGCAGGATATTGATGGCGGTGAGGAGGCCGATGCCATAGCGCGAAAGCTGCAGGTCGTGCTCGGCGGCCTCGAGGTTGTGGGTGACCGTGGCGGACTCGCGCACCTGCAACTGTTCGATGCCGCGTCGCGCGCTTTCCATGGTCTGCTTGCCGAAATCGGTGCGGATCATGTCCAGCGCCACGTCGACATCGCGCTTGCCATAGACCAGTGTCAGCGCCATCTCGTTGAGCTTGCGCGTGACGAATTGCGACGCCTCGCCAAATTGCCGCAAGCCTTCCGGATCCTCGGCATAGTGCTGGCGGATGCGAGCCATCAGTTCGTTGATGTGCGGCAGCGCCTTGTAGTACGGATCGAGATAGCTGTCCTTGCCGGTCAGCAGAAAGCCGCGCTGGCCCGCCTCGGCGTTGACCAGTTCGGCGGCCAGCTCGCCCAGATCGCTCTGGAGCTGCTGGGAGCGGATCGCTTCCGTATAGCCCTGGCGTAGTCGCAGGTTGCCGGTTTCCGATGCTATCAGGACGGCCAGTGTCAGCACGATGCCGCCTGCAAGCAGCAGAGTGTTTCGCAAGAGAAGGGAATGCTTGGCCATGGGGAAGTACCGGTTGAGCGCCGCGGCGAGACAGGCGAGGGTGGGCGATTGGCGGCGAGGGGCCATGGAATCACATCGCGTCAGTGGGGTCAATCGTACCCGTGCGGGCCGGACGTCGCATCCGGTGTGGCATGTCGTGCGCTGTAGGACTTGGCTGACACGTGAATCGGTGGCGTTTCGGTGTGCGGTGCCGGGGTGGAACCCTACGATGAGGCTATGAGCTTGCGCACGTCGGTGCAAGCCGAACGTACCGCCAACTGGCGTGTTCTCTAACCCTAGGGAGACTGGTCATGCTGTACTACGCACTCGTCTTTTTTATCGTCGCACTGGTGGCGGCCATCTTTGGTTTCGGTGGGATTGCAGCCGGCGCGGTGGAAATTGCCAAGATTTTGTTCTTTATTTTCTTGGTCGTGGCCCTGGTCACCTTTGTGATGGGACTGGTGCGCCGACGGTAAGCACCAAGCATTCAGGACACTTGCCCGCGGCCGACGGCTTGGCGCCGTGGCGGTGGGCAGCGCCCTGAAGCCCTCAATCGGAAACAGGAGTACCCATGCTCACGCAGAACCCCAAGATCCGCAAGGAAATCAATCATCTGCAGGACAGCGCCGATGCGGCAGTACGCCAGATCAAGCATGCCGCGCGCGATACCCGCGATGCCGTGGGACCGGTATCTGATGAAGTCAAGGCGCTGATCGGCCAGCTTCAACAAACCATCGACGTGCTGGCGCGCGAAGGCTCGGCCGAAAGCATGGCCGCGGGCCGTCGACTGCGCGTGCGCGCGAACGAATTGACAGAGCGCTTGCGTGAACGCGGCCGCGAGGGCGTCCACTGGGCGCGCGACCACGTAGACGTGGCGGTCGATCACGGACGTCAGCGCGTGGTGGAATCGCCGCTCAAGGCGGTGGGCATCGCCGCGCTGGTCGGCGCTTTCGTCGGACTGCTTCTTGCCGGTCGACGCAACGGCGAGTGACGTCACCGGTCATCGAGCCAACGAATACGAGGAATCTTTCCTTACCCCTGCAGCAACCCCCTTTCCGGATATATCCCTGATCCGGGACGCCCGAACATCTTCATGGTGTTCGGGCTTTTTTTGCGCGTGAATGCCGCGACGCGGCGATCGGCACGGCGGCGTTTCGACGGGATTGTTTTTCCGGGCGGGGCGATATGAGGCGGGAGGACGGGCTGCGCGGCCGAAGTGGCGCGCCCCGCGAGGGAAGCCCGGCGCCGCGCGAAGGCGTCGGCGCCGGGCAATTCGAGTAGCCGCGGACTGGCAGCCGGAGCAGGTGGCTACACGCCCCACATCACGTCGGTGCCTTCCTTGGCGGAGGCGCGCAGCATATCCAGGAACGGATAGGCGCGCTGGCCCAGATGCAGCGGTTCTTCTTCCCGGTCATCGTCCTTGCCCGGGTGTACGGTGGTGTCGGCCGGATGGACCTTCTTCGCGTCCAGGACGGCGGCTTCGAGCTTGCGGATCGCCGCCGGCATTTCCTCGGACGTGATCACCCCGCGTTCGCCCAGATGCTTGCCGATGATGCCAAGCAGCGTCATGGCAAGATCCTTCATCATGATCAGGTCTTGCGAGGCGTGGGATTTGAAGGTGATCAGCATGATGTTTCCTTTCATGAGTGAAGACGTCGCACGCGCCAGGCGTACAGGCCGTCGCATGATGTCAGCATAGCACCTGATAAAATTCCGCGTTTCCCGATTTCCACTGCCGGTCACGCGGCGCGGCCTTCACTTCGGCGCCGCCGCCAGCCGGAAGCATTCAGCCTCAAGGCCCCAGATATCCATGCTGCCAGTTCAGACCTCTCAAATTGCCGCCGCGTTCACCGACGCCGTGCGCGCGCTCGCCCCGGCCGATGCCAACCTGCCTGCGGTCACGTTCGAGCGCCCCAAGGCGGCCGCCCATGGCGACCTGGCCTGCAATATCGCCATGCAGGTGGCCAAGGCCCTGAAGACCAATCCGCGTGAACTGGCGCAGAAGGTGGTCGACGCGGTCAAGGCCGATCCGCGCGCCGCGCAACTGGTGGCGGCGCTCGAGATCGCCGGGCCGGGCTTCATCAACCTGCGGCTGAGCCCCGAGGCGCGCGCCGAGGTGCTGCGCGCGGTGCTGACCGACGGCGACCGTTTCGGCGCGCGTCCGGCCGGCGAGCATGGCAAGGTGCTGGTGGAGTTTGTGTCGGCCAATCCGACCGGACCGCTGCACGTCGGCCACGGCCGCCAGGCCGCGCTGGGCGACGCGCTGGCGAATCTGCTGGCATGGCAGGGCTGGTCGGTGCATCGCGAGTTCTATTACAACGACGCGGGCGTGCAGATCCACACGCTGGCGGTTTCCGTGCAGGCACGCGCGCGCGGCCTCAAGCCGGGCGACGCGGGCTGGCCGGAATCGGCCTACAACGGCGACTACATCGCCGATATCGCCGCCGATTTCCTCGCGGGCAAGACCGTCTCGGCATCCGACGGTGAACCGGTCACCGCGTCGGGGAATGTCGAGGATCTGGAGTCGATCCGCAAGTTCGCGGTCACCTACCTGCGTAATGAGCAGGACATCGACCTCCAGGCGTTCGGCGTGAAATTCGACCGCTACTACCTGGAGTCGTCGCTGTACAGCGACGGTCGCGTCGACAGCGCGGTGCAGTCGCTCATCGCCCGCGGCAAGACCTACGAAAACGAAGGCGCGCTGTGGCTGCGCACCACCGACGACGGCGATGACAAAGACCGCGTCATGAAGAAGTCGGACGGCACGTACACGTATTTCGTGCCCGACGTGGCGTATCACACCACCAAGTGGGAACGCGGCTTCGCCAAGGTCATCAACGTGCAGGGCAGCGACCACCACGGCACCATCGCGCGCGTGCGCGCCGGCTTGCAGGGTCTGGACATCGGCATCCCGCAGGGCTACCCCGACTACGTGCTGCACAAGATGGTCACCGTGATGAAAAACGGCGAGGAGGTGAAGATCTCCAAGCGCGCCGGATCGTATGTGACCGTGCGCGACCTGATCGAATGGAGCAACGGCGGCGACGAAACCATTCGCGCCTGCCTGGAAGCCGGCGTGGCCGACTGGCCAGCGCACTTCACGCGCGGCCGCGACGCCGTGCGGTTCTTCCTGCTGTCGCGCAAGGCCGACACCGAATTCGTGTTCGACGTCGACCTGGCGCTGAAGCAGAACGACGAAAACCCGGTGTACTACGTGCAATACGCCCATGCGCGCATCTGCTCGATCTTCGAGGCCTGGGGCGGCGCGGACTGGCAGGCTCGCCTGCCGGAGCTGGCCAGTGTCGATCTGGCCGCGGTGACCGCTGCCGAGGTGAGCCCGCAAGCGATTGCGCTGGGCCGGCGCCTGGCCGAGTTCCCGGACATGCTGGCCGCTGCCGCCGGAGAACTGGCGCCGCATGCCGTGGCGTTCTACCTGCGCGACCTGGCCGGCGACTTCCACGCCTTCTACAACGCCGACCGGGTGCTGGTCGACGACGAGACCGTCAAGCGCGCGCGCCTGGCGCTGCTTGCAGCCACGCGCCAGGTGCTCAAGAATGGTCTGGCCGTGATCGGGGTTTCCGCGCCGCAGCGCATGGATCGCGAAACGCCGGCAAACTGACGCGCCGTCGGAATGGTCTCACCATGAATTGAGACCATTCCGAATCTGTGCGCGCCGGGAGTGGCCCTATAATCCCCGGCATCACCGAAGAGGACTTCATGCAACAGCAACGCAAGCGCGTTCCGCGCACCGTCCGCCACAACCAGACGCAGCGTGGCGGCACGTTCCTGGGCCTTGTGCTCGGGCTGATCGTCGGCCTGGCCATTGCCGTGGTCATCGCCCTGTATATCACCCGCTCGCCCGCGCCGTTCCAGCAGAAGGGCGGCAACGGCAACGCCACCGCGCCGCGTCCGACCGAACCCGGCAACGTGGCCAGCACCCTGCCCAATCCCACCCAGCAGGCCCAGCAGAACACCGAACCGAGCGATCCCAACAAGCCGCTGTGGAGCAAGACGCCGCCCAAGCCGGTGGGCCAGCCCGAGCAGCCTGCCACGGCGCCGCAGCCGCCGGTGGCCGCCACGCGTCCGGCGGACGCCGCCAACGGCGCCAGCGCCGGCAGCAGCGTGGCCAACAACAAGCCGGCCGAAAAACCCGCCGAGAAGCCCGCAACGCGTCCGGCGGAAAAGCCGGTGGCCGACCCGATCGCAGAAATTGCCCAGGCCGATGCCAACAAGGTCGGATACCTGTTGCAGGTGGGGGCCTTCCGGTCGCAGGATGATGCCGATCGCCAGAAAGCGAATCTCGCCATGCAGGGCTTCGAGGCCAAGGTGACGGATCGCGATGTCAACGGCGTGAAGATGTATCGCGTCCGGTTGGGACCCTTCAACCGGATCGAGGACATGAACCGCGCGCGCGACCGCCTGCAATCGTCGGGCTTCGATGCATCGGTCATCCGCTTCACCAAGCAGTAAATCCCGTGACTGACCGTGCGCGGCGCGTGGTTGTGAACCATTGCGCGGGCGTGCGGTCATAGACGCATTCGTTTGCACGTTCAACCCGTAAGGCCCTTCTGACATGAAGAAAATCGCCGCACTGATTGCCACCGCCGCCGCCGTGAGCGGTCTGCTGATGACCGCGCCCGCTGCCATGGCCGCGCCGACCGAAGGCAAGGACTACACGGTACTGAAAGCGCCGCAGCCCGTGCCGGCCGGCAAGATCGAAGTGACGGAGTTCTTCTGGTATGGCTGCCCGCACTGCTATGACTTCGAACCCGATCTGGAAGCCTGGGTCAAGAAGCAGGGCAAGGACGTGGTGTTCAAGCGCGTGCCGGTGGCGTTCCGCGAAGATCTGCTGCCGCACACCAAGATCTTCTATGCGCTGGAATCGCTGGGCAAGCTGGACGCCCTGCACGGCAAGGTGTTCGACGCCATCCACAAGCAGCGCAAGCGCATGGTCGACACCAATGAAATCGCCGATTTCATGGCCGCCAACGGCATCGACCGCAAGCAGTGGCTGGACACCTACAACTCGTTCTCGGTGACCACCAACTCCCAGCGCGCCAACAAGATCGCGGATTCGTACAAGATCGACGGCGTGCCGACCGTGGTGGTGCAGGGCAAGTATGAAACGTCGCCGTCGATTGCCGGCACCAAGTCCGGCGCTATCCAGGCGATGGATTTCCTGGTCACCGGCGTGCGCGACAAGAAGCTCTGATCGGCGCTGCCAGGCTCGCTACAAGACCCGATGCGGGAAATCGCATCGGGTTTTTTGTTTTCCGGCCGCCGGCGAGGATCGGCCGCGCCCGTGTTAGCGCCAACTTCGCGCGCCAGGTACGGCGCGCGCGCTATATTCACGCCCATGCAACCTCAAAAAATCTTTCTCACCGGTGCCTCCAGCGGCATCGGGCAGGCACTGGCGCGGGCCTATGCGCAGCAGGGCGCGGTGCTGGGCATCGTGGGCCGTCGCGAAGATGCGCTGCGCGCGTTTGCCGACAGCCTGCCCAATCCGGCCGCGGTCCGGGTTTATGCCGCCGACGTGCGCGATGCCGACGCCATGCAGGCGGCCGCGGCCGATTTTCTGGCCCATGTCGGCTGCCCGGACGTGGTGATCGCCAATGCCGGCATCTCGGTCGGCACCGCGGCCGGCGAGCGGGAGGACCTGGACGTATTCCGCGCCGTGATGGACACCAACTGGTTCGGCACACTGACCACGTTCCAGCCGTTTCTGGACACCATGCGCGCGCATGCGCCAGGTGCCGGCGGATGGCGCGGAACGCTGGTCGGCATCGCCAGCGTGGCCGGTGTGCGCGGCCTGCCGGGCGGCGGTGCGTACAGCGCGTCCAAATCGGCGGTGATCAAGTTGCTGGAAAGCCTGCGCGTGGAACTACTGCACGACCGGATCCGCGTGGTGACCATCGCGCCGGGATACATCCGCACGCCGATGACCGCGCACAATCCGTACAAGATGCCGTTTCTGATGGATGCCGACGTGTTCGCGCGCAAGGCGATCGAAAAAATCGCCGGCGGCGCGCGCTTCACGGTGATCCCGTGGCAGATGGGCGTTGTGGCAGCAGTGCTGCACGTGCTGCCACGCGGGCTCTACGATGCGCTGTTCCGTCGCGCGCCGCGCAAGCCGCGCCAGACCGGGGGCGCATGATGTGGACCGACGCGACGGGCCAGAGCCACGATGCCGCAACCGGCGAGGTGCGCATCGCGTCGCTGGTGCCGTCCATCACCGAACTGCTGTTCGACCTGGGCCTGGCCGACCGCATCGTGGCGCGCACCGGTTTCTGCATCCATCCGGAACCGGCGGTGCGCGCGGTGGCGAAGGTCGGCGGCACCAAGGACGTGAAGATTGAAACGCTGCGCGCGTTGGCGCCGACCCATGTGGTGGTCAATATCGACGAAAATCGCCGCGAGACGGTCGACGAGATCCGCAGCTTCGTGCCGCACGTGATCGTCACCCATCCGTGCGCGCCGGCCGACAATCTCGCGCTGTATGCCATGCTGGGCGGCATCTTTGGCCGCCAGGCCGAAGCCGCGCGGCTTGCCGCCGATTTGCAAGCGGGGCTCGACGCGCTGCAGGCCCGCGCCTGGCCCGCGCGCCGCGTGCTCTATGCAATCTGGCAGGACCCGTGGATGACCGTGTCGCGCGCCACTTACATCAGTCAGATGCTGGCGCTGGTCAACTGGCAGACGTGGCCCGATGGTGCGCAGGCGCCGCAGGCCTGCGTCGATGGCGATTGTGCCCGCCCCAACGCGCCGGGCGAGCGTTATCCCACCTTCAAATGGAACGATGCGCTGGTGCGCGGGCTCGATGCCGTGCTGCTGTCGACCGAGCCGTATCGCTTTACGGAAGATCATGCCGATGCGCTGGAGCGCCAGATCGGCAAGCCCGTGCTGCTGGTCGATGGCGAAACGCTGTCGTGGTACGGCAGCCGGGCCGTGGCCGGGCTCGGCTACCTCAAGCATCTGGCCACGGCCGGCATCTGACGCGCTGTCAGCCGGCTGGCTGCGTCTTCGAAAAACGCACCACGCCGTCCTCGCCAATCTGCCGCACCAGTTCGCCGCGATGCCAGAGTGCGTGCAGGTGCGCGAGCGCTTCGCCGATCGCAAAGGTCAGTTGGTGGATGTCGAACTGGCGGCGGAAGATCACGCCGACGATATCGAAGGCGTTGCACGGCTTGGCGGCGCAGGCATCGAGCGTCTCGGCCAGGCGGTCGACGTGGTGCGCGCGCAGCTGGGCAATCCGCGTGTGGATATTGCGGAATGGCCGCCCATGCGACGGCAGGATCAGCACGTCGTCGGGCAGCGGCTCGTACTTGGCCAGCGAATCGAGATAAAGCTGTAGCGGATTGGCTTCCGGCTCCATATCGAACACGCTGACGTTGGTCGAAATCCGCGGCAGCACCATGTCGCCGGAAATCAGCACGTTGGTGTCCGCGTTATAGAGCGCGACGTGCTCGGGCGCATGGCCGTAGCCGGTGATCACGCGCCACGCAGAGCGGGTCGGATCGGGGCCGATGCGCACCGTGTCGCCATCCATCAGGCGGCGGTACTGCGTGGGCAGGTCGGGCACCAGCGATGGATAGTAGCTCTTGCGCGCGCGCAGTTTTTCGAGGCTGTCGGGGTCGGTCAGGCCATGCCGTGCGAAGTGGCTGGCGGCAAAGTCGCCGCCGGCATTCGATCCCACGCCCGAGCCGCCCGCCATGACGCGCGCCGACATGTAGTCGCCCAGGCTCATCCACAGCCGCACGTCCCAATGCTTGCACAGCCAATGCGCCAGGCCCACGTGATCGGGATGGCAGTGGGTGACCAGCACCCGCAGCACCGGCAGGCCGTCCAGTTCGTTGGCGAAGATGGTTTCCCAATGCGCCTTGATCGCGTCGTTGGTGATGCCGCAATCGATGATCGTCCAGCCGTCGCGGCCGTCGATGCGGTCGCGCAGCAACCACAGGTTGATGTGGTCCAGCGCGAACGGCAGCGGCATGCGCAGCCAGTACACGCCCGGCGCCACTTCCTGGCGCGCGCCCGGTTCGGGCATGGTCTCGCCAAACGGGTATTGGAGCTGATGTTCGAGTGCGTTCATGGGGCTTTGTCTCGTCAAGAAGGCTGGCGCGCTGCCAAGATCCGGGCGCGCGCTTCATTGTGGATTGTCAGGCGACGGCATTGACGCTAACGTTAACGTCAATTTGCGAGTCGCGTTCGTCATCTTAGACGAAAAGTTGATCGCGCAACGAATGTACGAACGACCGTTCACTTTTCGGGGGCGCCACATGTCGGCTCAGCCATCCACAGCCACTTACACGATTACCGATCTTGCGCGCGAATTCGAAATCACGCCGCGCGCCATCCGCTTTTACGAGGACCAAGGCCTGCTGGCGCCCGACCGCGAAGGCCCCAGCGGGCGCAAGCGCGTCTATAACGGCCGCGAGCGCACCCGCCTGAAACTCACGCTGCGCGGCAAAAGGTTAGGGCTTACTCTCAACGAAATCCGCGAAATTCTGGATCTCTACGAGTCCCCGCGCGACACCGCGCCGCAGCTTGAGCGCTTTCTGCACCTGCTGGCCCAGCACCGCGGCACGCTGGAGCGCCAACTGGAGGACCTGCAGGCGCAGTTGCTGGAAATCGACCAGCACGAGCGTCAGTGCAAGGCATTGCTGGCTGCGCATCATGGCCGCGAAAAGACCGGCGCAATCTGAATACGATATCGATTCGGCACATCGCATCGGACCTGATTGACGTTTACGTAAACGTCAATAAAATAGCCGCAACGTCCGGACGCTCCCGGCACCCACGATTCGACGCGCGACGCACGCGCCAGACAGAGGAGACATCACCATGACCGACCTTCCCGGCCTGAAATTCGACCTCGGCGAAGACATCGAGATGCTGCGCGAATCCGTGCGCAACTGGGCCCAGGCCGAACTGGCGCCGCGCGCCGGCGAGATCGACCGGACCGACCAGTTCCCGATGGATGCCTGGAAGAAGATGGGCGATCTCGGCGTGCTGGGCATCACCGTGGCCGAGGAATACGGCGGCGCCAACATGGGCTACCTGGCCCATATGATCGCGATGGAGGAGATCAGCCGCGCCTCGGCGTCGGTGGGCCTGTCGTATGGCGCGCACTCGAACCTGTGCGTGAACCAGATCCACCGCAACGGCACGGCCGCGCAAAAGGCCAAGTACCTGCCGAAGCTGGTGTCCGGCGACTGGATCGGCGCGCTGGCGATGAGCGAGCCGAACGCCGGCTCGGACGTGGTCAGCATGAAGCTGCGCGCCGACTTCAAGGGCGACCGCTACGTGCTCAACGGCACCAAGATGTGGATCACCAACGGCCCGGACTGCGACGTGCTGGTGGTTTATGCCAAGACCGAGCCGGACCTGGGCGCGCGGGGCATGACCGCCTTCATCGTCGAAAAAGGCATGAAGGGCTTTTCGGTGGCGCAGAAGCTGGACAAGCTCGGCATGCGCGGATCGCACACCGGCGAGCTGGTGTTCCAGGACGTGGAAGTGCCGGTCGAGAATATTCTCGGCGCGGAAAATGGCGGCGCGAAAGTGCTGATGAGCGGGCTCGACTACGAGCGCGCCGTGCTGTCGGGCGGCCCGGTCGGCATCATGCAGGCGTGCATGGACGTGGTGACGCCCTACATTCACGACCGCAAGCAGTTTGGCCAAAGCATCGGCGAATTCCAGCTGATCCAGGGCAAGGTGGCCGACATGTACACCACGCTGCAGGCGGCGCGCAGCTATCTGTACACGGTCGGCAAGAATCTTGACGCGCTGGGGACGGACCACGTGCGCCAGGTGCGCAAGGATTGCGCCGCCGTGATCCTGTACACGGCCGAGAAGGCGACCTGGATGGCCGGCGAATCGGTGCAGATCCTGGGCGGCAACGGCTATATCAACGAATATCCGGTCGGCCGCCTGTGGCGCGACGCCAAGCTGTACGAAATCGGCGCCGGCACCTCGGAAATCCGCCGCATGCTGATCGGACGCGAGTTGTTTGCCGAAACGATGTAACCACGCAAAAAGTGACGCCAGCGGCGTTCGGTGCGACCCGGAGGTCAGTGCCGAACGCCATTACAATCCCGACTGCAAGCCGCCCGGTCCAGAGTCTTCGAGTCCATGTCCCACTTCCCCAAGCTGCTGTCTTCGCAGATTGCCTATGATGTGGCGCGCACCATGCTGGATGGGTTCGACAAGCATTACCGGCTGTTCCGCGAAGCCAGCATCGAGGCCAAGGCGCGCTTCGAGGCGGCGGACTGGCATGGGCTGCAGAAGCTCCAGCGCGACCGCATCGCGTTCTACAACGACCGTGTGCACGAAGCCGTGGTGACGTTGCAGGACGAATACGACGCCGAGCGGATCGACGATGAAATCTGGCAGCAGATCAAGCTCCATTACATCGGCCTGCTGACCAACCATCATCAGCCCGAGCTGGCCGAGACGTTCTTCAATTCGGTCTGCACGCGCATCCTGCATCGCTCGTATTTCAACAACGATTTCATTTTCGTGCGCCCGGCGATCTCGACCGAATACATCGAGAATGAGGAATCCCCGGTCAAGCCGACCTATCGCGCGTATTACCCGGGCAGTCGCGAAGGTATGGCGGCGTGTTTCGAGCGCGTCGTGCACAATTTCCAGCTGACGCTGCCTTTCGAGGACCTGAAGCGCGATATCGGCTACGTGCTGCGCGCCATCGACGAACATTTTGGCGAATTCCGCACCGCGCCGAATTTCCAGGTCCATACGCTGTCGTCGCTGTTCTTTCGCAACAAGTCGGCCTTTATCATCGGCCGCGTAATCAACGGTGACCATACCTATCCGATGGTGATCCCGGTGATTCACGGTGCAAGCGGCAAGCTCGTGCTCGATACCGTGCTGCTGCGGCCGGAACAACTGCTGATCCTGTTTTCGTTCGCGCACGCCTATTTCATGGTCGATATGGAAATCCCGTCGGCCTACGTCACGTTCCTGCGCGATCTGTTGCCGCGCAAGGCGCGCGCGGAGATCTACACGTCGCTCGGTTTGCAGAAGCAAGGCAAAAACCTGTTCTACCGCGATTTTCTGCACCATCTGCAGCATTCGTCCGACAAGTTCATCAGCGCACCGGGCATCAAGGGCCTGGTGATGCTGGTGTTCACGCTGCCGTCGTTTCCCTATGTGTTCAAGGTGATCCGCGACGCGTTTGCGCCGCCCAAGGAGACCACGCGCGCACTGGTCGAATCCAAATACCGGCTGGTCAAGCAGCACGACCGTGTGGGCCGCATGGCCGATACGCTCGAATATTCCGATGTGGCGTTTCCGCTGTCGCGCTTTGATGAAGCGCTGGTGCGCGAACTGGAGTTGCACGCGCCGTCGATGATCGAATACCAGCGCGCCCAGGATGGCGGCGACGAAATCGTGGTGCGCCATCTGTATATCGAGCGCCGCATGACGCCGCTGAACATCTGGCTGCAGGAAGGCACAGATGCGCAGGTCGATCACGGCATTCGCGAATACGGCGACGCCGTCAAGGAACTGATCGCCGCGAATATCTTTCCGGGCGACATGCTTTACAAGAATTTCGGCGTGACGCGCCACGGCCGCGTGGTGTTCTACGACTACGACGAAATCGAATACCTGACCGACTGCAATATCCGCCGCGTGCCCGAGCCGCGCAACGAGGAAGAGGAAATGTCCGGCGAGGTGTGGTACACCGTACGTCCGCACGACATTTTTCCGGAAACGTACCGCACGTTCCTGCTGGGCGATCCGCGCGTGCGGGCCGCGTTCGAGCGGCATCATCCTGATTTCTTTGACGCCACGATGTGGCAGCACCACAAAGACCGGTTGCTGGCCGGCCATGTCCATGACTTCTTTGCCTACCAGACTCAAGAACGCTTCATCCACCGCTACGGCGCTGAATCAACCGATGTTTCAAGGAGAGCGGCATGAGTGACGCCATTGCCCAGCTGTTCCGCAACAACCGCGAATGGGTCGACCGCGTCAACGCCGAAGACCCGGCATTTTTCACGCGCCTGGCCAACCAGCAGGCGCCCGAGTACCTGTGGATCGGCTGCTCCGATTCGCGCGTGCCGGCCAACCAGATTCTTGGCCTGGCCCCCGGCGAGGTGTTCGTTCATCGCAATATCGCCAATGTGATCGCGCACAGCGACCTGAACGCGCTGTCGGTGATCCAGTTCGCCGTCGATGTGCTCAAGGTGCGCCACATCACCGTGGTCGGCCATTACGGCTGCGGCGGAGTCAAGGTGGCGCTCAAGCGCCAGCGCGTCGGTCTGGCCGACAACTGGCTGCGCCATGTGCAGGATGTCGCCGACAAGCACGCCGCCTACCTTGGCACTGTGCTGCGTGAGGACGACGCTCACACGCGCCTGTGCGAGCTGAACGTGATCGAACAGGTGAACAACATCAGCCAGACCACCGTGCTGCAGGACGCCTGGGCGCGCGGCCAGCAGGTGACCGTGCACGGCTGGGTCTATGGCGTGTCCGACGGACTGCTGCGCGACCTCGGCGTGGCGGCCAGCAACAACGACGAACTGCAGGAGCAGATCGCCGCGGCGCTGCGCCAGTACGGCGATCCGCCGCAGGCGTCGATTCGCTGATTGCGCGGCACCGACTTCCCCACCTGCCTCATCAGGAGACAACAGACATGCAACAAGATCCGATCGTTATCGTTTCCGCGGCGCGCACCCCGATGGGCGCGTTTCAAAGCGAGCTTGCCAGTCTGACCGCGCCGCAGCTTGGCGCGGCCGCGATCCGCGCGGCGGTCGAGCGCGCGGGGCTGAAGCCCGAAGAGGTGCAGGAAGTGGTGTTTGGCTGCGTGCTGCCCGCCGGGCAGGGCCAGGCGCCGGCGCGCCAGGCCGCGCTGGGCGCGGGCCTGCCGCTGGACGTGGCATGCACTACCGTCAACAAGATGTGCGGCTCGGGCATGCGCGCAGCGATGACCGTGTACGACGGCCTGCTGGCCGGGTCGTTCGATATCGCGGTGGCCGGCGGCATGGAAAGCATGACCAACGCACCGTATCTGGTGCCCAAGGCGCGCGGCGGGTATCGCATCGGCCACGGCATGATCTACGACCACATGATGCTGGACGGCCTCGAAGACGCCTACGACAAGGGCCGTGCGATGGGCACCTTCGGCGAGGATTGCGCCGCCAAGTACCAGTTCACGCGCGAGCAGCAGGATGCGTTCGCGATGGAATCGGTGCGCCGCGCCCAGCGCGCCACCGAATCGGGCGACTTCCGCTGGGAAATCACGCCGGTGACGGTATCGGGCAAGGGCGGCGACACCGTGATCGACACCGATGAAGGTCCGCGCCGCATCAAGGTCGACAAGATTCCGTCGTTGAAGCCCGCGTTCGCCAAGGACGGCACCATTACCGCCGCCTCGTCGTCGTCGATCAACGACGGCGCCGCGGCGCTGGTGATGATGCGCGAGTCCACGGCGAAGTCGCTGGGCCTGCAGCCGATCGCGCGCATGCTGGGCCACACTTCGCACGCGCAGGCGCCGGGCTGGTTCACCACCGCGCCGGTGGAGGCGATCGCCAAGCTGTATCGCAAGCTCGACTGGCACAGCGAGAACGTCGATCTCTTCGAAATCAATGAAGCGTTTGCCGTGGTGCCGATGGCGGCGATGCACGATCTGAAGATTCCGCACGAAAAGGTCAACATCCACGGCGGCGCGTGCGCGCTGGGCCATCCGATCGGCGCCTCGGGCGCGCGCATCATGACCACGCTGATTGGCGCGCTGCGCAAGACCGGCGGCAAGCGCGGCGTGGCCAGCCTGTGCATCGGCGGCGGCGAGGCCACGGCCGTGGGTATCGAAATCGTCTGATCCGCATCTGTCGCGGCCGGCGGCGTCGCCGCGTTCAACAACAGGAAAAGGAGTCTCGCCATGCCAACAGCTCTCGTCCTCGGCGCCTCGCGCGGACTGGGTCTTGAATTCGTCCGACAGTACCGTGCCGATGGCTGGCGCGTGATCGCCGCCGCGCGCAGCGACGAAGGCGTGGCCGCGCTCAAGGAACTTGGCGCGGAAGCCCACAAGGTGGACCTCACCGACGCAGGCGCTGTCGCCGGTCTGGGCTGGAAGCTCGATGGCGAGACGTTCGACGTGGCGATCTACAACGCCGGCGTGATCGGCCCGCGCACGGAAGGCGCGCAGCCGGTGCAGCAGCAGGACTTCGACGCCGTGATGCATACCAACGTGATGGGGCCGATGATGGCGCTGCCGCTGCTGCTGCCGTTCGTGGAGGCGGGCAATCACGGGCGCGGCGGCGTGCTGGCCGTGCTGTCGTCGCGCATGGGCAGCATCGGCGCGATGGACAGCAATCGCAGCTGGTTGTATCGCGTCAGCAAGGCGGCGGCCAACGCGGCGATCAAGGCCGTTTCGCTGGACGCGCACCATGCGATCTGCGTGGCGCTGCATCCGGGCTGGGTGCAGACCGACATGGGCGGCCCCCAGGCCGACCTCACGCCGACGCAGAGCGTGACCGGCATGCGCCGTACGCTGGCCGGGCTGACCCGCAACGACAACGGCAGCTTCCATAACTACGATGGCACGCCCATCCCCTGGTAAAGGCATCGCGCCATGCTGCTGACCCCCGAACAGGAAATGATCCGCGATGCGGTGCGCCAGTTTGCGCAGGACGTCATCGCACCGCAGGCCGCGCAGTGGGACCGCGACAAGACGTTTCCCAAGGACGTGCACCGGGAACTGGCCCGCCTGGGCGCCTATGGCGTGGCGGTGCCGGAAGAACTCGGCGGCGCCGGACTCGACTATCTTTCCCTGGCGCTGATTCTGGAAGAGATCGCCGCCGGCGACGGCGGCACGTCGACCGTCATCAGCGTCAACAACTGCCCGGTCTGCAGCATGCTGATGGCCTTTGCCAACGATGCGCAGCAGCAGCGTTGGCTCGTGCCGCTGGCGCGTGGCGAAATGCTCGGCGCGTTCTGCCTGACCGAGCCGCACGTCGGCTCCGATGCGGCGGCGCTGCGCACCACTGCCACGCGCGATGGCGATCACTACGTGCTGAACGGCGTGAAGCAGTTCATCACCAGCGGCAAACATGCCGACGTGGCGATCGTGATGGCGGTGACCGACAAGGCGGCGGGCAAGCGCGGCATCAGCGCTTTCCTGGTGCCGACGTCGACGCCGGGCTATATCGTCGCGCGCCTGGAGGACAAGCTCGGCCAGCACTCGTCCGATACCGCGCAGATCGTGTTCGAGGACTGCCGCATTCCCGCCGACTGCCTGCTGGGCGAAGAGGGCGCCGGCTACAAGATGGCGCTGTCGGGGCTCGAGGGCGGGCGCATCGGCATCGCGTCGCAAAGCATCGGCATGGCGCGCGCGGCGTTCGATGCGGCGCTGGCCTACGCCAAGGAACGCGAGAGCTTCGGCCAGCCGCTGTTCCAGCACCAGGCCGTGCAGTTCCGCCTGGCCGACATGGCCACGCAGATCGACGTGGCGCGCCAGATGGTGTGGCACGCGGCATCGCTCAAGGACGCCGGGCGCCCGTGCCTGAAGGAAGCCGCCATGGCCAAGCTGTTTGCCAGCGAGATGGCCGAGCGCGTGTGCTCGGACGCGATCCAGGTATTCGGCGGCTACGGTTACGTGAACGATTTCCCGGTCGAGCGGATCTACCGGGATGTGCGAGTGTGCCAGATCTACGAGGGCACCAGCGATATCCAGAAGATCCTGATCGCCCGCGCGCTGGGCTGAAGCACCTGCAGTATCCAAACACCGCAGTCCCGAACCTGAACCGCACCGGAGCCTATTGAAGATGACCGCCCCCATCGATTTCTATTTCGATTTTTCTTCGCCCTACGGTTACTTTGCCAGCACGCGCATCGACGAGATTGCCCAGAAATACGGGCGCGGCGTGATGTGGCATCCGATCCTGCTCGGCGTGGTGTTCAAGACCACCGGATCGTCGCCGCTGCCGTCGATTCCGCTCAAGGGCGAATACTGCTGGCGCGATTTCGAACGCACCGCGCAGTTCCACAATATCGACTACAAGCGCCCCACGCATTTTCCGCTGCCCACGCAGCACGCCGCGCGCGCCGTGCTGTGGCTGCAGAACCATCACGGTGCCGATGTGGCCACGGCTTTTGCCAAGGCCGTCTATCGCGCGCTGTTCGTCGATGACATCAATATCGCCGAACCGGCCGAACTGGCCCGCCTGGCCGAACCGCTCGGCGTTGATCCGAACGCGATGAACGAAGGCGCGACCAGCTACCAGATCAAGGACCAGCTCAAGGCCGAGATCGAAGTCGCGATGGCCAAGGGCGTGTTCGGCTCGCCATTCGTCATCATCGACGGCGAACCGTTCTGGGGCTTCGATCGCTTCGAGCAGGTCGAGGCCCATCTGAAAAGCCGTCGTCAGACCGAACTGCGCGCCGTCGGCGGCAACGAACTCAACAAGGAAAAGAAACCCGCATGACCGCAGCAAAACAGGCCGCACGCTTCGATTGCGTGATCTTCGACTGCGACGGCGTACTCGTCGACAGCGAACCGATCGTCCATCGCGTGCTGAACCGCGTGCTCAACGAACTGGGCATCGACATCACGCTTGAGGAGTCGATGAAATGGTTCCTCGGGCGCGCGGTGCGCGACGAGCTTGGCAATATCGAAGCGCGGCTCGGCAAGCCGCTGCCGCGCAAATTCCTGTCCGAATGGTTCGTGCGGCGCGACGCCGCGCTGATCGAGGAACTGGAAGCAGTGCCGCATATCCGCCAGGCCATCGAGGCCATCAAGGCACGCGGCCTGCCCGTGTGCGTGGCCTCCGGCGCGGATCGCGTCAAGGTGAAGCTGCAGTTGAAGCATACCGACCTGATCGGCCTGTTCACCGACGACGATGCGCGCGAGCACATCTTCTCGGCCACCGAAGTCGAGCACAGCAAGCCCGCGCCCGATGTGTACCTGCTGGCCGCCCGCACGATGGGCGTCGACCCGGCCCGCTGCGCCGTGGTGGAAGACAGCCCGACCGGCGCTACGGCGGGCGTGGCCGCGGGCATGACCGTGTTCGGCTACACCGCGCGGACCGATGCGGACGCACTGCGTGCGGTGGGCGTGCGGGTCACGTTCGACGACATGCGTGACTTGCCGGAGCTGGTGGCATGACCGCCCGGCGCGCATCGGGCGCGGCGGCGCCGCAGTGCCCCTGCGGCAACGGGCCGTATGCGGCGTGCTGCGGCCGTTTTCATCGCGGCGAGGCGATGCCCCCGACGGCCGAGGCGCTGATGCGCTCGCGCTATAGCGCCTATGTGCTGGGCGACACCGGCTGGCTGCGTCAGACCTGGCACATGTCCACGTGCCCCGACGATCTGGCCGTCGATCCCGGCACGCGCTGGCTGGGCCTGGCCGTGAAGTCGCACGCGCAGCAGGACAGCACGCACGCCACGGTGGCGTTTGTGGCGCGCTACAAGGTCGGCGGACGTGCGCATCGCCTGGAAGAACTGAGCCGCTTCGTGTTCGAGCCGCGCGAGCCGGGCACGACCGCGCGCTGGCTGTATGTGGATGGCGACCTGAAAACGCCCGACTGACCACGCGCGCCCCGATGCGCGACGCGGCAAGAAAGAGAAATCGAGACATCGAGACATCACAGGAACAGACATGCCCACGCTGGAAACCAAACTGAACGCACGCGCTGAATCGTTCAAGGCCAATGCCGAGGCGATGCAGGCGCTGGTGGCGGACCTCAGGCAGAAGATCGCCGCGCTGGCCGAGGGCGGTGGCGAGGACGCGCGCAACAAGCATCTGTCGCGCGGCAAGCTGCTGCCGCGCGAGCGCGTGCAGCAGTTGCTCGATCCGGGCACGCCGTTCCTGGAACTGTCGCAACTGGCCGCGTACGACATGTACGACAATGCGGCGCCCGGCGCGGGCATCATCACCGGCATCGGCCGCGTCGCGGGCCAGGAATGCGTGATCGTCTGCAACGACGCTACGGTCAAGGGCGGCACGTATTACCCGATGACCGTCAAGAAGCACGTGCGCGCGCAGGAAATCGCCGAACAGAACAACCTGCCGTGCATCTATCTGGTCGATTCCGGCGGCGCGAACCTGCCCAACCAGGACGACGTATTTCCCGACCGCGACCACTTCGGCCGCATCTTCTACAACCAGGCCAACCTGTCGGCCAAGGGCATTCCGCAGATCGCCGTGGTGATGGGCTCGTGCACGGCGGGCGGCGCATACGTGCCGGCGATGAGCGACGAATCGATCATCGTCAAGAACCAGGGCACCATCTTTCTGGGCGGCCCGCCGCTGGTGAAGGCTGCCACCGGCGAGGAAGTCAGCGCCGAAGACCTGGGCGGCGCCGACGTGCACACGCGGCTGTCGGGCGTGGCCGATTACTTCGCGCAGAACGATCATCACGCGCTGAGCCTGGCGCGCAATATCGTGCAGCACCTCAATCGCCGCAAGCCGGACCAGATCCGCCTGCACGCGCCGCAGGAGCCGCTGTATCCGGTCGAAGAACTGTACGGCGTGATCCCCACCGACACGCGCAAGCCCTACGACGTGCGCGAAGTTATCGCGCGCATCGTCGACGGGTCCGAGTTCGATGAGTTCAAGGCGCGCTACGGCACCACGCTCGTGTGCGGCTTCGCACGGATCTGGGGCTACCCGGTCGGCATCGTCGCCAACAACGGCATCCTGTTTTCGGAGTCGGCGCTCAAGGGCGCGCACTTCATCGAGCTGTGCTGCCAGCGCAAGATTCCGCTGGTGTTTTTGCAGAACATCACCGGCTTCATGGTGGGGCGCAAGTACGAGAACGAAGGCATCGCGCGCAACGGCGCCAAGATGGTGACGGCCGTGGCGACGGCGCAAGTGCCGAAGTTCACGGTGATCATCGGCGGCTCGTTCGGCGCGGGCAACTACGGCATGTGCGGACGGGCCTATTCGCCGCGCTTCCTGTGGATGTGGCCGAACGCGCGGATCTCCGTGATGGGCGGCGAGCAGGCCGCCAGCGTGCTGGCTACCGTGCGCCGCGACGGCATCGAGGCCCGTGGCGGGCAGTGGAGTGCCGACGACGAGGAAGCGTTCAAGGCGCCGATCCGCGACCAGTACGAACGCCAGGGCCATCCGTACTACGCCAGCGCGCGGCTGTGGGACGACGGCGTGATCGATCCCGCGCAAACGCGCACCGTGCTCGGTCTTGGTCTGTCCGCCAGTCTCAACGCGCCGATCGGCGATATGAAGTTCGGCGTGTTCCGCATGTAGTCATCTGTTGTGTCATTGCAGTTTTCTTGTCTGGACGAAGGTAGGTTGTTGTCATGTCTCGTGTTGTTTCCACTGTTTGCGGCGTGCTGGCCGCGCTGGCCTGTATCGCGGGATGCGTGCCGTCCCTCGCCCAGGCCGCGCCGCAGGCGCAGACGGTCGAACAGGTTGTGATGGTGCCGAAGATCGGCGCGGAAACCACTGTGGACCTGGAAACCACCATTTTCCGTCCGCCCGGCGATGGGCCATTTCCGCTGGTGGTGATCAACCACGGCAAATCGCCCGGCAAGCCGGCCTTCCAGGGCCGCGCGCGCTTTGCCGCGCAAACCGCGGAATTCGTGCGGCGCGGCTATGTGGTCGCGCTGCCGATGCGGCAGGGATTCAGCAAGTCCGGTGGCGTCTATGTGGGCGGCAGTTGCAACGTGCGCGACAACGGCATGATGCAGGCCGAAGACGTGGTGGCCGCGCTCGACTACCTCGTGCAGCAGCCTTACGTCGACCCGACCCGCATCGTGGTCGTCGGCCAGTCGCATGGCGGCCTGTCGACCATGGCGCTGTCGGCGATCGGCTATCCGGGCGTAGTTGGCGTGATCAATTTTGCGGGCGGCCTGCGCAATGAAAACTGCGTGGGCTGGGAGAACAACCTGATCGACGCGTTTGGCGATTACGGACGCGCGGCGCGCTATCCGTCGCTGTGGATCTACGGCGACAACGACAGTTTCTGGCCGTGGCCGTTGCCCGAGCGCATGTTCAACAGCTACAAGGCCCATGCCGGCGGCGCGGCGGCCGATGCGCGCTTTGTCGATGTGGGCGAATTCGACGGCGATTCGCACCGACTGTTCAGCAATCGCGCCGGCGTGGCCGTGTGGCTGCCGGAAGTCGCGCGCTTTTTCCGACAACTCGGCTTGCCCTTCGACGACGCGCCGGATGGCTCGACCACGCCGGGCGCCGGCGCGGCCGGCCAGACGTCCTGACAACGCACATCATCAGCAGGAGACAGACATGCAGTTCACCACGCTTACCGTTACCGCCGAACGCCATATCGGGACGGTCACGCTCAATCGGCCCGACGTGCGCAATGCCTTCAACGAGACGGTGATTGCCGAACTGACCGGCGCGTTTCGCGCGCTCGGCGATACGCCCGACGTGCGCGCCATCGTGCTGACCGGCAACGGTCCGGCCTTCTGTGCCGGTGCGGACCTGAACTGGATGAAGAAGATGGCCGGCTACTCGGACGACGAGAACCGCGCCGATGCACTGACGCTGGCGCAGATGCTGCACACGATCTGGGTGTGCCCCAAGCCCGTCATCGCGCGCGTGCAGGGCGACACCTACGCGGGCGGCATGGGCCTGGTGGCCGCGTGCGATATCGCCGTGGCGGCGCATGGCGTCAACTTCTGCCTGTCCGAAGCGCGCCTCGGATTGCTGCCCGCAACCATCAGCCCCTATGTGATCCGCGCGATGGGCGAGCAGGCCGCGCGCCGCTATTTCATCACCGCCGAACGTTTCGATGCGGCCGAAGCGCTGCGCCTGGGCTTTGTGCATGCGGTGGTGGCGCCGCAGGAACTCGATGAGCGCGTCGCCGAGATCGCCGCAACGCTGGTCAACAACAGCCCTAACGCCGTGCGCGAAAGCAAGCGACTGGTGCAGGAAGTCGCGGGCCGCGCGATCGACAGCGGCCTGCTGGCCGACACGGCAAACCGCATCGCGGCGATCCGTGCTTCGGACGAAGGACGCGAAGGCGTGCGGTCGTTCCTTGAGAAACGCCCGCCATCGTGGAAGGTGAGCGCATGACGCGCCACATGGCGCGCATTCCATGCGTCGCGCCAGACGCGCCCATCGCCGGAGAACGGCGGGCGGACGGCGGCGCGATGCATCCACGCCGCTTTTTTTAGCGCGCTGTTAGCCGACATTACCGGCGAGAAGACCATCCGCAGGTGCGATGCACGACACCGTGGCGGACAACTTCGCGCAAGTTCGCTGAAATCGTCGTCAACGTGTCATCCGGGGCAAGTTTGCCAAGACAACCAGGACCTTCCTACCATGAGCCTCCCAATTGGTCCGCAACGCCTCGCGCCGCCGCCTCTGCCGTGGCGCGCGCAGTGGTGGACGGCCATGGCAATTCAAGGAGGGTCCCTTTGACACATCCTGTCCCTATTCCATCGGCGGGCGGCGACACGACGCTTGCGGTGCGCAGCCAGCGCGCCGTCTGGCATCCGTGCACGCGCCTGCGGCCCGATGCGGCGGCCAACGAACCGCCGCTGGCCATCGCCAGCGGAGACGGCCCCTGGCTGATCGACACCGGCGGCAAGCGCTATTTCGACGCCATCAGTTCGTGGTGGGTCAACCTGTTCGGCCACGCCAATCCGTCGATCAACGCGGCGCTCGTGCAGCAACTGCAGACGCTTGAACACGTCATGCTGGCAGGCTGCACGCATGCGCCGGCGGTGGAGCTGGCCGAGCGCCTGTCGGCGCTGACGCAGGGCGCGCTCGGCAATGCGTTCTATGCGTCCGACGGCGCATCGGCCGTCGAGATCGCGCTGAAGATGAGCTTTCACTTCTGGCGCAACACGGGCCTGACCGCCAAGCGCGAATTCGTGTGCCTGCGTCATGGCTATCACGGCGAGACGGTCGGCGCGCTGGCCGTGACCGATGTCGAGATCTTTCGCGATGCCTACGATCCGCTGACGCGCCGCGCGCATGTCGTGATGTCGCCGGACGCGCGCCAGGCGCGCGCGGACGAATCGGCCGCCGACGTGGCCAGACGCGCACTGGGCGAACTCGAGGCGCTGCTGCGCGAGCGTGCGGGACAGATCGCCGCGCTGATCGTCGAGCCGCTGGTGCAAGGCGCGGCCGGCATGGCCATGTACGACCCGTCGTATCTGGAAGGCGCGCGCGCCCTGTGCGACCGCTATCGCGTGCATCTGATCGCCGATGAAATCGCCGTCGGCTGCGGCCGCACCGGCACGTTCTTCGCATGGGAACAGGCGCGCGGCGGCGCGGCGGTGCCCGCGCATGCGTGGCCCGATTTTCTGTGCCTTTCCAAGGGCATCACCGGCGGATACCTGCCGTTGTCGATTGTGCTGTCGCGCCCCGAGATCCAGCACGCATTCGTCGCCGACGACGTCGCGCGCAGCTTCCTGCATTCGCACTCGTACACCGGCAATCCGCTCGCGTGCCGCGCGGCGCTGGCCACGCTCGATTTGTTCGAATCCGATCACGTGCTGGCGCGCAACGTCGAGCGCGCGCGCTGGCTGGGCGACGCCATGGCCGGCATCGCGGCCGATCCGCGTGTTACGCATGTGCGCCAGCGCGGCATGATCTGGGCCGCCGATATCGACGCGGCTGCGGCCGGAGCCGACTTTGCCGCACGCTTTCACCTTGCCGCGCGCGAGCGCGGCGTGCTGGTGCGGCCGATCGGCCATACGCTCTACGTGATGCCGCCCTATGTGTTCGACGCCGCGCTGGCCAACTGGCTTGGCGAACAACTGCGCGACACGCTGCACGCGGTGCTTGCGCACCCGCAGCCGCATCCGCAACAGGAGGCGCGCCATGCTGCTTGAACATCTGAAGCGCGCCGCCGCAGAGCGCGAGGCGCAAGCGCTGACGCGCCGCCGTCGCATCGCCCATTCCGCCTGCGCGCCGCACCAGTCGGTCGGCGCGCTCGACGCCACGCCGACACCGCTGCTGACGTTCTGCAGCAACGATTACCTTGGGCTGGCCAATCACGCATCGATTGCGCACGCGCTGGCCGAAGGCGCACACCGCTACGGCGCCGGCAGCGGCGCATCGCATCTGGTCAGCGGCCATTCGCTGGCCCACGCGCAGTTGGAGAAAGAACTCGCGCGCTGGCTTGCGCCCTACATTCCGCAGGCGCAGGCGCTGTATTTCTGCACCGGCTACATGGCCAACCTCGCCGTGCTGACCGCGCTGGGCACGGCGCGGGCGACGCTGTTCTGCGAAGCGCTGAACCATGCGTCGCTGATCGACGGCGCGCGTCTGGCAAAGGCCGACGTCCAGCGCTATCCGCATGGCGACACGCAGGCGCTCGACGTGCTGCTGCGCGCCAGCCAGTGCGAGCTGAAGCTGATCGTGACCGACAGCGTGTTCAGCATGGATGGCGATATCGCGCCTTTGGCCGAGTTGCTGGCGCTGGCCGAGCGCCACGATGCGTGGATCGTGGTCGACGATGCGCACGGCTTCGGCACGCTCGGCGAGCACGGCCGCGGTGTGCTCGAACATCTTGGCCTGTGCTCGGAACGGCTGATCTACATCGGCACGCTGGGCAAGGCAGCCGGCGTGGCCGGCGCGTTCGTGGCCGCCAACGCGACCATCGTCGAACATCTGGTCAACACCGCGCGGCCGTATATCTACACCACGGCCGCGCCGCCGGCGGTCGCGCATGCGTTGCTGACGAGCCTGCAAATCATCGCCGGTGAAGAAGGTCGCAGCCGTCGCGCGCATCTGGCCGCCTTGATCGCGCAATTGCGCAGCGGTCTCGATGCGCTGGCGGCGCGGGCTGGCTGGATGCTGGGCGCCAGCGACACGGCGATCCAGCCGCTGATCGTCGGCGACAACGCCACCGCGCTGGCGCTGTCCGCCGCGCTGGAGGCCGAAGGCATCCGCGTGGGCGCGATTCGTCCGCCGACCGTACCCGCCGGCACGGCGCGGCTACGCATCACGCTGTCGGCATCGCATACGGCCGACGACGTGACGCGCCTGCTCGATGCACTCGCGCGCGCCATGCCGCAGTCGTCCGCGCTCCGCGCAGCGCACAAGGAGGCCGCATGATCGCCAACCGACCCGATCGATTCGCGTGCTTCGTGACCGGCACCGACACCGGCGTGGGCAAGACGCACGCCACGGCCACGTTGCTGCACGCGCTGCATGGCGCGGGATACAGCACCGTCGGCATGAAGCCCGTGGCCGCCGGCGGCGAATGGCTCGACGACCGCTGGCAGAACGACGACGTCGATCAACTGCGCGCGGCCGGTTCGGTCATCGTGCCGCAGGAAGCCATGTGCCCATTCTTCTTCCGCACGCCCGCGTCGCCGCACCTTTCGGCCGCGCTGGAAGGTCAGCGCATCACGCGCGAGCCGATCCAGACCGCATTCGACGCGCTGCGCCAGCAGGCCGAAGCGGTGGTGGTCGAAGGCGTGGGCGGCTTTATCGTGCCGCTCGATGTGGGCCCGGAGCGCTGGAACACCGCCGATCTGGCCGCCATGCTTGGGCTGCCGGTGATCATGGTGGTCGGCGTCCGGCTGGGCTGCCTGAGCCACGCGATGCTGACCGCCGAGGCGGTGCGCGCGCGCGGCCTGACGCTGGCCGGATGGATCGCCAATCGCATCGACCCGGACATGCTGCTGCCCGCCGAAAACATCGTCACGCTGCAGGACGCGCTGGACGCACCGATGCTGGGCGAATTGCCCTGGCAGGTGGCGCCTGCCGTTGCCGCGCAGTATCTGGATCTCGCACCGCTGCTGGCCAGTATGCCGCCGGTTGCGTCCCCATCCACCGCGTCGCCGCGTCACGCCTGAAGCCAGGCGCCATGACCCGCTTCCATTGAACCGAATACGAAATACTCTTATGTCGCAAATCGCTCAAACCAATACCGTCGCCACGATCTCCGCCGAAACCCTGCGCCAGTCCGCGCGCAACATCGCTGCCGCGGCGCCCAAGGCAGGCGATGCCTGGCGCGTGGAAGACGTGGCCGCGCTGTTCGCGCTGCCCTTCAACGACCTGCTGTTCCGTGCGCAACAGGTGCATCGCGAGAACTTCGACGCCAACACCGTGCAACTATCGACGCTGTTGTCGATCAAGACCGGCGGCTGCGAGGAGGATTGCGGCTACTGTCCCCAAAGCGCGCACCATGAAGCGGGCGTGAAGGCTGAAAAGCTGATGGACCTCGATACCGTGCTGGACGCCGCGCGCGCCGCCAAGGCCAATGGCGCCACGCGCTTCTGCATGGGCGCGGCATGGCGCAGCCCGAAGGATCGCCACCTCGAACCGGTGATCGACATGGTGCGCGAGGTCAAGGCGATGGGCCTGGAAACCTGCGTGACGCTGGGCATGCTCAAGGCCGAACAGGCGCAGCGGCTCAAGGACGCCGGCCTGGACTACTACAACCACAACCTCGATACGTCGCCGGAGTTCTACGGCAAGATCATCACCACGCGCACGTATCAGGATCGGCTGGACACGATCGGCCATGTGCGCGACGCCGGCATCAACGTCTGCTGCGGCGGCATCGTCGGCATGGGTGAAGCGCGCGAGGCGCGCGCCGGGCTGATCGCGCAGCTGGCCAACATGGATCCGTATCCGGAGTCGGTGCCCATCAACAATCTGGTTCAGGTGGAAGGCACGCCGCTGGCGGGCACCGAGGCGCTGGACCCGTTCGAGTTCGTTCGCACCATTGCAGTGGCACGCATCACGATGCCGCGCGCCATGGTGCGCCTGTCCGCCGGCCGCGAGGCCATGGACGAAGCCTTGCAGGCGCTGTGCTTCATGGCCGGCGCCAATTCCATTTTCTATGGCGAAAAGCTGCTGACGACCGGCAACCCGCAAGCGGAGCGCGACCGCGCGCTGCTTGCACGTCTTGACATGCGCGCGGAAGGTTTCGCGGGCTGACAGGACCAACGCTGCCGATCTGACGGAGCCGGCTCGCCCTACCGAGACAAAGGAGGAGCCATGTTCAACAAGATCCTGATCGCCAACCGTGGCGAGATTGCCTGCCGCGTGGCGGCCACGTGCCGCCGGCTCGGTATTCGTACCGTGGCCGTGTATTCCGATGCGGATGCCGACGCGCGGCATGTTGCGTTCTGCGACGAGGCCGTCCATATCGGCGGCGCCGCCGCGCGCGACAGCTATCTGCGCGCGGACCACATCATCGAGATGGCAAAGGAAACCGGCGCCCAGGCGATTCACCCGGGCTACGGCTTCCTGTCCGAAAACGAGGATTTCGCGCGCGCCTGCACCGAGGCCGGCCTCGTCTTCATCGGTCCGCCCGCATCGGCCATCCACGCGATGGGCAGCAAGAGCGCGGCCAAGCAATTGATGGAAAAGGCCGCGGTGCCGCTGGTGCCCGGCTATCACGGCGAAGACCAGGACGCCGCGCTGCTGCGCCGCGAGGCCGACCGCATCGGCTATCCGGTGCTGCTCAAGGCCAGCGCTGGCGGCGGCGGCAAGGGCATGCGCGTGGTGGAGGCGGGCGACGGCTTCGAGGCCGCGCTGGCGTCGGTCAAGCGCGAGGCGTCGGCCAGCTTCGGCGACGACAAGGTGCTGGTCGAGAAATACCTGACGCGCCCGCGTCATATCGAGATCCAGGTGTTTGCCGACACCCACGGCAATTGCGTGTACCTGTTCGAGCGCGACTGCTCGGTGCAGCGCCGCCATCAGAAGGTGCTGGAGGAAGCGCCCGCGCCGGGCATGACCGAGGAGCGCCGCCGCGCGATGGGCGAGGCCGCCGTGGCCGCCGCGCGCGCCGTCGGCTACGTCGGCGCGGGCACGGTCGAGTTCATCGCCAATCAGGACGGCTCGTTCTATTTCATGGAGATGAACACGCGCCTGCAGGTCGAGCACCCGGTCACCGAGATGATCACGGGCCAGGATCTGGTCGAGTGGCAACTGCGCGTGGCAGCGGGCGAGCCGCTGCCGCTGGCGCAGGACCAGCTGCAGATCAACGGCCACGCGCTCGAAGCGCGCGTCTACGCCGAAAACCCCGAGAAAGGCTTCCTGCCATCCACGGGCACGCTGCGCTTCCTGCGCACGCCGCCGGCCGTGCAGTTCATGCGCGGCGGCGACGCACACGGCCCGGCCGGCGTGCGCATCGATGCGGGCGTGCGCGAGGGCGACACCATCAGCCCGTTCTACGACCCGATGATCGCCAAGCTGATCGTCTGGGGACGCGACCGCGACGAAGCGCTGGCGCGCATGAGCCAGGCGCTGGCCAACTATCACGTGGTGGGGCTGTCGACCAATATCGCGTTCCTGCAGCGGCTGGTGAAGTCCGAGGCGTTCAGCAAGGCCGATCTCGACACGGGCCTGATCGAGCGCAATCACACCACGCTGTTTCCGCCGCAGAAATCGGTCGGCATCGAGGCCGTCGCGCTGGCCGTGGCCGCGCTGCTGGAGCGCGAAACGCGCACGCGCCATGTCGACGAGGCCGACCGCCATTCGCCCTGGTCGCATGCGGGCGGCTGGCGCCTGAACAGCCGCGACGCGCGCACGCTGCATTTCGAAGCCGGCGGCCATCGGCTTGAAGCGGTGCTCAAGGGCGACGCGCGCGATACGCGCAAGAGCACGCTGATCTATGCCGATCAGGCGGCGCCGTTTGCCTACACGTTCAACGCCGACGACATCCGCGTCGACCTCGGCACGCGCCGCACGCACGGTCAGGTGCATCTGGAGGGCGACACGTTCCACGTGTTCCACGCGGGCCGCCACACGGTGCTGACGTGGCTCGATCCGCTGGCCCACGCGGGCGAAGCCGAGGGCGAAAGCGGCAAGCTCACCGCGCCGATGCCCGGCAAGGTCATCGCGGTGATGGTCGAGCCCGGCAGCAAGGTCACGCGCGGCACGCCGCTGCTGGTGATGGAAGCCATGAAGATGGAACACACCATCGCCGCGCCGGCCGACGGCGTGGTCAGCGAAGTGCTGTACGGCATCGGCGAACAGGTCGCCGAAGGTGCGCAACTGCTGGCATTCGCCGTGGAAGAAACGGCCGGCGTCTAGCCGCCCGCCGAGCGCGCCCCTTTCCCGCCGTGCCGCATCGACGGCCGGGAAAGGGCGCCGCATCGCCTCCATGATCCGCGATGCGGAACGCCATCCCGCAATTCCAGCGCGGTCGGCCGACCTCTGCCAAAATGCCCCCATCACACCCCCGAAGAAGAATGGAGTCGAGATGAAGTTGCAGTTGTTCGTGCCGGATGGGCGTTATGCGCCGTGGATCGAGGGCTTTGCCGAGGTGTTGCCGGAAGCGCAATGCCTGACCTGGGAAGAGAGCCAGGGGCAGAGCGTGGACTACGCCGTGGTGTGGCGTCCGCCGCTGGAAATGCTGCGCGGCCGCACCGATCTGAAGGCCGTGTTCAATCTTGGCGCCGGGGTGGATGGCATTCTGCAGCTGCGAGACCACGATCCGCAGGCGCTGCCGGCCGGCGTGCCAATCGTGCGGCTCGATGATGCCGGCATGGGCGCGCAGATGAGCGAATACGTCACCGCCGCCGTGCTGCGCTATTTCCGCAAGCTCGACGCCTACGACGCGCAGGAGCGGGCCGGTACGTGGAAATTCCTGAAACCCCATCGCCGCGACGACTTCACCATTGGCGTGATGGGCATCGGCACGCTGGGATCGCAGATCGCCCGCACGCTGGCCGGTTTCGGCTTCCCGGTGCGCGGCTGGAGCCGCTCGGCCCGGACCGTGGAAGGCGTGCAGCCGTTCCATGGCGAAGCGGGCCAGGCGGCGTTTCTGGACGGGTTGCGGGTGCTGGTCAACGTGCTGCCGCTGACGCCCGAGACCGAGGACATCGTCGACACCGGGCTGCTCTACCGGCTGGCGCGCGGCGCGTATGTGATCAACGTGGCGCGTGGACAGCATCTGGTCGAGGCCGACCTGCTGGCCGCCGTGCAGGAAGGCCAGATTGCCGGCGCCACGCTCGATGTGTTCCGCACCGAACCGCTGCCCGCCGAACATCCCTACTGGCAGGAGCCGCGCATCACCATCACGCCGCATATCTCCGCGCTGACGCTGCGCGAGGACAGCATCGCGCAGATCGCCAGCAAGATCCGGCTGCTGGCCGAAGGCAAGGAAATCGCCGGCGTGGTGGATCTGCAGCGCGGATACTGATCCGGCGCAGGCCCCGACGCCGCACAACGAGGAGACACGCATGACAATGCCCCAATACGTGAAGATCGTCGAAGTGGGCCCGCGCGACGGCTTGCAGAACGAGAAGGCGATGGTGCCCACCGACGTCAAGATCGCGCTGATCAACAAGCTGACCGATGCGGGCTTCGTCAATATCGAAGCGGCGTCGTTCGTTTCGCCGAAATGGGTGCCGCAGATGGCCGACGGCGCCGAGGTGATGGCGCGCATCGAACGGCGTCCCGGCACGCTGTATTCAGTGCTCACGCCGAACATGAAGGGCTTCGAGGGTGCGGTGGCCGCTGATGCCGATGAAGTGGTGATCTTCGGCGCGGCCAGCGAGGCGTTTTCGCAGAAGAACATCAACTGCTCGATCGCGGAATCGATCGCGCGCTTCGAACCCGTGGCCGCCGCGGCCAAGGAAGCCGGCATGCGCCTGCGCGGCAGCATCTCGTGCGCGCTGGGCTGTCCCTACCAGGGCGAAGTGCCGGTCAGTGCCGTGGTCGATGTGGTGCGCCGCATGCGCGCGCTTGGCTGCGACGAGATCGACATCGCCGATACCATCGGCGTGGGCACGCCTCTGAAGGTGCGCGACGTGATGCGCGCGGTGTCGGCCGAATTCGCGATGGATCGCCTGTCGGGCCATTTCCACGACACCTATGGCCAGGCGCTGTCGAACATCCTGGCCAGCCTGGAAGTGGGCATCGCCATCTTCCATGCGTCGGTGGCGGGGCTCGGCGGCTGCCCCTATGCCAAGGGCGCAACCGGCAATGTGGCCACCGAGGACGTGCTGTACATGCTGCACGGCATGGGGTTGCATACCGGTATCGACCTGGACGCCGTGGTGCGTGCGGGCGACTATATTTCGCAGGCCATCGGCCGGCCCAACAGCTCGCGCGTGGGCAAGGCGCTGCTGACCAAGTGGGCCTCGGCGGCCGATGCGGGCGCCTGTGTCTGACCAAGGAGAATATCTGCGATGAGCGAAACCCCTGCGCTTCCCGAATCTGCGCAACGCGTGGCCGATCTGCTGGCCGGCATCGGCCATGACCGCCCCGTGGTGATGCTGCCGGCAACCGGCAAGACCTCGGCCGAAGCGGCCGCGGGCCTGGGCTGCAGCGTGGCCGAGATCGCCAAGTCGATCATCTTCCGGCGCGTCAAGGACGATGCGCCGGTGCTGGTGATCGCCAGCGGCATCAATCGGGTGGACGAAGCCAAGGTTGCCGCGCGCGTGGGCGCGCTGGGCAAGGCCGACGCCAGGTTCGTGCGCGAGAAAACCGGCTATGCGATCGGCGGCGTCTGCCCGATCGGCCACGCGGTCAAGCCCGTGATGCTGCTCGATGCCGATCTGTTCCAGTACCAGAGCCTGTGGGCCGCCGCCGGCCATCCGCACGCGGTGTTCAACCTGACGCCGCAGCAACTGCAGGCCATGACCGGCGCGGAAGTGGCCGACGTGGCACAGGATCGGGCCCCGGCATGACACCGGCCCATCGCCGCCTGCTCGCAGACCTGATCCGCGGCGCCGCGGCGGCGCAGATCGTGTCGCCCGTGCCGTCGCCATGCCGCAGCGTCTGCAAGATGGACGCGGCCACCGGCTATTGCGAGGGATGCCTGCGCACGATCGAGGAAATCGCCGCATGGTCGAAGGCCGACGATGGCCAGCGCCGCCATGTCTGGACCTTGCTGCCCGCGCGCGTGCCGCGCCTGTGCGCGCAGGACACCGAGGCATGAGCGCGCCGACGCTGCCGCACACCATGCGCGTGTTCGAACGCGGGTGGCTGTCGGCCAACAATGTGCTGTTTGTCGATGAGGCCAATGACGACGCCGCGCTGGTCGACACGGGCTATGTCACGCATGCGCACCAGACCGTGGCGCTGGTGCGCGCGGCGCTTGACGGCCGGCCGTTGCGGCGCGTCATCAATACCCATCTGCATTCCGATCATTGCGGCGGCAATGCCGCGCTGCAGGCCAACTGGCCGGTACGCACGTCGATTCCCGCGGCAGATGCCGCCGCGGTGTCGGCCTGGGACGCGCAGGCGCTCAGTTTCGAGGCCACGGGCCAGCAGTGCGCGCGCTTCGGGTTTGACGATGTGGTGCGCGACGGCGACAGCCTGCGGCTGGGCGCGATCGATTGGCGGGCGATTGCCGCGCCGGGACACGATCCCCACGCGGTGATGCTGTTCGCGCCGGCGCACGGCATTCTGATTTCGGGCGACGCGCTGTGGGAAAACGGCTTCGGCGTGATCTTTCCGGAGCTCGACGGCGAGAGCGGCTTTGCGGAACAAGCGGCGATCCTGGCCCTGATCGAAACGCTCGACGCGCGCGTGGTGATCCCGGGGCATGGCCGCGTCTTCGCGGACGTGGCCGGCGCCGTGGCGCGCGCGAAAGGGCGGCTCGACTATCTGCAGGGCGATCCGCTGCGCAACGCCACGCATGCGATCCGCGTGCTGGTGAAATTCAAGCTGCTCGAAGCGCAGGCGTTGCCGCGCGACACGCTGGCCGAGTGGATGCGTGCCACGCCGCTAATGCAGCGCATTCATCGGCGTTTCATGCCGGCGCAATCGCTCGATGACATCTTCGATCAGACGCTGCAGGCGCTGGCCCGCGTCGGCGCGCTGGTGCTCGAAGGCGATCAGGTCGTCAACCGGGATTGATCATGCAACCACTGCGCGGCACGCATTTTCAACTGCGCCCGTTTCGCGTCAGCGACGAGGCGCAACTGGTGATGGCGGTGCGTGAATCGATGTCCACCGTGGGCTTGTGGATGCCATGGGCGCGCGCCGATTATTCGGTGTTTGACGCGCAGGAATGGTTTGCGCGGTGCGCGGCCGCCATGGAGGAAGGCACCGCCTATGACATCGGCGTGTTTTCGCCAGACGGGCGCGACCTGTACGGCAGCGTGGCCATCAACCAGATCCGCCGCGAAGACAATCTCGGCAATCTCGGTTACTGGATTCGCGAAAGCCGCCAGCATCGCGGCCTGGCGTCGGGTGCGGCCGCGATGATGGCGTGCCATGGCTTTCACGCGCTGGGGCTTACGCGGCTGGAAATCGTGGCAGTCGAGACCAACCACGCAAGCCGCGCCGTCGCCGAGAAGATCGGTGCCGAGTTCGAATGCATCGCCCGGAACCGTCTGATCCTGCGCGGGCGGCCCGTCGCGGCGGCCGTGTACTCGCTGGTGCCCGAGTCATTTTCCGTCCCCTCATGACCGAGATGGCGCCTCGCGCGGCCGGCATCGGCGATACCGGCCTCGCGGGCGTCGTCAGAACTGCGTGCGCATGCCGATGCGCACGCTGCGGCCCGGCAGCGGGGCGATATCGCGCAGGATCGACGTGGCGCTGCGCGCCTCGGTGTTGGTGAGGTTGTCGCCGCGCAGATAGAACAGCGTCTGCGTGCCGGCCAGCTTCATCTTGTACGTCAGCGCCACGCCCAGCATCGTGTACGCATCGGTCGGCGTATCGCCGGACGGCACGCGGCTCTGGCGCGCGTTCCAGTCCACGTTGATGCGCGCGCCCCAAGCTCCCGCCCCGTAGATCAGCGATCCGCCCAGGCGCAGCGGCGACAGACGCGGCAGCGCTTCGCCGGTGTTGCGGTTCTCGCCGTGCACGTAGTCGGCGCGCGCCTCGAAGTCGAGCGTGTCGCTGGTGGTCAGCATCTTCTGCAACAGACGGGTCCGGCCTTCGGCCTCGAAGCCGTACAGCGTCGCCGGCACGCCCATGTACTGCAGCACCGGCAGCGCGCCTTCGCTGCCGGCAGCCACCACGTTGCCCTCGGCATCGCGATAGCCGCCCGTGTTCATCAGCGCAAGATAGTTCTGGAAGCGGCTGTAATAACCGGACACGCTGCCGCTGTGGTCGCCCTGCTTGAAACGCACGCCCAAATCGATCGACGTCGCGCGCTCTTTGCTGGCGTTCGGATCGCCCACTTCGAACGATCCGGTGGCCAGGTGCGGGCCATTGGCATACAGCTCGTAGAAGGTGGGCGCGCGTTCGGTGTACGACAGGTTCGAGGTCACCGTCCAGATCGGCGTGAGCTTGTAGAGCAGGCCCGCCGACGCGCTGCCGGCGTTGAAGCTGCGCTGGGCGTCGCTGAAGCGGTCGTTGCCGTTGGCGCTGGCCTTCACGCTGCTGTGGTCGAGACGGCCGCCCAGATTCAGCTTCAGATCGCCCGAGGCGATCAGCGGCAGTTCCTCGAAGACGAAGAATGCGGCGTTGTCGGTGGCGGTGCTCGGCACGAACGCCTCTTCACCGAGCGCGGAGAAGTCGGTGTGGCCGAACTGCGTGCCGAACACGCCGGTCATGTTGCCGATCTTGCCGTGCGTGGCTTCCAGGCGCGCATCCCAGCCGTGATTCTTGAAGGTGGTGCCGGTGACGCCGTTCTCGATTTCGCGATGCTCGTAATCGGTGTAGCTGAACTTGCCCTTGATCGACTCGATCACGCCGTTGGTGCGGCTGGCCAGGTTGCGCGCCTCGCCTTCCAGCGCAATGCGATCCTGGCGCATCTTGATGCGCGCGGCTTCCTCGGCCGGCGTGCCGTAGTCGTTGCGATAGGTGGAGTAGTTGGCGCCGACGAAGCCGTCGGCCCACGTATAGGATCCGCCCATCGAGCCGCCTTCCTGATGCGCGTTGGTGTTGGGGATCTTGCCGTACGCTTCGCTTTCGCCCTCGGGCAACGGCTGCGTGGCGCGCAGGTTGCCGCTGCGCGCGTAGCCCGGAATGCGCAGATCGCTGGTCTGCCGCACGAACGCGTCGGCGTGCACCGCGAACTTGCCGTTGCCTGCTTCGAGCATGCCGCTGGCATTGCGGCCCTTGTCGCCGCCAATCGTGCCGCTGACATCGGCCGCGCCGCTCACCCCGGTGATCGGATCGCGCGGAATGCGGTTGTCGATCACATTGACCACGCCGCCCACCGCGTTGCCGCCGTACATCAGTGCCGCCGGACCGCGCACCACTTCGATTTTCTCCGCCACCAGCGGATCGATCGGCACCGCGTGATCGTAGGACAGCGTCGAGGCGTCGAGCGTGGAGCCGCCGTTCTGCAGCATCTTGATGCGGTCGCCGTCCAGGCCGCGAATGATCGGCCGGCTGGAGTTCGGGCCGAAGTAGGACGACGACACGCCGGGCAGATTGTTCAGCGTCTCGCCGATGGTGCTGGCCTGGCGCACGGTCAGGGCGTCGCCGCCCAGCGTGGAAACCGGCGCGACCATTTCGTTGAGATCGCTGCCGAGCGGATTGGCGGTGACGACCACTTCCTTGAGCGAAGGCGCGGACGGCGCAGGCGCGGCGGGGGCCGGGGCGTCCTGGGCGACGGCATGCGACGACAGGCCAGCGGCGATCAAGGCGGCGAGCGCCGCCAGCGGGGTGCGGCGCACCGCCGGAATACGGGTGAAGTTCGAGTACATGGCTCGCGATTCGAATTCGGTTGAGCGAGCATGTGGCGCGGCATTGGCCGTCGGTCCGCACGCTCGGCAAGGCAGGCGCGGACGCGTGGCAAGCGGCCACGCGCCCGGCAGTCAGGCGAATGCGAAGGCGGCCGGTGGAGCGCGGGAGTGGAAAGGTTGCGCGGCGGGCAGATCGGGCCAGCGCCACGCCAGGTTGGCGGGCTTGACCGGTTTGCCGAAGGCAAGCAGCGGCAGCGTGACGCCGCCAGGGTGTGTGTCGGCCAGCGTGGCGCCATCGAACAGCACGCACGAATGCAGGCCGAGCTTCAGGGAAAACGATTCGGCATGGGCGGTGTCTGTCGGGTCAGCGTCAGGCTGCGCCGTTTGTGCGATTGCCGCGGCCGCGGCTGGCGGCGCGTTCAGCAGCCCGCCGTGCACGATGCGGTGCATCAGGCCCGCGTGTTGCGCCAGCAGCAGACAGGCCACGAGCCACAGCACCGCCGAAAGGCCGATGCCGCGCGCGCGCCAGCGAGAGATCAACGCAAGCTCAGTGTGCATGCCCGCAATCGCAGGGACCGTCGCCGTGATCGTGCGCGTGGTCGTGGTCATGATCGTGATCGTGATCGTGATCGTGATCGTCGCCGAACGCATCGCCCCAGTCGGGGAACGGATCGGGGTACGCGGCCCACGCGTCGGGGCCCTCGGCCATCTCGGCATCGGAGAGCAGGCAGGCGTCCAGCCGCGCTTCGAGCGCCGACACATCGAGATCCGCGCCGATCAGCACCAGTTCCTGGCGGCGATCGCCATATTCGGCGGGCAGGCCGTCATCGACCAAATCGGCTTCGATGGCCGCGCGCGCCGGGCCGTCGGCGGGCCATTCGGTGGCATCGATCGCAGCCCACCATGCGCCCGCGGCGCCGGGGCGGCAGACGCCGCCCGCCTGGCTCCAGTCGCCCGCGATGTCCATGCGGCTGGCCAGCCAGAACAGGCCTTTGGAACGCAGCACGTCGCCATGCTCGCGCATCCATTCGGTATGGATCAGGTCCGCAAAGCGTTGCGGATGGAATGGCCGGCGCCGCCGATACAACAGCGTCGAGACGCCCGCGGCGTCCGGTACGGCGTCGCCCTGCAGGGCGGCCTGCCAGCCCGCGGCGTTCGGCGTGGCGTCGATGTCGAAGCGTCCCGTGCCAAGCACGCGCGCGGCCGGCACTTTGCCGTGGCTGGCGTCGACCAGTTCGGCGCGCGGATTGAGCGCGCGCAGCACCACGTGGAGGCGGCCCAGCTGGCCGGCATCGACGAGGTCGATCTTGTTGATGACGATGACGTCGCTGACTTCGATCTGGTCGATCAGCACATCCACCACGGTGCGGTCGTCCTCGTCATGGGCGGCCAGCCCGCGCGCCGACAGAAATTCGGCGTCGTGATAATCCTGCAGGAAGCGGCTGGCGTCGACCACGGTCACCAGCGTATCCAGATGGGCCACGCGCGGCGCGCCATCGCCGTGTTCGTCTTCAAAGGCGAAAGCTTCGGCAATGCCAAGCGGCTCGTCGGTCGCGTCGGCCTCGATCACGGCGAAGTCGTGAGCGCCGGTCTGCGCCAGGCGCGCCACGCTTGCCAGCAGGTCGTCATGGCTGTCGATCACGGCCAGGCGCGGGCCCAACTGCGACATCAACTGATGCAGCACAGTGGTCTTGCCGGCGCCGGTGAATCCGGACAACACGGTGACGGGCAGGCGAGCGGCCATGGCGACGGGAGCGGGTTATTGCAACAAAGTTGCGACTGTAGCAGAAAGCCAGTCGGGGCGACAGGCCCCGCACGTTGGCAATGTTATGTCGTAGTCGTGACGCCACAAAGGCAAATGCAGTGCCGCAAAGCAAAGCGGCCCGGGAACGCCGGGCCGCCTGTACTGCATCGGACGCTGCGATCAGTCGCCGAACAGTTTCTGACGCAGTTCGCGGCGCTGCTGCGCTTCCAGCGACAGCGTGGCAGTCGGCCGGGCCAGCAGGCGCGGCACGCCGATCGGCTCGCCGGTTTCCTCGCACCAGCCGTAGTCGCCGGATTCGATGCGCTGCAGAGACTGTTCGACCTTCTTCAGCAGCTTGCGCTCGCGGTCGCGCGTGCGCAGTTCCAGTGCGTGTTCTTCCTCGATCGTGGCACGGTCGGCCGGGTCCGGCACGATCACCGTTTCACGCAGGTGTTCCGTCGTCTGGTCCGCATTCTTGAGGATCTCGTCGCGAAGCTGCTCAAGGCGATTCTTGAAGAAGGCAAGCTGCGCCTCGTTCATGTAATCCTTGTCGCTCATCTTCAGGATTTCAGCTTCAGTCAGAAGTTTGTTGCTGCTCATGGTTCCTGCTGATTCTCTTGTTGATGCGACCGGCGGTGTCTTCGTCCGCTCGGGTGCAGTGGCCGTCCGCTTGCGCGGTGCGGCTGTTTCACTCTGGCTGGCTGCAGTCTTGCTGCTTCGCGTGCCTCCCTTAGCCTCGCCCGCTTCGGCGTGCGCCGTACTGCCGCGGGGAGCTGGCGTCGCCTTTTCGGGCTGCGCCTTGAGCGTCTCCGCCGCAGCGGTAACAGTCTTGCTGCGGCTTTCCTTGGTCTTTGTTGCGGCTGTCATGGGGACACCTCTCTCTACGCGTCGAAGAGTGACGGCGCATGGATCGTGGATCCCCAAGCGGAGGGCGGTCTCCGCACGAAGCCAACGACCGCGCCTGCTGGCGGCCCGCCTCATGCTGACGACGACCGCCGCCCTGCAGATGCCGGCGGCGTCCGAGGTGCGTCGCCGGTATCAAATCCGGCCTATTGTACTTGAACAAATTTGTCCGAGATATGGGAGAAAGCCGGACAAGAGACAGGAGTTTTCCCGGTAATCCCACCCGATGGGAGGGTAGCGGGCGCTGCCCGGCGGGGCTGCGCCCCCGTCATATGGGGTGACGGCGGGCGCACAGCGGGGGTTTGTGCCGCCGCTTCAGGCCAGGCAGGCGGCCAGGCCCTTGAGGATGGCGTCGCGCGGCAGATCGACGCCGATGAAGACCATCTTGGTGCCCGGGGTTTCGTCTTCCCACTTGGCGCCGACATCGCTGCCCATCAGCTGGTGCACGCCCTGGAACACTACCTTGCGGTCCACGCCTTCCATATAGAGCACGCCCTTGTAGCGCAGCAGCTTCTCGCCATAGACCGACAGGATGCCCGACAGGAATTCCTCGAGCTTGCCGTAGTGGAATGGTTTGTCGCTGCGGAAGACGAACGATGCGATGCGATCGGTGTGATGGTGGTGGTGGTGGTGATCGTGCGCATGCCCGTGGCCATGGGCGTGATCGTGCCCGTGGTCGTGATCGTGATCGTGACCGCAATCGTCTGCGCAGTGCTCGCCGTGCTCGTGGCCGTGATCATGGTCGTGTTCATGATCGTCGGCGCGCAGGAAATCGGGATCGATCTCGAGCTTCTCGTTGAGGTTGAAACCGCGCAGGTCGAAGATCGTGTCGATCGGCGCCTCGCCGAAATGCGCGGTGTTGATCGGTGCGCGCGGGTTCATGTGCAGCAGGCGATGGCGCAGATCGTCCACGTCGGCCGGCGCGACCAGATCGGACTTGGTGATGAAGATGGCATCGGCAAAACCCACCTGGCGCTGCGCTTCTTCCTGCTTGTCGAGCTGCAGGTTGCCGTGCTTGGCATCGACCAGCGTGATCACCGCGTCCAGCAGATAGCGCGAGGCGATTTCCTCGTCCATGAAGAAGGTCTGCGCAACCGGGCCGGGATTGGCCACACCCGTGGTCTCGATCACCACGCGGTCGAAATCGAGCTTGCCTTCGTCGCGCTGGGTGACGAGGTCCGACAGCGCCTGCACCAGATCGCCGCGGATCGTGCAGCAGATGCAGCCGTTGCTCATCTGCACGATCTGCTCGCGGCCGTCCTGCACGAGGATTTCGTTGTCGATGTTTTCCTCGCCGAATTCGTTCTCGATCACGGCGATCTTCATGCCGTGCTGCTCATGGAGGATGCGCTTGAGCAGCGTGGTCTTGCCGCTGCCGAGGAAGCCAGTCAGGATCGTGACCGGAATGAGTTTTGACATGTGTGGTACTCCGTGAAAAGAGATCGCCCGTGGATTCAGTGGTCCGCGTCGCTGCGGGTCTTGCCGCATTCCGCGCAGACGCCGTTGACGGTCAACTCGACATGCTCGACCGCAAAGCCGCTGGGTACCTTGGGCGCGACGGACTTGCCCGCCGAGGCCAGGCAGAACGTGCGGTCGCAGCGGGTGCAGTGAAAGTGGCTGTGCTGACGATGGACTTCGGCGCGCGCCGCAACGTGCTCCACCAGCGTGAAGCGGAACACGCGGTCATTGCCGGCGCGCTTCTGCGCCACACCCTGTTCGACGAGCCAGTCCAGCACGCGGTACACGGTGACGCGGTCGACTTCGCCGTCGGCGGGCAGGCGGTCGATCACGGCCTGGTGCGTCAACGGCTCCGCGGCGTCGATCAGGCACGCCAGGATGGCCACACGCGGCTGCGTCACGCGCGCGCCAAGCTGGCGCAGGCGCAGTTGCGCCGCTTCGGCCGTGGCGGCGCGCGTGTCGCCGGGCCGCGCCGGGTCCTGCGTGGCAGCGGGGTGGGAAGTGGGGCGGGTCATGCGGACGATTTAACCATAGCCCCCGCCGAGTTGCAATTCAGTTGCACAAGCAGGGTCTTTCGCCTGCGCCCGCGCTGCCGCCGGTCGTCGATAGCGCCTATGATCGGCAGGAAACCCAAAGACATTGCGGAGACCCTGACCATGCAGAACGACGCCAGCGCGTTGCTGTTTCCCAACTTCGAGTGGTTCCGGCTGACCGTGGGAGAGGTCGAGATCGGCGGCGTGCGCGGCGGTTCGGGGCCGCCGCTGTTGCTGTTGCATGGGTTTCCGCAGAGCCATCTCATCTGGCACAAGGTGGCGCCGGCGCTGGCCGACCGCTTCACGGTGATCGCGCCGGACCTGCGCGGATACGGCAGCAGCAGCGCGCCGGCCGGCGGGGACCGGCACGAAACCTACAGCAAGCGTGTCATGGCGCAGGACCAGGCCGATGTGATGCGCCAGCTTGGCTACCGGCGCTTTGCGCTGTGCGCGCACGACCGCGGCGCGCGCGTGGCCCATCGCCTTTGCATGGATCATCCCGATGTGGTGTCGCGCGTGATGCTGCTCGATATCGCGCCCACGCTGGCGATGTACGAATCCACCGATATGGTGTTTGCGGCGGCCTACTGGCACTGGTTCTTCATGATCCAGCCCGCGCCATTCCCCGAAACGCTGATCAACGCCGAACCCGAGTTCTTCGTCGACAGGCTGCTGGGCCTGCGTCACGCCGGCGCCGGGGCGATCAGCCCGTTCGTCCCGGACGCGATGGCCGCCTATGTCGGCGCGATGCGCGATCCGGCGCGCGTGCATGCCATGTGCGAGGACTATCGCGCCGCCGCCACCGTGGATCTCGATCACGACCGCGCCGACCGCGAGGCCGGACGCAAGCTGGCGCTTCCGGTGCGCGTGCTGTGGGGCGAGCACGGCGTGGTGGCGCGCTGCTTCGAGCCGCTGAAGCTGTGGCGCGAGGTTGCCGCGGACGTCACGGGCGCCACGCTGCCATGCGGACATTACCTGCCCGAAGAGGCTCCCGCCACGCTGCTCGAGGACATGCTCGGCTTCTTTGCCTAGGCCGTTTCGTCGCGGGTTAGCCCCTATACCTCGTACTTGTTTGCCATTGCTAACATCCACGTCCGGCTCCGCCTGTCGGCGGGGTTTGGCGCTGCATGCCATCCATACATCGTGCCCATGGTCACCGCGTTTTTCCGATATGGATCGACGCGGATCGGCTGCCGCCGCAAGCGGGACTGCCGGGGGCGCGCGCGGCGCAGGACGGGGAATCCAGAGGGAACAGGAGAGACGTACATGAAACGAGTTGCATTGAAGATCGCGGCCGCGCTGGCCGTTGCGGGCGCAGGCGCGTTCACGGGGGCCCAGGCTCAGGAATTTCCGGCCGGCAAGCCGGTGCAGGCGGTGGTGCCCTTCGCGGCCGGCGGCCCGACCGACAAGGTGGCCCGCGAACTCACCATGATCATGTCCAAGCATCTGGGCAGCACGATCGTGATCGAAAACCTGGGTGGCGCCGGCGGCACCATCGGGGCCAAGAAGGTCGCGCAGTCCAAGGGCGACGGCTACACGATCCTGATCCATCACATCGGCATGTCCACGGCGCCGGCGCTGTATCGCAACCTCGGCTTCGATCCGCTCAAGGATTTCGAAATGGTGGGCGAAATCGCCGACGTGCCGATGGTGCTGGTCGGCAACAAGCAACTGCCGCCGGCCACCTTCAAGGAACTGCTGCCGTATATCAAGGCCAACGCCAGCAAGTTGTCGCTGGCCAACGCCGGCATCGGCTCGGCCTCGCACCTGTGCGGCCTGCTGTTCCAGAGCGCGCTGCAGACCGAGCTGACCACCGTGCCGTACAAGGGCACCGCGCCGGCGCTGACCGACATCCTGGGCGGTCAGGTGAACCTGATGTGCGACCAGACCACCAATATCGCGGGCCAGCTCAAGGCGGGCGCGCTCAAGCCGTACGCGGCCATGCAGTCGCGCCGCGTCGAGGCGTTCAAGGACATTCCGACCGCCGCCGAGCAAGGCATGCCGGGCGTCGAAGTGAAGATCTGGCACGCCATGTATGCGCCGAAGGGCACGCCGAAGCCGGTGATCGACAAGCTGTCGGCTGCGCTGCAGAAATCGGTGCAGGATCCGAACTTCCGCGCCAAGATGGCCGAACTGGGCGCCGAAGCGGTGCCGGCGCAACGCGCCACGCCCGATTCGCTGCGCACGTTCCTGACGGCGGAAATCAACAAGTGGACGCCGGTGATCAAGAAGGCAGGCGTGTACGCGGACTGATTCGGACCGCTTCAGATGCTGTGCAAAGCCACGCGGGAGCGTGGCTTTTTTGTTGTCTTGAGCGTGGGCGAGGCGAGATTTCCTATAGTGGGAAACGCTGCCCGCCGCGTCGGCCCGACCGAAAATCGGCCCTTGAAAGCGCGGCAGGCGACGCCACCTATCGGCCTGACACCTATCACGCAAAGGCATCATGGAACAGTATCACGGCACCACCATCGTCAGCGTCCGCCGCGGCAACCAGGTCGCACTGGGCGGTGACGGCCAGGTCACGCTGGGCAATATCGTGATGAAGGGTACGGCCCGCAAGGTCCGGCGCATCTATAACGGCAAGGTGCTGGTGGGATTTGCCGGCAGCACGGCCGACGCGTTCTCGCTGCTGGACCGCTTCGAGGCCAAGCTCGAGAAATACCAGGGCAACCTGACCCGCGCAGCGGTCGATCTGGCCAAGGACTGGCGCTCGGATCGCGCGCTGCGCCGCCTGGAAGCCATGCTGATCACGGCCGACCGCGACACCACGCTGGTCATTACCGGCAACGGCGACGTGCTGGATCCGGAAGGCGGCATCGCGGCCATCGGCTCGGGCGGCGCGTATGCGCAGTCGGCAGCCAAGGCACTGGTCGAGAACACCGAACTGGCGCCGAAGGACGTGGTCGAAAAGGCCCTGACCATCGCCGGCGAACTCTGCATCTACACGAACACCAACTTCGTCATCGAAACCCTCGACTGACGCGCCCCAACGGATTCCCATGTCGCAAACCATGACCCCGTCGGAAATCGTTTCCGAACTCGACAAGCACATCATCGGCCAGAACAAGGCCAAGAAGGCCGTGGCCGTGGCGCTGCGCAACCGCTGGCGCCGCCAGCAGGTGGCCGAGCCGCTGCGCCAGGAAATCACCCCCAAGAACATTCTGATGATCGGCCCCACCGGCGTGGGCAAGACCGAGATCGCGCGCCGCCTGGCCAAGCTGGCCGATGCGCCGTTCATCAAGATCGAGGCCACCAAGTTCACCGAAGTGGGCTATGTGGGCCGCGATGTCGATACCATCGTGCGCGATCTGGCCGAGATGGCCGTCAAACAGACGCGCGAATCGGAAATGAAGAAGGTGCGCACCAAGGCCGAGGACGCGGCCGAGGACCGCCTGCTCGACGTACTGCTGCCGCCGCCGCGCGATATCGGCTTTGCCCAGCAGGAGGACAAGGATTCGAATACGCGCCAGGTGTTCCGCAAGAAGCTGCGCGAGGGCGAGCTGGACGACAAGGACATCGAGCTCGAAGTGGCCGCCGGCATGCCGAACATGGACATCATGGGGCCGCCGGGCATGGAGGACATGACCGAGCAGATCCGCACGATGTTTGCCGGGCTGGGCCAGGGCAAGAAGCTGCGCCGCAAGATGAAGGTGCGCGAAGCGTTCAAGCTGCTGATCGACGAAGAGGCTGCCAAGCTGCTCAATGAGGAAGAACTCAAGCACAAGGCGATCGCCAACGTCGAACAGAACGGCATCGTGTTCCTGGACGAAATCGACAAGATCGCCAGCCGCAGCGACGTGGGCGGCGGCGAGGTGTCGCGCCAGGGCGTGCAGCGCGATCTGCTGCCGCTGGTGGAAGGCACGACGGTGAATACGAAGTACGGGATGATCAAGACCGACCACATCCTGTTCATCGCCTCGGGCGCATTCCACCTGTCCAAGCCGAGCGACCTGATTCCCGAACTGCAGGGCCGTTTCCCGATCCGCGTGGAACTGGAATCGCTGTCGGTGCAGGATTTCGAGGCCATCCTGACGCAGACCGACGCCAGCCTGACCAAGCAGTATCAGGCGCTGCTGGGCACCGAGGAGGTGAACCTGCAATTCGCGCCGGACGGGATTCGCCGGCTGGCCGAGATCGCGTTTTCGGTCAACGAGAAGGTCGAGAATATTGGCGCGCGCCGCCTGTACACGGTGATGGAGCGGCTGCTCGAGGACCTGTCGTTCCATGCGACCAAGTCATCGGGCAATACCGTAACGATCGATGCCGCGTATGTGGACGAGCGCCTGTCCGACCTGGCCGGCAACGAGGACCTGTCGCGCTACGTGCTGTAACGCCAGGCGCTGTGCCAAACAAAAAAGCCGGACGTCATGTCCGGCTTTTTTGTTGCCCGACGAGCCGGTGCGCCTAGTGCCCGTGGCCGGCGTGCGCGTCGGCGGGCATAACCTCCAGCGCGGGCGCGGGCGATTTCAGCTCGCGCGGATTCTGGCCGTCGGCCGGGATCTGCGTCCATTCCGATTTGCCGTTCTCGCATTCCTGCACCACCGGGAAATAAAGCTTGCCGCCCTGTTCGGGCAGCTTCATCAGCATGCGGAATTCATCGAAATGCTGGTCGGCCAGCGTGCCGCCGTACCAGCGGATCGTGCGCACATCGTCTTCCACGGTCTTGCCGTGCGAGGCGTACGGTTTGGCCAGCTTCGCGCGTTGCACGTCGAGCTGCCATCCGGCCTTGGGCTGCGGATGGGCGCCCTGCACGCCTTCTGGAATCGTCACGCTGACCGATTTGGTGGCGCTGCCGTTGCAGCCATGTCCCACCATCAGCACGCCCTTGAAGTAGCTGCCGGCGGGCGCCTGCTTCTGTTCGAACACGATATGGGCAAAAGCGAGCGGGGTGGCAAGTGCAAGCAAGGCGGCGGCAAGGGTGCGCAAGGTCATGACAGGTGCGGGATGAATGTGCAAACGCGCCAGTCTAGCGTCAATCGACGCGCCAGCCGTGCGGCGTGGCGCCGCACCGTAGCGCATGGCGCGGCATATGTCGGCGCGATGACCGGCGTGTAGCCCGCGCATCGCCGCCGTGCCACGCGTCGGTAAGCTTGGTAAGCATTGGTAAGGACGCTGGCGCGCGTCGGGACAGAAATGAGACCCTTGCGCACCTTGTTGGTCGAATGGACCGATGCGGGAGCCACCGCACCCTGCACAAAAAACCTAAAGGGAGCCAGACATGTCACGCCATCTATCGCGTACGCCCTTCTTCAAGAGCAACCGCGTGCGCAAGCGCCGCGTTGCCGGCGCCACGGCCGGCGTCGTGGCCGCCATCACCGCCGCCACGGTGTTCCTCTGCATCCGCCCCGCAGCCGTGCCGCATGATGCCGCCGCGGCCTCGCCGGCGTCCACTGCTACGGCTACTGCCGATCGGTCCCAGCGCCGCGCCGCGGTGGCTGCCGAAGCAATGGCCTCGGGCGCGCTGGTGACGCTGGCCGATCGCCACGCCGCGGACGCGGTGCGTATGGCCGACGCCTCGGACGATACGCGTCAGGACGACCTGGGCTGGGATTACGTGCAGTTGCGCCTGTGAGGCGCACCGCCGGCTCAGCGCGACACCGGCCGCTTGCCGAGCTTGCGTTGCAGCGTGCGCCGATGCATGTTCAGTGCGCGCGCCGTAGCCGATATATTGCCGCCGTGCTCGGTCAGCACGCGCTGGATATGCTCCCACTCGAGTCGCGCCACCGATAGCGGCATCGGCTCTTCGAGCGCGGCTTCGGCGGCGTCCTCGGAAATCCCCGCCATCAGCGCCGTCAGGATCGAATCGACATTGGCCGGCTTGGCCAGATATTCGTCCGCGCCCTGCTTGACCGCCGCCACCGCCGTGGCGATGCTCGCATAGCCGGTCAGCACGAGGATCCGCGCGTCCGGCAGCGCGTTGCGCAGCGGCCCCACCAGATGCAGTCCCGATTCGGCCGGCGCGGTGCCTCCGGCATCGGGCGACGGTCCCAGATGCAGATCGAGCGTGACATACGCGAACGCGGTGCGGGCGGCCAGCGCCAGGGCGCTGCTGCCATTGCGCGCCACCTGCACGGCATAGCCGCGGCGTGTCAGGGCGCGAGCCAGCGTGTCGGCGAAGACCTCGTCATCGTCGATCACAAGGAAGGGCGTGGCGCCGTGGGGCGCATTGGCGTCGGTCATCACGGTTGGAAATCGGTGTGGGAAATCGGAAAGCGATCGTTGGCGCCCGCCAGCGGCAGGCGCAATTCGGTGATGGTGCCGCCCGCGGGATTGTCGTGCCAGGCCAGTTGTCCGCCCAGCTGGCGCGCGGCGCTCTGGGCCAGATACAAGCCGATGCCCTGGCCGCCGTGCGCGCTGACCACCGGCGATTCGCCCAGTTGCACGCGCAGCGCTGGCGCAATGCCGTGGCCGTGGTCGGTCACGCGGCACAGCAACGCGCCGGCCTCGCATGAAATCCGCAGATGCAGCGGCGGCCCGGGGTTTGCATCGTGCTCCGTGGCTTGCTGGCTGCGCGCGGCGTTGTCCAGCACGATGGTCAGAATCTGCGTCACGCGCGCGGTATCCACGGCCTGTACGCCGGCGTCGGGCGCCACCTCGGCGTGCAGGCTGGCCTGCGGGTGCCGCAACTGCCAGCGTTCGACAAACGCCGCGATCCACGTGTCGATGCGTTGCGGCGCGAGCGTTTGATGGTCCTCGCGCAGGCGCGCCAGGATCGACCGGCACAGGTCCAACTGCTGCTCCATCGTGCGCAGGTCGGGCAGATAGCTGGCCACGGCGGTCTTGCCGCGCCCGCCGTCCTCGGCGTCGGCGCGCAGTTCGCCCGCAATCACCGCCAGCGTGGCCAATGGCGTGCCGATCTCGTGGGCCACGGCGGCGGCCTGGTCGTTCAGCGCTTCCACGCGCGCTTCGCGCAGCAGCAGCTCGCGCGCTTCGTTCAGTTGCGCATCGCGCTGGCGCAGCACGTTGGACAGGCGCGCCACGAAGAACGCGATCATTACCGCGCTGGCGACGAAATTGAGCCACATGCCCGCCAGGTGATAGTTCACCGCGTTGTCGGGATTGTGCAGATGCAGGGGCAGATATTCGAGCAGCAGCAGCGAATAGCACGACAGCGCATAGACGGCCAGGCCCAGCACCAGCCGCCATGGAAGGATGGCCGCGGCGATCGCCAGTCCCGGCAGGTAGAACGACACGAACGGATTGGTGGCGCCGCCGGTATAGAACAGGATCGCCGACAGCGCGGTGAGGTCCACCATCATCTGCACCATCAGTTCGCCGTCGGCGGGCATCGAATTGCGCGACGCATGCCAACGCAGCCGCGCCGCGCAAAACACGTTGAACGCGGCCTGCATCGCAAACAGGTACAGCAGCGGCTTGTATGGCAGGACGATGCCGGCCAGCGATTCGCACGACAGCAGCAGCAACGCCTGTCCGGCCAGCAGCGCCCAGCGCAGCCAGCACAGGCGGCGCATGCTGACCAGGCTGTGGCGTTGGGACGGCACGCCCGGCGCGGCGGAAAACGGGGCGGATGACATGTCGATGAAAGCTTGCATGGCGCGAGTGTAGCAATGCCGGCGCGGCCTGCCTGCCGTGCGACACCGTGCCGCATTCAGGCCGCGCAGCGACGCTGCCAGACTATGCGGTTACGCGGCGGCGGGACAGGGCGGCATCGTCATGGTCTAATGTTCGCCCCCTGATCCCGTCCTTTCGAGTTTCGTGGAGATGATCCATATGTTCCCTATCCAAGCCAAAGTCCGCGCAGCGCGCGCCGCTTCGATCGTCACCGTCGCCCTGGCGGGCCTGTTGGTCAGCGCGCACGCCATGGCGCAGGTCGATGTCAGCGATGCATGGGTGCGCGGCACCGTACCGGCGCAGACCGCGTCGGGGGCCTTCATGACGCTGCATGCGCACGACACGGCCAAGCTGGTCGGCGTGTCGTCGCCCGTAGGCACCGCCGAGCTGCATGAAATGAAGATGGAAAACAACGTGATGCGCATGCGCGCGCTGCCGTCGCTGGATCTGCCGAAGATGCAGGACGTGCAACTGAAGCCCGGCGGTTATCACGTGATGCTGATGGGCCTGAAGCAGCAACTCAAGGCCGGCGACACGGTGCCCATCACGCTGAAGATCGAGCAGAACGGCAAGGTGACCGAGCAGACCGTCCAGGCCCAGGTGCGCGACATGACGGCTTCGGGGCAGATGGGCGGCGGCCATATGGACCACAAGCACTGAGCGGCCATCCGGTGCGGTGACGGCTGGCGGGGAATGCCGGGCCCGTCAACGCCTGTCATCCGCGCATCGGGCGTCGGCGCGTGTCGACCCCCCGGGGTCGGCGCGTAATGTCAGTTCGGCCTGGGTCCGGTCGGTCAGCCGCGCAGGCTGATGGCCGCTTCGCTGTCGGCCTCGGGCGCGGCGGCGGCCTGCTGCACGCGTTCGCGCAGCCAGGTGTGGCCGGGGTCGGCGTCGGCCTTTTCGGGCCAGATCATGCTGTAGGTGAAGCCGGGAATCGTGAAGGGCGCCTCGAAGATCGCCAGCCGGCCGTCTGCCAGCGCTTCCAGGCTGCGGCGCGCGGTGGTCAGGACCAGGTTGGTGCCGATGATCAGGCCCGGCGCCACGCTCCAGTGCGGCACCGAGCAGGCGATCTTGCGGCGTCCGCCCAGCCGCGTGACGGCCGCGTCGACCGCTTCGCCACGTTCGGTGGCCGCGGTGACCAACACGTGCGAACGCGCCAGGTAGGCAACGTGGTCGAGCCGGCCCGTGTCGCGCACCGTGGCCGCATCGACCGCGCAGGCGAAATCGTCATCGAACAGCACCGCGGTGCGCACGCCTTCGGGTTCGAACGCAAAGGCGCCCAGCGCGATGTCGAGCTGGCCGTCTGCTACCTGAGCGGTCATCGTTTCGCGGCTGGACTGCGTGACCACCAGGTCGATATTGGGCGCGGCCTTGCGCAGCGCGCGCAGCAGGCGGGGCAGCACCACCAGCGCGCCATAATCAGACATCGCCAGGCGGAACGTGCGGCGCGCCGTGGCCGGGGCAAAGCCGCCCGGGCCCAGCAGGATGCGGACCTGCGCCAGCGCCTCGGCCAGAGGGCCGGTCAGCTCGTGCGCGCGGGGCGTCAACACCAGCCCGCCTTGGCCGCGCACCAACAACGGGTCGTCGAGCAACTGCCGCAGCCGCGCCAGCGAATGGCTCACGGCCGGCTGGCTCAATTGCAGCCGCAGCGCGGCGCGCGAGATATGGCGTTCGGCCAGCAGTGCTTCGAGCACCACCAGCAGGTTGAGATCGATTCCGCGTAGGCTATTCATGTGGCGAATGTTAAACCGGACTGGGCCCGTTTTGTCATTCGCAGCACGCAGACAACAAAATTTTCAGGATGGATTGAGAGTTGTCGCGGCCTGGCGCCGTTTCAGGCAGGCCGGACACAGGCAGCGCTGGTCCGCCACGATCTGGCGCGACGGCAGCAATGGCTGGCTGGCGCACCAGCAGGCGGGCAGTCCGGCCACGTAGCCGCACACAAATGCCGCGCCGCACACGCTGCAATGCTCGACGGGCCGCAACTGGCCGGTCTGGATCGTCGACGGATCGGTCATGGCTGAGATTTTTGTTGCAATGCCGCGATTGCAATGTGGCCGCCGGTTTCTTGTAAAATCGGCGCCTGCCGTGGCCGGATGATGCACTCCGGGGTGCGATCCCCCGCAGTGACCATGTTCCCAGACGGTTTTGCCGCAACGCCGGCCTCGCCCGTATCGCCTTATCCGGCGGACGGTTCGCCATGATACCTGCTCCACACACACGGAATGTCCGAAGCCATGAACGCTGACAATCCTGGGCCTGCCGCCACGACGGTGGCGGCCATCGCCCCCGCCCTCAAGGCCGAAATCCTGGCCGAGGCATTGCCCTATATCCGCAAGTTCCACGGCAAGACCATTGTGGTCAAGTACGGCGGCAATGCGATGACCGAGGAAAAGCTCAAGCACGGCTTCGCACGCGACGTGATCCTGCTGAAGCTGGTGGGCATGAACCCGGTGGTGGTGCACGGCGGCGGTCCGCAGATCGACGAAGCGCTGAAGAAGGTCGGCAAGGTCGGCACGTTCATCCAGGGCATGCGCGTCACCGACGAGGAAACCATGGAAGTGGTTGAGTGGGTGCTCGGCGGCGAAGTCCAGCAGGACATCGTCATGCTGATCAACCAGTACGGCGGCCAGGCTGTGGGCCTGACCGGCAAGGACGGCGGCCTGATCCGCGCCAAGCGCCTGCAGATGCCCGACCGCGAACACCCCGGCGCCTTCATCGACATCGGTTTTGTCGGCGATATCGAGGCCATCAACCCGGCCGTGGTCAAGGCGCTGCAGGACGACGCGTTCATCCCGGTGATCTCGCCGATTGGCTTCTCCGACGACGGCCAGGCCTACAACATCAATGCCGACGTTGTAGCCGGCAAGATGGCCGAGATCCTCAAGGCGGAAAAGCTCGTCATGATGACGAACATCCCCGGCGTGATGGACAAGAAGGGCAACCTGCTGACCGACCTGTCCGCGCGCGAGATCGAGGAACTGTTCGCCGATGGCACGATTTCCGGCGGCATGCTGCCGAAGATCTCGTCCGCGCTGGACGCCGCCAAGAGCGGCGTGCATTCGGTACACATCATCGACGGCCGCATCGAACACTCGCTGCTGCTCGAAATCCTTACCGAGCAGGCGTTCGGTACGATGATCCGCTCGCACTGAGCGCGCCATCGGGAAATCCGTGCATCGCGCGGATTTCCCTCATCCCATCCCTTCATCCACAATCCAGGCGTGTTTATTCGACAGCCCACCCAGCGTCGCGGCGCGGTCCGCGCTCGCCCATCGCCCGTTCGTCGTCCACGCCGGCATCTGCTGCGCGACGCGGTGGGCAACACGTCCGGCGAAATCGTGTGGCTGTTCGATCTGGACAACACGCTGCACGACGCGTCGCATGCGATCTTTCCGGCCATCAACCGCCTGATGACCGCCTACGTCGCGCGCGTGCTGGGCAGCGACGAGGCCACGGCCAGCCGGGTGCGGGTTCAGTATTGGCAGCGCTACGGCGCGACCCTGCTGGGCATGATCCGCCATCATCAGGTGGATCCGGCGGATTTCCTGCGCGCCGCGCACGACTTCCCCGAACTGGCCGACATGGTGCGCGTGCGCCGCGGCCTGGTGGCGGCGCTGCGGCAATTGCCCGGCCGCAAGATCCTGGTCACCAACGCGCCGCGCGACTATGCGCTTGCCGTGATGCGCGTGGCCGGCATCGAGCGCTGCTTCGAGCGCGTGGTGGCGATCGAGGACATGTGGGTGCACGGCCATCTGCGGCCCAAGCCCGACCGGCGCATGCTGCGGCGTCTGCTGGCGCAGACCCGCGTCGCGCCGCATCGCGCCGTGCTGGTCGAGGACACGGTCTCGCACCTGAAGCACTATGCGGGGCTTGGCATCCGCACGGCCTGGATCACCGGCTATCTGCGCACGCTGGCGCCGTCTCGTCCCCATCCGGTGGCTGTGCAGTCGGGCGCCACGCGCGATGCGGCGACGCGCTCGACGCTGGCCGCCGAGGATCAGCAACATGTCGGGCATGCGGCGCAGGAGCGTTCGGTCACGCTGGTTGCCGCCGAGAGCCAGGACCCGTCCAGCGGGCAGAGTGCGGCAACGGCGCCACAGATGCAGCCCGACCACGCACCCAAAACACGCGCCCGCATGGTGAATCGCCCGGGCTATGTGGACATAAAAGTACAATCGATGCATCAACTCCTGAAACAAAAGCGGAGAATCGGGTCATGACGCAAACCATCGCACGCCACGCAGAGGCGCCCACACCGGCCGTCCAGTCGGTCATCGATCCGGAAGCCCCAGCGCGCAAGCGTCCGCGCCCGGGCGAGCGCCGCATCCAGATCCTGCAGACCCTGGCCGGCATGCTCGAACACCCGCGCGGGGAAAAGATCACCACGGCCGCCCTGGCCGCCAAGCTGTCGGTTTCGGAAGCCGCGCTGTATCGGCACTTCGCCAGCAAGGCGCAGATGTTCGAAGGACTGATCGGCTTTATCGAGCAGACCGTCTTCGGCCTGATCAACCAGATCACCACGCAGGAAGACCATGGCCTGCGCCAGTTGCACGCCATCGTGCGCATGCTGCTGTCGTTTGCCGAGAAGAATCCGGGCATGACGCGCGTGCTGACCGGCGAGGCGCTGGTGGGCGAGCACGAGCGCCTGCAGGAACGCATCAACCAGATGATCGACCGCATCGAGGCGTCGCTGCGCCAGTGCCTGAAGGTGGCGGTCACGCAGGCCGCGTTTCCGGCCGATGCCGACATCGCCATGCGCGTGTCGCTGATCATGGCCGCGGTGCAGGGCCACTGGCATCGATTTGCCAAGAGCGGTCTGCGCAAGATGCCGAGCGACAACATCGATGCGCAGCTGCGCGTGCTGCTGGGCTGACCGGCGCTGGCACCACCGCTGGCTGGAGATCGTCGCGGGCACGCGGCGCGAATTGCACTATAATCTGCGGGTCGCGCCGATTTGATGACTGGCTTGCGGGCGCGCGGCACCCGGGAAAAGACTTCCCGGTGCCAATATAAATGCGGCTAAAGAGGTTGGGTCGGTGCCTCGCGGATAGATCATCCACGCTTTGGCGCCGGCACGCGGAACACCGCGAAAAGCCCGACTTGGCTGCGAACCCACGCATTGCCGGTCGGGTTTTTTTATTGCCTGCGCATCCGATGCGGGCCTGTTCCATGACCGATGTCGCACCTCCCGCTGGCGTACTCGATGTGCCGACCGACTCCGTCGGCGTCGTCACGCCCCAGCGCATCCATTTTGCCGAGCCGCTGCAACTTCGCAACGGCACCCATCTGGCCGGCTATGACCTGATGGTCGAAACCTACGGCACCCTCAACGCGGCGCGCACCAACGCCGTGCTGGTGTGCCACGCATTGAACGCCTCGCACCACGTGGCCGGCATCGCCGCCGACAATCCGCGCGATATCGGCTGGTGGGACAACATGGTGGGTCCGGGCAAGCCGCTCGACACCAATCGCTTCTTCGTGATCGGCGTGAACAACCTGGGCTCGTGCTTCGGGTCGACCGGGCCGATGAGCATCAATCCGGCCACGGGCGCGCCGTACGGGGCGCTGTTTCCGGTCGTCACGGTCGAGGACTGGGTCAACGCGCAGGCGCGCGTGGCCGACATGTTCGGCATCCAGCAATTTGCCGCGGTCATGGGCGGCAGCCTGGGCGGCATGCAGGCGCTGGCGTGGAGCCTGATGTATCCGGATCGCCTGCGCCATTGCATCGTGGTGGCGTCCACGCCGAAGCTGTCGGCGCAGAACATCGCCTTCAACGAGGTGGCGCGCAGTGCGATCCTGTCGGATCCCGATTTCCATGGCGGCAATTACTACGCGCACAACGTCAAGCCCAAGCGTGGATTGCGCGTGGCGCGCATGATCGGCCATATCACCTATCTGTCGGACGAGGACATGGCCGAGAAATTCGGCCGCGCGCTGAAGTCCGACGACATCCGCTTTTCTTTCGATGTCGAATTCCAGGTGGAAAGCTACCTGCGTTATCAGGGCGACAAGTTTGCCGAGTATTTCGACGCCAACACCTACCTGCTGATCACGCGCGCACTCGATTACTTCGATCCGGCGCTGTCCTTCAACGGCGATCTGACGCGCGCGATGGCGCAGACGCAGTCGAGCTTTCTGGTGGTCAGCTTCACCACCGACTGGCGTTTCGCGCCCAACCGCAGCCGCGAGATCGTCAAGGCCCTGCTCGATAACAAGCGTCCGGTGTCGTACGCCGAAATCGACGCGCCGCACGGCCACGACGCCTTCCTGCTAGAGGACGCGCGCTATCACAACCTGATGCGCGCCTATTACGATCGCATTGCCGAGGAGATCGGAGTATGAACGCCGCTGCCAATCCGAATATTCTCGCGCTGCGGCCAGATTTCCGCGCCATCGCGCGCTGGATCGAACCGAATTCCACCGTGCTGGACGCTGGCTGTGGCGACGGCAGTCTGCTGCGCGTGTTGCAGGACGAACTCGACGTGCATGCCTACGGCATCGAGATCCGTGACGAAGGCGTACTGGCCTGCGCGCAGAAGGGCGTGCACGTCATCCAGCAGGATCTGGAAGGCGGTCTCGCGCTGTTCGAGGACAAGAGCTTCGACACCGTGATCCTGTCGCAAACGCTGCAGACGATTCACAACACCGCGCAGGTGTTGCGCGATACCTTGCGCGTCGGGCGCGAATGCATCGTTTCGTTCCCGAACTTCGGCTACTGGCCGCATCGGCTGTCGGTGTTCCGCGGCCGCATGCCGGTGTCGGAATCGCTGCCGTACCAGTGGTACAACACGCCGAACGTGCGCGTGCTGACCATCGGCGATTTCGAGGAACTGGCGCCGAAGGTGGGGCTGCGCGTGCTCGATCGCGTGGTGATGCATGAAGGCGTGACGGTGAACTGGGGCGTCAACTGGCGCGGCAGCCTGGCCGTGTATCGCGTCACCGCGGTGTCCTGAGTTGCGCCGCGGGCATGTGCCAGCAACGGCTTTCCGGCCGATACGGCGCACGACTGCGGCGGCGGCAAAAGTCCCTAGCTTGACGCAAGCCTCTGGCGGGCATACCGTACGGCATTACCGAACGACCGTACTTTTTTCGTCATGACGCAAGCGCCCCTGCATCCACTCGACCAGGCCGTAAGCCTGGAGCCCGCCGGCGACCACCGGTTCCTGGGCCATACCAGCCACGCCTACTGGAACATGATCGGCCCGTTTGGCGGAGCCACCGCAGCCGTCATGCTGCAGGCGGCGCTGATCCATCCGGAGCGGCTGGGCGACCCGAGCGCGCTGACGATCAACTTCGCCGGGCCGATTGCCGAGGGCGCGTTCGAAATCGTCGCGCGGCCGTCGCGCACCAACCGGTCGACCCAGCATTGGCATCTGGAACTGTTGCAGAACGGGGAGATCACCACCACGGGCAGTGCGGTATTCGCGGTGCGCCGCGAAACCTGGAACAGCGGCGAGGCCAGGATGCCGGCCGTGCCCGCCGCCGACACGCTGCCGCGCATGAGCGCGTTTGCGCCGGTGAAGTGGATTGGCAGCTACGATATGCGCGCGGTGCGCGGGGCCAAGCCCAATGTCGCGGCCGGCACCGAAAACCCCGATAGCCTGACCCAGTTCTGGATCCGCGACGAACCGGCGCGCACGCCCGATTACGTATCGGTCGCCGCCTGGTGCGATGCGTTCTATCCGCGCATCTTTCTCAAGCGCGCCGGCTTCGTGCCGGCGGGCACCGTGTCACTGACCACCTATTTCCATGCCGATGCGGCCACGCTCGCGGCGGTGGGCGATCGTCACGTGCTCGGATGCGCGCAGGCGCGGGTGTTCCGGCAGGGCTTTTTCGACCAGACCGCGGAGATCTGGAGTCCGGCCGGCGACCTGCTGGCCACCTCGCACCAGATCGTCTACTACAAGGAATGATCTCAGGCGGGGCGCGCCGCCGGTGTCTCGGCCGGTTCGCGCGCCTGCGCCTCGTAGCGGTCCACGGTGCTGCGCATCGCCCACAGCAGCGCCACGCCGGGCACCGCCGCCACCACGGTGCCGAGGTAGAACGGCGGCCAGCCCCACGCTTCCACCATATAGCCCGACGTCGGCCCCACGTACACGCGGCCGATCGACGCCAGCGCGGACAGAAGCGCGTATTGCGTGGCGGAGAAAGAGCGGTTGCACAGCGTCATCAACAGTGCCACAAAGGCCGCCGTGCCCATGCCGCCGCAGAGGTTTTCCACGGCGATGGTCGCGCCCATCGACCACAGGTGCGGCGGCGTCACCGCCAGGATCCAGTAGCCGAGGTTGGACACGGCCTGCAGGATGCCGAACAGCATCAGCGACCGGTAAAGGCCCAGGCGCACCATCAGCGATCCGCCGAACAGCGCGCCGATAATCGTCGCGGCCAGGCCCAGCGTCTTGTTGACGATGCCCACCTGGCCCGGATCGAAGCCCAGCCCGCGGATCAGGAATGCCGTCGACAGACTGCCGGCGAAGGCGTCGCCAAGCTTGTACAGCACGATCAGCAGCAGCAGCCACCATGCGCCCTGCCGGCCGAAGAAATCGCGCAGCGGCCCCAGCACCGCTTCCTCGAGCGAACGCGGCGCGCGCGCGGCGGCCTCCGGCTCCGGCGCCCAGAACAGCGTCAGCAATCCAACGCTCATCAGCGCGGCCATCAGCAGGTACATGCTGGACCAGCCCAGTACGCGATCCGCCAGATACAGGGCGAGCCCGCCGGACACCAGCATCGCCAGCCGATAGCCCAGCACCTTGACCGCCGCGCCGGCGCCGCGCTCGGCTGGCCGCAGCACGTCGGTGCTGTAGGCGTCGAACACGATGTCCTGCGAGGCCGAAAGGAACGCGACGAGCGCGGCCAGCGCGCCCAGCGCCCACAGCGCCTGATGGGGCGGGCAGAACGCCATCGCCGCAATGCCGGCCACCAGGCCAAGCTGCGTCAGCATCAGCCAGCCACGCCGCCGGCCCAGTAGCGGCGGCGTGTAGCGGTCCATCAGCGGGGCCCACAGGAACTTGAAGATGTAGGCTTGCCCGACCAGCGAGAAAAATCCGATGGTCTTGATGTCCAGGCCTTCCACCGTCATCCAGGCCTGCAAGGTGCCGGACGTCAGGGCCAGCGGCAATCCGGACGCAAAGCCGAGCGTCAGCATCGCGCCGATGCGGCGATTGCGAAAAATGTCGAGATAAGTGTGGAAATTCATGATGGGGTGGCGCCTGGGCTGGCGTGTATTATTGCATCACCGTTCGCGCCGCCTTGTGAACCGCCGCGAGTTCTTTCGCATCGACCCCTGCCGTGAATTCCATCGCACCCGAGACCATGCGTCAGTTCTGCTTGCGCGCCGCCCTGGCGGTTGCGATATGTGCCGCCGCGGCAGCCGCCAGTGCGCAGGAGCTGTCGCAGGTGGCCGCGCCCACCGATGGCGTGCAGCTGGCGCGGCGCGAATCGCGCGTGCGCGAGATTGTGCCGATGGCGGTCATCGACCAGCAGGCGGCGCGCGAATATGAACAGGTCAAGCAGGAAGCCATCGCCCGGCATACGCTGCTCGACGATTCCGATCCCCAGGTGCTGCGCCTGCGCGAGATCGGCGTCCGGCTGTTGCCGCAGACCGTGCTGTGGAATCCGCGCGCCGGCCGCTGGGCGTGGGAAATCAACGTGATTCGCGCCGATCAGGTCAACGCGTTTTGCATGCCGGGCGGCAAGATGGCCGTGTACACGGGTTTGCTGAACGACCTGAAACTTACCGACGACGAAGTGGCGATGGTGATGGGCCACGAGATCGCCCACGCGCTGGAAGAACATGCGCGCCAGCGCGCCGCGCAGGCCGAGATCTCCAATCTGGGCGCCAACGTGGTGTCGCAGCTGACCGGGTTTGGCAATCTGGGCAACATGGACATTGGATCGAACGCGAAGATGCTGTCGCTGCGTTTTTCGCGCCAGGAAGAAACCGAGGCGGACCTGATCGGCATGGACATCGCGTCGCGCGCCGGCTACGACCCGCGCGCGGCCATCACGCTGTGGCAGAAAATGGGCAAGTTCCTGCGGGCCGGCGACGAATTCTCGTCGACCCATCCGTCCGGACGCAGCCGCATTGCGGTGCTGGAAGCCCATATGAAGGAAGTGCTGCCGCTGTACGCCCGGGCGATGGAAATGCCGATGGAAAAGCTCTCGCCCTACCAGACCAACATGGCCAATCTTGGTGGCGCGCCGGTCGACAACGGCGACGACGACCAGCGCAAGCCGCTGAAGCTGGAAACCCCGGACGACAAAAAAGCCGGCTCGCAGTGAGCCGGCTTTTTTTCGTTGACCGCGGCGCGGCGGATCAGGCCTTCAGGCCAGCCGCCTCGTCGGCGCCAATGCGCACGTTCATGCACTGAACCGCTGCGCCGGCTGCGCCCTTGCCCAGGTTGTCCAGCCGCGCCACCAGATTCAGGCGTTCTTCATTGCCGAACACGAACAGGTCGACGCGATTGGTGTCGTTGCTGGCCTGCACATCGAAGAAACCATTGTCGAGGTTGGCATCGCTGTTGAACGGATGCACGCGCACGAACTGTTCGCCCTCGTAGTGCTTGCGATAGATGTCGAGAATGGCCTCGGCGTCGGCCTTGCGCGACAGCAGCGACGGATACACCGGCACCGTCACGGCCAGGCCCTTGAGGAAGTTGCCGACGATCGGGTTGAAGATCGGCGCCTGCGTCAGCCCGGCCTGCACGCGCATTTCCGGCAGGTGCTTGTGCGCCAGACCCAAGGCGTAGGGCCGCGGGCTCATCAGCTTCGGATTTCCGCCCGCTTCGAACTCGGCAATCATCGACTTGCCGCCGCCGCTGTAGCCGGTCAGCGAAAACGCCGTGACCGGGTAGTCGGCCGGCATCAGGCCCGCTTCCACCAGCGGGCGCACCGCCAGCACGAAGGCGCTGGCGTGGCAGCCCGGCACCGCGATGCGGTTGCTGGCGCGCACTTTGTCGCGCTGGCCGCGTGTCAGTTCCGGCAGGCCGTAGGCCCAGGCGTCCGAGGTACGGAACGCCGTGCTGGCGTCAATCACGCAGGTATCGGGATTGGTCACCAGCGACACGGCCTCGCGCGAGGCCACGTCCGGCAGGCACAGGAACGACACATCCGAGGCGTTCAGAAAGCGTGCTCGCTCCTGCGGGTCCTTGCGCTTGTCATCGGCAATGCGCAGCAGCTCCACATCGGAGCGGCCCGAGAGATAGTCAAGCAGCCGGAGACCGGTGGTGCCTTCCTGACCATCGACGAACACTTTGAAAACCATGGCGGACTCACTCTGAAAAATGCGAAAAATCGCCTGTCCGAACGGATGGCGAACCTGCATTGTAGCGAGGTTGAGGGCCGGACGCAGGGTTTACGCCAAAACCGCCCATTGCCGTCCGGCACGGTTCCAACCGGCCAAAAATCACCAGTCAGGGTAGTTTCGCCGCGTTACAAGCGCGGGCTTACAGGGGAAAGTCGTAGTCGATCGACAGTGGCGCGTGATCGCTGAACTTTTCGTCCTTGTAGATCGAGCAGACCTTGGCGGTTGCGGCGATCTTCGCGGTGGTCAGGTGGTAATCGATGCGCCACCCCACGTTCTTGGCATATGCCTGGCCGCGGTTGCTCCACCAGGTATATTGCTCGGGCCGGGGATCGAGCTGGCGAAACACATCCACATAGCCATGGTTGTCGAATAGCTCGCCAATCCATGCGCGCTCTTCGGGCAGGAAACCGGAATTCTTCAAGTTGCCCTTCCAGTTCTTGATGTCGATTTCCTTGTGCGCAATGTTCACATCTCCGCACAGGACGATTTCCCGGCCGCTGGCCTTCAACTGGAGCAGATGGGGCAGGAACGATTCCATGAAACGGAATTTCGCCTGCTGGCGCTCCTCGGAGCTGGACCCGGACGGCACATACACCGAAATCACGGCGAGGTGCGGATACTGCACCTCGACATAGCGGCCTTCCGCGTCGAATTCCGCGTTGCCGAAGCCCGTGATCACGCGCTCGGGCTTGTGGCGCGTGTACAGGCCCACGCCGCTGTAGCCCTTTTTCTCGGCGTAATGGAAATACCCGTGATACCCATGCGGCGCAAGGAATGCTTCGGTCATGTCGGCTTCCTGCGCCTTCAGTTCCTGTACGCAGACCATGTCCGCTTCCTGCTTGCCCATCCAGTCGAAAAAACCTTTCTTGGCGGCCGACCGGATGCCGTTGAGGTTGGCGCTGATAATCCGTAACATCTCGGGAAATTTTGAATTCAGAGAGTGAAAATGACGCAGCAGACCACGCCGGACGACCTTAGCCAGTCCTTTATTCGCTTTGCACTGGATGCGGGCGTGCTGTCTTTTGGCGAGTTCGTGACCAAGGCTGGCCGCAAGTCGCCGTATTTCTTCAACGCCGGCTTGTTCAACCAGGGCGCGATGCTGGGCCAGGTGGCGCAATTCTACGCGAAGACCCTGCTTGGCTCGGGCCTGCAGTTCGACGTGCTGTTCGGGCCGGCCTACAAGGGCATCACGCTCGCGTCGGCCACCGCGGTAGCGCTGGCGGGCATGGGGCGCGACGTCGGTTTTGCCTACAACCGCAAGGAAGCCAAGGACCATGGAGAAGGCGGCACGCTGGTGGGCGCCAAGCTCAGCGGCAAGGTTGTGATCGTAGATGACGTGATCTCGGCCGGTACTTCCGTGCGCGAGTCGATGCAGTTGATTCGCGCCGCCGGGGCAGAGCCGGCCGCAGTGCTGATCGCGCTCGATCGCATGGAAAAAAGCGGCACGGCCGACAACATCGGCACGCATTCCGCGGTCCAGGATGTGCAGCGCGAATACGGCGTGCCCGTGATCGCCATCGCCACGCTCAAGGATCTGCTGGCCTATCTCGATGCCTCGCAGGACCCGGCGCTCGGGAACTCTCGCGACGCTGTCGCTGCCTATCGTCAGAAGTACGGCGTCTGACGGCAAACACGGCCCCGCTCGGGGCCGTTTTCATTTCCAGGGGAGCAACGGCGTGGCGCAAAAGCGGCGGCAGGACCAGCAGGACCGGCAGGCGATCAAACGCGAGATTGGCGAGCAGGGCGCGCCGCCGCAGGATTCGGCGCCCGATGCGGCCACGCCGGCCAAGGCTCGCACGGCGTCGGCCGCCACGCGTGGCCGCCCGCCGCTCGAGCATTGCGCGGCGGATGAACCGGCACACGACGGCCCCGCGCATGAAGCCTATGCGATCCGCGCGTTGGTGTTGCAGGGCGGCGGTGCGCTTGGCTCGTATCAGGCCGGCGTCTATCAGGGGCTGGCGGAGGGCGGCATCCATCCGAACTGGATCGCGGGGATTTCGATCGGCGCGCTCAATGCGGCCGTAATCGCCGGCAATCCGCCCGAAACCCGCGTGGCACAACTGCGTGCGTTCTGGGAATACATCTGCGCGCAGCCGTGGCTGCCCGGCTTGCCGCTCGACCTGCTGACCGAGGCGGCGCCGTTGTGGCCGGAACCGATCCGCGTCTGGTTCGATGGCCTGAACGCCGCACGGGCGCTGGTGGAAGGCCAGCGCGGCTTTTTCACGCCGCGCGGCATCGCCGACCTGTGGGCGCGCGGCGAGGATCCGGCTCGCGCAAGCTACTACGACACCGCTCCGCTGAAGGCCACGCTCGAACGCTTTGTCGATTTCGACCGCATCAACCGGCCCAAGGAAATGCGCGTCTCGGTGGGCGCGGTCAATGTGCGCACCGGCAATTTCGCCTATTTCGACAATACCCGCATGACGCTGCGCGCCGAGCATTTCATGGCGTCGGGTGCGCTGCCGCCGGGATTTCCGGCGGTCGAAATCGACGGCGAGTATTACTGGGATGGCGGCCTGGTTTCGAACACGCCGTTGCAGGAAGTGCTGACCGCCCAGCCGCGCCGCGATGCGCTGATTTTCCAGGTGGATTTATGGAGCGCGCGCGGCAAGCTGCCGCATAACCTGCTGGATGTGGCCGAGCGTCAGAAAGACATCCAGTATTCGAGCCGCACCCGCGCGATTACCGATTACATGCGCGAACAGCAAAACTATCGCCGCATGTTGAGCGAGGTGATGGCGCTGGTGCCGCCGTCAAAACGCGACGATCCCTGGTACAAGCGCGCCGCCGATCATGCGTGCGACGCGCGCCGCAATGTCATCCAGCTGATTTATCGCGACAAGACTTTCGAGGGCAGCGCCAAGGATTATCAGTTTGGCGTGCTGACGATGCACGAGCACTGGTCCAGCGGGCTCGACGATATTCGCGACACGCTGAAACATCCGCATTGGCTGGCCATGCCGGGCGCCGAGCGGCCGTTCGTCACGCATGATGTGCATCGCGGCAACGGCGACACCTGAAGCCGCCGGCCGCCGCCGATCGCCTAATCGCCCCGCACTATTCGACCACCACTTTGGCCAGCGCAGGGTTGGGTGGGGGATATGCCGGCTTGATGGTGTCGAATACCGCCTTGAGGATTTCAGCCACCATCAGGTTGCGGTGGCTCTTGGAATCGGCCGGCACGATATACCAGGGGGCATCCGGCGTGGCGGTCGCGGCAATGGCGTCCTCGTATGCCTTCTGGTATTCCTTCCAGAACTTGCGCTCGGCCAGATCCTGCATGTCGAATTTCCAGTGTTTCTGTGGATCGGCAATGCGCTCTTCCAGCCGTTTTTTCTGCTCGTCCTTTGAAATGTGCAGAAAGCATTTGACGATGGTCGTGCCGGTTTCCACCAGCATTTGCTCGAATGCGCGGATCTGTTTGTAGCGGCGTTCGCATTCGCGCTCGTCGATCCAGCCGTGCACGCGCGTAATCAGCACGTCCTCGTAATGGCTGCGGTTGAAAATGGCGATTTCGCCTTTGCGCGGCACCTGGGCATGCACGCGCCACAAGTAGTCGTGCGCCAGTTCTTCGGGCGTGGGGGATTTGAAACTGGCCACGCGCACGCCGAGCGGATCGAAACTGCGAAATACCGAGCGCACGGTGCCATCCTTGCCGCTGGTATCCATGCCTTGCAACACGATCAGTAGCTTGTGCGTGTGCTCGGCGTAGAAAATATCCTGCAAGGCGTCGAGCTGGGTGCTCAGCTCGGTCAGATGGGCATTGTCGGAAGTCTTGTTGCCCGTGGACAGCGGCTTGCTGCCGGGGTCGAAGCTGGCAAGCTTGAATTGCTTGCCGGAGGTGATGCGGAAATCGTCCAGGGTCATGGGCTCTCCGGTGGCGGGTGGGGCACCCCGCATTCCACACGGCCCGCCAGATGGCGGGACAGGCCCCATGGTCAGGCAGGTAGCGCCGCGAGGTCAATAGACCCTTCGAACACGGTCGTCGCCGGACCGGTCATCTGCACGGACTGCCCCACGCCTTGCCACGCGATGCTCAGGTCGCCGCCGTGCGTGCACACTTTCACCGGCGAATCGAGCAGCCCGCGCCGGATGCCGGCCACCACCGCCGCGCATGCGCCGGTGCCGCAGGCCAGCGTTTCGCCAGCGCCGCGCTCGAACACGCGCAGGTTCACCGCATGGCGATCGACCACCTGCATGAAGCCCGCGTTGACGCGATTCGGAAACGACTTGTGATGCTCGATCACCGGGCCGTCCTGCAGCACGGGAAACTGCTCGACGTCGTCCACCACCTGCACCGCGTGCGGGTTGCCCATCGACACCGCGGAAATCCACTCGGTGCGGCCGTTGATTTCCAGGCCGTACAGCGTGTCGTCGCCCTCGACGCGGGTGGGCAGCCCTTCGGGCACGAACGGCACGCGCGCCGGGGTCAGTTCGGGCGCGCCCATGTCGACGGTGACCTGGCCGTCGTCCTGCAGCGTCAGCGTGATCACGCCATTCATGACTTCCACGCGCACCGAGCGCTTATCCGTCATACCTTTGTCGGTCACGAAGCGCACGAAGCAGCGCGCACCATTGCCGCAATGTTCGACTTCACCGCCATCCGAATTGAAAATGCGATAGCGGAAATCCACATCGTCGCGCGCCGATTTTTCGACGATCAGGATCTGGTCCGCGCCGATGCCGAAATGACGACTCGCCAGCGCGCGCCACTGCGCGTCGGTCAAATCGAGTTTCTGGTTGATGCCGTCCAGCACGATGAAATCGTTGCCGGCGCCGTGCATCTTGGTGAACTGGAGTTTCATGTCGACGATTGTAATCAGTAGATGTCGGGTTCGCCGGGCGGGCGATGCTTGAAGCGTTTGTGGACCCAGTAATAATCGGCCACGCGCGGGCGGATCGCTTCCTCGAAAAACGCATTCATGCGCCGCGTATCGTCGGTCACGCTGTCACCGGGGTAGTTCTCCCACGGCGGCAGAATGTGCAGCACATAGCCCTTGTAATCGGGCAACTGCTCGGTGAAGATCGGCACCACCTTGGCGCCGGCCAACCGCGCCAGGCGCGACACTGCGGTTAGCGTCAGCGCCTGCACGCCGAAGAACGGCACGAATTCCGAATCGCGTTCGCCAAAATCCATATCGGAAATCAGCTGCAGCGCCTCGCCTTTCTTGAGCACGCGGAGAATGTTGCGCACGCTGTCGTTACGCGAAATCATATTCGCGCCGAAGCGCCCGCGCGCCACCTTCAGGAAATCGTCGAACAGCTTGTTTTTCTGCACCGTATAAAGCGAGGCGCCGGACCGGCCGACGTTATCGCGCAGGTGCATCGTCAGGCGGATCGCGCCGGCTTCCAGCCCGGAAAGATGCAGCGTGACGAGTATATGGGGCGTGCCGTCCAGCGCGACCAGATTGGCCTGGTCATTAATTTGCACCAGGCGGCGCATCTTGGCTTCGTCGCTGGTCCAGAAAATGCCGCCTTCGGCAAAGCTGCGAAACACCTTGCGATAGGTCTCGCGCGCGAGCGCGTCGATTTCCTCTGCCGTGCGCTCGGGAAAGCACAGGCGCAGATTGGCGCGCACTACCTCGCGGCGGGGATTTGGAATGTGGTAGAGCAGGCCGCCCAGCGCCTCGCCAAAACGTGCAACAAATGGGTATGGGAGTTTTCCCAGCACCGTCAGCAGGCCGATGCCAAGCCAGGTAAATATGCGGCTCATTGGATATTGTCGTGGGATACCGCTTGCATGGCGGTCGGGGTCTCCGGCGGCAGTTCGGCGCCGGCCGGATGCTTGTAGCGGTTATATCCCCAAAGGTATTGCGTCGGATCGATCGCGATCAGATCTTCGATCGTCGCGTTGATCACGGCCGAGGCCGCGGCCGGGTCGTCCGGCAGCATGCCGCCGTCGCACAGTATGCGCAGATGGCCGCGATAGCCGGCACCGCGCGGCAGGCGCTCAGCGTAGACCATTACCACCGGCGCCCGGGTCAGTTGCTGCAGGCGGTGCACCAACGTCATCGAATAGGCGGGCGCGCCGAAGAACGGCGCCCAGGTGCCTTCGCCGCCGGTCGGCACCTGGTCGGGCAGGATGCCGGCGGCTTCGCCGCGCTTGAGCGCCTTGACCAGCATGCGCACGCCGCGCGGCGTGGCCGGCGCCATCGCCATGTTGGGCCGGGTGCGCATCCGTTCGACGAATTCGCGCAGCCACGGCTGATGCGGCGGCTTGAACATCGCCGTCACGCGGCGCAGGCGCGCGTAGGACAACGGCAGGACTTCGAAGCAGCCCAGGTGCGGCGTCAATACGATCACACCTTTGCCCGCGGCCTCCAGGCGCGCCAGTTCGGGCCAGAGGTGATCGTCGAAATTGTCGGTGCGGACGGTGATCGTCTTGCGGCTCCAGAAATACGGCATCTCCATGATCAACCGGCCGGCGTGGCGCGCGGCTTCGGCAAGCATGGCGTCGGTGGCGTCGGGAAAGGCGCGGCGGAAGTTTTCGGTGAGCCGCTGCCCGTAGCGGCCCGGCAGCCGCGCGGCCAACAGGCCCAGCGCGCCGCCGATGGCGTGCAGCGCCCGCAGGGGCAGCCGGGAGATGAGCCAGAAAAGAAAAGTCATGGCGACGTAAGGGACATTTATCCGGGGCAATACCAAACCAGAGCGCCGTGCGGCCCGGATTGTCCAGACCGGAAAGGCAGGCGCGCGGCCGATCGACCCGGGAACAGGTCTGCGCAACCCGGGGCAATCCGGAGTGTGGCTTTGCCATCATTGGCGCGCTGCAACGAACGCGGCAGCCGCGTATAATACCTGCCATCGCCGAGTTAACTGACAACTTGCGGGGCGATGCCGCTCTACCCGGGTGGCTTGAAAATACCGCTAAAGCGTCGCCGCACGATCTCGAAGGGTGGCACGCAATAGCCAATCTGGAGAAACTTGATCGTGTCGAACGATTTCCTCTTTACCTCGGAATCCGTTTCCGAAGGCCATCCCGATAAAGTCGCAGACCAAATTTCGGACGCTGTCCTCGACGCCATTCTGGCGCAGGACAAGTACGCGCGTGTGGCGGCCGAAACGCTTTGCAACACCGGTCTGGTGGTGCTGGCGGGCGAAATCACCACCACGGCCAACGTCGACTACATCCAGGTCGCACGCGACACCATCAAGCGCATCGGTTACGACAACACCGACTACGGCATCGACTACAAGGGTTGCGCCGTGCTGGTTGCGTATGACAAGCAATCGCCGGACATCGCCCAGGGCGTCGACCGCGCCTCGGACGACTACCTGAACCAGGGTGCGGGCGACCAGGGCCTGATGTTCGGCTACGCCTGCGACGAAACCCCGGAACTGATGCCGTTCCCGATCTACTACGCGCACCGCCTGGTCGAGCGCCAGTCGCAACTGCGCCGCGACGGCCGCCTGCCCTGGCTGCGCCCGGACGCCAAGTCGCAGGTGACGGTTCGCTACGTGGACGGCCGTCCGCATAGCGTGGACACCGTGGTGCTGTCGACGCAACACGCGCCGGACATCTCGCAGGCACAGATCCGCGAAGCCGTGATCGAAGAGATCATCAAGCCTGTGCTGCCGGCCGACATGCTCAAGGAAACCAAGTACCTGGTGAATCCGACCGGCCGTTTCGTGATCGGTGGCCCGCAGGGCGACTGCGGCCTGACCGGCCGCAAGATCATCGTCGACACCTACGGCGGCGCATCGCCGCATGGCGGCGGCGCGTTCTCGGGCAAGGATCCGTCCAAGGTTGACCGCTCGGCGGCCTACGCCGCACGCTACGTGGCCAAGAACGTGGTGGCCGCCGGCCTGGCGCGCCAGTGCCAGGTGCAGGTGAGCTACGCGATCGGCGTGGCCCGTCCGATCAACGTCACCGTGTACACGGAAGGCACCGGCAAGATCTCGGACGCGAAGATCGCCGAACTGGTGCAGGAGCATTTCGACCTGCGTCCGAAGGGCATCGTCCAGATGCTGGACCTGCTGCGCCCGATCTACGAGAAGAGCGCCGCCTACGGTCACTTTGGCCGTGAAGAGCCGGAGTTCTCGTGGGAAGCCACCGACAAGGCGGCCGCCCTGCGCGCCGCGGCCGGCCTGTAAGCTTCGCCCGCATTGACGGAAAACCCCGCCGGTCCGACGGACCGCGCGGGGTTTTTTGTTGACGGCGCGCCAGCGGAGCCTGGCGTGCATGCGGGTAGAATCCGGGCAGACCGATTTCACGCAAAACCGCCATGGCCCTGGACCTGATCCGCACCCAGCCGTACACCGACTGGTCTCCCGAGGTATCGCCCGAAACGCGCGCCACACTGCGGCGCGAGCTGGAGCAGGGCGCCGTGCTGTATTTCCCCAACCTGCATTTCCACTTCCAGGCCGGCGAGGAACGGTTTCTCGATTCGCGCTATTCGGACGGCAAATCCAAGAACATCAACCTACGCGCCAACGAGCATGCGGTGCGCGGCGCGGCGGGCAGCCAGCAGGACCTGACCGATCTGTACAACCTGATCCGCCGCTATGCCGAATCGAGCGAGGCGCTGATTCGCGCGCTGCTGCCGGAATACCTGCCGCACATGACGCGCGCGGGCACGTCGCTGCGGCCGAGCGAGATTGCCGGACGCCCGGTAAGCTGGCGCAAGGACGACACGCGCCTGCACGTCGATGCCTTTCCGTCCAATCCGATGCTGGGCAAGCGCCTGCTGCGCGTGTTCCACAACATCGATCCGCAAGCGCCGCGCGTCTGGCGCGTGGGCGAGCCGTTTGCCGATTTCGCGCAACGCTTCGTGCCCAAAACCCATGGCATGTGGCCCGGCCAGGCCTGGCTGATGAAGACGCTGCACATCACCAAGCGCAAGCGCAGCGAATACGATCACCGCATGCTGCAGTTGCACGATCTGGCCAAGGCGGACCTCGATTACCAGAAGACGGTGCCGCAGCAGGAATTCCATTTCCCGCCCGGCGCCACGTGGATCGTGTTCAGCGACCAGCTGTTGCACGCGGCGATGCGCGGGCGCGCGATGATGGAGCAGACGATCTATCTTGATCCGGCCGCCATCTCCGACCGCACCCATTCTCCGGAAGCGGTGCTGTCGCGCATGCTGGGCAAGCCGATGCTGGCCGCCTGAGGCGGTTCTTGCCTCCAGCCCGGCCGCATGTGCCGCATGGGCGCCACGCGCCGCAAGTGGCGCAGGCGGCCGGCGATTCAGCGCATCAGCATCTTCAGCATCGATTCGAACCGTTTGCCGTAGGGCGGTTTCAGCAGCCCCGCGCCATTCAGGCCGGCTTGATGGAACACCGGCTTGAGCTTAGAGAACGTCTCGAAACCAGCCTCGCCGTGATACACGCCCATGCCGCTCGGGCCGACGCCGCCAAACGGCAGGTCGTCCTGGGCGATATGGAACAGCGTGTCGTTGACGGTTACGCCACCGGCCACGGTCTGCCGCATCACGCGATCGACCACATCGCCGCGCTTGTCGAACACATAGAGCGCCAGCGGGCGCGGGCGCGCATTGACGAAGGCGATCGCCTCGTCCACGGTGCGATACGTCACCACGGGCAGGACCGGTCCGAAGATTTCCTCCTGCATCGCCCGGACATCATCGGGCACATCGGTCAGCAACACGGGCGGCAGACGGCGCGCGGCGGCGTCCGGCGCGGCGTCGGTCAGCGGCACGACGCGCGCGCCGGCCGCGCCTGCGGCGTCGATCATCGACACCAGACGGTCAAAGTGACGTGGGCTGATGATGCTGGTGTAGTCGGCATTGCGCGCGATATCGGGATAGAGTCGGCCGGCCACGCGCCGCGCGGCGTCCACGAAGCGGTCGCGCTGCTCGGCTTGCACCATCACGTAGTCCGGCGCGATGCAGGTCTGCCCGGCGTTGAGCAGTTTGCCGACCAGAATGCGTTCGACGGCGCGCTCGAAATCGGCGCCGGGCCCCACGATCGCCGGCGACTTGCCGCCCAGCTCCAGCGTCACCGGCGTCAGGTTGGCCGCCGCGGCCTTCATCACGTGATGGCCGACGTTGGTCGATCCCGTGAACAGCAGATGGTCGAAGGGCAGCGCGCTGAAGACCGCAGCCACCTCCGCATCGCCATTGACCACGGCCACTTCGTCCGGCGCAAACGTCGCCTGCACCAGTTGCGCGAACAGTTCGGAAAAGCGCGGTGTGTATTCCGACAGCTTCACCATCGCGCGATTGCCGGCCACCAGCGCGCCGGTCAGCGGCCCGATGGTCAGATAGAGCGGGTAATTCCAGGGCACCACGATGCCGATCACGCCCAGCGGCTGCGGCATCAGACGCGATTTGCCCGGCTTGAACCACAGGCCCGTGCGGGCGCGACGCACGCGCATCCAGCGCTTGCCATGCCGCAGTGCGTCATCGATACCGGCCAGGCTGGGAAACACTTCCAGCAGCGCGGTTTCCTGACGCGGCCGATTCGTGAAATCGGCGTTGATGGCCGCGGCGATCGCTTCGTGGTGATCGCGCACCAGCCGCTTGAGCCGGCGCAGCCGGTCGGCGCGCACATCCCACGTCGGCGATTGGTCGTGACGTGACGCGGCGCGCATGGCGTCGAACACCGTGGACATGGCGGGCACTTCTCTCATTGGCTGTCTCCTTGCCGGCTTCTGCTTTTCATGGGCCATCGCGCACCATAAGGCACGGCGCACGTTATCGCAATGGAGCGCCGCTCTCAAACGCGCGGCGCAGCTGCGCGCAGTGCCGTCCGCCCCGGCGACGCCGTGCTCCGCTTCACCAGCCCCCCGGCAGCGCCTACACTGGATTTTCGCGGCAGCCATGCGTCGGGAATCGCCAGGGCTGTGCGGCACGGGCCCGGCGCCCGGCGTGCGAGGAGACAGATGGAAACGACTTTCGACTATCTCGTGGTGGGCGCCGGATCGGCCGGCTGCGCGCTGGCGGGACGCCTGGCCGATAGCGGCAACGACACGATCGCGTTGCTGGAAACCGGTGCGCACGATCATCATGTGCTGGTGCGCACACCTGCCGGATGCGCGGCGATGCTGCCGCGCGCCGGGGCGCGCAACTACGGTTACCAGACCGTGCCGCAGCCCGGCCTGGGCGGGCGCCGCGGCTACCAGCCACGCGGCCGCGGACTGGGCGGCTCGTCGTCGATCAACGCGATGATCTACATGCGCGGGCGTCCCAGCGATTACGACGGCTGGGCGGCACACGGCTGCGACGGCTGGTCGTGGGACGACGTGCTGCCGTATTTCCGTCGCGCCGAATGCAACGAACGCGTGGCTGGCCATGACGACGATCCGCTGCACGGCGGCACCGGCCCGTTGCATGTTTGCGATCCGCGTACGCCGAATCCATTCGGTCAGTATTTCATCGAGGCCGCGCAGCGCGCCGGCATCGTGCGCAACGACGATTTCAATGGCGACGAACAGGAAGGCGTGGGCTGGTATCAGGTCACGCAGCACAGCGGCGAGCGCTGGAACGCCGCGCGCGCCTACCTGCATGGCGGCAATGCGCGCGATCGCCGCAGCAACGGCGGGCGCAATCACTTGCATGTGATGACCGGCACGCAGGTGCTGCGCATCCTGTTTGAAAAACGCCGCGCGGTGGGCGTGCTGGCCTGGCGCGACGGACGCGAAATCGTGCTGCGTGCGCGGCGCGAAGTTATCGTCAGCGCCGGGACATTCGGATCGCCGCAATTGCTGATGGTGTCAGGCGTGGGGCCGGCCGATCATCTGCGCGCGCATGGCATCGCCGTGGTGCACGATCTGCCGGGCGTCGGCGGCAATCTGCAGGATCACCTCGACATCGTGCTGCACAAGCGCGCAGCGGACGCGGGCTTGTTCGGCCTCTCGCTGCCCGGCGCGTGGCGGCTGCTCGGCGAATATCTGCGGTATCGGCGCGACCGCACGGGCATGCTGGCGTCCAATTTCGCCGAAGCGGGCGCCTTTGTGCGCAGCCGCGCCGAGCTGGCGGAGCCCGACCTGCAGTTGCACTTCGTGGTCGGCATGGCCGACGACCACATGCGCCGCATCCACTTCGGGCACGGCTACTCGTGTCATGTTTGCGTGCTGCGCCCGCGTAGCCGCGGCGAGGTGCGGCTGGCGAGCGCCGACATGCGCGCGGCGCCGCAGATCGATCCGCGCTTCCTGTCCGATCCGCGCGATCTGGACGACATGCTGGCCGGCCTGCGCATCGTGCGCGCGATCCTCGCGCAGACGCCGCTGGCCACGTTCGGCGGACGCGAACTATATTCGAACGGCTTGCGCCTCGATGGCAGCGATGACGACGCGGCGCGCGCGCTGATCCGCGCTCACGCCGATTCGATCTATCACCCGGTGGGCACCTGCCGCATGGGCATGGATGCGCTGGCCGTGGTCGATCCGCAATTGCGCGTGCGCGGCGTGGAGGGCCTGCGCGTGGTCGATGCATCGATCATGCCGACACTGATCGGCGGCAATACCAACGCGCCAGCCATCATGATCGGCGAGCGCGCCCACGACCTGATCCGCTACGCGCCGCACGTGACGCTGCGCATTCGCGAGACTGTGGCGGCCGAATAGTTCGATCCGGCCGAACAGTTCGAACAGGCCGGCGCGGCGTGTGCCACACACGCCGCGCCGGCCGCGTGCATCACCCGCGCATCTGGAACTGGCTCACCATCTCGCGCAGCTTGCCTGCCTGTTCGTCCAGCGATTGCGCGGCGGCGGCCGCTTCTTCCACCAGCGCGGCGTTCTGCTGCGTCACCTGATCCATCTGCCCCACGGCGTGGCCGACCTGTTCGATGCCGGCGCTTTGTTCCTGCGACGCCGCGGAGATTTCGGCGATGATGTCGGACACGCGCTTCACGGCCTGGCGGATATGGGTCATCGTGTCGCCCACACCCTGCGCCTGTGCCGACCCGGTGCGCACCGTGTCCACCGATGTCTCGATCAGTTCCTTGATTTCCTTGGCCGCGCTCGACGAGCGCTGCGCCAGGCTGCGCACTTCACCGGCCACCACCGCAAAACCACGCCCCTGTTCGCCCGCACGAGCCGCTTCCACGGCGGCATTGAGCGCGAGGATGTTGGTCTGGAAAGCGATGCCCTCGATCAGGTTGGTGATTTCGGCAATGCGCTCCGAGCTGCTGCTGATGGCGCCCATCGTATCGACCATCTGCTGCACCGACTGATTGCCCTCGTCGGCCACCTGCGCCGCGTTGGACGCGAGCGACGACGCCTGGCGCGCGTTCTCGGCGTTCTGACGCACGGTGGCGGTGAGCTGTTCCATGCTCGATGCGGTTTCTTCCAGCGATGCGGCTTGCTGTTCGGTGCGCGTCGACAGATCGACGTTGCCCGCGGCGATCTGCGCGGCGGCCACCCCGACCGAATCGGTCGAGCGGCGCACTTCGCGCAGCGTGCCGGCCACACGCTCGATCAGCGCATTGAACGACTGCGCGGTCAGGCCGATTTCATCGAGCCGGTCCACCGGCGCGCGGTGATCGAGATCGAGCGACTGGCTCACATGTTCGAGCGTGCCCTGGATTTCCGCGAGGCTGCCGCGGATGCGCCGATAGAGCCCGAGGGCCATGAACGCGGTGATCGCCACGGCCAGCACGATGACGACCGAAAACACCCGCACCGACGTCTGGTATTGCGCCTTGTTGTGCGCCACGGCCTCCTCGCCGAGCTTGGTGTTGTATTCCAGGTGATCGTCGAGCGCCTTGCGCACGGCGCTCGACGCCTGGTGCACCTCGCCGCTGGTCAGCATTTTCTGCGTGGCGGCGAAGTCGCTGTTGCGCGAGCGTTCCAGGAAGGCGGGAAATTGATCGCGATACACCTTCATGGCCGCGCGATCCGCTTCGAGCATCTTGCGGTCGGTGTCGTCGGACAGATCGTCGCGTTCGTACTTGGCCAGCAGTTCATCGAAGCGCTTGTTGGCCTTGTCGAGCAGCGCCTCGGCATCGGCCTTGGCGCCGATATCGTCGGTCATCGCATGGCGATACAGCGCCACGCGCACGTTGGCCAGCGCGCTGCTGACATTGTTGAGATCGCGCACGCTGCCGAGCGTGTTGTCGTTGAAGTATTCGAAGCGCGCTTCCGACTGGGTCATCTGCCAGATACCACCTAGGCCGACAAACAACAGGGCGAACAACGCAAGGGACAGCGTGAGGAGCAGACGTTTGCTGATATTCATGGGGGGCTTACGGCGCACGTTGGTTGGCGCGCGCCGCCGATTGTGACGACTTGGTTCGCAGGCGGGCGGGAGCCCGTCGCCACAACGTTTACGGCAGCGGCGATATCCCCTGAAGGTGGGGGATAGCGATGCAGCCGTTGCTGTGCGATTGCCGCACAGTTTTGCGTGTCAGGCCGGCCAGGCAGCTTCGGCGATGCGCGCCAAAGTGCCGACATCGGCATCCAGCGTGCCGAACACGCGCCCATGCTGCCGCCCCAACCGGCTGGCAACAAAGTGGCTGGCCGATGTCGGGTCGGCATGCGCGATCATCAGCGCGGCCTGCGCGGTCAGCACCAGACCTTGTGCAAAGCGGCGCGCGTTGGCTTCGAGCGTGTCGGCCGGTGCATGCAGCATCGCTTGCAGCGACGCCAGCTCCGCGCGCACCGCCGCGTCGCCGTTCGACAGCCGCGCGAGGTCCTGCAGGATGCGCAGGCCATCGTCGGGATTGCGTTGCAGCGCGCGCAGCACGTCCAGGCACATGATGTTGCCCGAGCCTTCCCAGATCGAATTCACCGGCGCTTCGCGGTACAGCCGCGCCATCGGTCCTTCCTCGACATAGCCGTTGCCGCCCCAGACTTCCATCGCCTCGCCGGTGGCTTCGAGCGCACGCTTGCAGATCCAGAACTTGGCGGCCGGCGTCATCACGCGCTTCCACGCGGCCGCCAGTGGATCGTCGTCGGCGTGCTCGAAGGCGTTGGCCAGCGCCATCATCATCTGCGTGGCCGCGGCCGATTCCAGCGCCAGATCGGCCAGCACGTTGCGCATCAGCGGCTGGTCCGCCAGCAGCCTGCCAAACGCCATGCGGTGGCGCGCGTGATGCAGCGCCTGCACCAGTGCGGCGCGCAGCAGCGCCGCGCTGCCGATCACGCAGTCGAGGCGCGTATTGGTGGCCATCTCGATGATGGTGGGAATGCCGCGGCCTTCCTCGCCGATCAGGATGCCCGTGGCGCCACGGAATTCCACCTCGCTGCTGGAATTGGAGCGGTTGCCAAGCTTGTCCTTGAGGCGCTGGATCAGGATCGGATTCTTGCTGCCGTCGTCACGAAAACGCGGCACGAAGAAGCACGACAGCGGGCCATCGGCGGCGCCCATGCGTGCCACCACCAGATGCGCGTCGCACATCGGCGCCGAGAAAAACCACTTGTGGCCGGTCAGCGCGTACTCCGCACCGCGCCCCTCGCCGCGCAGCGGAGTGGCCACGGTGGTGTTGGCGCGCACATCGGAGCCGCCTTGTTTTTCGGTCATGCCCATGCCGATCATCACCGCGCTCTTGTCGCGCCACGGCAGGTCGCGCGCGTCGTGCTCGGTGGAAAACAGGCGCGCCTCGAGATCGCGGAACAGCGCCGGCTCGTGACGCATCACCGGAATGCTGGCGAAGGTCATCGTGGTGGGGCACAGCGATCCCGATTCGACCTGGGCCTGCAGGAAATAGCCGGCCGCGCGTGCGCCCCATGCACCCGCGCGCGGCTGCGCAAACGGCAGCGCCTGCAATTGCTGACTGCGCAGCAACGCCAGCAGGTTGTGCCAGGCCGGGTGGAACTGCACCTGGTCGATGCGCTCACCAGTGCGGCTGTGCGTGTGCAGTTCAGGGGTGAGACGGTTGGCGTCGGCGGCCCACGCCTGCACTTCCGGTTCGCCCAGCCGCGCGCCGTAGCGCGACAGCGCGTCGCTATGCCAGCCGCCGCCAACCCGGTCGAGCGCGGCGCGCAGGGCCGGATCGCTGTCGAACAGGTTGTAGTAGGCCAGGTCGGGCACCTGATTGAAGACGCGATGCGTCTGCGCGCTTTCGACGTCGGCGGCGGGCGTGGCGGTCATGGCATCTCCTGGGGCGGCGCTGCGGGCCGCTGTTGGCACATGGAACTACCGGTGCCGGCCATGGTACGGCAACTCCCGCGTTCAAAACATCGGTGCATGTCCCCGGCGCGCGACCCGCCTCCAAGTGTCGGCGCGCACACATCGCGCGCGTCGTGCAGTGCAGCACGATCGCTTCGATACCGGCATGCACGACTGTTGCGACAGAATTTTGGGTAGCGCTGGTCGGGCCCATGTGCTTAAATTCAGCCCGTTGGATGAAACAGGGGTGCCGTCCGGATGGGCCGGGCGGCTGAGAGAGTCCCTTCGAACCCGATCCGGCTAGTACCGGCGTGGGAAGTTTCAAACAGAACCGAATTGCTCTTGTCCCCCGGGTCTTCCGCATCCAGAGGACGCCGCCACCGGCGCCGCCGCGCTGGCGGGCTCACAGGGCTCCTGGTTTCGTCCATCCCCGCAAGAGAGAGGACGACACCCATGGCCCGTACTGCCCCCGCCGCATCTTTCGAATCGCTCGAAAGCGATCTCGACCAGAAGTTTGCCTATCCGGCTTCCAGCAAGACCTACATCACGGGCAGCCGCCCGGATATCCGCGTGCCGCTGCGCACGATCCTGCAAACCGCCACGCGCACCGACAAGGGCGAAATGGCGAATCCGCCGATCCCGGTCTATGACACCTCGGGTCCGTACAGCGACCCCGACGTGCACATCGATCTCAAGGCCGGCCTGCCGCCCGTGCGCGCCAAATGGATCGAGGAACGCAACGACACCGAGGTGCTGCCCGGCCTGTCGTCGGAATACGGCCTGGCGCGCGCCAAGGATCCCGCCACCGCACACCTGCGCTTTGCCCAACTGACCAACCCGCGCCGCGCCAAGGCCGGCGCCAACGTGTCGCAGATGCACTACGCACGCCGCGGCATCATCACGCCCGAGATGGAATACGTGGCGCTGCGCGAATCGCTGAACCTGCAGGCGCTGTACGACAAGCCCGAGTACAAGGCGCTGCTGCGCCAGCATCCGGGCAACGCGCTGGGCGCGTCGCTGCCGCTGCGTCCGGAAGACATGACGCCGGAATTCGTGCGCCGCGAAGTGGCCGCCGGCCGCGCCATCATTCCCGCCAACATCAACCACACGGAACTGGAGCCGATGGCCATCGGCCGCAACTTCCGCGTGAAGATCAACGGCAACCTGGGCAATTCGGCGGTCACGTCGTCGCTGGCCGAGGAAGTGGAAAAGATGGTGTGGTCGATCCGCTGGGGCGCCGACACCATCATGGACCTGTCCACCGGCAAGCACATCCACGAAACGCGCGAATGGATCCTGCGCAATTCGCCGGTGCCGATCGGCACGGTGCCGATCTACCAGGCGCTGGACAAGACCGGCGGCATCGCCGAGGACCTGACCTGGGAAATGTTCCGCGACACGCTGATCGAGCAGGCCGAGCAGGGCGTGGACTACTTCACGATCCACGCCGGCGTGCTGCTGCGCTATGTGCCGCTGACGGCCGACCGCGTGACCGGCATCGTGTCGCGCGGCGGCTCGATCATGGCCAAGTGGTGCCTGGCCCATCACAAGGAAAACTTCCTCTATACGCACTTCGACGAGATCTGCGAAATCATGAAGGCGTACGACGTGTCGTTCAGCCTGGGCGACGGCCTGCGGCCGGGCTGCATCGCCGATTCGAACGATGACGCGCAATTCGGCGAGCTGCGCACGCTGGGCGAACTGACCGCCAAGGCGTGGAAGCACGACGTGCAGGTGATGATCGAAGGTCCGGGCCACGTGCCGCTGCAGCGCATCCAGGCCAACATGGACGAGGAGCTCAAGCACTGCTACGAAGCGCCGTTCTATACGCTGGGGCCGCTGGTCACGGACATCGCGCCGGGCTACGACCACATCACCAGCGGCATCGGCGCGGCCAACATCGGCTGGATGGGCACGGCCATGCTGTGCTACGTCACGCCGAAGGAGCATCTGGGGCTGCCCGACAAGGAAGACGTGCGCGAGGGCATCATCACCTACAAGATCGCCGCGCATGCCGCCGATCTGGCCAAAGGCTGGCCGGGTGCGCAGCTGCGCGATAATGCGCTGTCCAAGGCACGCTTCGAATTCCGCTGGGAAGACCAGTTCAATCTCGGCCTCGATCCGGAACGCGCACGGTCTTTCCACGATGCGACGCTGCCGGCCGAAGGCGCCAAGATCGCCCACTTCTGCTCGATGTGCGGGCCGAAGTTCTGCTCGATGAAGATCACCCAGGAAGTGCGCGACTACGCGGCGTCGTTGCCCGATGCGCAGCGCGGCATGGAGGAGAAGTCGATCGAGTTCGTGAAGTCGGGCGCCAAGATCTATTCGTAAGCCGTACCTTGCAGGACGGGCGCCGCGCGTGCTTTCGCGCCGGCGCCCGGCAGTGCCGCAGTACCCGAGTCCCGCGCGCGGCGCCCCCACGCGGCGCGGCGGTATTCACCCAACAGGAGGCCGGACGGCGTACCAGCTTTGTCAACGCCGCCGGCATACAAGCCATGACAGCAGTACAGTCCTTCGATGTCGCCATCCTCGGCGCCGGTCTCGCCGGGCGGTTATCCGCCTGGCAACTGGTGCGCGCCGGCGCCCGCGTGGCGCTGATCGAGCGGGGCGGCCCCGACGGCAGCGGCTCGGCCGCGCATGTGGCCGCGGCCATGCTCGCGCCGCTGGCCGAATCCGCCATTGCCGAACGCCGCATCGTCGACCTCGGCATCGCCAGCGTCGATCTGTGGCGCAGCTGGCTGCAGGAATTGCCCGAGCGCGTGTTCTTCCAGGAAGACGGCACGCTGGTGGTATGGCATGCGCGCGACCGCGCCGAAGTCTCGCTGTTCACCAGCCGCATGCGCGCCGTGGCGCCCCCCGAGCTGGTGCAGGATCGCCTGCGCGCGCTGGACGGCAACGGCGTGGGCCAGGTTGAACCGGCGCTGGCCGGACGCTTCCCGCAGGGCCTGCTGCTGCAGGGCGAAGGCCAGCTCGACAACCGCGGCGCGATGCGCGCGCTGCTGGCCTGCGCCATCGAGCACGGCATGCATTGCGTCTGGGAGGCCGGCGAGATCGATGCCGATGCGCTGCCGGGCATGGGCATCCACGCGGGCGTGGTGCTCGACTGCCGCGGCCTGGGCGCGCGCGAGGCGTGGACCGATGCTACCGACGCGCAGCGCGCGGCCCTGCCGGGGTTGCGCGGGTTGCGCGGCGAGGTGGTGCGCGTGCATGCGCCCGACGTCAAGCTGCAGCGGCCGGTGCGCCTGCTGCATCCGCGCTATCCGATCTATATCGCGCCCAAGCCGAACGATCTCTACGTGATCGGCGCCACCGAAATCGAAAGCGAAGACGATTCGCCGATGAGCGTGCGATCCGCGCTGGAACTGCTCTCGGCGGCGCATTCGCTGCATCCCGCGTTCGGCGAGGCGCGCGTGCTCGAACTCAACGTGCAGCGCCGCCCGACGCGCCCGGATCACCTGCCCGCGATTCGCGTCGACCAGCCGTCGCGCGTGGTGCGCGTGAACGGGCTGTACCGCCACGGCTGGCTGATTGCGCCGGCGGTGACCGAGGCCGCGTGCCAGGTGGTGCGCGCGCTGCTCGATGGCGATCCGGCCGCGCACGCGGTGCCGTCGTCGCTGCGCTGGCCCGGCATGATCGCTCCCGTGCACGAACCGGCGTCGCTCGCGCGCGGCGGCTTTCCGGACGCCGGCGGCGGTCTGCTCCATTAATCCGACAACACCATGGAAATCCTGCTCAATGGCAAACCGCTGCAGTTACCCGACGCCGCCACGCTGGCGGACGCGGTAAGCGCGGCTGCCATCGCGCCGCCGTTTGCCGCCGCGGTGAACGGCCAGTTCGTGCCGCGCACCGCGCATGCGGCCACCTCGCTCCACGCGGGCGACCAGATCGATCTCGTGCAACCGGTGACGGGAGGCTAAATCATCATGACATTCGAACCTGCTGAATCGTTGCGCGATCCGTTCGTGCTGTATGGCGAATCGTTCGATTCGCGCCTGTTGCTGGGCACCGCCCGCTATCCGTCGCCGGCCACGCTGCAGGCCGCCGTCGAGGCGTCGCGCCCGGCCATGATCACCGTGGCGCTGCGCCGCCAGAGCGCGGTGGGCAGCGGCGACGGCCAGACGCTGGGCGGCGACACCTTCTGGCAGATGCTGCGCACGCTGGGCGTGCCGGTGCTGCCCAATACCGCCGGCTGCTTCACTGCCAACGAGGTCGTCAATACGGCGATGATGGCGCGCGAAGTGTTCGAGACCGACTGGATCAAGCTCGAACTGATCGGCGACGACTACACGCTGCAGCCCGATACGCTGAACATGCCGGCCGTGGCCGAAACGCTGATCAAGGAAGGCTTCAAGGTGTTGCCGTACTGCACCGAGGACCTGGTGCTGTGCCGCCGCCTGCTGGATGTGGGCTGCCAGGCGCTGATGCCGTGGGCCGCGCCGATCGGCACCGGGCGCGGCGCGGTCAATCCGCACGCGATGCGCACGCTGCGCGACCGCCTGCCCGATACGCCGCTGATCGTCGACGCGGGGCTGGGATTGCCGTCGCATGCGGCGCAGGTGCTGGAGTGGGGCTACGACGGCGTGCTGCTGAACACCGCCGTCGCGCAGGCAGCATATCCGGTGAACATGGCACGCGCGTTCGCCCAGGCCGTGCAGGCCGGCCGCACCGCCTATCTGGCCGGGCCGATGCCCGAGCGCGAAGTCGCGCAGGCCAGCACGCCCGTGGTCGGCATGCCGTTCTGGCACGCCGAAGGCGCGGAGGATCGCGCATGACGCGCCCGGGTGTTGCCGCGGCCATCGACGCCGCCCTGTTCGAAGACCTGATGGAGCGCTTTGCCGCGAGGTTCGGGCGCGATGACACGCCGTGGCGCGCGTGGCCACTGGCCAATGCGCCGGCCACGCTGGGCGGCCACGACGTGGTGCTGTCCGATGGCGAGGCCGAGACCAATGCGATCGATCGCGTTGCGGCGGCCAATGCGGTGCTGATCGAAACCGAGCGCGAAGGCGGCCGCTGGATCGACACGGTGCGTTCGCCGATGGGCACCTGGGTGCTCGACGTGCCGGCCGACGACGAGACCGCGCATTCGCCGGCCTTCGTGGCCGTGCTGTGCGCGGCGCTGTCGCTGCATTTTCCCGCGCACGACGCGCTGTGCATCGCGCGCGCGTGGCAGCCGGGCAGTGCGGCGTGGCCGACCGATTTCGCGCGCTTCCCGAAGGTGCGCCATGCCGCGCTGGTGCCGCCGGGACAATCCGCGCCCGCTTTCGCGCCGTGTCCGCCCGATCTGGGCCTCTACGCGGTGATGCCAAGCGCGGCCTGGATCGAAAAGCTGGTGCCGTTGAAGGTGCCGACAGTGCAGTTGCGCTTCAAGTCCGACGATCCCGCCGCGGTGAAGGCCGAAGTGGTACGCGCCGCCAATGCGGCGAAGGGCCAGTCGTCGCGGCTGTTTATCAACGACCACTGGCGCGTGGCGATCGACCACCATGCGGCGTGCGGCGGCGACAGCGGCATCTATGGCATCCATCTGGGTCAGGAAGACCTGGACGAGGCCGATCTCGATGCGATCCGGGCGTCGGGCCTGCGTCTGGGCGTGTCCACGCACGGTTACGCGGAGATGCTGCGCGTGGCGGCCATCGGCCCCAGCTACCTGGCGCTCGGCGCCATTTTCCCGACCACCACCAAGGTCATGCCGACGCAGCCGCAGGGCATGGGGCGCTTCCAGTCGTATGTGGCGCTGATGCAGCCGGTGATTCCGTCGCTGGTCGGCATTGGCGGCGTCAACGCCGGCAATATGCGCGAAGTGCTGGCCGTGGGCGTGGGCAGCGCGGCGGTGGTGCGCGCGATCACCGAGGCCGACGACGTGCCCGCCGCAGTGGCGGACCTGACCCGCATGTTCGCCTGAGGCCGCCCGGCCTGCCCCCGGCGCGCCCTGAGCGGACGCCAAGGGGGCAGGGCGGCGACGAATTCCCCGTCCGGCGCCGGCGTATCCCGAAATCCGACAGATTGGGCGCTAACCGGCCACTCCATCTGGCAGCGCCCCACCAATCCGCATATCCTCTCTCGTCCAGTCACCAGAGCAATGAGGTTCCGACCTACGGAACCCGGCAGAGAGGAAACAGCTGTGCACGACATCAAGCCCGCCGCTCCCGGCACGCCCGACAAGCCCTATTTCGGTATCGACATCCCGCTGATGCGCCTGCTGGGCCTGCAGCCGGAACACATGGAAGACGGACTGTGCCGCACCCGGCTGCCCGCCAACCCGAACGTTGTGAACAGCCGTGGCGACGTGCACGGCGGCACGCTGATGGCGGTGCTCGATTTCACGCTGAGCGGCGCGGCGCGCTCGCATGCGCCGCTGGAAGTCGGCGTGATCACGATCGACATGTCCACGCATTTCCTGGCCGCCGCGCGCGGTGAACTGACGTTCGAGGCGCGCATCATGCGCCGCGGCGGCAAGATCGCCTTTGTCGAGGGCGAGGCCCGCGACGCCGCGGGCACGGTGGTTTGCTCGGCCCGCGCCGCGTTCAAGCTGGTGCAGCTGGTGGGCGGCAACTAGGCCTTCGGATCTTCCGGTTCCGCGCGTTCCGACGGTTGCGACGGCGCGGGCCGGTACACGGCAAGAAATCTTGCGCGCTCGGTGATGCCATGGTCGCCGGGCGCGTATTGCATCAGCCAGTCGCCGGGTTTGCCGTTGAGCACGTCGCCGCCAGCCGATCGCTCGATGGCAAAGGCGCGCGACATCTCCTTGACCAGCACGGGCGTCGGCCGATTGCGATAGGCGCCGTCCTCGCCATGGGCGTGCGATGCGGCCGGCCGGTAGCGCGCATCGAAGCGCGCGCGCGACACCACCCAGCGGTCGCCGGTGGCGCCGGTAACAATGGCGTCGCCGCGTCCATAGCGGTTAGGCCCCTCGCGGCTGATCAGCTCGCCCGCTCCGGCGGCAAACGTCACCTGCACGGTTTCGTCCTTCACGTACCAGCGCGCGTCGGGGTCCTGGCGCAGGTCGATGTCGGTCAGCATTTCCATCGTGGTCATCCCAGCGCGCGCGGCGCGAAGCTGTGGTTCAGCGGGCCGTTGCCGGCGCCCAGGCGCAGTTGCGCGCCGGCGGCGATAGCCTGGGCGACGTAATCGAGCGCGGTGCTGACGGCGTCGGGCAGCGCTTCGCCGCGCGCCAGCTGCGCGGCGATGGCCGCGGCCAGCGTGCAGCCGGTGCCGTGCAGGTTCGGCGTGTCGATGCGCCGATGTGTGTACACGCGCACGGTGCCGTCGGCCAGCATCAGCAGGTCGTCCAGTCCTGCCGCGCCCGGGCCGTCGTCCTCCAGGTGCCCGCCCTTGAGCAGCACCGCCTGGCAGCCCATGGCCAGCAAGTCGGCCGCAGCGGCCTCCATCTCGGCGCGGCGCGCGATGCGCCGGCCCAGCAAATACGACGCCTCGGGCAGATTCGGCGTGACCAGCGTGGCGCGCGCAAACAGCAGCCTGACCATCGCCTGGCTGGTTGCATCGTCGGACAGCGTGGCGCCCGAAGTGGAAATCATGACGGGATCCACCACGAGCCGGCGGATGCCATGTCGATCGACCGCATCGGCCACCGCTTCGACGATCGCGGCCGTGCCCAGCATGCCGGTCTTGGCGGCGTCGACGCCGATGTCGCTGGCCACCGCATCGATCTGCGCCGCGACCATGTCGGCGGGAATCGCGTGCACGCCGGTCACGCCAAGCGTGTTCTGCGCCGTGATGGCGGTGATCGCGCTCATGCCGAAGCAGCCCAGCGCGGCGAAAGTCTTCAGATCCGCCTGGATGCCTGCGCCGCCGCCGGAATCGGAACCGGCGATGGTCAGGGTGCGGGGTGGCGTGGGGAGCATGTGCAAGGCGCGGGGTGAGGGGAGGGTGGCGAACAAAAGCAGGAAAAAAACTAGGGGTTCACGCCGCAGGGCGCAAACAGGACGCTACAATACCGCCACTCCGAGGAGCGTTGCAACGGATGGACTTCGCGGCACAGGCGGTCACGCCCTGTCCCAGCGCCATTCGCCAGGCTCGGAATGTCTCAACGGCGCTCGCTGTTCCGTGGTTTGCACGGGACGCGAGTCGACCTGTCTGCCCGCCGCGATCATCATCGCGGCGCGTCCGCATCTTCTCCCGTTCCATGCGCCACTCTTACATCGGAGTGAAACATGAACGCTGTGACCGACCTGAAGCAAGATTACCTCGTGGCCGATATCGGCCTGGCCGGCTGGGGCCGCAAGGAAATCGCCATCGCCGAGACCGAAATGCCGGGCCTGATGGCAATCCGTGACGAATTCGCCGCCGCGCAGCCGCTCAAGGGCGCGCGCATTGCCGGCTCGCTGCACATGACGATCCAGACCGCCGTGCTGATCGAGACGCTCAAGGCGCTGGGCGCCGACGTGCGCTGGGCATCGTGCAACATCTACTCGACGCAGGACCATGCTGCTGCCGCCATCGCCGCATCGGGCACGCCGGTCTTCGCGTTCAAGGGCGAGACGCTCAAGGAATACTGGGACTTCACGCACCGCATCTTCGACTGGGCCGACGGCGGCACGCCAAACATGATCCTGGACGACGGCGGTGATGCCACGCTGCTGCTGCACCTGGGCGCGCGCGCCGAAAAGGATGCGTCGCTGATCGCCAAGCCGACCAGCGAGGAAGAAACCTACCTGTTCGCCGCCATCAAGGAAAAGCTGGCGAAGGATCCGGGCTGGTACAGCCGCAACCTCGCAGCCATCCGCGGCGTGACCGAGGAAACCACCACCGGCGTGCACCGCCTGTACCAGATGGCGCAAAAGGGCGAACTCAAGTTCCCGGCCATCAACGTCAACGACTCGGTCACCAAGAGCAAGTTCGACAACCTGTACGGCTGCCGTGAATCGCTGGTGGACGGCATCAAGCGCGCCACCGACGTGATGATCGCCGGCAAGGTCGCCGTGGTGGCGGGTTATGGCGACGTGGGCAAGGGCAGCGCACAGGCGCTGCGCGCGCTGTCGGCCCAGGTCTGGGTCACGGAAATCGACCCGATCTGCGCGCTGCAGGCCGCCATGGAAGGCTACCGCGTCGTCACGATGGACTACGCTGCCGAACACGGCGACATCTTCGTCACCTGCACCGGCAACTACCACGTGATCACGCATGACCACATGGTCAAGATGAAGGACCAGGCCATCGTCTGCAACATCGGCCACTTCGACAACGAGATCGACATCGCGTCGATCGAAAAGTACGAATGGGACGAAATCAAGCCGCAGGTCGACCACGTCGTGTTCCCGGACGGCAAGAAGCTGATCATCCTGGCCAAGGGCCGCCTGGTGAACCTGGGCTGCGCCACGGGCCACCCGTCGTACGTGATGAGCAGCTCGTTTGCCAACCAGACGATCGCACAGATCGAACTGTGGGCCGAGCGTGACAGCGGCAAGTACCCGGTGGGCGTGTACGTGCTGCCCAAGCACCTGGACGAAAAGGTCGCTCGCCTGCAGCTGAAGAAGCTCAACGCGCAACTGACCGAGCTGACCGACCAGCAGGCGGCCTACATCGGCGTGCAGAAGCAAGGCCCGTACAAGGCCGACCACTACCGCTATTGATTGGCGGTGCCCCTCCCGCCACGCGGCGGACGAGGGGCGTGGAACGCGCACCGGCGTCTCGGCGCTGGCGGCCGCTCGATCCGGCGTCGCGGGCGGCCAAACCTGCGGCGCGATCAAGCGGCCGCCGCGCCCGATGAACCGGCGCCGCGGTGCGCGGTCCTTCTCTACTGGCCGACGGGCGCGACGCTCGCCGGCCGACGCGATCGATCGACGTCGATCGCCTTCGCAAGCGATTGCATCGCCCTGAAAACAAAGGAGTCGCAATGAGACTGTTGGCCGTCTGGATCATCAATGCCGCTGCACTGTTTCTGGTAGGCAGCCTGATCAGCGGAATCCATCTCGGAGGCTTCGGCGCCGCGATGATCGCCGCGCTGGTGCTGGGTCTGGTCAACACGCTGATCCGGCCGATCCTGGTCATCCTGACTCTGCCGGTCACGCTGGTGACGCTGGGTCTGTTCATCTTCGTCATCAACGCGCTGCTGTTCCTGTTCGTCGGCAACCTGCTGCAGGGATTCGTCGTGAACGGGTTTGGCGCCGCGCTGCTGGGCTCGATCCTGTACAGCGTGATCTCGTGGATCCTCTCCAGCGTGCTGCTGGGCGAGCGCAACTGACCGGCTGTCCGGGCGCCCCGCGCGGCGCCGATGGCCTGCTTCAACGATTCTTATCGGGCGCCGCGAATGCGGCGTGCCAACCATGACTGATCGCTACTACAGCTTCGAATTCTTCCCGCCCAAGACGGCGGAAGGCGCGGAGAAACTGCGCAACACGCGCGCGCAACTGGCGCCGCTGCAGCCCAAGTACATCTCCGTGACGTTTGGCGCGGGCGGCACCACGCAGCAAGGCACGCTCGACGCCGTGCTGGAAATCCAGCGCGAAGGCATCGAAGCCGCGCCGCATCTGTCGTGCGTGGGATCGTCGCGCGAGAGCATCCGCAATATCCTGCAGACGTATCGCGACGGCGGCATCCGCCATATCGTCGCGCTGCGCGGCGACATGCCGTCCGGCATGGGTGAGATCGGCGAGTTCCGCTACGCCAACGAACTGGTCGAATTCATCCGTGCGGAAACCGGCGACTGGTTCAACATCGAAGTCGCCGCCTATCCCGAATACCATCCGCAGGCACGCTCGCCCAAGCACGATCTGGACAATTTCGTGCGCAAGGTGAAGGCCGGCGCCAACTCGGCGATCACGCAGTATTTCTACAACGCCGACGCGTACTTCCGCTTCGTCGACGACGTGCGCAAGATGGGCGTGGACGTGCCGATCGTGCCGGGCATCATGCCGATCACCAACTACTCGCAGCTGATGCGCTTTTCCGAGATGTGCGGCGCCGAAGTGCCGCGCTGGGTGGCCAAGCGGCTCGAATCGTTCGGCGACGACAAGGAAGCGATCCGCGCCTTCGGCCTCGATGTGGTGACCGCTTTGTGCGAGCGCCTGCTGGCCGCCGGCGTGCCAGGCCTGCACTTCTACACGCTCAATACCGCCGCAGCCACCAAGGCGATCTGGCAGCGGCTGAAGCTGTAACGCCGCCCACCGCCGCCGATCTGCGATGCCCGCTGCGCGCCGCCCAGACCCGTTCGTCGAGCACCTGCTCGAACTGATGGCGCCGCTGGCGTCCGGCATCGGCCCGATCACGGCCAAACGCATATTTGGCGGGCACGGCCTGTTTTACGATGGCCTGATGTTCGCGCTGGTCAGCGGCGGCCAGTGCTACCTGAAAGCCGACGACGTGACGCTGCCGCGCTTTGCCGCCGAAGGCAGCGAGCCGTTTCGCTACCACTCGGCGCGGCGCGAGGTGACGTTGCGTCACTATCTGAGCCTCCCGCCCGCGTGCCTGGAATCGCCGGCCGCGATGACGCCCTGGGCGCGCATGGCGGTGGAGGCCGCATTGCGGATCGGCAACGCCCGATAGCGGCGTGTCGTGGCGTGTTGCGCCGCGCGCGATGGTGTCATACTCGACGCCATGGTCCACGCCACTTTCCGTTTCTACGAGGAACTGAACGATTTCCTGGCGCCATCGCAACGGCGCCGCGACCTGTCGCGCGCCTGCGCGCGGGCGGCCACGGTCAAGCACATGATCGAGGCGCTGGGCGTGCCGCATACCGAGGTGGAACTGATTCTCGTGAATGGCGAATCGGCGCCGTTCGACCACATCATTGAGGACGGCGACCGCGTGGCCGTCTATCCGCAGTTCGAATCGCTCGATGTCACGCCGCTGCTGCGCGTGCGCGAGCGCCCGCTGCGCGAGATCCGCTTTATTGCCGATGCGCACTTGGGCGGTCTTGCGCACCTCTTGCGCATGACCGGATTCGACACGCTCTACGACAACCATTTCGAGGACAGCGAGATTGCGCGCATCGCCGCCGCCGAGCGGCGCATCGTGCTGACGCGCGACCGCGAACTGCTCAAGCGCCGCGAAATCACGCACGGCTGCTATGTGCGCGCCATCAAGTCGCCGCTGCAGGCGCGCGAGGTGTTTGCGCGGCTCGATCTGGCGCGCAGTGCGCGGCCGTTTGCGCTATGCCTGGACTGCAACGTGCCGCTGCAACGCATCGACAAGCCGCAGGCGCAGGGCCGCGTGCCCGATGGCGTGTTCGAGCGGCACGAGCGCTTTGTCAGTTGCCCGAAGTGCCGGCGCGTGTTCTGGGAAGGATCGCACTGGAAGCGCATGCGCGAGCTGATCGACGCACTCGTGCCTGCGCCAGCGCCTGCTGCAAGTTAAGGGCGCGATGTGGGGGCGTGGCGTCATGTGGTCGCGGCGCGTGTCCGAGCGCGTCTGTGGCCAGCGCGCGGCATCGCCTGGCGTGCTGGCGCGAACGCTCAGACCGCGCCGCTTTCGGTGACCAGCCAGTCCATCGGCAAGTCGTGCGCGGCCGGCCGCAACGCGATGCGGCACGCATCGAAGGCGATGCCGATCGCCAGCGGCTGCGCGCCGCGCTCGGCCATGGCGGCCAGCGTGCGATCGTAGAAGCCGCCGCCGTAGCCCAGCCGGAACTTCTCGGCGCTGAAACCGACACAGGGAATGAGCAGCGCGTCGGGCGTGGCGGCCGCAGTGCCATCGGGCACGGGAATGCCGTAGTGTCCGGCGCGCATCGTCGTGTCAGGCGTCCACACATGGAAGTCCAGCGGCGCGCCGGGACGGCTGACCACCGGCAGGGCGGCCACGCGGCCCGCCATGGCCGCCAGCCATCGGGCCACCGTGGCGCGTGCATCGAATTCCTGCTGGATCGGCCAGTAGAAGCCCACCGTCTGCGCACCCACGCGCTCCAGCAGTGTGCCAAGCGCGGCATCGATGCGTGCATCGGCGGCGGCGCGGTGCGGCAGGTTGGCGCGCAGCGTTAGCAGTTGACGGCGCAACAGGCGGCGATCCTCGACGTCGGCGAATTGGCCGGCGTCAGGGCCGTTGTCCGGTGATTGAGGTGACGACATGGCGTGCAATAATGGCCGCGAACAATCAATGTCTGAGACAGGCAAATCTTCCGTGCCGCATGGGTTCATGGGCACCAGACCACACAAGGGATAGCAAATAATGCCGAAGGGAGTATATCTGCGCCGCGCCGGACGCATCGCAGGGTTGGCGTTTGCGGGCGCGCTGCTGGCCAGCCCCGCCTATGCGCAGAAAAAGCCGGCGCCGCAGTCGCGCCCGGTGCCGCAACAGCCGGCCGCGCTGACCATTCCGTCGAATCCGGACGACGCCTTCGTGGCGCTGCGCGAAGCCGCGCGCAAGAACGACGTCGACCGCGCCGCGGCGATCTCGGCCACGCTGGTCGATTACCCGATTCCATCGTACGTCGAATACTTCCGCATCAAACCGCAGATGTTCGACAGCAGCGGTCTCGCGCGCATCGACGCGCCCGATGCCGAAGTCGCCGCATTCCTGCAGCGCTACCAGGGCGACGCGATTGCCGACCGCATGCGCAACGACTGGTTGCTGGTGCTGGGCAAGAAGCGCGACTGGGCCAATTTCGATGTCCAGTATCCACAGTTCGTGCTCAAGGACGACACGCAGGTGGAGTGCTACGCGCTGTTGTCGCGCGCGCTGAAAGGCCAGAACGTAGCCGCCGAGGCGCGCGCCGTGCTGGTCGATCCGCGCTACTACGGCGAAGGCTGCGTCGATTTGATCGGCTACCTCGCGCAAAGCCAGCAGATCCAGCGTAGCGACGTGGCCTTCCAGGCACGTCAGGCGCTGGAGCAAAACTACACGACGCTGGCCGGCAAGATCGCCGCGACCGTCCCCGACGCGCGCGTCGACAGCGATTCGCTGGCCACCGTGGTGAAGATGGCGCGCAGCGATCCCGCGCAGGCCGCCGCCTATCTGAACACCATCGTCGGCACGATTTCGCGCGACGAACAGGGCGCGGCGTGGGGCGTGATCGGCCAGTTCGCCGCCAAGAAGCTGATGCCGGAAGCGGCCGGCTACTATCGTCGCCAGCTCGACATGGGCGGCAACCAGTGGCTGTCGGACGAATCGCAGGAGTGGCGCGTGCGCGCCGCGCTGCGCCAGGGCGACTGGAAACAGGTGCGCCAGTCGATCGACCTGATGCGCCCCGAACTGCGCGCCAAGGATCCGGCGTGGACATATTGGTACGCGCGCGCGCTCAAGGCCGACGGCCGCAACGCCGACGCGCAGGCGCAATTCCAGTCGATCGCCGGCCAGTTCAACTTCTACGGCCAACTGGCCAGCGAGGAACTGGGCAATCGCATCACGCTGCCGCAACGTACCATCGTGAGCGACGCCGAAGCGACGGCGATGCGCACGCGGCCAGGCTTCGTGCGCGCGCAGAAGTTCTACGACCTGAATCTGCGCTTCGAAGGCAATCGCGAATGGAACTGGGAATTGCGCGGCATGAGCGATCGCGAGCTGCTGGCGGCCGCCGAATATGCGCGCAAGATCGAGCTGCTGGACCGCACCGTCAACACCGCCGATCGCACCAGGACCGAGCACGATTTCGCGCAGCGTTTTCCGATGCCGTATCGCGACATCATGCAGCGCGCCACCGACGACGTCGGCCTGGATATGGCCTGGGCGTACGGGCTGATCCGTCAGGAATCGCGGTTCATCATGAATGCGCGGTCTTCGGCGGGCGCCCATGGCTTGATGCAGGTGATGCCGGCCACGGCGAAGTTCGTCGCGCGGAAAATCGGCATGACCGATTTCTCGCCGTCGATGATGGGCGATCCCAACATCAACATCCTGCTTGGCACGAATTACATGAGCATGGTGCTGACGGACCTCGATAGTTCATGGACGCTGGCGTCGGCCGGGTACAACGCCGGCCCGGGACGCCCCAAGGCGTGGCGTTCGAGCCTGTCGCGGCCCGTGGAAGGCGCGATCTTTGCAGAGACCATCCCGTTCACGGAAACGCGAACCTATGTGAAGAATGTGCTTTCCAATGCCACGTACTATGCTGCATTGATGAGTGGCCGCCCGCAGTCGCTGAAAGACCGGCTGGGAGTGGTCGCGCCGTCGGCCGTCACGACGACCAGCCTGCCCTGATCCGCGGTCTGTTCCGGCTCGCCTGCCGGTCCGCCACACGGGCCGGCGGGCGCTTCGTGACGCGTCGCGCCTATTTCATGCCCGCGTAACGTGCAAGTCTCGGAGCCCAGCATGCAGACCAGCAATGTCCTTGTCATCGGGGGCGCCGGTTTCATCGGCAGCCACCTCGTGTCCCGCCTGGCCGGCGCGGCGTCCGCCTCGGGCGCGCCGATCGATCCGGCCGCCAATCCCGATAGTCCCATAGCACCCGAACGCATCGTGGTCGGCACGCGCAAGACCGAGCATGCCCAGCATCTGCTGTTGCTGCCGCGCGTGGAAGTCGTCGAGCTTGGGCTGGCCGATGCCGCCGTGCTCGACGACGCGATCGGGTCGCTCGGCGTCGACGGTATCGTCGTCAACCTGGTGGGCGTGCTCCATGGCGATCGCGCCGACCCGTACGGCCCGCAGTTTGCCGCCGCGCACGTGGATCTGCCGCGCCAGTTGGTGGAGGCTTGCCAGCGTACCGGCGTCCGCAGGCTGATCCACATGAGCGCGCTGGGCGCCGACCCGCAAGGCCCGTCGATGTATCTGCGCAGCAAGGGCGAAGGCGAGCGCGTGGTGCGCGAGAGCGGTCTGGACTGGACGATCTTCCGCCCGTCCGTGGTGTTCGGTCCCGACGACCATTTCATCAACCTGTTCGCGCAGTTGCAGCAGATGGCGCCCGTGGTGCCGCTGGCTTGCGCGCAGGCGCGTTTCCAGCCCGTGTTCGTGCTCGATGTGGCGCAGGCGTTCGTCAATGCGATGGCCAATCGCGCCACCATCGGGCAGGCCTACGAACTGGGCGGCCCGCAGATCTATACGCTGGAGGAACTGGTGAAGTTTGCCGGGCGCGCCTCGGGCCATCCGCGACCGGTAATCGCGCTGCCCGATGCGCTGGCGCGCATGCAGGCCGCGGTGCTTGAGTACATGCCGGGCGGCACGGTGCTATCGCGCGACAACCTCGACTCGATGCGGCTCGACAACGTGCTGGCACAGCCGATGGCGCCGGAGCTCGGCGTGCATCCGCTCAGCCTCGAATCCGTGATGACCGACGTGCTGGCCGGCCGCGGCCACGAATCGGTCTTGCAGGCCATGCGCGGCAGCGTCCACCGCTGAAGCGGCGCGGCGCAATCGCTCGCGAACGCGCATTTCGCTTGGAGCGCGGGCCGTTGCATCGCTAGAATGTTCGGTTCCGGCGCATGGCCATGCGCGGCTGGGGCTTCGGCCAATGACCGCCCCAACCGCACAATCGCCCAAACGTCCATCCACGGTCTGCGCGGCATCGCCCGTCGTCCGCGACAGGTCGACGGCGCGCCGCGGATATCGCGCCCGCCATGCCCGCCACCGTCCAATCGCTGTGCCTGCCCCTTCAAGGAAATTCACGATGAAGCTCGTCATCGGCAACAAGAACTATTCGTCCTGGTCGCTGCGCCCCTGGCTGGTGCTGCGCCACGCCGGCATTGCATTCGAGGAAGTCGCGCTGCGCCTGTTCACCCCGGATTTCGACGTCGAGATCGCGCGCTATTCGCCGGCCGGCAAGGTGCCGACGCTGATCGACGGCGACGTGACCGTGTGGGATTCGCTGTCGATCTCCGAATACGTGGCCGAGCGCTTTCCTGAAAAGCAGTTGTGGCCCGCCGACGCCGCCGCGCGCGCGACGGCGCGCTCGGTCTGCGCGGAAATGCATTCGGGCTTCGGCAATCTGCGCAGCCAGATGCCGATGAACATCACCGCCAAGCTGGCGCCCGGCATCGGCTGGAACGTGGCCGTGCAGGGCGACATCGATCGCATCGCATCGATCTGGACCGATCTGCGCGCACGCCACGGCGCCAAGGGGCCGTTTCTGTTTGGCGAGTTTTCGGTGGCCGATGCGTTTTACGCGCCCGTGGTCAGCCGCTTTGCCACCTATGGGGTCCGCCTGCCCGATGCGGCCCAGGCGTATGCCGATTTCATGCTGGCCTTGCCCGCCATGCAGGAATGGATCGCCGGTGCACGCGCTGAGCGCGATTTCGTGGTGGCCGACGAGCCATATCGCACGCGGCCCGATCGGCCCGATGCCATCGTCGTGACGGGTTGACGATGCAGGTCTATGCCGTCGGCGGCGCCATCCGCGATCAGTTGCTGGGCACGCCCAGCCAGGACCGCGACTATGTCGTGGTGGGCGCCACGCCGCAACAGATGGAAGCCGCCGGCTACAAGCCGGTGGGCAAGGATTTTCCCGTCTTCCTGCATCCGCAGACGCGCGCGGAATACGCGCTGGCGCGCACCGAGCGCAAGACGGCCGTGGGCTACAAGGGGTTTGCGTTCTATACCGGGCCCGATGTCACGCTAGAAGACGATCTGGTGCGGCGTGACCTCACCATCAACGCGATGGCCCAGGCGGTCGACGAACACGGCAATCTGGTCGGGCCGATCATCGATCCGTACGGCGGCCGGCAGGATCTGCAGCGCCGCGTGTTCCGGCACGTGTCCGATGCGTTTGCCGAGGATCCCGTGCGGATCCTGCGCGCCGCGCGCTTTGCCGCGCGCTTCGCCGATTTCACTGTGGCGCCGGAGACGGTCGCGCTGATGCGCCGCATGGTCGAGCTTGGCGAGGTCGACGCGCTGGTGCCCGAACGCGTGTGGCAGGAACTGGCGCGCGGGCTGATGGAGGCCACGCCGTCGCGCATGTTCGATGTGTTGCGCGACTGTGGCGCGCTGGCGCGGCTGCTGCCGGAACTCGACCGCCTGTGGGGCGTGCCGCAGCGCGCCGATTATCACCCCGAAATCGATACCGGCGTGCACGTGATGATGGTGGTCGACTATGCCGCGCGCAGCGGCGCGTCGCTGCCCGTGCGCTTTGCCGCGTTGACGCACGACCTGGGCAAGGGCACCACGCCCGCAGACGTGCTGCCGCGCCATATCGGGCATGAACAGCGCAGCGTGAAACTGCTCGAAGCGGTCTGCCAGCGCCTGCGCGTGCCCAACGACTGCCGAGAACTGGCAGTGCTGGTGGCGCGCGAGCACGGCAATATCCATCGTTCCATGGAATTCGGCGCGGCGGCGCTGACGCGGCTGGTCGAACGCTGCGACGCGCTGCGCAAGCCCGAGCGCTTTGCCCAGGCCCTGCAGGCATGCGAAGCCGACGCGCGCGGCCGACTGGGCTTCGAGGACCGCGATTACCCGCAGACCGCGCGCCTGCTCGCGGCGCGCGAGGCCGCTGCGTCGGTCGATGCGGGCGCCATCGCCAAGGCTTGCGCCGACAAGGTCGACCTGATCAAGGATCGCGTGCACCAGGCGCGCGTGGCGGCAGTGGCCGGCCGGCTTGGTTTGATGGAGTAGGGGCAGCGCGCCCCCGGCGGCGTGTGCGTAGGTGTTGCGCGCGGCGTCCGGTGTGCAGGCCTCGCACGCCGCAACGCTGGCGCGCTAGAGGAGTTTGCCGATCACCAGCGCCAGCAGCGACAGCAGGATGGTCGATGCAAACGGCAGCACGTATTCGCGGCCGAACAGGCGGAAGCGCACGTCGCCGGGCAGTCGGCCCAGGCCGATCTTCTGCAGCCATGGAAGCGATGCGGACAGCACGATCACGCAGAGGAAGATGGTGAAGGTCCAGCGCAGCATGTCGGCGCCTCAGAGGGCAAAGCTGCGGTCGCCGCGCGCAAAGCCGGCCAGCGGCAGCGCGTCGTCGAGATCGCGGGTCAGCGCGATCACCTTGAACAGCTCGCCCATCTCGGCCTCGCTGAGCAGCTTCTGCACTGCGTTGGCCTGCGGCAGGAACGCGCGCGCGTCGGACGGATCCAGCGACATCATCAGGTCGGTAATGCCGGCGTTCATCAGGAAGCGCGCCTGGGAGGCGAAGCCCGCCACGGTCAGTCCTGCGTCGACGGCCGCTTCGGCGATGCCGCTGAAATTCACATGCGCGGTGATGTCCTGCAGCCCCGGGTACAGAAACGGATCGGGATGCGCATGATGGCGGTAGTGGCACATCAGCGTGCCGCCCGCGCGCTGCGGGTGGTAGTACTCGGCCGCCGGAAATCCGTAATCGATGAAGAAGGCCGCGCCGCGCGCCAGCATCGCGCCCACGGCGCGCGTGAAACCTTCGGCTTCAGCATGGGTTTCGGTGACCACGTCGTGATCGCCAGGGAAGTCTCGCAGCACGGCTGGCACCGCCGCATCGTCGAGTTGGCGGTCCCGGTAGGCAAAGCTGTCGCCGTCACGCACCACGCCGCGTTCGTGCCACTGGCCGTGATTGCGCGCGAACAGGCGCACCGGCATGGCGTCCAGCACCTCGTTGCCGACCACCACGCCCTCGAAACGGTCGGGCAGCGCGTCCAGCCACGTCACGCGCTCGGCCAGATGCGGGGCGCGCCGCGCCAGCGTTTCCTGCTGGCGTGCGCGCAGCTCGCCCGACAGCTCGACGATGCTGTAGGACTGCGGCAGTGCGCCTTCGGATTCGAGCGCCAGCAGCAGGTCGGACGCCAGCCGCCCGGTGCCCGCGCCGAATTCCATCACGTGCGGCAGGTCCATGGCGACCAGCGGCGCGAATTGGCGCGCCAGCGTCCGTGCGAAAAACGGCGTCAGTTCGGGCGCCGTAATGAAATCGCTGCCGTCGCCGGCATCGCGGCCGAACTTGGCGGCGCCGCCGCTGTAATACCCCAGCCGCGGCGCGTAAAGCGCGAGCGACATGAAGCGATCGAAGCCGATCCAGCCGCCGGCGGCCGCAATGGCATCGCCAATCACAGTGGAAAGGGCCGTCGAGGCGGCAAGCGCGTCGGCGGAGGGAAGGGGTAGACTAGCGACTTTCTGCATACCGCGAATTGTAGCAATGCCAGATTCAATCACTCAGGGCGCCAGCGGCGCCCAATCGCGCGCATCGCGCGGCGTGGCACTGGTTACGGGCGGCGCACGCCGGCTCGGCCGCGCCATCGCGCTCGAACTGGCCGCGCAGGGCTGGGACGTGGCCATCCATTGCAACCGCTCGCGCGACGAGGCCGAGGCGCTGGCCACGCAGATCCGCGGCCTGGGCCGCCGTGCCGCGGTGCTGCAGGCCGATCTGTCGAGCGAGGCCGAGACCGGCAAGCTGATCGCCGCATGCGCCGATGCGCTGGGCGTGCCGTCGTGCCTGGTCAACAACGCCTCGCTGTTCCAGTACGACGTGGCCACGAGCTTTTCGTATGGATCGCTCGATACGCATATGCGCACCAACGTGGCGGCGCCGCTGCTGTTGGCCCGGGAGATGCACAAGGCGCTTGGCGCCGATGGCAACGATACCGAACAGCGCGGCGTGGTGATCAATCTGCTGGACCAGAAGCTCAATAACCTGAATCCCGATTTCCTGTCGTACACGCTGTCCAAGTCCGCATTGCAGACCGCGACGGTGCAGCTGGCGCAGGCGCTGGCGCCGCGGTTGCGCGTGGTGGGCGTGGCGCCCGGCATCACGCTGGTGTCGGGCGACCAGTCCGACCCGGGCTTCGTACGCGCGCATGCGATGACGCCGCTGGGCAAGTCGTCCACGCCTGACGATATCGCGCAGGCCGTCGCCTATCTGGCCGGCGCGCGCGCCGTGACCGGCACCACCCTCTATGTCGACGGGGGCCAGCACCTGATGCCGCTGGCCCGCGACGTAATGTTCCTCACCGAGTAAAGCTGTTTCGAGATTTCCCCTGCCATGACTTTTGCCGCCCTTTCCCATCCCAGCCTGCAAGACTGCCGTCGCATGTTCCTGCGCAACTACGAAGTGCAGATCAACATCGGCGTGCACGAATTCGAGAAAAAGGGCGAACAGCGCGTGCTGGTGAACATCGACCTGTTTGTGTCGCTGGCCGAAACCACGCCGCAGGCCGACAAGCTCGAGGAAGTGGTCGACTACGACTTCATGCGCAACACGGTGGCGGCCCGCATGGCGCAGGGGCACATCCATCTGCAGGAAACGCTGTGCGACGACGTGGCGCGCGCCATGCTGCAGCACCCGAAGGTGCGCGCGGTGCGCGTGTCGACCGAGAAGCCCGACGTCTATCCCGACTGCGAATCGGTCGGCGTCGAGGTCTTCCATCTGAAGCAGGCCTGAGCCGGCGCGCCGGGGAAAAGCGCCGCGCGGGCCGGTTGAGTAGAATATCGCCCCGTCCATTCCGGCTTTTTTCCACGGGCTGGGGCCATTGTTCAGCGCCCGCGCCCGTTACAGGTACGTCTCATGAGTCACTCCGCTAACTTTTATCGCCTTGAAACCCGCCTGCAGTCGCTGACCGGCAAGGCCATCGGCGACTTCGGCATGATCGAGGACGGCGACACCGTGCTGGTCTGCATGAGTGGCGGCAAGGACTCGTACACGATGCTGTCGGTCCTGATGGCGTTGCAGAAGCGCGCGCCGATCCAGTTCAAGCTGATCGCGATGAACCTGGACCAGAAGCAGCCCGGCTTTCCCGAGCACATCCTGCCCGAGTACCTGAAAACGCTGGGCGTGGAGTATGTGATCGTCGAGGCGGACACCTATTCGATCGTCAAGGAGAAGGTGCCCGAGGGCAAGACCACCTGCTCGCTGTGCTCGCGCCTGCGCCGCGGCGTGATCTATCGCACGGCCAAGGAGTTGGGCGCCAACAAGATCGCGCTTGGCCATCACCGCGACGACATCGTCAACACGTTCTTTCTGAACATGTTCTTCGGCGGCAAGATGAAGGCGATGCCGCCAAAACTGGCTACCGACGATGGCCAGCACATCGTGATCCGCCCGCTGGCGTACTGCGCGGAAAAGGACATCGCGTCCTACGCGCGCGCGATGGAATTCCCGATCATCCCGTGCAATCTGTGCGGCTCGCAGGAAAACCTGCAGCGCAAGAAAGTCAGCGAGATGCTGCAGGCGATGGAGCGCGAGAACCCCGGCCGCATCGACAATATTTTCTCGGCCCTGCGCAACGTGGTGCCGTCGCATCTGGCCGATACCGACCTGTTCCCGTTCACGGGACTGGCCACCGGGCTGGCGAAGGTGGACGAGGCTTCGCTGTTCGGGGAAACCACGTTCACGCAGCAGGCGCTGACGTTCACCGGCAATATCGACGCAAACCGCATGGAGTTCGTTCGCTTCGACAAGATCGGGAAAGCCGGCGAGCCCACCGCGCCCGCCGCTGCGGCCGAGCCTTCGGCCTCCGAACCGGCCGCCTGAGCGGCCGCCGGCCCGGCGCCGCGCATCACTGCGACGCCTGCGCCCGCGCCCGGCCCTCGCGCATCAGCGAGCGCGTATCGTCGATCCATTTCTGGAACTGGTCCACCGCGTGAGCCTTCTGGCTCGGTGTGGTCAGGTTGGCGATCGTCACGGAGAGATCGACGCCCGCGGCGTTGCTGCGCTGCTGGCCGCTGGCGGGCCGCTGCCAATGGTCGGCGAATGTGCGCAGCATCGCCTCGACCTGCGGCTTGGGCGGACGGGTCGTCGAAATCTCGCGCGCCAGCGCGATCCACTCCTGCTGCCGTTTCACGCGTTCCGCATAGCGGGCGTCGGCGCCTTGCATGTACGGACCCATCGCCTCGCGGATGGTCTTTTCCTGCTCGCGCGAGAAGCCGCCGTAAATCAGCTTGGCGTAACCCATGATCTTGTCGAAGCGCGCGTCGGTGCGGGCTTCGGGATCCGACTTCAGGAATTCCTTGCGGTACTTGGCATTGCTGTCCGCAAACTTCGACTCCATGCGCTGGATCTGCTCAGGCGTCAGCGTCAGCATCAGGTCGGCCAGGTCCGGGATGGCGTTCTCGAACGCCTGCCGGCCCAGCCGGTTGGTGTCCTGCTGCACCTGGCGGATCATCGCCGCGTCCACCGGCCCGGCCACCTCGCCCTTGACGCGCGTGAGTACGGTGGCGATTTCCGGTAGTTGGGCCTGCCGGTGCCAGTCGAAGAAGCGCGCGATGGCGTCCTTGGTGGGCGGTTCCTGGGCGTCGGAAACGTCGACGTAACGGTCGATCCACCAATAGGCGAGCTTGTCGCCCTGCTGGTAGCCCAGCTTCATGGCGTTGCAGCCGACCAACGCCACGGCGACGGTAAATGCTGCAAACCATGCAAAAACGCGTCGTGACCAAATGTGAACAACCGTAACGCCAGGTGTTCGGGTCAATGGGGCGCGGGGGCGCGTGCTAGAATCGGCGCGCATCTTTCCAGGCCCGGCGGATCGCCCGCCAGCGCAGTCGTGGCAACGGTTTAGCCACGTCGGACGCAGTGCTTCGGGGCACGAATTCTTCCAATTTTTCTCAGACACACTCACTTAGGGACCTCCTTGTGAATATCGTCATTCTTGCCGCGGGCATGGGCAAGCGCATGAATTCCGCGCTGCCCAAGGTGCTGCATCCCGTTGCAGGGCGGCCCATGCTGGCCCATGTGCTCGACACCGCCCGCACGCTGTCGCCCACGCGGCTCGTGGTCGTGGTCGGCCATGGCGCCGATCAGGTACGCAACGCCGTGGCCGCCAGCGACGTGGCCTTTGCCGAGCAGAGCCAGCAACTTGGCACGGGCCACGCCGTCATGCAGGCACTGCCGCTGCTCGACGACAGCCAGCCCACGCTGGTGCTGTATGGCGACGTGCCGCTGACCAGCGCCGCAACGCTCCAGCATCTGGTGCAGGCCGCCGGCAGCGAGCGCCTGGGCGTGCTGACCGTCGAAATGCCCGATCCTACCGGATACGGCCGCATCGTTCGCGACGCCGCCGGCAACATCGTGCGGATCGTCGAGCAGAAGGACGCCAGCGAGGAAGTGCGCGCCATCCGCGAAATCAACACCGGCATCATCGTCTGCCCGACGCCGCTGCTGCGCCTCTGGCTCGCCACGCTGCGCAACGACAACGCGCAGGGCGAGTACTACCTTACCGACACCATCGAACGCGCCGCCAACGACGACGTGGAGATCGTGTCGTCCCAGCCTGCCGCGCTGTGGGAAACGCTCGGCGTCAACAGCAAGGTCCAACTGGCCGAAATCGAGCGTATTCACCAGCGCAACATCGCGCAACGTCTGCTTGAAGCGGGCGTCACGCTGCTCGATCCGGCACGCATCGATGTGCGCGGCGAACTCACATGCGGGCGCGACGTGACGATCGACGTCGGCTGCGTGTTCGAAGGCCGCGTGCATCTGGACGATGGCGTGCATATCGGCGCGCACTGCGTAATCCGCAACACCAGCGTCGCCGCCGGCGTGCGCGTGCAACCGTTCTGCCACTTCGAAGAAGCAAAGATCGGGCCGGATGGCCGCATCGGCCCTTACGCGCGGCTGCGTCCCGGTACCGAACTGGGCCAGGATGTGCATATCGGCAATTTCGTCGAGGTCAAGAACAGCCAGATCGCCAACCATAGCAAGGCCAATCATTTGGCCTACGTGGGCGACACGACGGTGGGCCAGCGCGTGAACATCGGCGCGGGCACGATCACCTGCAACTACGATGGCGTCAACAAGCACCGGACCATCATCGAGGACGACGTCTTCATCGGGTCGGACACGCAACTGGTGGCGCCGGTCACCGTGCGACGCGGCGCGACCATCGGCGCGGGCACCACGCTGACCAAGGAAGCGCCGGCCGACAAGCTCACGCTGTCGCGCGCAAAGCAGATGACTCTCGACGCGTGGCAGCGTCCGGTCAAGCAACCGAAAAAATAAAGGGGTTCAGAGATGTGTGGCATCGTCGGCGCGGTTTCGCACCGCAATATCGTACCGGTCCTGATCGAAGGGCTGCGTCGCCTGGAATATCGTGGTTATGACTCGTGCGGGGTGGCCGTCGTGCGCGACGCCATGCTGGAGCGCGCGCGCACGGTGTCGCGCGTGGCCGATCTGGACACGCAGACGCAGGCGTCTGGCCTGGCCGGCGCCCTGGGCATCGCCCACACGCGCTGGGCCACGCATGGCAAGCCCGACACGGTCAACGCCCATCCGCATTTCTCGGACGAGACCATTGCGCTGGTGCACAACGGCATCATCGAAAACTACGAGCCGCTGCGCGACGAACTGCGCGCGGTCGGCTACGGCTTCGAATCGCAGACCGACACCGAGGTGGTGGCGCACCTGATTCACCAGGCCTATACCTATCCGAGCAGCGCCACGCGTGGCGATCTGTTCGGATCGGTGCGCGTGGTGACCAAGCGCCTGCACGGCGCCTACGCGATCGCCGTGGTCGCCAAGGACCAGCCTGACGTGGTGGTCGGCGCGCGCGCCGGATCGCCGCTGGTGGTGGCGCTGGGCAACGACGAAACGTTCCTGGCGTCGGACGCGCTGGCCGTGGCCGGCACCGCCAACCGCATCATCTATCTGGAAGAGGGCGATGTGGTGGAACTGACGCGCGCGGGCGCGAAGATCCGCGACGTGCACGATCACGAGGTGCAACGCGAGGCGCGCGTGGTGGAAGCCCACGCTGCGGCCGTCGAACTGGGCCCGTACCGCCACTTCATGCAGAAGGAAATCTTCGAGCAGCCGCGCGCGCTGGGCGATACGCTGGAAGGCATCGCCGCCATCACGCCGGAACTGTTCGGCCCCAACGCCGCGCAGGTATTTACCGAGATCGACAGCATCCTGATCCTGGCGTGCGGCACCAGCTATTACTCGGGCTGCACTGCCAAGTACTGGCTCGAATCGATCGCCCGGATTCCCACACAGGTGGAAGTGGCCAGCGAGTACCGCTACCGCGAGACCGTGCCGAACCCGCGCGCGCTGGTGGTGGTGATCTCGCAGTCGGGCGAAACCGCCGATACCATGGCCGCGCTGCGCCATGCGCGCTCGCTCGGCCACACCCATACGCTGGCCATCTGCAATGTGGCGACCAGCGCGATGGTGCGCGAGACCGAACTAAGTTTCCTGACGCGCGCCGGCACCGAGATCGGTGTGGCGTCGACCAAGGCCTTCACCACGCAGCTGGCCGCGCTGTACATGCTGACGCTGGCGCTGGGCAAGGTGCGCGGCCATCTCACCGATGAGCAGGAAGCACAGGCGCTGACCAACCTGCGCCATCTGCCGGTTGCGCTGCACGGCGTGCTGGCGCTGGAGCCGCAGATCATCGCGTGGTCCGAGGATTTTGCGCGGCGCGAAAACGCGCTGTTCCTGGGTCGTGGCCTGCACTATCCGATCGCGCTCGAAGGCGCGCTGAAGCTCAAGGAAATCTCCTACATCCACGCCGAGGCCTATCCGGCCGGCGAGCTCAAGCATGGCCCGCTTGCGCTGGTGACCGAGGCGATGCCGGTGGTGACGGTGGCGCCGAACGACGCCCTGCTGGAAAAGCTCAAGTCCAACATCCAGGAAGTGCGCGCGCGCGGCGGCCGGCTGTACGTGTTTGCCGACGCCGACACGCATATCCAGTCGTCCGACGGCATCCAGGTGATCCGCCTTCCCGAGCACTACGGCGCGCTGTCGCCAATCCTGCATGTGGTGCCGCTGCAATTGCTGGCCTATCACACGGCCTGCGCGCGCGGCACCGATGTGGACAAGCCACGCAATCTGGCCAAGTCCGTGACGGTGGAATAAACCGCATCGACGGTCCGCATTGGAGGGTCCGCGCTCGCTGTCCCGATGATGGCTTTTGGGACGCAGACGCTGGCCGACGAAACCGCCTTCGGGCGGTTTTGTTTTTCCGCCGCCCCATTGGCAAGGCTGCCGTGGGGCGGAGTTTGTGACGTCGGAACCGCTGCGTGCCGCCACGGCGCATGTAAAAACTTCTACCGGCAGGTAACCCTGCGCCCGATGGTGGATGGCGTTTCGCGGTATCCTTGCCGGCATCCCGCGTCCGCGCCTCTCCCAATCGGCGCCGCGCGGCGCGCCTGTCCCGTCCTGCATCATGCCGCGCGGGCACCATGGCGCTCCAGCGACTGCACACCATATGAAAGACCTAGAAAGTGAGCTGATCGGCTCCGCACGGCTGCCGACCCGCTACGGCGAATTTACCGCCCATGCCTTCCAGGGCGTGGACACCGGCACGGAACACCTGGCGTTATCGATGGGCGATCTGGCCGGCGAAAACCTGCTCGTGCGGCTGCATTCCGAATGTCTGACCGGCGACGTGTTCGGTTCCTGCCGCTGCGATTGCGGCGAACAGCTCGACCTGGCCATGCGCAAGATCGCCGAGGAAGGCCGCGGCGTGCTGCTGTATCTGCGCGGTCACGAGGGACGCGGGATCGGTTTGTCCAACAAGATCCGCGCCTACGCGCTGCAGGATGGCGGGCTCGATACCGTCGACGCCAATCTCGCGCTGGGCCAGGCCATCGACGCGCGCACCTATGCGTTCGCGGCCGATTTCCTGCGCCAGTGGGGCGTCAAGTCGATCCGCCTCATGAGCAACAATCCGGTGAAGATCAAGGCGCTGGAAGACGCCGGCATCCGTGTGACCGAACAGATGCGTCACATCGTGCCGTCCAATGCCGAGAATGAAAAATACCTCGCCACCAAGCGCTCGCGCATGGGCCACCTGCTCGATTAACGGCACATTTACGGCGATGTAGGCAAAAGCCGACAACCGCTTGCGAGGCCTCCCGACAGTGCTGGCGAGGCCGCTCCTCTATCTTGAATGCAAGGGCCGCGCGTGGCGATGCCAGGCGCGGCGTGTTCCATGCCACGCCGCGGATACGCCGCGTGGGCGTGGCAAATGAGATAAGAGGAGTCCGTTATGGCTGATAACAATGTGTCTGTATTGAATGACCTGATCGAAGTCTCGCGAGACGGCGAGGAAGGCTTCCGCAAGGCCGCTGAGGATGCCAAGAATCCGGAACTGAAGACGCTGTTTTCGAGCCGGGCCGCAGAAATCGGCGCGGCCGTGCGCGAGCTGCAGGCCCAAGTCGCGGCACTGGGCGGCAAGCCGGAAGACCACGGCAGCGTGGCCGGCGCGCTGCATCGCGGCTGGATCAGCCTGCGCACCGCGGTGAGCGACCGCACTGATCTGGCCATCCTCGAGGAAACCGAAAAGGGCGAGGACGTCGCCAAGAAGAAATATGCCGAGGCGCTGCAGCAAACCGATCTCAGCTTCGATATTCGCGCGCTGATCGAGCGCCAGTATCAGGGCGTGCTGCGCAATCACGATCTGATCCGCGACCTGCGAAACCGTTATCGCGCGAGCGGCGAATAACAGCTCAGGAAACAACTCAGGATTTTGTCGCGGGCGTTTTGCGGCGTCCGCGCAAAATCGGTAAGCGCCTCCATTGCGAGGCGCTTTTTATTCGCCTTAAATCGGAATCAATATTAATCTCACAATCATGCCAAAAGTGCGCGCATCGGCCGGAAACCCGCCCCGCGCTTGATCTTCCGGTATTGCGCATTACCATGAAAATGCTAATTACCGATGGCGAGGATCGAGGCGATGAAAACCGACAAGAAGGTAATTCAACTGCTGAACGGCCAACTCAAACACGAACTGACCGCCATCAACCAGTATTTTTTGCATGCGCGGATGTATCGGCATTGGGGACTCAAGGCGCTGGGCAAGCATGAATACGACGAGTCGATCGAGGAAATGAAGCACGCCGACCGGCTGATCGAACGCATCCTGATGCTCGACGGCCTGCCCAACCTGCAGGACCTGGACAAGCTGATGATCGGCGAGAACACCGAGGAAATGCTCGGCTGCGATCTGAAGCTCGAACTCGTGTCGCAGGCGTCCTGCAAGGAGGCGATCAAATACTTCGAATCGGTGAGCGATTACGTCTCGCGCGAGATCGTCACCGACATCCTGCACGACACCGAGGAGCATATCGACTGGCTGCAGACGCAACTGGAACTGCTGCGCAAGGTGGGCGTGCACAACTACCTGCAGTCGGCGATGGGCGAGCTCGACGAGTAACGGGCGCCCCCGGCGTACGGCGCACGATCGCACGTCCTGCAGACTTTTTCGACTTCGGCTACACTGCGCCCCGCACCACTGAACGGCCTGCTCGGGCCGTCATCTCTAAGGCGGGGTGGCAGAGTGGTTATGCGGCGGCCTGCAAAGCCGCTTACGACGGTTCGATTCCGTATCCCCGCCTCCAGTTTTTCATTTAGGTTTTTCCCCCTGTTTTCCAACCCAATGCTGTCATGAGACGCGCCGATACTCGGGCGTGAACCTGGCGCATTTCATGCTCCGTTGCGGTAATGCATGGTGCGTGGCACATACGGTAAGTCCCCATCTGGAAACGCGCGTTCGATTGCGATACTGTGGGGCGCGTCGGCACCGGTGCAGCACCTGGTGCTCGCGCTGGTGCGTTGTCGTATGACCCGACGATGAGCGGCGCAACAGGCTGCGCCATGCAGAGCTTCCATGGCGTATCCGTCGCAACGTGATGACAGAAACAAGAGGCTCCCAATGATCAGAGATCTGCAAATCCGTGCGGCGCAGCCGACGGATGCGCCGGCCATCGGCGCCGTGCTGGAGCGTTGCGCCCTGCCGGTGGACGACTTGCCGCGCCTGGTCGGCAATTTCCATGTCGCCATTCTCGACACCCAGCTGATTGGATGCGCCTGCGCCGAGCTGTTCGACGATACGGCGATCGTGCGCTCGGTGGCCGTGTTGCGTGAATGGCGCGACCAGGGCGTGGCCAGTCATCTGGTCAACGCAGTGATGATGCGCGCCCGCGCCAACGGCGCTCGCCGCGCCGTCCTGCTGACCTCGGCCTGCCCCAGCTATTTCGCGCGCTACGGTTTTTCGCTGATCCACGCCTCGAAGCTGCCGACGCAGGTGCTGGAAAGCCAGGAATTCCTACGGCTGCGCAATACCGGCGCGCTGTGCATGTGCGCGGAGCTGGCGTGAGCGCCGGCAGGATTCTGCAAAAGCGTCAATAATCTGGGCTCCCATATTTGCCGATTGCATCGAGGAGACCCCATGTCGACGACTGTCCGCGCCGTTCGCCTTCACGAATTTGGTTTGCCGCAGGTGATGCGGCTCGAGTCCGTCGAGCTGCCGCCGCCTGCAGCCGGTGAGGCGCGCGTGCGGCACACCGCGATCGGCTTCAACTTCATCGACATCTATCAGCGCCGCGGCACCTATCCGTTGCCGGCCGGTACCGGGCTCGGCCACGAGGCGGCCGGAGTGGTCGAGGCGGTGGGCGAGGGCGTGACCGACGTCGCCGTGGGCGATCGCGTTGCCTATATGAACGCCGGGCTGGGCGCCTACGCGGAAGGCCGCAACGTCCCCGTCGACAAGCTCGTGCGGCTGCCCGACAGCCTCGGCGACGAGCAGGCCGCCGCAGTGATCTTCAAGGGCATGACCGCGCAGTATCTGGTGCGCCATACCTACGCCGTGAAGCCGGGCGATACCGTGCTGGTGCACGCAGCTGCGGGCGGCGTGGGGCAGATTCTCAGCAGCTGGACCAAGGCGCTGGGCGCGCGCGTGATCGGCACGGCAGGGTCCGCCGCCAAATGCGCGACGGCCCGCGCGGCCGGTTGCGATATCGCGATCGACTACAGTCACGGCGATTGGGTCAAGCAGGTGCGTGACGCCACCGACGGCCGCGGCGTGAATGTGGTCTACGACGCCGTTGGCAAGGACACCTTCCTGGGCTCGCTCGATTGCGCGCAGACCTTTGGCATGGTGGTGCTGTACGGCGCGGCGTCCGGTCCGGCGCCGGCCATCGAACCGGAAATCCTCAACAAGAAGGGCTGCCTGTTCCTGACGCGCCCTTCGGTGTTTCCGCATAACGCGGACCCGGTGCGTTTTCGCGCCAATGCGAAGGACCTGTTCGACGCCGTCGCAGCGGGCCATGTGAAGGTCGATATCGGCGCGCGCTTTCCGCTGGCCGACGTGGCGCGCGCGCACGAAGCCGCCGAGCGCCGCGAAACTACCGGCGCGATCGTGCTGGTGCCCTGACGCGCCGTTTTGCCGTGACCGCCCGGCGCCATGTTTCGTGCCGCCGGGCGGTCAGTGGCGCCGTGAGTTCAATGTCGATGTGTGGTCCGGCGCGACGCCGGGCCGTCATCGCACAGGTTGATCTCGACGCTGATGTGCACCAGTTCCTCGTGCACCGATAGCGCCTGTCGCACTCGTTGCGGCGTCAGCGCGCTGTCGTGCGTGACCAGGCTGGCGATGCAGGCGAACTGCTCGCGGCCCACGCGCCAGATGTGCAGATCCGCGACGCGCGTGCCGTCTTCACCCTGGGCAAACTGGTCGAGCACTTCGCGCACTTCGTCGACCACGGGATGATCCATCTCGCGATCGAGCAGCACGGTGCCGCTCTGGCGCATCAGGCCGATGGCCCAGCGTCCCACCAGCACCGCGCCAACCAGACCCATCGCCGGATCGAGCCAGCTCCAGCCCAGCCACCAACCGCCGGCCAGCGCGACGATGGCCAGCACCGACGTCGCCGCATCGGCCAGCACGTGCAGATATGCCGAACGCAGGTTGATGTCGTGATGACCATGCGCGTGTCCGTGCCCTTGCCCGTGATGGTCATGCCCATGTTCGTGCCCGTGGCCATGCGCATGATGATCGTGCCCGTGCGCGCCGCCCAGAATCCACGCGCAGCCCAGATTGACCAGCAGGCCGACTGCCGTGACTGCCATGGCCTGCTGATAATGGATCTGCGCCGGGCTGATCAGGCGCTCCACCGATCCGAACACCATCAGCGCGGCCACGCCCAGCAGGAATACCGCGCTGGCAAACGCCGCCAGCACTTCGATCTTCCAGGTGCCGAACGTGAAGCGCGCATCGTGCGCCAGCCGACGCGCGGCCGCGTACGCAAACGCCGACAGGCCGATCGCCACCGCGTGCGAACTCATATGCCAGCCGTCGGCCAGCAACGCCATCGAATTGAAGCCGAGACCGGCCGCGATCTCGATGGCCATCATCGCCAAAGTGATCCACATCACCAGCCGCGTGCCCCGTTCGGCAGCCGGGTTGCCGGTGTCGAAAATGTGGGAATGGGTCCACGCGGAGAGGTTGTGCGTGTGCATGGGAATATCCGGAGCGTTAGGGCGGAAGCTGTTAGCGTAGCAGGGCCGCACGGCGCGCGATCGCACAACCCTGCGCGATAAAGGGCGATGCAACGCGCCGGGCGAACCAGTCTCCATATGGCGGCCTCCGGGTGCCGGCCGTCGCTTACCAGCCGTGGTAATCGGCGGCGGTGTCGTAACCGCCAAAGCGCTCGGCCATGAAGTCGACAAAGGCGCGTACGCGGGCCGACAGCTTGTCGCGCGACAGATACACCGCGTAGATGTCCGCCGGCGGCGCGGACCAGTCCGGCAGCACCTGTCGCAAGCGTCCCGAGCGCAGCAGCGGCGCCACTTCCCATTCCGATCGCAACACGATGCCGTGGCCCTGCAGTGCCCAGTTGACGGCCACTTCGCCATCGTTGGTGGCCGCCGCGCCGCGCACCTTGATGGTTTCCTGCCGACCCGCCGCCTGCAGGTGCCAGGTGCCATAGGCGGTTTCGCTTTCGCGAATCACGATACAGCGGTGCTGTTGCAAGGCGCGCGGCGAAGCGGGCTCGCCGTGCCGCGCCAGATACGCGGGCGACGCGCACAGCAGGCGGTGGTTCGGCGCCAGTTTGCGGGCGTTGAGCCGCGCATCGGGCAGGTCGCCCACCAGGATGCCGATATCGAAGCCTTCCTCAGCCAGATTCAGCGCGCGGTCGGTCAGTTGCAACTGCACTTCCACTTCCGGATATGCGAGCAGGAAATCGCCCACCGCGGGCGCCAGATGGCGGCGGCCGAAACCGAGCGTGGCATTCACGCGCAGCAATCCGCGCGGCGCCACGCGGCTGCCGCCCAGGCCTTGCTCCAGTTCTTCCAGTTCGGCCAGGATGCGTCCGCCTTGCGCCAGATAGGCCTCGCCTTCAGGCGTCACCGATAGCCGGCGCGTGGTGCGATTGAGCAGGCGCACGCCAAGCCGCGCTTCCAGGGCGGCCAGCCGCTTGCTGGCCGCCGACGGCGTCAGGCCCAGATGCTGGGCCGCGGCCGCCAGGCTGCCGCGCTTGACCAGCAGGATGAAAAAGGCGAGATCGGAAAAGGCGTCCATGGGGCGGGCAGAGTGCGGCGATTACGTACCCAACTCATGAATCCAGGGCACGAATGAATTGCGAATGGCGAAATTATAGCGATGAATTCCGCGATTAGACTGCCGTTCATCCCACTCTCCAGAACAGGCAGCCACCATGGCCGGACGCACGCTGTATCGGAAACTCGTGGAATCGCACACGGTTGTCACGCTCGATGCGGACAACGTGCTGCTCTACGCGGATCTGCACATCATGAACGAGTACACCAGCCCGCAAGCGTTTGCGGGACTGGCCGAGCAGGGCCGCCAAGTGGCGGCGCCGGGCCAGCAACTGGCGGTGGTCGACCACATCATCCCCACGCACGCGCAGTCGCCGCGCGTGATCCAGGACCCCGCGTCGGCGTTGCAGGCGCGCAATCTGAAACGCAACTGCGATCTGCACGGGATTGCGCTGTTCGACACCAACGATCCGCTGCAAGGCATCGAACATGTGATCGCGCCCGAGCACGGCATGATCCGCCCCGGCATGGTCGTGCTTTGCGGCGACAGCCACACCACCACATATGGCGCGTTCGGCGCGCTGGGGTTTGGCATCGGCACATCGGAGGTCGAGCACGTGCTGGCCACGCAGACGCTGGTGTACCGGCTGGCGCAGGCCATGCGCATCCGTGTCGATGGCAGCCTGCCGCCGGGCACCACGTCGAAAGATCTGATCCTGCATGTCATCGCGCGCATCGGCGCACAGGGCGCGCGCGGCTACGTGGTCGAATTCACCGGCAGCGCCATCGACGCGCTGTCGATGGAAGCGCGCATGACCCTGTGCAACATGGCCGTGGAGGCCGGCGCGCGCGGCGCGCTGATCGCGCCTGACGAGACGGCGATCGGCTACGTGCTGGCGCGCGCGGTCGATATCGATGGCCCGATGGCCGACGCGGCGCGCGCGGCATGGACGGCGCTGCATTCCGACGACGACGCGGTATTCGATGCCGAGCTGGCCTTCGACGCATCGGTCGTCGCGCCTTACGTGACATGGGGCACCAGTCCCGACCAGGCGATTCCGGTCACCGCCGTCGTGCCGCAACCGACCGATGCCGCGGACGCCAGTGCGCAGGCCGCCGCGGCGCGCGCGCTCGATTACATTGGCCTCGCGCCGGGCAGCACGCTGAGCGGCCTGCCGGTGCAGCGCGTGTTCATCGGATCGTGCACGAACGGCCGCATCGAAGACCTGCGCGCGGTGGCCGACGTGGTGCGCGGCCGCAAGGTGGCCGACGGCGTGCGCGCGATGGTGGTGCCGGGCTCGGGCGCGGTGCGCGATCAGGCCGAAGCCGAGGGCATTGCCGCGTTGCTGATCGACGCCGGCTTCGAATGGCGCAAGCCCGGCTGCTCGATGTGCCTGGCGATGAACGACGACGTGCTGTCGCCGGGAGAGCGCTGCGCATCGACCACCAATCGCAACTTCGAGGGCCGCCAGGGACGCGCCGGACGCACGCACCTGATGAGCCCCGCCATGGCCGCGGCGGCGGCCGTTACCGGCTGCATCACCGATGTGCGCCAACTGAACCCGCTCAATTGACCCGGAGTCCGAACATGTCCGCATTCACATTGATCGAGGGCGTCGGCGCGCCGCTGCCGCTGCCAAACCTCGATACCGATCAGATCATGCCCAAGCAGTTCCTGCGCGGCATCGACAAGTCCGGTCTCGACAAGGGCCTGCTCTACGACATGCGGTTCGACGAGCACGGCGCGCCGCGCGCCGATTTCGTGCTCAACCAGCCTGCGTGGCGCGATACGCGCGTGCTGGTGGCGGGCGCGAATTTCGGCTGCGGGTCCAGCCGCGAGCACGCCGTGTGGGGCCTGCAGCAGTTCGGCATCCGCGCCGTGATCGCGCCGAGTTTCGGCGAGATCTTTTACTCGAACGCGATGAACAACCGTCTGCTGCTGGCGATGCTGCCGCAGGCGGACGTCGATATCCTGATGCGCGCGGTCAGCGATCCGGTGGCGCCCGCGTCGATCCGCATCGACCTGTCGTCGATGACGGTGCGCGCCGGGTCGTTCACCACGTCGTTCTCGATGTCGGCGCGCCATCTGGACATGTTCCGCCGCGGCCTCGATATCATCGGCATGTCGTTGACGCACGCCGCCGACATCGACGCCTTCGCTCACCGCCATCACGCCGCCAGCCCGTGGCTGCGCGACGTGGCGGCGACGACCATGGCGCGGCTGGCAAAACAGGGAGACAGGCATGTTTGAGGGATTCGTCACGCATCGCATCGACCATGACGGGGTGCCGATTCACGCGGTGGTCGGCGGGGAAGGGCCGCCGTTGCTGCTGTTGCACGGCCATCCGCAGACGCACGTGATCTGGCACAAGGTGGCCGGCGAGCTGGCGCGCCACTTCACCGTGGTGGCGACCGACCTGCGCGGCTACGGCGACAGCGGCAAGCCCGCCGGGCTGCCCGACCACAGCAACTACAGCAAGCGCGTCATGGCGGCCGACCAGTTGGCCGTGATGCGCGCGCTCGGGTTCGGGCACTTCAGCGTGATGGCGCACGACCGCGGCGCGCGCGTGGCGCACCGGCTGGCCGTCGATCACCCGCAGGCGGTCCGCCGGCTGGTGACGCTGGACATCGCACCGACGCTGGCGATGTATGCGCAGACCAACGAGGCCTTCGCACGCGCCTATTACCACTGGTTTTTTCTGATTCGCCCGGCGCCGTTTCCGGAGACGCTGATCGAGGCCGATCCGGCGCTTTATCTGCGTCAGACCATGGGAAGCCGCAGCGCCGGCCTGGCCCCGTTTACCGACGCCGCGCTGGCCGAATATCTGCGCTGCCTGCAGCAGCCCGGATCGGCCCACGGCCTTTGCGAGGACTACCGCGCCAGCGCAGGCATCGACCTGGAACACGACCGCGCCGACATCGCCGCGGGCCGCATGATCGAGTGCGACATGCTGGCGTTGTGGGGCGCCGACGGTGCGGTTGGAAAATGTTTCCAGCCGCTCGAAGAATGGCGTCGCGTGGCGCGCCACGTCACCGGCCACGCGCTGCCGTGCGGCCACTACATTGCCGAGGAAATTCCCGCCCGCCTGCTGGAAGAAGTCCTGCCGTTTCTGCGCGGCTGATTTACCCAACCCTTTGAATTTTCTGAGAATCTTCGCCCCGACCGCGCCCCGTGCGCCGTCGGGGCGCTGCGCATGGGCCGAGCGTGACGGCTGCCAGCGACGCTACGGCGAGCACATTTGCCGCGTCCGTACCGCCAAAATTTTTGATTCGTCCGTTTAACCCTCGGCGTGCAGGGTTGTTGGCGCGCTGGCATGATGCGCCTTGGAGATTTTTCTGATTGATCGATCACTGTCAATGAAGTGCGCGACAGTCGACGCCCCGATACATACATTCATGCATGCATGTATAATGCGTCGCAAAAATTCGATTCAAAGCCTCCACTCTGCTGTTGATTTTCACAATGACTTACCGTTTTATTGCAGGCTGCCTCGCCGTCTGGCTCGGAATTTGTGTTGCCGCGAGCTGGTTGGTGGAGCGGCTCTGGGCCTGACTGCCCGGAGCGCCCTGGTGCTTCCGATCGGTCAGGCATTCGATTCCGTTTGCCGAGCCACTCTCTCTTCGATGCCCCCGAACATGAAGACAGAACAACAACAACGCCGCATGCACCTCGCTCAAAAATCCCGAAGCCGCCTTATCGTCCGCACCGTTGTCCTCGCCGCGCTTGCCGCCGGTGCCAGTTCCGCTGCCAGCGCCGAAGAACTGGTTGGCTGGAGCCACCCCGCAGTGCACGTCGCGATGGGCCGCGATCCGAGCCACGGCGTCAACAAGTATGAACTCGGCCTGAACTTCAACACGCCGATCCAGTACGGCAATCCGCAGGGATGGCTGTTCCGCCTGCAGGGCGAATTCAACGTCGCAGGCTGGGATGCGCGCAGCGGCACCAATCAACAGAATCTGTTCGAATTCGGCGTGTCGCCGATCTTCCGCGTGGAAAAGCGCGGCGGCTATTTCGTGCCGTTTGCCGAGGCCTCGGTGGGCCTGCGCGTGCTGAGCCATACCGGCACGTCGGACCAGCACCGCTCGGGCACCGCGTTCCAGTTCTCCGACATGGTCGGCATCGGCGTGGGCTTCGGCAAGAACGCCAACACCGAAGTGGGCTTCCGCTTCCAGCACATCTCCAACGCCGGCATCAAGGAACCGAACCCGGGCAGCAACTTCTACACCGGGTACGTGCGCTACCGCTTCTGAGCGGCATGGCATCGCGGCGCACCCGCTGTCGGCGGGTTTCGCGCCGATCTCGCGCCGATAGCGGTCCGAAGGGCGGCTCAGGCGGCGCGGGCGATTTCCGTCCCGCCGCGCACGGCATCGAAAAATGCCCACAATTGCGGCGCATCGCTGGTCGCCACGTTGAAGCGGATCCATGGCGAATCGGTTTCTCCCGGTTCGAAGTACGATCCCGGCGCGAGCCAGATGCCGTGTTCCAGCGCCAGCGTGGCGAGCCGGTTGCCGGTGAGCGCCGCCCCGCCCGCGGCTGGCGCGCCCGGTGCCAGCCGGGCCCAGGCAAACATGCCGCCTTCGGGCCGCAGCATGATTTCCAGCCCATGCGCTTCCATTTTTTCCGTCACATGATCCTGCTGCGCGCGTAGCCGTTCGGCCAGCGCGGCGACGTGGCGTCCGTAGTGGCCGCTGGTCAGCACCGAATACACGAGCCGCTCGGTCACTTCCGACGAGGTCAGTCCGACCGCCATCTTGGTGCGCGCAAATGCCTTGGCCAGATCGGGGCTGGCCGCCAGATAGCCGACGCGCAGCGACGGCGTGATCGTTTTCGAGAAGCCATTCACGTAGACCACCTGCGACAGGCCGTCCATGGCCGCCAGCATCGGCGATCCGGCCGGCGCCAGTTCGCGATAGATATCGTCTTCCACCACCATCAGGCGGTGCTGCTCGGCCAGTTGCAGCACCCGGAACGCATTCATGCTGGTCAGCGTGGCGCCGGTCGGATTCTGCAGCACCGTGTTGACGAATAGTGCGCGCGGCGCGTGCTGGCGGATCGCGTCGTCGAGCGCATCGGTGTCCAGGCCGGCGGCCGTGCGGGGCACGCCAATGGCGCGCAATCCCGCCAGCCGCAGGATCTGCAGCAGATTGCAATAGCACGGCGATTCCACCAATACCGTATCGCCGGGCTGCAGCAGCGTTCGCACCACCAGATCCAGCGCCTGGGTGGCGCCCTGGGTGAGCACCACCTGCTGCGCCTGCACCGGCATGCCGTACTGGCTCAGGTGCACGGCGATATGCTCGCGTAGCGCGCCGAAGCCGTATGGGTGGCCGTAGCCCGATACCTGCGCCGCAGGCACGCGCGCCGCGCTGCGCATCGCCTGATGCAGGCCTTCCTCGTTGAGCCAGTCGCCGGGCAGCCATCCGGCGCCGGCCTTGATCGGCACCGAATGGTCGGCAAACACATCGGACAATAGCCACGCCGCGTTGAGCCCCGGCGCTTCCCAGTGCGGAGCACGCGGATGGCCGGCCGGCGCGTGGCGATGCGCCACCGTATAACCCGAGCCCGGCCGCGCCGCCAGATAACCGAGCGCCGTCAAGCGGCCATAGGCTTCCGCTACGGTGAAGGTGCTGACGTTGTGCTGCTGGGCCAGCCGGCGCACCGACGGCAGCGATGCGCCGGCGCGCAGTGCGCGGCGATCGATCAGCGCGGCGATGCCGGTGACGATCTGCTCGGTCAGGGTTTCGCCGCCGCGGCGGCTGCGGATCAGGTTCAGGTTGAGCATGCGGCGCGTGGAACGAATCAAAACCTGTACAGTGTACTGGCATGCGGACGGCTCCGGCGCGGTCCCTTTCATTTGATGCGTTGCAGCGTGGATTGAGCGTAGATCCGCCGTGGATCGGACCTCTCAGCGCTGCAAGCGGCGCCGGGTGGCGGGTGGCGGGAAGTCGCGCCGCGGTGTGCAATCTATACAGTTTGCGGGCGTGAAACTGTACGGTCAGCTGTCGATCTCCAGACCGTATATTCTTTAGGCCAGACCCCGCCGGTAGAGTGGCCGACATCCGTGGCGCACCGCCGTGCCACGCTGCTTACACCGCTATCAGGAGAATGTATGGACGCCGCCAAAACCGTGATTCCCGATCTCGAAGCCCTGTGGATGCCGTTCACGGCCAATCGCCAGTACAAGGCCGCGCCGCGCCTGCTGGCCTCGGCCAGCGGCATGTACTACACGACCCACGACGGACGTCGCGTGCTCGATGGCTGCGCGGGCCTGTGGTGCGTGGCGGCCGGCCACGCGCGCAAGGAAATCGTCGAGGCGATCGCGCACCAGGCGGCCACGCTCGACTACGCACCGCCGTTCCAGATGGGCCACCCGCTGGAATTCGAAGCCGCCACCAAGGTGGCCTCGATCATGCCGCAGGGACTCGACCGTATTTTCTTCACGAATTCCGGCTCCGAATCGGTCGACACGGCGCTGAAGATCGCGCTGGCCTATCATCGCGCGCGCGGCGAAGGGCAACGCACGCGCATCATCGGCCGCGAACGCGGTTATCACGGTGTTGGCTTTGGCGGCATGGGCGTCGGCGGCATTGGGCCGAATCGCAAGATGTGGTCGGCCAACGTGATGCCGGGCACCGATCATCTGCCCGCCACGCTCAATATCGCCGAGGCCGCGTTCTCGAAAGGCCAGCCGCAGTGGGGCGCCCATCTGGCCGACGAACTCGAACGCCTGGTCGCGCTGCACGATGCCTCGAACATCGCTGCCGTCATCGTCGAGCCGCTGGCCGGATCGGCCGGCGTGCTGGTACCGCCGGTCGGTTATCTGGAAAAGCTGCGCGAGATCACCAGCAAGCACGGCATCCTGCTGATCTTCGACGAGGTCATCACCGCATTCGGCCGCCTTGGTGCGGCTACCGCGGCCGAGCGCCTGAAGGTGACGCCGGACCTGATCACGATGGCCAAGGCCATCAACAATGCCGCGGTGCCGATGGGCGCAGTGGCGGTGCGCCGCGAAGTGCACGACGCCGTGATCAACGCCACGGCCGCCGGTGCGATCGAACTGCCGCACGGCTACACCTATTCGGGCCATCCGCTGGCGATGGCGGCCTGTATCGCCACGCTGGACATCTACAAGCGCGACAAGCTGTTCGAACGCGCCGCCGAGATGTCGGCAAAATTCGAATCGGCCGTGCATGCGCTGCGCGGCGCGCCGTATGTGAAAGACATCCGCAACCTCGGCATGGTGGCCGGTGTGGAACTGGAATCGCGTCCGGGCGCACCGGGTGCGCGTGCCTATGAGGCGTTCCTGAAATGCCTGGAGCTTGGCGTGCTGGTGCGCTACACCGGCGATATCCTGGCATTCTCGCCACCACTGATCATTTCCGAGGCCGAGATCGATCAGTTGTTCGACACCGTGAAGCAGGCACTGCAGAGTGTGAAGTAAGACCTGCCCGCCATTGAGAGGAAGACCGCAGTGAATATCGCAGAAAACCGGCAGATCGCCGAAATCCATCACTACATCGGCGGCACCGTGCAGCGCGCGGGCATCGACCGCTTTGCCGATGTGTTCAACCCGGCCACGGGCGACGTCGCGGCGCGCGTGGCGATGGGCACCGCCGACGATGTGGCGGCCGCGGTGGCCGCCGCCAAGGCGGCATGGCCGGCCTGGGCGGAAACCCCGCCGCTGCGCCGCGCACGCATCCTGTTCAAGTTCAAGGAACTGCTGGACCGCCATCACGATGACCTGGCCGCGCTGATCACGCGCGAGCACGGCAAGGTGTTTTCCGATGCGAAGGGCGAAGTCACGCGCGGCATCGAGGTCGTGGAGTTTGCCTGCGGGATTCCCAACCTGCTCAAGACCGATTTCACCGACAACATCGGTGGTGGCATCGACAACTGGAACCTGCGCCAGCCGCTGGGCGTGGTGGCCGGCATTACGCCGTTCAACTTCCCGGTGATGGTGCCGATGTGGATGTTCCCGGTGGCGCTGGCGTGCGGCAACACGTTCGTTCTCAAGCCGTCCGAGCGCGATCCGTCGCCGAGCCTGCTGATCGCCGACCTGCTCAAGCAGGCCGGGCTGCCCGATGGCGTGTTCAATGTGGTGCAGGGCGACAAGACCGCTGTCGACGCGCTGCTGGCGCATCCCGATGTGCAGGCGCTGTCGTTTGTCGGATCCACGCCGATCGCCGAATACATCTACACGGAAGGCACGCGGCACGGCAAGCGCGTGCAGGCGCTGGGCGGCGCAAAGAACCACCTCGTGGTGATGCCCGACGCCGATCTGGATCAGGCCGTCGATGCGCTGGTGGGCGCCGCGTACGGCTCGGCCGGCGAGCGTTGCATGGCGATTTCCGTGGCGGTGGCGGTGGGCGATGTGGCCGACCGGCTGGTGCCGCGCCTGGCCGAGCGCGCCGCGACGCTGAAGATCCGCAACGGCATGGAGGCCGACGCCGAGATGGGCCCGCTGGTCACCGCCGCGCACAAGGCCAAGGTCGAAGGCTACATCGCCAAGGGCGTGGCCGAAGGAGCGCAACTGGTGACCGATGGCCGCGGCCACAAGGTCGACGGTCACGACAAGGGATTCTTCGTCGGCGGCACGCTGTTCGATCACGTCAAGCCGGACATGACGATCTACAAGGAAGAGATCTTCGGGCCGGTGCTGTCGGTGGTGCGCGTGCACGACTTTGCCGAAGCGGTGGATCTGATCAATCGTCACGAATTTGGTAACGGTGTGTCGTGCTACACCAGCGACGGCGGTATCGCCCGCGCGTTCGCGCGCCAGATCCAGGTGGGCATGGTCGGCATCAACGTGCCGATTCCGGTGCCGATGGCGTGGCATTCGTTCGGCGGATGGAAGCGCTCGCTGTTTGGCGATCATCACGCCTATGGCGAAGAGGGCGTGCGCTTCTACACGCGCTACAAGAGCGTGATGCAGCGCTGGCCGGACAGCATCGCCAAGGGCGCCGAGTTCACGATGCCGGTGGCGAAGTAATCGCGCACGCAGTCACGGACTGCATAGAAGACGCTCCCGTCGTGGAGCGTCTTTTTTTTGTCTGCCCTGTGCGGAAACGGTATCCACGTCAAGGCTTGTCGCGGACAAGTCGCGTAACATCGCGCGCTTTGTGTCGGCCCGGCTGCCATGACGCGCAGAACCCGTCGCCGACGGTATTTGTACAACCTATAGTCATTGGGATGACCCCGACCGGAGGCGCGCCATGAGTCTGTTTCGCACCAAGAACATCGAAGCCATGCTGGAAGTGAGCGAGCATGACGGATTGCGCAAGGTGCTGGGGCCCGTGGATCTGGTGCTGATGGGCATCGGCGCGATCATCGGCACCGGCATCTTCGTGCTGACCGGCACCGGCGCGCTGACCGCCGGTCCGGCGCTGACGGTGTCGTTCATCATCGCGGCGATGGCGTGCGGATTCGCGGCGTTGTGCTACGCGGAATTTGCCTCGGCAATTCCTGTCTCCGGATCGATCTACACCTACTGTTACGCCACGCTCGGCGAGATCATCGCGTGGATGATCGGCTGGGACCTGCTGCTCGAATACGGACTGGCCACCTCGGCGGTCTCGGTGGGATGGTCGGGCTATTTCCAGTCGCTGCTGGCGGGGTTTGGTGTGCAATTGCCGCGCGCGTTAAGCGCCGCGCCGGGATCGGTGCCCGACGTCCACACGCTGGTGAACCTGCCGGCCATCCTGATCATGCTGGCGATCACGTGGGTGGTGTCGTACGGCGTGCGCGAATCGACGCGCCTGAACAACGTGATGGTGGTGATCAAGATCGGCGTGGTGGTGCTGTTCATCGCGGTTGGCGTCTGGCACGTGCAGCCGGCCAACTGGCAACCGTTTGCGCCGTTCGGCTTTTCCGGCGTCTTCAATGCGGCGGCGCTGATGTTCTTCGCGTTCATCGGCTTCGACGCCGTCACATCGGCCGCGGAGGAAGTGCGCAATCCCGGGCGCGACCTGCCCATCGGCATCATCGGGTCGCTGGCGGTCTGCGCCGTGCTGTACGTGGCGGTCGCCGCCATCATGACCGGCATCGTGCCGTTCGCGAAGTTCGAGGGCGTCGACCATCCGGTGTCGCTGGCGCTGCAATACGCGGGCCAGAACTGGGTGGCCGGCTTTGTCGACCTGGGCGCGATCCTTGGCATGACCACCGTGATCCTGGTGATGACCTACGGCCAGACGCGCATCATCTTTGCGATGTCGCGCGACGGCCTGTTGCCGGAAGTCTTGTCGACGGTGCATCCGGTGCACGCCACGCCGTTCACGGCCACGTGGACCGTGGGCATCGTGTTCGCCACCATCGCCGGCTTCGTGCCGCTGAACGTGCTGGCGGAGCTGATCAATATCGGCACGCTGTCCGCCTTCGCACTGATCTCGGTGTCGATCCTGGTCCTGCGCCGCACGCATCCGCACCTGCCGCGCACCTTCCGTTGCCCCGGCGTGCCGGTGGTGCCGTTGCTGTCGGTGGCGTTCTGCCTGTTCCTGATGCTGCATCTGCAGGTGGTGACGTGGATCGCGTTCCTGTGCTGGCTGGTGCTGGGGCTGCTGATCTACTTCGGTTACTCGCGCCGCAACGCCGTGCTGCATAACCACGGCGGCGACGCGCAGGACTGATCAGCGGCTGCCCGAATCGGCGAAGAACGCGCGCGACCGTTCTTCGCCGGCGTAGGCGGAATTGATGCGCACCCAGGCGGACGTTTCGCCGCCGGGCCGGAAGAAATGTCCCGGCGCAAGCGAAATGCCGTAGGTTTCCGCCAGCGCCACCAGTTCGCGCGAATCTTCGATACCGCGCGGACGCGCCCACAGGAAATTGCCGCCCGCGGGCTCGCAAAACACTTCCCAGTCATACTGGTCGAGAATCTTCACCGCGTCGGCCGTCACTTCGCGCGTGCGCACGCGCAACCGTTCCACATACTTTCGATACGCACCGCGCTCAAGCATGGTGGCCGTGACCGCCTCGGCAAAATGCGATCCCGCCACGCTGGTCAGCACCTTCACGTCGATCAGGTCCTTGATCAGATTCTTTTCCGCCACGAGATACCCGACGCGCAGCGCCGCGGACACCGTTTTCGAGAACCCGCCGATATAGATCACGTGTTCGAGCTGGTCCAGCGTGGCCAGGCGATCGGTGAAGTTGAGCTGGAAGTCCGAGAAGATGTCGTCTTCGACAAACCGGAAGTTATGGCGGCGCGCCAGCTCCAGCAGGCGGAACGCCACCGGTGGCGCCAGCGTGGATCCAGTCGGATTCTGCAGGATGCTGTTGGTGAAGAACAGCTTCGGCTTGTGCTTGCGCAGCAACGCCTCGCACGCCTGCGGATCGGGGCCGTTCGGCGTGTGCGGCACGCCCACCAGCTGCACGCCGTGCATGCGCAACAGGCCAAACAGGTTGTAGTAGCCGGGATCCTCGACGAATACCGTGTCGCCCGGCTTGAGCAGATGGCGCACGATCAGGTCGAGCGCCTGGCTCGCGCCGCTGGTGATCAGCACCTGCGACAGTTCCGCCTGCACGCCAATCTGCCGCACGCGCGTGAGCACCTGCTTGCGCAATTCCGGATGCCCGAGCGGCGTGGCGTAGTGAATCACGCTGTCGATATCGTGCCGCGTGATGTGGCGGATCGCCTGCGTCAGTCCTTCCACATCGCGCCATTCCTCGGGCACGAATCCGCCGGCCAGCTTCAGCGTGCCGCTGGGATGGTGAAACTGGTCGATGATGTGCACCGACAGGTCTTCGGCCAGGCTTGGATCCGACCATCCGCGTCCGCTGCGTCCAGCCAGCGTGCTGTCGGCCACGTAAAAGCCCGACCCCTGGCGCGAATCGACCAGCCCCTGCGACACCAGGCGGTCGTACGCCTCGATCACCGGAAAACGGCTGATGCCGTGCTCGGCGGCCAGCGCGCGGATCGAAGGCAGGCGGGCGCCGGGCGCGGCTTCGCGCGAGCTGATCCAGGACTTCACGGCCAACACGATCTGCTCGGTCAGCGGAACGCCCGTGGACGGGTCGAGTATGAGTTTCATGCGGAGCGGGGGCGGCAACTGTCAGCAAAAACTACTGAACAGTTCATCGAAAACTGTTCGGAACTGTGCATGGGATTGTAGACCCCGCCATGAATAATGGAAGCACGGCGCAGCGCCCCTTTTCTTCGCCGGATTCCGCAACGGGATCCGCGCGGCTGCGCAGCAAGGAGACGCCCATGCGTGAACTCAGAACATTCGAACTTGATGAACCCGATCGCCCGGTCAGTTGGCGCGCGCGCCACGGGCAAACCGTAACGGCCTTGGAAGGCCGCCTCTGGCTGACCGTGGAGGGCCATCCCGCCGACATCTGGCTGCGCCCCGGCGATGTGGCGGCACTGGGCGAAGGCGAACGCGTCTGGCTGTCCGGCGACGCGCCGCGCGCGCGCTTTCTGCTGACCGAGACGCCGGCGCCGTGGTCGCTGCGCCGCGCCGTCTTCATCGCGCACCAGCTGCTGCGTCGCTGGAACGCCCGCAAGACCGACGCGTTTGGCGATTGCCCGCAGATCAGCACCTGATTGCCAACAGCGCGTGACCCAAAGGCCGCCTGGACGATCGTCCGGCGGCCTTTCGCATTTCCAGGCACTGTTTTGCGCGGGGTCTCTGTGCGACGATGCCAGCAAAGGGCACTTACCCGGCCAGCCATCCGGCCGACGTGCCGCCAGCGCGGCTTTCACGCGCACCGTGACTTACGTTAACGTAAACGTCATATAATCGTCCGGCCCTCGTCAGTGCGATCGTCAGAATCGCCGGCGCGCGGCAGCCAGCCACATAACAAAGCGGTGGAGACAATGACTGATCTTTCCGATGTGAGCAGGACGGCAACCGCCAAGCCCGGCGCCACGCCCGGCGGCGCGCCCGCCAACAAGGTGCGTTTCGTCACGGCGGCTTCGTTGTTCGACGGACACGATGCGTCGATCAACATCATGCGGCGCATTCTTCAGTCGCACGGCTGCGAAGTGATCCACCTCGGCCACAACCGCTCGGTACGCGAGGTGGTGACCGCCGCGCTGCAGGAAGACGTGCAGGGCATCGCCATCTCCAGCTACCAGGGTGGGCACGTCGAATATTTCAAATACATGATCGATCTGCTGCGCGAACACGGCGGCGATCACATCCAGGTGTTCGGCGGCGGCGGCGGCGTGATCGTGCCCGACGAGATTCGCGAGCTGCAGGCCTACGGCGTGGCGCGCATCTACAGTCCCGAAGACGGACAGCGCATGGGACTGGCCGGCATGATAGCCGACATGGTGCAGCGTTGCGATATCGACCTCACGCGATACGCGCCGACTACGCTCGACGGCGTGGCGGGCGGCGACCGGCGCGCGCTGGCGCAACTGATCACCGCGCTCGAAAACGGCCAGGCCGCCGCGTCGATGGTTAGCGAATTGCGCGCGCAGGCCGCAACCATCGCCACGCCGGTGCTCGGCATCACCGGCACGGGCGGCGCGGGCAAGTCGTCACTGACCGATGAATTGATTCGGCGCTTCCGTCTGGATCAGCAGGATGCGCTGTCGATCGCGGTGATCTCGATCGACCCGTCGCGCCGCAAGTCGGGCGGCGCGCTGCTGGGCGACCGCATCCGCATGAACGCGATCAATCACCCGAACATCTTCATGCGATCGCTCGCCACGCGCGAGGCCGGTTCCGAGATCTCGCAGGCACTGCCCGATGTGATTGCCGCGTGCAAGGCCGCGCGCTTCGATCTGGTGATCGTGGAAACCTCGGGCATTGGGCAGGGCGATGCGGCCATCGTGCCGCATGTCGATCTGTCGCTGTACGTGATGACGCCCGAATTTGGCGCCGCCAGCCAGCTCGAAAAAATCGACATGCTCGATTTTGCGGATTTCGTCGCGATCAACAAGTTCGACCGCAAGGGCGCACAGGATGCGTGGCGCGATGTCGCCAAGCAGGTGCAGCGCAATCGCGAGCAATGGCATAGCCGCGCCGAAGACATGCCGGTGTACGGCACGCAGGCGTCGCGCTTCAACGACGACGGCGTGACGATGCTCTACCAGGGACTGGTTCAGGCGCTGTCGCAACGCGGGCTGTCGCTCAGGACCGGCGTGCTGCCGGCGTTGAGCGGGCGCATCTCGACGGGGCAGAACGTGATCGTGCCGCCCGCGCGCAGCCGCTATCTGGCCGAGCTGGCCGACGTGGTGCGGGGCTATCACCGTCGCGTGGCGGAACAGAGCCGGCTTGCGCGCGAACGCCAGCAACTGCGCGCGGCGCGCGCCATGTTGTCCGCGGCGCACGGCAACGCCGACGCCAACGTAGCGGGCAACGCCGAGGGCCGCGCGCTGGAGGCGCTGGCGGCGGAGCGCGACGCGTCGCTGGGCGCCGTCGAGCGCAAGCTGCTGGCGATGTGGCCACAGATGCAGGCGGCGTACGGCGGCGACGAATACGTGGTGAAGATCCGCGACAAGGAAATCCGCACCGGCTTGATCACGACCACGCTTTCCGGCACCAAGGTGCGCAAGGTGGTGCTGCCGCGCTTCGAGGATGAAGGCGAGATCCTGAAATGGCTGATGCGCGAGAACGTGCCCGGCAGTTTTCCGTACACGGCCGGCGTGTTCGCATTCAAGCGCGAAGGCGAGGATCCGACGCGCATGTTTGCCGGCGAGGGCGATGCGTTCCGTACCAATCGCCGCTTCAAGCTGGTGTCCGAAGGCATGGACGCCAAGCGGCTCTCCACCGCGTTCGATTCCGTCACGCTGTATGGCGAGGATCCGCACGAGCGTCCCGACATCTACGGCAAGGTGGGCAACTCGGGCGTGTCGATCGCCACGCTCGACGACATGAAGGCGCTTTACGATGGCTTCGACCTGACCAGCCCGAGCACGTCGGTGTCGATGACGATCAACGGCCCGGCGCCGTCGATTCTGGCGATGTTCCTGAATACGGCCATCGACCAGAACCTTGACCGGTTCCGCAGCGAGAATGGCCGTGAGCCCACCGCCGACGAGGAAGCCAAGATCCGCGCATGGGTGCTGCAGAACGTGCGCGGCACCGTGCAGGCCGACATTCTCAAGGAAGACCAGGGGCAGAACACCTGCATCTTCTCGACCGAGTTTTCGCTCAAGGTGATGGGCGACATTCAGGAATATTTCGTCCATCACCAGGTGCGCAATTTCTATTCGGTGTCGATCTCGGGCTATCACATCGCCGAGGCCGGCGCGAATCCGATCTCGCAGCTCGCGTTCACGCTGGCCAACGGCTTCACGTACGTCGAGGCGTATCTGGCGCGCGGCATGCACATCGACGATTTCGCGCCGAACCTGTCGTTCTTTTTCTCGAACGGCATGGACCCCGAATACAGCGTGCTCGGCCGCGTGGCGCGTCGCATCTGGGCCGTGACGCTGCGCGACAAGTACGGCGCCAACGATCGCAGCCAGAAGCTCAAGTACCACATCCAGACTTCCGGCCGATCGCTGCATGCGCAGGAAATCGACTTCAACGATATCCGCACCACGCTGCAGGCGCTGATTGCCATCTACGACAACTGCAATTCGCTGCACACCAATGCCTACGACGAGGCCATCACCACGCCCACGGCGGAATCGGTGCGACGCGCGCTGGCGATCCAGCTGATCATCAATCGCGAATGGGGCGTGGCCAAGTGCGAGAACCCCAACCAGGGCAGCTTCCTGATCGAGGAATTGACCGATCTGGTGGAAGAGGCGGTGCTGCAGGAGTTCGAGCGGATTGCCGAGCGCGGCGGCGTGCTGGGTGCGATGGAAACCGGCTATCAGCGCGGCAAGATTCAGGAGGAGTCGCTCTACTACGAACAGCTCAAGCACGACGGCACGTTACCGATCATCGGCGTGAACACGTTCCGCAATCCGCATGGCGATCCGACGCCGCAGACACTGGAACTGGCGCGTTCCAGCGACGACGAAAAGCAGAGTCAGCTGACCCGCCTGGCGGAATTTCAGCGCAGCCATGCGGCGGAAGCGCCAGCCATGCTCGATCGCCTGCGCCAGGCGGTAATCGACAACGGCAATGTGTTTGCGGTGCTGATGGATGCGGTACGCGTGTGCTCGCTAGGGCAGATCACGCACGCGCTGTTCGAGGTGGGCGGGCAATATCGGCGCAATATGTGACACCGCGGCGGAAAAACGAGTGGGATGGTTCCCCCGGCGGAGCGCCGGCGCTACACTCGTTGCTCCGCCGATATCTCTCCAAGACAGTCATGCAAGCCGAGTACGACAGCAACAACATCTTCGCCCGCATCCTGCGTGGCGAACTCCCGTGCTTCAAGATCTACGAGGACGCCGACACCATCGCGTTCATGGACATCATGCCGCAGTCCGACGGCCATGCGCTGGTGGTGCCGAAGGAAGCGGCGGTCGATCTGTTCGGCCTGTCGGAGGCCGCCGCGGCGGCCGCGATCCGCGCCACGCAGATCGTCGCGCGCGGCGTGCGCGAGGCATTCGGCCCCGACGGCATCGTGATCAGCCAGTTCAACGGCGCAGCGGCCGGCCAGACCGTGCCGCACGTCCATTTCCATATCGTGCCGCGCTATGCCGACCAGTCCCTGCGCGGACACGCGCGCCAGCAGCAGGACATGGCGCTGCTCAAGCAGCACGCCGAACGCGTGATCGCCGCACTGGCGGCGCAGCGCGGCTGAGCGCGGCAATCCTCCGAAACTCCAACAACGCAAGGTAGCGAGACATGGCAATCAAGACAGTGGGCATCGTGGGTGCCGGTACGATGGGCAACGGCATTGCGCAGGCATGCGCGGTGGCGGGCCTCGACGTGGTGATGGTCGACATCAGCGACGCGGCAGTGCAGAAGGGCATCGCCACCGTGGCATCGAGCCTCGATCGCCTGATCAAGAAGGAAAAGGCCACCGAGGCCGACAAGGCCGCCGCGCTGTCGCGCATCCACGGCAGCACCTCGTATGACGATTTCAAGCGCGCCGATATCGTTATCGAGGCCGCCACCGAGAACTACGATCTCAAGGTCAAGATCCTTCGGCAGATCGACAGCATCGTCGGGCCGGATGTGATCATCGCATCGAACACCTCGTCGATCTCGATCACCAAGCTGGCCGCCGTTACCGCGCGCGCCGACCGCTTTATCGGCATGCACTTCTTCAACCCGGTGCCGATGATGGCGCTGGTGGAACTGATCCGCGGCCTGCAGACCAGCGACGCGACGCACGCCGATGTGGAAGCGTTGTCGAAGGCGCTGGGCAAGTATCCGATCACGGTCAAGAACAGCCCGGGCTTCGTGGTTAACCGCATCCTGTGCCCGATGATCAACGAGGCGTTCTGCGTGCTGGGCGAAGGCCTGGCGTCGCCCGAGGAAATCGACGAAGGCATGAAGCTTGGCTGCAATCATCCGATCGGTCCGCTGGCGCTGGCCGACATGATTGGCCTGGACACAATGCTGGCCGTAATGGAAGTGCTCTACACCGAATTTGCCGATCCGAAGTATCGCCCCGCGATGCTGATGCGCGAGATGGTGGCGGCGGGCTATCTGGGCCGCAAGACCGGACGCGGCGTGTACGTGTATAGCAAGTAACGGTTGCAGGGATCGATGCGCGACGGCGGTGCGTCTAATGCGCCGCCGTCGCGTTTTTTTGCGCCCATGTCTCACGCGCCCGTGCGCGGCGCCGGCCTATTCGCCGTACTGGCGCAGTCCTTCCAGATCGAGCACTTCGATCACGCCGTAGTCGACCCGCACCAGCCCCTGCTGTTCCAGCACCTTCAGCGCCTGGTTGGCGCGCTGTCTGGAAATGCCCGCCAGCAGTCCGATCTCTTCCTGCGAGATCTCCAGCGTCTTGCCGATGCCCGGGTACAGATGCTCGTTGAACAGTGACGACACGGCGCGCGCCACGCGCGAATCGATGTCGAGCAGCCGTTCGTATTCCACCGCCGCAATGAATTGTCCCAGCCGCTCGTTGAACTGCATCAGCAGAAAGCGCGTGAACGGCAGACTGGTATCCAGCAGCCACTGAAAAGTCTCGCGCGGCACGAAGGCGATGCGCGAACGGCGCAGCGCCATCACGTCGTACTTGCGGATTTCCTTCTTGAGCACCGCGCCTTCGCCAAACCAGCCGCCCTGCGGCACGCCGGTGAACGTCACCGACTTGCCCGACGGCGATACGGTGGTGATCTTGACGATGCCCTCGACCACGCCCAGCCAGTGTTCGGCCAGTTCGCCCTTGTGGCAGACGTAGTCGCCCTGGGCGTACTCGCGTACCGTGGTCACGCGTTTGACACGCTCGCGTTGCTCGGCGCTCAGATCGACTGCCCAGGCGCAGCGGTCGATGAAATCATGCGGGGAATCGGTACGCATCGCACTCCGTAGGGATTAACCCGGAATTGTCGTCGGCGCGACAACCCCGGCGGATGGCATCGGCTATCTTACGATCACACGGAACCGGCCCCTGCCAGCAATCCTCATCCACAAAGGCAAGGCGGGCTTGATGCGGTGCGGCAATGTCGCGCGATCGACCCAGTATAGCGACCGGTGTTGCGGCTTGATACCCGGCATGGCACCTACGTCGGCGGGGAGAGGAGACAGCAATGCAGGAATCGTCGGCAACGACCTTCCCGCGATGCCTGCTGGCGCACGCCACGCAGCGGCCCGATCACCCGGCCCATCGCGAAAAGGATCTCGGCATCTGGCAGACATACAGCTGGTCGCAAGTAGCCCGCGAAGTGCGCGAGCTGGCATGCGGGCTGGCAGCGCTCGGCTTTCAGCGCGGCATGAACCTGGCCGTGGTGGGTGACAACCGCCCGCGCCTGTACTGGGCGATGACGGCCGCGCAGGCGCTGGGCGGCGTGCCGGTGCCGCTCTACCAGGACGCCATCGCCAACGAGATGGTCTACGTGCTTGACGATGCAGAGATCGCGTTCGCCATCGTCGAGGATCAGGAACAGGTCGACAAGCTGCTGGAGGTGCAGCCGCAACTGGCAGAGCGCGGCCGCGCCGTGCGTCATCTGATCTACGAGGATCCGCGCGGCCTGCGCGATTACGACGATCCCTCACTGCTGTCGTACGCGCGCGTGCAGGAAATTGGACGCGAATACGACCGCTCCAATCCGGGCTTCTTCGACGCGGCGGTACAGGCCGGCGCGCCGGACGACACCGCGATCATCCTCTACACCTCCGGCACCACGGGCAAGCCGAAAGGCGTGTGCCATTCCCACGCGGGCCTGATCGGCGCCGCGCGCAACGGTTGCCAGTTCGATGGCCTGGGCCCGCACGACGATGTGCTGTCGTACCTGCCGATGGCGTGGGTGGGCGACAACCTGTTTTCTTATGCGCAGGCCATGGTGGCGGGTTTCACGGTCAACTGCCCGGAATCGCGCGAGACCGTGATGACCGATCTGCGCGAGATCGGCCCCACCTACTATTTCGCGCCGCCGCGCATCTACGAAGGGCTGCTCACGCAGGTGATGATCCGCATGGAAGATGCGGGCTGGGCAAAGCGCAAGATATTCGGCTGGGCGATGGGCGTGGCGCGCCGCTGCGGCGCCGACATCCTCGACGGGCGCGCGGTGTCATGGGCCGACCGCATGCGCTACGCGCTGGGCGAACTGCTGATCTACGGGCCGCTGCGCAATGTGCTGGGCATGAGCCGGATCCGCGTCGGCTACACGGCCGGCGAAGCGATCGGACCGGACCTGTTCCGCTTCTACCGCTCGATCGGCATCAATCTCAAGCAGTTCTATGGCCAGACCGAAACCTGCGCCTACGTCTGCCTGCAGCCCGATGGCCAGGTCAAGTTCGATTCGGTCGGCCCCGCCGCGCCCGGCATGGAGATCCGCATTGCCGACAACGGCGAAGTGCTGGTGCGCGGCGTTGGTCTGCTCAAGGCGTACTACAAGCGCGACGACGCCACGCGCGAAGCGATCAACGACGACGGCTATTTCATGACCGGCGATGCGGGCGTGATCGACGCCGACGGTCACCTGAAGATCATCGACCGCGCCAAGGACGTCGGCAAGCTGGCTGATGGATCGATGTTCGCGCCCAAGTACATCGAGAACAAACTCAAGTTCTTTCCGTACATCAAGGAGGCCGTGGCCTTCGGCACCGACCGCGATAAGGTCTGCGCGTTTATCAATATCGATTTCGATGCGGTGGGCAACTGGGCCGAACGCCGCCATCTGCCGTATGCGGGATACATCGATCTGGCCGGGCTGCCCGAAGTGACGGCGATGATTGCCGATTGCGTGGAACAGGTCAACGCTGATCTGGCCGCCGACGCGATGCTGGCCGGCTCGCAGATCGCGCGCTTCCTGATTTTGCATAAGGAGCTGGATCCCGATGACGACGAACTGACGCGCACGCGCAAGGTGCGGCGCGGCTTTATCGCCGAGAAGTACCGCGTGCTGGTCGACGCGCTCTATGCCGGGCGCACCGAGCAGTTCATCGATACGCGCGTGAAGTTCGAGGATGGCCGCGAAGGCAGCGTGTCGGCCACGCTGAAGCTGGTGGACGTGAAGCGCTTCCCGCCCGCTGGCGGTGCGCGCGCGGCATGAAGGCTCACAGGGACGGGAGGCAATCAGCATGACGGTTACCCAGACAGCGTGGCAGGGCGGCATGGCGCGCGTGGACGCCGCCGGCGCGATGGTGTCGCCCGGCAACCTGGCGCCGCCGGGTCACGCCGAAGGCGCGCGTGAAGACATTCCGCGCACCGGCGACGCGCATCGACCCGATGCCACGGCGCGCACGCAGACGCGCGGCGACGTCATCCTCGACCTGCAGAACATCTCGCTGGCGTTCGGCGGCGTGAAGGCGCTGACCGACATCTCGTTCGATGTCTGCGAGCACGAGATCCGCGCGATCATCGGGCCGAACGGCGCGGGCAAGAGTTCGATGCTCAACGTCATCAATGGCGTCTATCACCCGCAGCACGGCCGCATCGTCTTTCGCGGGCAGGAGCGTCGTCAGATGCATCCGACCGAGGCGGCGCGCCAGGGCATCGCGCGCACGTTCCAGAACATTGCGTTGTTCAAGGGCATGAGCGTGCTCGACAACATCATGACCGGCCGCAACACGCAGTTCCGCACCGGACTGTTTGCGCACGCGCTGTGGTGGGGCCCGGCGCGCGCCGAGGAAGTGCGCCATCGCCGCAAGGTCGAGGAAGTGATCGACTTCCTGGAAATCCAGGCGATCCGCAAGACGCCGGTGGGCCGCCTGCCCTACGGCCTGCAGAAGCGCGTGGAGCTGGCGCGCGCGCTGGCGGCCGAACCTTCGATGCTGCTGCTGGACGAGCCGATGGCCGGCATGAACGTGGAGGAGAAGCAGGACATGTGCCGCTTCATCCTCGACGTCAATCACCAGTTCGGCACCACCATCGTGCTGATCGAACACGACATGGGCGTTGTGATGGATATTTCCGACCGTGTGGTGGTGCTCGACTACGGCCGGAAAATCGGCGACGGCACGCCCGACGAGGTCAAGTCGAATCCCGACGTGATCCGCGCCTATCTGGGCGCTTCACACTAACGCACCGCGCCGCGCGCCGGGACCACACCATGACCTTCTTCTTCGAAATCCTGATCGGCGGACTGCTCTCCGGGCTGATGTATTCGCTGGTGGCGCTGGGCTTTGTGCTGATCTACAAGGCGTCCGGTGTCTTCAACTTTGCGCAGGGCGCGATGGTGTATTTCGCCGCGCTGGCGGTGGTCGGTTTGATGGACAAGGGGCTGCCGATGTGGGCAGCGGTGATCGGCGCGTTCGTCGTCATGATCATCGTCGGCATGAGCACCGAACGTTTCGTGCTGCGCAAGCTCGTCAACCAGCCGCCGATCACGCTGTTCATGGCCACCATCGGCCTGTCGTTCTTTCTGGAGGGGCTGGGGCCGCTCCTGTTCGGCAACGAGGTCCGTCCCATCCAGCTCGGCATCGTCGACGAGCCGATCGAATCGATCCTGACGAAATTCAACATCGTCGTGTCGAAGTTCGACCTGGCCGCCGCACTGATCGCCGCCGTGCTGGTGGCGGTGCTGGCGCTGTTCTTCCAGTACACCAAGGTAGGCCGCGCGCTACGCGCCGTGGCCGACGACCACCAGGCGGCGCTCTCGCTGGGCATTCCGCTGCAGCACATCTGGGCCATTGTGTGGGGCGTGGCCGGTTTTGTGGCGCTCGTGGCCGGCATGCTGTGGGGCTCGCGAAACGGCGTGCAGTTCGCCCTCACGCTGACCGCGCTCAAGGCCCTCCCGGTGCTGATCCTTGGCGGCTTCACATCGGTGCCCGGCGCCATCGTCGGTGGCCTGATCATCGGCGCATCGGAAAAGCTGGCGGAAATCTACATCCCGCCCGTATTCCAGTCCGTGTTCGGCGGAAACTTCGGCGGCATTGAGGGCTGGTTCCCGTACGTGTTTGCGTTGCTGTTCCTCCTGGTACGTCCGGAGGGACTTTTTGGAGAAAAACACATCGACCGCGTCTAGCGGGCGATGTGTTTTCGGCGAAGGCTAACTTTGCGCAGCAAAGTTAAGTCGCGCAGCGACGGCCGGAGGCAAAAACCGTCCAAGTCGCGCGTCTAGCGGGCGATGTGTTTTCGGCGAAGGCTAACTTTGCTGATGTCTGGAGAATTTCATGCTCTACCGCGAATCGGGCCAGTTCAAGACCAGCTACATCGCCGATAGCCAGATCTTTCCGATCCGGCAGGACCGCATCTTTTTTGCGTTGCTGATGGTCGTGGCATTTGCCGTGATTCCGTTCACGGGCAGCGAATACTGGCTCAGCGCCATCCTCACGCCATTCCTGATCTTCTCGCTCGCGGCATTGGGGCTGAACATCCTCACGGGATACGCCGGGCAGCTGTCGCTGGGCACGGCTGCGTTCATGGCGGTCGGCGCCTATGCCGCCTACAACTTCCAGCTGCGCATCGAGGGTATTCCGGTGCTGCTGACGTTCGTGCTCGCCGGCGCCACGGCTGCGCTGGTTGGGGTGGCATTCGGCTTGCCGTCGCTACGCATCAAGGGTTTTTATCTTGCCGTGGCCACGCTGGCCGCGCAGTTTTTCGTGGTGTGGGCGCTGACCAAGTTTCCCTGGCTGTCGAACAACAGCTCGTCGGGCGTGATCACCGCCCAGCGGCTCGATCTGTTCGGCGTGCCGATCGACACGCCGGTGAAGAAGTACCTGTTTGTGCTGGCGATCGTCGTGGTGCTGGCGCTGATCGCCAAGAACCTGGTGCGCTCGGCCACGGGCCGCGCCTGGATGGCGGTGCGCGACATGGACGTGGCCGCCGAAGTGATCGGCATTCCGCTGATGCGCACGAAGCTGCTGGCCTTCGCGGTGAGTTCGTTCTATTGCGGTGTGGCCGGCGCGCTGTACGCGTTCTGCTATCTCGGCTCCGTGGAGCCCGACGGCTTCTCGCTCGACCTCTCGTTCCGCATCCTGTTCATGATCATCATCGGCGGCGTCGGCAGCGTGCTCGGATCGTTTCTGGGCGCCGGGTTCATCCTGCTGTTGCCGATCCTGCTCGACAACGTGCTGCCCGCGCTGGCGGCGTTGCTGCACCTGCCGTTCACCAACGCCACCGTCTCGCATATCCAACTGATGACGTTTGGCGGTTTGATCATCTTCTTTCTGATCGTCGAACCGCACGGCCTGGCGCGGCTCTGGCAGATCGCCAAGGAAAAGCTGCGGCTCTGGCCGTTCCCGCATTAGCGGTGCGGTCGGCATGGTTCCGGCATTGCTGCGCGGTCGGAATCGTCTTGCCCGATGTGCATCGCGCCGCGTGGTGTTTTCGAGTCGTTCCCATAACAACGCCCGTTCGAGGTGAAGGAGACTGTCATGACAACCGTATTTCGCAACATGCAGCGCGTCGCCCTGGTGGTCAGCGTCGCCGCTGCGTTGCTGGCGCCCGCGCTGCCGGCGCAAGCGCAGGCCGGCGACCAGTTCGTGGCGCTGCCCAGCTATCGCGTCGGCCCGTATGGCGCCAATGGCCAGTCGTTCTACGGCGGGTTTGTCGATTACCTGAACTACGTCAATCTCAAGGACGGCGGCGTCAACGGCGTGAAGCTGTCCTGGGAGGAGTGCGAAACCGAATACAACAACGCCAAGGGCGTGGAGTGCTATGAGCGGCTGAAAGCCAAGAACAGCACCAGCAAGGGCACTGCGTATCACACCATGTCCACCGGCATCTCATATGCGCTGGTCGACAAGACCGCCGCGGACAAGGTGCCGCTGGTGATGATGGGCTACGGCCGCACCGACGCGGTGGACGGCTCGGTGTTCCCCTATGCGTTCCCGCTCGTGACGACCTACCAGATGCAGGTGTCGGCCATCGTCAAGTTCCTGGCGTCGAAGAACGGCGGCTCGCTCGCGGGCAAGAAGATCGTCTACCTGTATCACGATTCGGCCTATGGCAAGGAGCCCATCGTGGCGTTGCAGGCCGAGGCGAAGCTCGGCAAGTTCAACCTGGTGGAAATCCCCGTGGCGCATCCGGGCAACGAACAGGGCGCGCAATGGCTCAAGATTCGCCAGGAAAATCCGGACTACGTGATCTTCTGGGGCTGGGGCGTGATGAATCAGACCGCGCTGAAGGCCGCGCAGAAGGTGGGCTTTCCGCGCGACAAGATGATCGGCTCGTGGTGGGCGGGATCGGAGGAAGACACCGTGCCGGCCGGCGACGCGGCCAAGGGCTACATGAGCGCGACGTGGAACGTGGCGGGCAAGGGCGTGCCGCTGATCGCCGATATCGAGAAGGTGGTCTACGGCGCCGGCAAGGGCAACATGCAGGACAAGAACAAGGTGGGATCGGTGCTCTATAACCGCGGCGTGTCGGCGGCCGTGGTGACCGTCGAGGCGATCCGCGTGGCGCAGGCCAAGTTCGGCAAGAAGGTGATGAGCGGCGACGAAATGCGCTGGGCGTTCGAAAACCTGAACCTGACCAGCGCGCGCCTGCAACAGCTCGGCGCCACCGGCCTGCTGCCCGAGATCAAGACCAGCTGCGACAACCACGAAGGATCGGGCAAGGTGAAGATCCAGCAGTGGGACGGCACCAAGTGGGTGGTGGTGTCGGATTGGATCGAAGGCAACAAGAACCTGATCCACCCGCTGTTCAAGGCCACCGCCGCGCAGTACGCCAAGGAAAAAGGCTTCACGCCCGCGTGCATGAAGTCCTGAGCCGCGGCGCTGCGCGGCTGAGTGGTCGCCCCTCTCCCATGCGTGGGAGAGGGCGCTCGCAAACGGTGGGAAATTTCGAGGCGTCGCCATGTCCCTGCTATCCGTCAACAACATCGAAGTCATCTACGACCACGTGATCCTGGTGCTCAAGGGCGTGTCGCTCGATGTGCCCGAGGGCCGCATCGTGGCGTTGCTGGGCGCCAACGGCGCGGGCAAGACCACCACGCTCAAGGCGATCTCCAATCTGCTGCACGCCGAGCGCGGCGACGTCACCAAGGGATCGATCGAATATCGCGGCCAGCGCGTCGACCAGCTCACGCCCAACGACCTCGTCAAGCGCGGCGTGATCCAGGTGATGGAAGGCCGCCATTGCTTTGCGCATCTGACCATCGAGGAAAACCTGCTGACCGGCGCCTACACGCGTGGACTGTCGCGCGGCGATACGCGCGATGAGCTGGACAAGATCTACGCGTACTTTCCGCGCCTGAAGACGCGCCGCAAGTCGCAGGCTGGCTATACGTCGGGCGGCGAACAGCAGATGTGCGCCATCGGTAGGGCGATGATGGCCAAGCCGTCGATGATCCTGCTCGACGAACCGTCGATGGGCCTGGCGCCGCAGATCGTGGAGGAAATCTTCGAGATCGTGCGCGACCTGAACACGCGCGAGCGCGTCAGCTTCCTGCTGGCGGAGCAGAACACGATGGTGGCGCTGCGCTACGCCGACTACGGCTACATCCTCGAAAACGGGCGCGTGGTCATGGATGGCGACGCCGAATCGCTGCGCACCAACGAGGACGTCAAGGAGTTCTATCTGGGCGTGGCCGCCAACGACGCCGAGGGCGGCGCGCGCAAATCGTTCCGCGACGTCAAGAGCTATCGTCGGCGCAAGCGCTGGCTGGCCTGAGCGCGGGTCATAGCCGACCCGCGCCGAGCCGCACACCGGCGCGCACCGCCGGCCCGCATGCTGACCTCGGCGCGCCATCGCCACTCCCACCATAACGTCCCAGCATCGTCCACGAAATTTCTGCCATGGCCGACTACTTCGATTCCCTGGAAACGCGCGCACCCGCCGAGCGCGAAGCGGCGTTGATGACCGCGCTGGCGCAGCAGATCGCCCACGCACAGGCGCACGCGCCGTACTTCGCCGAGGTGCTGTGCGAAGTCGATGCGCGCGAGGTCCGCTCGCGTGAGGCGCTGGCCTTGCTGCCGGTCACGCGCAAGTCCGAACTGGCGGCGCGCCAGCGCGCGGCGCCGCCGTTGGGCGGGCTCAATGCGACGCGCGTCGGTGCGCTGCGTCATGTGTTTCAGTCGCCCGGGCCAATCCACGAGCCCGACGGCTTTGCGGCGGACTGGTGGCGCACCGCGCGCGCGATGTTTGCCGCCGGGTTCCGCGCGGGCGATCTGGTCTACAACACGTTTTCGTATCACTTCACGCCGGCCGGCATGATGATGGAGTCGGGCGCGCACCGGCTGGGCTGCTGCGTGTTTCCCGCTGGCGTCGGGCAGACCGAATCGCAGGTGCAGGCGCTGGCCAGCCTGCAGCCAGCGGCCTATGCGGGCACGCCGTCGTTCCTGAAACTGCTGATCGAGCGCGGCGCCGAAATGGGCGCGCCGTGCGGCAGCCTGTCGAAGGCGCTGGTATCCGGCGAAGCCTGCCCGCCCGCGCTGCGTGCGTGGTTGCAGGACCATGGCATCGTGGCGCGGCAGATGTACGGCACCGCCGATCTCGGCCTGATCGCCTACGAAACCGATGGCGGCGACGGCTGGGTGGTCGACGAAGGCGTGATCGTGGAAATCGTCGAGCCGGGCGGCTCCAAGCCGATGCCCGAGGGTGAAACCGGCGAAGTTGTGGTCACCGTGCTCGGCAATGGCGACTATCCGCTGATCCGTTTCGGCACCGGCGACTTGTCGGCCGTAGTGGCCGATTCATCGCATCGGGCCAGCCCCTGCGGGCGCACCAACATCCGTTTGAAAGGCTGGCTGGGCCGCGCGGACCAGGCCACCAAGGTCAAGGGCATGTTCGTGCATCCGGGCCAGGTGGCCGATGTGGTGCGCCGTCATCCGGAAATCCGCGCCGCACGGCTGGTGGTGACGGGCGCGGTCGGCAACGACGCCATGACGCTGCATTGCGACGCCACGCGCGACGACGAAGGCCTGGCGCGCGCTATTGCCGAATCGATGCGGGAGGTGATGCGCCTGCGCGGCGACGTGCAGTTTGTGGCGGCGGGATCGTTGCCGCAGGACGGCCGCGTGATCGAGGACGCGCGCCGTTACGACTGACAGCGGCGGGCGCGCAACGGGGCGTCGCGCGCGCGCAGCCGTCATGGCTGCTGCGTGTCCGTATCGGCGTAGCCGCCGCGCGGGCGCGTCGGCAGCCGCACCATCCACACCGTGACCGCCAGCCCGATCGCCAGCAGCGTCAGCGACGACACGGGGCGCCCGCGCAGTAGCCACGCGGTAGTGCCCATCGAGACCCACATCATCGAAAGCGCGAGGCATTTGGCGCGCAGCGGGATGCTGCGATGCGCCTGCCAGTCGCGCACGAGCGGCCCGAAGCGCTGGTGCGTGATCAGCCAGTGATGGAATTTCTCCGACCCGCGCGCGAAGCACGCGGCGGCCAGCAGGATGAACGGCGTGGTCGGCAGCAGCGGCAGGAAGATGCCGATGATGCCGAGCACCAGGCTCAGCGCGCCGCAGGTCACCCAGAACGCGCGGATCGCGCGCTCGCGGTGGGTAAGCGTTTCAGGCTGGCCGGCCTGGCGGTTGGGGCGTTCGGGGTGGGCGGGCTGCAACGGTACGGGGGCGAAAAGCGGCGCGATGGTGGGCGCAGGGCGCAAAAACGCCCTTATGCTACCAGTCCCAGGCGGGCGCGCGCGGCATCGTACTCGGCCTTCATGCGCGCCACGATCTCGCCCGCGGTGGGAATGTCGTGGATCTGGCCGACGCCCTGGCCGGCGCCCCAGATGTCCTTCCATGCCTTGGCCTTCGATGCGCCGCTGGAAAAGTCCATCTTGGTCTTGTCCGCCACGGGCAGGTTTTCTGGATCGAGCCCCGAATTAAGAATGCTCTCGCGGATGTAGTTGCCGTGCACGCCCGTGAACAGGTTGGTGTAGATGATGTCCGACGCGGCCGAACTGGTGATCGATTGCTTGTACTCGGCGCTGGCGTGGCCTTCCTGCGACGCGATGAAGCGCGTGCCGACATAAGCGAAATCGGCGCCCATGGCTTGCGCGGCCAGCACGGCGTCGCCGGTGGCGATCGCGCCCGACAGCGCGATCGGGCCATCGAAGATCTTGCGCACTTCGCCGACCAGCGCGAACGGCGACAGCGTACCGGCATGGCCGCCCGCGCCAGCCGCCACCAGGATCAGCCCGTCGACGCCGGCCTCGATTGCCTTCTCCGCGTGGCGGATGCTGATGACGTCGTGCAGCACGATGCCGCCATAGCTGTGCACTGCGTCGATCATTTCCTTGACCGGCGCGCGCAGCGACGTGATGAAGATCGGCACCTTGTGCTCCACGCAGACCTTCACGTCGTGCTCCAGCCGAGCGTTGGACACATGCACGATCTGGTTCACCGCCACCGGCCCCACCGGCTTGCCAGGATTGGCCGCCTGGAACGCCGCAAGCTCTTCCTGGATCATCGTCAGCCATTCGTCGAGCAGTTCGGCCGGACGCGCGTTGAGCGCCGGGAACGAGCCAACGATGCCCGCCTTGCACTGGGCCATCACCAGCTCCGGATAGCTGACGATAAACATGGGCGATGCGATGACGGGCAAGGCCAGGTTTTGCAGGACGGGTGGAATATGTTTGGCGCCGGGCATGAAGTCTCCTCGAATGATGGGTACGCAATCGGTGAACTGAACGATCGTTCGATTATAGGGAGTTTCAGATGACGCGGCGGCGCGCGGTGGCGGCAGTAGAGGGCGCCCTCCATGCCGGCTGGCGGTGGTGCGGCGAATGCGCGAAGCGCAAAAAAAAAACGCCCCGCCACAAGGGCGGGGCCATTACCACGAAGACTGATAAGAAGAGACGGTCAGACACCTGCCAATGCCTTACCGTGAGACGAATCTTATGCGGCCAATATGACCGGAGTGAGACAGTCTCAAGGCAATTCTGGAAAACCCGGGCCCGGCTGCGCCGCTGCCGGCCACGTCAGATTTTCTCGAGCAGCAGGCCCTTCAGATATTCGCCTTCGGGAAATGCCGCGGACATCGGATGATCGGTGCCGGCCGACAGGCGGCGCAGGATGCGGGCGTCGGCGCGAGCGTCGGTCACGGCGCCGGCCACGATCTTGTGGAACAGTTCCATGCCGATCGCGCCCGAGCACGAATACGTGAACAGCAGGCCGCCCGGACGCAGCAACTGCATGCCGACCAGATTGATTTCCTTGTACGCGCGCGCGGCCCGGTCGATGTGCTGGGCCGACGGCGCAAACTTTGGCGGATCGAGCACGATCAGATCGAACTGGCGGCCCTCAGCGCGGAATTCGCGCAGCGTCTTGAACACGTCCGCATCGAGCCAGGTGGCGCGTTGCGCATCGAAGCCGTTCAGCGTGACGTTGTTGGCCGCGATCTTCAGCGCTTCGCCCGACGAATCGATCGACGTCACCGATGCGGCGCCGCCGCGCAGCGCCGCCAGCGAAAAGCCGCCGGTGTAGCAGAAACAGTTGAGCACCTCGCGCCCTTCGGCCAGATCGCCCACCAGTTTGCGGTTGTCGCGCTGGTCGACATAGAAGCCGGTCTTGTGGCCGTTGCGCACGTCCACGTAGTAGCGCACGCCGTGCTCGGTGATCGACAGTTCCGGATCGGGTTCGGCGCCGGCCAGCACGCCGGTCACCAGTTCCAGGCCTTCGCGCTGGCGCACTGCCGCGTCGGACCGTTCGTAGACGTTGGGGCAGCCGGTTTCCTTGATCAGCGCCTGCACCAGCGCATCCTTCCACTGCTCGACGCCCGCGGCATTGAACTGGCACACCAACTGGCCGGTTTCGCCCTGGCCGTAGTAGTCGACGATCAGGCCCGGCACGCGGTCGGCTTCGCCGAAGATCAGGCGCACGGCGCTGGTGTCGTGCACCCAGCGCTTGCGATGCGCCACGGCGGCGGCCACGCGACGCTTGAACAGCGCGTGATCGACCGGCTCGTTCTCATCGAACGTCCACACGCGGGCGCGGATCTGCGATGCCGGGCTGTAGGCGCCGCGCGCCAGAAACCGGCCGTCGGCGGCGCGGATGACCACGGTCGAGCCCGCTTCGCAGCGGCCTTCGGTGGAGGCGATGCCCGTGGCGTAGACCCACGGGTGGCGCCGCAGCAGCGATTTTTCCTTGCCCGGCTTCAGGGTGATGGCGTTCATGCGCTTACAGCACCACCTTGACCATCGGGTGCGACGTCAGCGCGCGATACAGATCGTCGAGCTGCTCGCGGCTGGTGACCCACACGGTCACGGTCAGGCCGAGGTAGTTGCCGTTGCGCGAAGGACGCATCTCCATCTTGCCGGCGTGGAAGTTCGGGTCGAAGTCCTGGATCAGCGTCACGATGGCTTCGGCAAAGCCGTCCTGCATCGCGCCCATCACCTTGATCGGGAAATCGCTCGGGTATTCGATCAGCGACTGCTCGGGCGGAATATCGCCCGGCGTCAGCGGACCGTTGTTCGAATCGGTTGTCATCTGGATTCCTTACTTGCGCTTGAACCAGAGGCGGATCGTATCCCACAGGCGGCCGAAGAAGCCCGCCTCGGGCACTTCCTCCAGCGCCACCACCGGGAATTCGCCCACCTTGTTGTTGCCGTCCATCAGCTTGACCGTGCCCACCTGCTGGCCTGCCGCGATCGGCGCGATCAGCAGTTCCTGGCGCTCCAGCACCGGCTTCAGGCGGCCGCCCGTGCCCTTGGGCACCGTGACGAAGGTCTCGTCGGCCACACCGATCTTGATGGTGCCGCTCTTGCCCTTGTAGATGTCGGGCGTGGCCAGCACCTGGCCGCGGTCATAGAGGCGCAGCGTGTCGAAGAACTGGAAGCCGTAGTTCAGGATCTTCAGGCTTTCCTGCGTGCGGATCTGCTCGGTGTTGGTGCCGATCACGATCGACACCAGGCGGCGCGAGCCATTCGGCACATTGGCCAGCGGACGCTTGGCCGACGAGATCAGGCAGTAGCCGGCCGACTTGGTGTGGCCGGTCTTCACGCCGTCGACGGTCGGGTCGATGTAGAGCAGGCGGTTGCGGTTGGGCTGCCTGATCTTGTTATAGGTGAACTCCTTTTGCGAGTACATCGCGTAGTACTCGGGGAAGTCCTTGATCAGGCGCGTGGTCAGCGTGGCCAGGTCCACCGCGGTGGTGTAGTGGTTCGGGTCGGGCACGCCGTCGGTATTGGTGAAGTGCGTGCCCTTCATGCCCATGCGCTGCGCTTCGCGGTTCATCATCGCCACGAAGCCTTCCTCGGATCCACCCACGGCTTCGGCCAGCGCCAGCGCGGCGTCGTTGCCCGACTGCACGATCAGGCCCAACAGCAGGTCCTGCACGCTGACCGGTTTGCCGGCCTCGATGAACATGCGCGACTCATCGCTTTTCACCTTGCGCACGATGTCGGTGGGCGTCACGGTCTGGTCCAGCGTCAGACGCTTTTCCTTGAGCGCCTCGAACGCCAGGTAGGCCGTCATCAGCTTGGTCAGCGACGCCGGTTCGATGCGCAGGTCGGCGTTCTGCGATGCCAGCGCCTGACCGCTGGTCACGTCGTACAGCATCCAGGACTTGGCGGCCACTTGCGGCGTCGGCACGCCCTGCGCCAGCACGGCGGCGGGAGCGGCGGCAAGCGCGGTGGCGATCGTCGCGGCGATGGCGACGGGGGCGAGGGCGGACGCGAAGTGCGGCGTGGCTCTGTTCAGCATGAGTAATGTTCCAACGAGAAAAGGATGGGCGCGGACGGGACGGTTCACCGTTCCCACGCGTTGACGACAAGCTGCTTGATCAGGTGCAGCTTGCGATGGAAAAAATGGTCGGCGCCGGGAATGACGATCACCGGCAGCTCTTGCGGACGGGCCCAGTCCAGCACGCTGGCCAGAGGCACCGTGTCGTCCTGTTCGCCGTGGATCACGATGGTGTCGGCCGGCACCGTGGCGACGTCCCAGCGGCTGGTGGCGGTGCCCACCAGCACCAGCCGTTGCGCGGGCTTGCCGGCCTCGGCCAGACGGCGTGCCACGTGCGTCTGCACGAAGCTGCCGAACGAAAATCCGCCCAGCGCCAGCGGCAGCGTGGCCACTTGCGGCGACCACGCGGTCTGCGTGCGCATCCAGTCGATGACTGCCAGCAGGTCGTCCTGTTCGCCGATGCCCTTGTCGTGCTCGCCGGCCGAGCCGCCGACGCCGCGAAAATTGGGGCGCACCGTGGCGTAGCCCAGTGCGACGAAGGTGCGCGCCAGCGTCTGCGCCACCTTGTTGTCCTTGGTGCCCGCGAACAGCGGGTGCGGATGGGCCACCAGCGCGATGCCGCGCACGGGTTCGTTCTGCGGCAGATCGATCGAAATGTCGATGGCGCCGACGGGACCGGCAATGGTGGTGACCTGGGTATGCGCGTTCATGATGACTGGGGGCAGGATAACGACGGCACAACAAAAAACCGGGCATCGACCCGGCGCGGCTCGGCAGGTACGGGGATCAGCGGTCCACCATCAGGCGCTCGACGGGCTTGCCGTTGATCAGATGGCTTTCGATGATTTCGTCGATGTCCTGCTCGTCGACGAAGGTGTACCAAACGGCCTCGGGGTAGACCACCAGCACCGGTCCAAGTTCACAACGGTTCAGGCAGCCGGCCTTGTTGATGCGCACGCGGCCTTCGGCGCCGGCGATGCCAAGCTCCTTGCAGCGCTTCTTGGCGTATTCCTGCATGGCGCGCGCATTGTGGTCGGCGCAGCAAGCCTTGCCGTCGTCGCGCTGGTTCAGGCAGAAGAAGACGTGATGTTTGTAGTAGCTGCTCATGACGGCGGACTGGCGTGCGCGCGCCGTCGTACAGGGGCGGACGCGGGCGCGGCGTGAATCGGAAGCTCGTAATTATACGTGGTCGGCCATGTCATTCCGCGCCGCGACACTGCCCGGAAATCCGGAATCCACAGCGCCACGGCCCTGCGCACCGACACCTGACCATGCAGCGGTATCCATCGGGATGCCTCTGGCGACACTTTTGAGTGGTGCAAGCGGCGCAATGCCGTCCGGATTTCCGGAGTCCGCCATTCCGGATTTCCGGAATTCTGGAGCGCCGCACCGCGCGATTCTCACGACTTCCTTGTAAATCAATGACTTGATCGCCGCCCTCGCTGTGGCACGGCTGTTGCAAATAGTTACCAGCAGACGCGCCGCCGACGCTTTCTGGCCAGGCGTGCAACGCGGGACGCCATCGAGCGCCCCACACCGGTCATAACACCGAGGAAGACATCATGAGGAAACCCTTCTACAAGATCCTGTACGTGCAGGTCCTGTTCGCGATCGCCGTCGGCATCCTGCTGGGTCATTTCTGGCCGCAAACCGGCGTGGAAATGAAGCCGCTGGGCGACGCGTTCATCAAGCTGATCAAGATGATCATCGGGCCGATCATCTTCTGTACCGTGGTGTCCGGCATTGCCGGCATGCGCGACATGAAGAAGGTGGGCCGCGTGGGCGGCAAGGCGCTGCTCTATTTCGAGATCGTCTCGACCTTCGCGCTGCTGATCGGCCTGGTCGCCTCGCACGTGCTCAAGCCGGGCGTCGGCTTCAACATCGACCCGGCCACGCTGGACACCAAGTCGATCTCGCAATACGTGTCGAAGGCACACGGCCAGAGCACGGTCGAATTCTTCATGCACATCATCCCGGACACGATCTTCAGCGCGTTCGCCAACGGCGACATCCTGCAGATCCTGTTGGTGTCGCTGTTCTTCGGCTCTGCGTTGGCAGTCATCGGCGAGCGCGCGCGCATCGTCCACGACATGGTGGACCAGGTGTCAAAGGTGTTCTTCCACATCGTGCACGTGATCACCAAGGTGGCTCCGATCGGTGCGTTCGGCGCCATGGCGTTCACCATCGGCAAGTACGGCCTGGGCTCGCTGATTCCGCTGCTCAAGCTGATCGGCACGTTCTACTTCACGGCCATTGTGTTCGTGCTGGTGGTGCTGGGCACCGTGGCGCGCCTGATCGGCTTCTCGATCATCCGCTTCGTCGCGTACATCAAGGAAGAACTGCTGATCGTGCTGGGCACCAGCTCGTCCGAGGCCGCGCTGCCCCACCTGATGGAAAAGATGGAAAAGCTCGGCTGCTCGAAGTCGGTGGTCGGGCTGGTGGTGCCGACCGGTTATTCGTTCAACCTCGACGGCACCAATATCTACATGACGATGGCGGTGATCTTCATCGCGCAGGCCACCAATATCGAATTGACGCTGATGCAGCAGCTGACGATCCTCGCCGTGGCGATGGTGACCTCGAAGGGCGCCAGCGGCGTGACCGGCTCGGGCTTCATCACGCTGGCCGCCACGCTGGCCGTGGTGCCGACGATTCCGGTGGCGGGCATGGTGCTGATCCTGGGCATCGACCGCTTTATGAGCGAATGCCGTGCGCTGACCAACATCATCGGCAATGGCGTGGCCACCGTGGTGGTGTCGGCGTGGGAGCGCGAGCTCGATCGCGCGCGCCTGAGCCGCGTGCTGCGTGGCGGCGATGACAACGTCGAACTCGCCGACGCCGGCGCACGCTGAGCCCGACCGGGCAGCCCCGGGCGAGGCCGGCCGCGGCATCGCCGGCGCCGCCCGCGCACACCGCGCTGGCACGGCCGCCCCCCGGCACGGCCAGCGGGTATCATCGGCGCAAGAGCTTTCGCGCCCGCCGATGCCCCATTCCGACGACTTCCTTGCCGTGCATGACTCCGCCGCGCCCGCACACTCGCCGGGATCGGCCACGCGCTGGTGGGGTTTTGCCATCGCGCTGCTGGCCGGGCTCGTCGCGCTGTGCGCGCTGACCTGGCTGCTGTCGGTCCAGCGCGGCATCGCTGCGCTGCAGCAGTCCACCGCGATGCGGGCCGACCGCTACGCGGCGACGCTCGAATCCACGCTCGACCGCTACGAATTCCTGCCCGCACTGGTGTCGCTGCATCCGTCGGTGCGCGCGCTGCTGGCGTCGCCCGAGGATCCCGCGCGCATCGCGGCCGTCAACGACTACCTGGTCGAGGTCAACCGCCGCGCGCGCGCCTCGGCCACCTACGTGATCGCCGCCAACGGGCGCGCGCTGGCCGCCAGCAACCACGGCGAGCCGGGCAGCTTCGTCGGCACCGACTATCGCTTCCGGCCCTATTTCCAGATGGCGTCGCGCGGCGAGATCGGCCGTTTCTACGCCATCGGCGTCACCAGCGACGAGCCCGGCTACTACATCGCGCAGCCGATCGAAGCGGCCGGCAGGGTGATCGGCGTCACGGTGGTAAAGCTCAATCTCGAATGGTTTCCGCGTGCCGGGTCCGGGCGGGGCGAGCCGCTCATGGTGTCCGACGAGCATGGCGTGATCTTTCTGTCATCGGTGCCGGCCTGGCAGTACCGCACGCTGCGGCCGCTGCCGCCCGCGCTGCAGGCCGAGTTGCACAACACGCGCCAGTATCACGATGTCGATGTCACGCCATTGCCGATGCAGGCGCTCGATTCGCCGGTGACGCGCTGGTTGGCCGACACCACGCTCGACGAAGGCGAGCGGCTGGTGCGCGTGGGCGCGACCAGTACAAGCACCGCGACGGAAGCCGCCGACGCACAGCCGGGATTGGCCGACGACGGCGCCGATCGATATCTCGAAATCAATCGCGCCGTCGGACCCGCCCGCTGGACCATGCAGGTGATGGCGCCGCTCGATCCGGTGCTGGCCAACGCGCGCAGCGCGACGATCGGCGCCGCGCTGGCGTATGCGTGCATCTGCCTGCTGCTGGTGAACCTGCGGCAACGCCGCCAGCGCGCGCGCGACATGCTGTACAGCCGCCGCCTGCTTGAAGCCGCCTACGACGAGCTGGAGCGCCGCGTGGAGGCGCGCACGGCCGATCTGATGGCCATCAACGAACAACTGGAAGCGGAAGTGGCCGAGCGCACGCGCGCCGAAAGCGAGTTGCGCGCCACCCAGGACGAACTGGTGCAGGCGAGCAAGCTGGCCGCGCTGGGCCAGATGGCCGCCGGGATCACGCATGAACTGAACCAGCCGCTGGCCGCGCTGCGCACGTTTTCGGACAACACCCGCGTGCTGCTCGAACGCGGCCAGCTCGATGCGGCCACCGGCAACCTGTCCGCCATCGCCGATCTGACCGAGCGCATGGGCAAGATCACCGGACAACTGAAGCTGTTTGCCGGCAAGGCGCGGCAGCGGCGCAACGCGGTGCGCGTGCGCGCCGCACTCGATCATGTCCTGCAATTGATGGCGCCGCGCCTCGGACACGTCGCGCTGACCATCAACGGGCTAGACGGCGACGGCGCGGATCTTTCGGTCTGGGCCGACGAACTGAAACTGGAACAGGTGCTGCTGAACCTGGTGGGCAACGCGCTCGACGCGATCGCAGCCGAAGGCCGCACGGATGGGCAGATCGACGTGACGGTGGCGGCCAGCGACGAAACGGTCAGGATCGCGGTGCGCGACAATGGCGCCGGCATAGCCGCCGAAGCGTTGCCGCGCCTGTTCGAACCGTTCTACACCACCAAGGAAATCGGCCAGGGGCTGGGCCTTGGGCTGGCCATCTCGTCGTCGATCGTGCGCGAGTTCGGCGGCCAATTGACGGCCGCGAACGTCGACGGTGGCGGCGCGGAATTCGTGGTGACCTTGCGGCGTGCACGCCAGCCCGTGCCGGCATGAGGCGCCGGACGCCAGGCGGCGCATCGGGCTGCGGCAGGATCGGTACGGCAACAAAAGGACAGGGAAATGATTGCGATGCATGACGGACTGCGCGTGCTGTTTGTCGAAGACGAACCGCTGGTGCGTCAGGCCACGGCGCAGAGCCTGGAACTGGCGGGCTTTGCGGTGCTGGCGTTGCCGTCGGCCGAGGCGGCGATGCCGCACCTGACCGCCGATTTTCCCGGCGTGTTGGTGACCGACGTGCGGCTGTCCGGCGCATCGGGGCTGGACCTGCTGCATCACTGCCGCAATCTGGCGCCGGGCGTGCCGGTGATTTTGGTCACCGGCCACGGCGACATCACGATGGCCGTGCAGGCGATGCGCGAAGGCGCCTACGACTTTATCGAGAAACCGTTCGGTGCCGACCGCCTGACCGATACCGTACGCCGCGCGCTCGAGCGGCGCGCGCTGGAACTGGAAAACCTGGCATTGCGCCGCGAACTGGCCGGCCCCGCGGCGGGAACGCGCATCATCGGCAGATCGGCCGCCATCGCGCAGGTGCGCGACCTGATCGCCAATGTCGCGGCCACCGACGTGCCGGTGATGATCAACGGCGAGACTGGCACCGGCAAGGAACTGGTGGCGCGCAGCCTGCACGCGTTGTCCACGCGCCGCGACGCGCCGTTTATCGCGCTGAACTGCGGCGCCGTTCCGGAGGCCATTTTCGAAAGCGAAATGTTTGGCCACGAGGCCGGCGCATTTACAGGCGCCGGCAAGCGCCGCGTCGGCAAGCTGGAGCATGCGTCGGGCGGCACGCTGTTTCTCGACGAAATCGAAAGCATGCCGCTGGCGTTGCAGGTGAAGCTGCTGCGCGTGCTGCAGGAGGGCACGCTGGAACGGCTGGGGTCGAATGCATCGGTCCCGATCGACGTACGCATTGTGGCCGCCGCCAAAGGCGATATGGAAGCGCTGGTGGCGCAGGGCGCGTTCCGTCAGGACCTGCTGTATCGACTCAATGTGGTGACGATTCCGTTGCCGCCGCTGCGCGAGCGCCGCGAAGACATCGTGCCGCTGTTCGAGCATTTCATGCTGGTCGCCGCCGTGCGGTATCAGCGCCCCGCGCCAATCCTCTCCGAAATGCAGCGCCAGCAACTGATGCAGCGGCCGTGGCCCGGCAATGTGCGCGAACTGCGCAATGCGGCGGACCGTCTGGTGCTGGGCGTGCCCGAAGGCGGGCAGGGCGCCGGCAGGACCGACGCCGGCGACGAATCGGTGCCGCTGCGCGAGCGCATGGAGCGCTACGAGCGCGCAGTGATCGCCGATACGCTCGCGCGCACGGGTGGTGCGGTCAGCCAGGCCGCGGATCTGCTGCAAGTCGGCAAGGCGACCTTGTACGACAAGATCAAACGCTACGGACTCTGAGTTCAGCTCCCGACACCGTTGCCGCAGTCGCCCGTGGCCTGCGGGCAACTGCTGAAGTATCTGGGCGCAGCTATCACACCGGCTGTTCCGCAAGTGAGGTCGCTTGACGCCAGTGGCGACCTTGCACCGCTCTCGCACTGGCCATCACGTTGATCGGTGAAGGCAAGGCGGTGACTGCCGACGGCGGCACGGCACCCACATCTGGGTTGATTCCAGTGATCTCTGACTAGTGACAACGCGCCGTCGATGTTCAGCCGCTATACCGATATTCGACCGACTGTTGAACGGGATTCGGAAAATCATCGCCGAATCCCGAGATCAAGGATGGAAGATGACCCGACCTAGTTTCACTGCTGCGTGGGCTGCTTCGCAGCGAATTTATGCTCCCGTAAACTCAAGCGTCAAGGTAGCAAAAATCATTGGAGGGTATGTTGAGAAGAACATTAACAACCCTGATCCTCGACAGCGCTGGACTAATACCTGTGCGGTGCGGATGAGCTATATCCTGAGTCATTCGGGTTTGACTATTCCGAGCATTCCCGGACAGACCGTATCGGGAGCGGATAGACGTCAGTATTTTTTCCGTGTCAGGAACCTCATTGCCTTTCTTCGGCAGAAATGGGGGCAGCCGGAGGTTGTTGAGTATCCACCGTCTGACGGAGGTTCGCTTGCCGGTAAGAAGGGGCTGATTCTTTTCGAAGTTTCAGGTTGGTCGGATGCACAAGGCCACGCAACGCTGTTCAACGGGAATGTCTGCTACGACCACTGTTACTTCAACGAGCCAGAGGCAAGATATCGCACTGACCGTGCGAACTTCTGGAGTCTTCCATGAAGAAGGTTTGGGTCGGTATCCTGACCGCTTCAGCTTTCATTTCCTGCGCGTCGGTGGTCTATGCCAAGGACGAACGACGCGCGTCTCCACAGGCGGGGACTCGTACTTACGCGCAGAACTACAAGGACATGGTGCTGGCGACCTGCATCGCGAACGCTTACAGGCACGACAAGGATGCCGCCATTGACGCGGGAAGCAGCGTCAGCGCATTGCGGGACTGGACTGCTTACGATCTGGAGAAAGCTCCAGACGAAATCAAGTCACTGGTGGATCGTTACCTGGCGCGCGATTATCGCAACCCGCTCGTTGACGCTGAAATCAAGGGCGTCCGCTTCGACTTGCTGAAGTGCATGGATCTTTATCACAGCGCGGAACTGGACGCACAGGTCAAACGTCTGGTCATCCATCCCAAGCGTACCTACAGACAAGACAATCCGCCGCCAGCCAAGTCGAGGTAACCCTGCGACGCCGCCTACTTCCACATATTCCGCATCCGTCCCGCCAGATCCACCTGCGGCAATGCGGGCTTGGGCGGCGCCTCGCCCGGCATGGGCGGCGGCGGCCACGACCGGCTGTAAAAATTCGGCATCACGCGATTGGGCAGGAAACGTGTGCGCGAAGCGTAGACGTGGCGGTCGCCGAATCCTACCTGGTTGTGCACGTAGAAACGCTGCGGAACGATCACGTCGAGGTGGTCGCGCGCACGCGTCATGGCGACATACAGCAGCCGCCGTTCTTCTTCGATTTCTTCGGTGGTGCCGGTCGCCAGGTCCGACGGCATGCAGCCGTCCACTGCGTTGAGCACGTAGACGGCCTTCCATTCCTGGCCCTTGGCCGAGTGGATCGTCGACAGGATCAGATAGTCCTCGTCGCGCGAGGGCACGCCCGACTCGTCGCTCGAAGCGCTGGGCGGATCGAGCGTGAGTTCCGTCAGAAAACGCTCGCGCGATGCATAGGTGGCGGCGATCCGCTCGATCTGCTGCAGGTCCGCCTGGCGGGCCGCGGCGTCATCATGCATGCGCTCCAGGTGCGGCAAATACCAGGCGATCACCTGCTCGAATTCCGATGGCCACGGCGACGTCGGCGCCATCAGCGTGCGCGCGAGCGTCAACAGTTCGTCCCAGGCCGGCGCGGCGGCCGGCGGCGCTTCGAATGCTTCCAGCGCGATCAGCGGCTCGGTGGCCGCTTCGAGCCCTTCGAGCACGCGCGCCGCGGTCTTCGGGCCCACGCCGGGCAGCAGTTGCAGCGTACGAAATCCGGCCATGCGATCGCGCGGATTTTCCAGCCAGCGCACCACGGCCATCACGTCCTTGACGTGCGTGGATTCGAGAAACTTCAGGCCGCCGAATTTCACGAAGGGAATATTTCTGCGGGCCAGTTCGATTTCCACCTGCGCGCTATGATCGGCCGCGCGAAACAGCACGGCCTGCTGCATCAGCGCCAATCCCGCTTCGCGACGCGCCAGCACCTGTTCCACCACAAAGCGCGCCTGATCGGCTTCATCGTTGACCACCACTACGCCCGGCTTTTCCGCCGATTCGCGCAGCGACCAGAGATCCTTGGTGAAGCGCTCGGCGGCCAGGCCGATCACGGCGTTGGCCGCGTGCAGGATCGGCTGGGTGGACCGATAGTTTTGCGACAACGTCACCTGTTGTGCGGGCGGCGTGAAGTGCGTCGGGAAATCGAGAATGTTGCGCACCGTGGCGCCACGAAACGCGTAGATCGACTGCGCGTCGTCGCCGACCACCGTCAGGCCGGTGCCGTGCGGCTTGAGCGCCAGCAGGATCGACGCCTGCAGCGCGTTGGTGTCCTGGTATTCGTCCACCAGGATGTGGTCGAAGCGTGCGCCCATATCCTGCGCCAGCGCCGGTTCGGTCAGCGCTTGCGCCCAATAGAGCAGCAGGTCGTCGTAGTCGAGCACCTGCTGCTTCTGCTTGGCTTCGACATACGCGGCAAACAGTGTCTTGAGCGCATCGGCCCACATCGTGTAGCGCGGGAACTGCGTTTTCAGCACCACTTCGAGCGGCAACTGTGTGTTCACCACGCGCGAATAGATCGCCAGGCAAGTTTCCTTGCGCGGAAAGCGCGAGGTCTGTTCCGATAAGCCAAGGTCGTGTCGCACCACATGCATCAGATCGGCCGAGTCGCCGCGATCGCTGATGGTGAAGGTGGGCGCCAGCCCGAGCGTTTCCGCATATTCGCGCAACAATCGCGCGCCGATGGCGTGGAAGGTCCCCGACCATTGCAGCGCCGCGCGCCCCGCGCCGGTTTGCGTGCCCAGCGCCTGATCGACGATACGTTCGACGCGGCGGCCCATTTCGGCCGCGGCGCGGCGCGAAAAGGTCAGCAGCAGAATGCGCCGCGGATCCGCGCCGCCCACCACCAGATGCGCCACGCGATGCGCCAGCGTGTTGGTCTTGCCCGATCCCGCGCCAGCGATGATCAGCAGGGGCGCGTCGCCCGCGTATTCCACGGCCGCGCGCTGTTCCGGATTCAGTCGGGCAAGGTAAGACGGCGCCTCGGCGACTTCGTCGAGCGCGTCGGGTTCGGCGGCGAGGTCCGGTAACACGGTGGCTGGGATCAAACTGGAAGGGCTGGGGGATGGAAAACTGGCGCCTACTGTATATCCATACAGCTTGGCGTGGCAAGCTGCGCGGATCGGCCGTGCGTCGGCACAACAAAAAAGGTGCCTCCAGGGCACCTTTTCAGTAGCGTTCCGATGGCTCAGGCCGCGCTGGCCAGCGCGCCATCGAGCAGTTTGTGCAGCGCATCCCACTCGGGCTCGCCGACGTAGCGCTTGAGAATCTTGCCGTTCTTGTCCACGACGAAGGTGGTGGGCGTCAGCTGGACATTGCCGAATGCCTTGGCCGCCGCGCCGTCCGAATCCATCGCCACCTTGAACGGCAGTTCGCGCGTCTTGGCGTAATTGACCACGTACATCGGCGGATCGTAGTTCATCGCCACGGCAACGAAATCGAGACCCTTGTCCTTGTATTGCTTGTACGTGTTGACCATCTGCGGCATTTCCTTGACGCAGGTGACGCAGCTGGTTGCCCAGAAATTGATCAGGTAGACCTTGCCCTTGAGATCGGTCGTGCTGATTTTTTGTCCCGAGAGCAACGTGAAGGTGGCGTCCGGAACGGCGCTGGCCGGGCTCAGTGCGCGATAGCCGAAGAAGCCCAGCAGCGCGACGACCACCACGGCGACGGCGATGGGCCAGCGCTTGCGTGACGGTGCGGCGGGGGTGACGGAATTGGACATGAGGTGTTGGTTCCGGGAATGAAGCACTCGATCAGGAGCCCGACGACGTGGTCCGAACGAGGCTCCGGTTCAATAACGAAGCCCACGGGCACAGGCCCAGCGGGGCGGCCTGATGCCGGGTCGGCAGCTATTCTACTGCCGCGCGGCCGCCGCCGCCGGCTGGACAGGCAAGGCGCCACTGCCCTGCGGCAATTCGCCGCAATTGTGCAGGAAAAGCCAATTGCGCTCGCACATGGGACGGGCCGCACCGATGTCTACTGGGATGCCGCGGATTTGCTGGCGATCTTGGCGCGGGCCTCGTCGATGGCCTGTTCCAGATAGGCGCCATAAAAATCGGGCTGCATGCCGCGCAGCGGATTGGCCAGATTGCGGCCATTGCGATCGAGGAACAGCACGGTGGGCGCTATTGAGATATTGCGCGCCCGCGCCCATTGCCTGGCTGTCGTCATGGTGCCATCGGCGTCGCGGATCGGCGTGTCGGCGGTCATGTCGATTTCGCGTGCGGCGATCTCGCCGGTGGCCGACTGCGGGCCGAGATAGTTGCGGCGTACGGTTTCGCAATAGGTGCAATCGGGCAGACTGACCAGTACCACCAGCGGTTCCCCGCGCTTGGCCGCGGCGCTGGTCTGTGCGGCGATGTCGGTCATGGCGGGCAGGTGCGACGCAGCGTGGGCCGCGCCGACGGCGCTGGCCAGCGCCAGGGCCATCCATGTGAAGATCGCGGCGGTGCGCATCGGGGGGCGTGCAGACATATCGACCTCGCAAATTCAAGCTTGCCAGGGGCCCGGTGTCATTTTCGAATGCGCGGGCGCGCGGCTTCCCGGATAATACCGGCTTGCGTGCGCCCGTGCCGCGGCTGGGCGCACGCGCCGGCCGCCCCCATTTTTCATGTCCCCAATGCTTCGCTTCCGCAAGCGTGTCTATCTGCTGTGCGCCGTGCTCTGGTGCGCGTTGTCGGCGTGTTCGCCGAAATACGACTGGCGCACGACCATTTCCAACGATGGCAAATATGCCGCGCTCTATCCCGGCAAGCCCACCAGCGCCGCGCGCGATGTATCGATCGCCGGCCGGAAAATGCCGATGACGATGGAGGCGGCGCGCATCGGCGAAACCCTGTTTGCGGTTGGCGTCGTCACGTTGCCGACCAATGACGCCGAGCTACGTCGCGAGGCGTTGGCGTCGATGCAGGCCGGCCTCGTGGCCAACCTCGGCGCGCATCCCGATACGCCGCCGCACGCGCGGCAGGTCACCGTGATGTCGGCCGCGCAACCGCCGGTCCCGCTCGACGCCGTGGAGGTGTCGGTGGCCGGCGTGTCGCCACAGGACAAAGCGCCGCGCCGGCTGACCGCGCGACTGGTGGCGACAGGTTTGCACGTTTATCAGGCCGTGGTACTGGAAGCCGGCGACGCCGCGCGCGATGCGCGCCAGGCAGAGCAGGTCGAACAGTTTCTCGGCGGTTTTCACCCGTTTTAGAACGTTATCGATCAAGGGAGAGCAGCAATGCGTTGGGAAGTTTGGCTGGCCTATTTTGCGGCGTGCTGGGTAATTGCCGTTTCGCCGGGGTCCGGCGCCGTCCTGTCGATGAGCCACGGGTTGTCGTACGGATTGAAGAAGACCTCGACGACGATCCTGGGGCTGCAGACCGGGCTGGTGGTCATCCTGCTGATTGCAGGCGGTGGGCTCGGTGCGTTGCTGCTGGCGTCCGAAGAGGCCTTCCTCGTCGTGAAGACGATCGGCGCGATGTATCTGATCTACCTGGGCGTACAGCAGTGGCGTGCGAAGGTGCAAACCAGTCCGCAGGACGCAAACGGGCGACAGGGCGATGTCCGCGTCACGGTCATGAGCCGGCGCCGTCGATTTGTCACCGGCCTGCTGACCAACGTGACCAATCCCAAGGGGATCATTTTCATGGTCGCGGTGCTGCCGCAGTTCATCGACCCGAGCCATCCGCTCGGTGTGCAACTGGCGATTCTGGCCGCCACGATGTGCTTTGTGGATCTGATCGTGATGCATGGCTATGCGCTGCTGGCATCGCGCATGCAGGGCCTGTTCCGCAATGCGCGCGCCGTGCGCTGGCAGAACCGTTTCTTCGGCGGCGTGCTGATGGCAGTCGGCACGGCGCTGTTCTTCGTGCGCCGCCATCACGCCTGATCGCGCCTGATCTTCCCAAGGCGCGCGGTGCGCGAGGATCGCGCGTCGCTGGCATCGGGCGGCCGAGTTTGCTTCAATGGGAGTGATTGCCAATGCCTGGAGAGTGCAATGCGAGATGTCCATCGACCGAGAATCCTGCCCGGCGCCCATCGCGAGCCCCCGCCTGACGAACCGCAGCCACCGGGATTTCCGCCCGACCAACCGCCCATCGAGGACCCGCCGGCCCCGCCTGGCGAACCGCCGGTGTGACGCGCCACGCTTGCCGCCCATCCCTGCCCGCCTCGGCGGGCATTTGTTCGTCTGGAATCGGCCAGGCGCGGCCGGCCGCGCATTCCGCACGCCTAGGCGCTGCGCAGGACGCGCCGGTACTGGATCGCTTCGGCCACGTGGCCGGCGTCCAGCACGTCGCAATCGGCAAGATCGGCAATCGTGCGCGCCACCTTGAGAACCCTGAAATACGCGCGCGCCGACCATCCAAGCTTTTCGATCGCGCTGCGCAGCAGCGTCTGGGCTTCGGCGTCGAGCGGGCAATGCGTGTCGATGTCGCGGCCCGCCAGCGCACTGTTCGGCATGCCCTGGCGCGCCAACTGGCGCTGCCGCGCGAGCACCGCACGATCGCGCAGCACGGCGCTTGGCTCGCCGGGCGGGCCATCGAAGATTTCCTGCTGACTTTGCGCGGGCACATGGATCTGCAGGTCCACGCGATCCAGCAATGGGCCCGAGATGCGCGACTGGTAGCGCTGGATCTGGTCCGGCGTGCAGCGGCACATCCGCGTGGGGTGGCCCAGATAGCCGCATGGGCATGGGTTCATGGCCGCGACGAACTGGAAACGCGCCGGGAAATCGGCCTGTGCGGCGGCGCGCGATATCGTGATGCGGCCGGTTTCCAGCGGCTCGCGCAGAACTTCCAGCACGCGGCGCTCGAACTCCGGCAGTTCATCGAGGAACAGCACGCCGTGATGGGCCAATGAAATTTCACCGGGGCGTGGATTGCCGCCGCCGCCGACCATGGCCGGCGCGCTGGCGGTGTGGTGGGGGCTGCGGAATGGCCGCCGTCCCCACAGCGCCGGGTGGAATCCGCCGGTCGACAGGCTTTGCAGCGCGGCGGCCTCCAGCGCCTCGGCTTCGGTCATCGGCGGCAGCAGGCCTGGAAAGCGCTGGGCGAGCATCGATTTGCCCGTGCCCGGCGGCCCGACCAGCAGCACCGAATGCTGACCCGCCGCGGCGATTTCCATCGCGCGGCGGGCCTGCGCCTGGCCGCGCACGTCGCGCATGTCCGGGCCGGCGTCGGTGTCGACGGGGCGGCGAGGCGGCTGGGCGCGCGGCAAGGGCTGCTCGGGCGGCAGTCCGATGTGATGGCAGACGTCGCGCAGCGTGGCGCCGGCAAACACCGACAGGTCTTCGACCAGCGCCGCCTCGCGGCCGTTGTCTCCTGCAACGATAAAGGCCCGCGCCGCGTGACCGTGGGATACGCGCGCGCGGTTGTCTTGCGCCAGCCCCATTGCCATGGCCAGCGCGCCGCGCACGGGGCGCAGATCGCCGGCCAGCGACAGCTCGCCGGCAAACTCGAAGGTATCCAGCCTGTCGCCCGGCACTTGCCCGCTGGCCGCCAGGATGCCCAGCGCGATCGCCAGGTCGAACCGGCCCGACTCCTTGGGCAGGTCCGCCGGCGCCAGATTGACGGTGATACGGCGGTTCGGAAATTCGAATTCGCTGTTCAGCAAGGCCGCGCGCACGCGCTCGCGGCTCTCGCGCACTTCGGTATCGGCCAGGCCGACGATATTGAACGCGGGCAGGCCGTTGGCCAGATGGATTTCCACCGAGACGGGCGGGGCGTCGATGCCGGTCAGCGCGCGGCTGCGCAGGACAGCGAGGCTCATACGTTTTCGAAAGTGTTAACGAAAAAGGCCACCGGATCACGGTGGCCTTGCTGGCGTTGCGCGGGGCGGCTGGCGCGCCGGGTCATACCCCTGTCGACGGTGTGCCGGCGCCGGCGCGGGCTTCCAGCGCCGCGACGCGGGCTTCCAGTTCTTCCAGGCGCGCGCGGGTGCGCGCCAGCACTTGCGACTGCACGTCGAATTCCTCGCGCGTGACCAGGTCCAGGCGGGAAAAGCCCTGGCTCATCATGCTGCGCACGTTTTTCTCGATGTCCTTGGCAGGCGAGTTGCGCAGCGCTTCGCTGATCTTGTTTTGCAGGTCGTTGAAGAGATCGGTCGGTTTCATTTGGAACTCCTGTAGTGACCAATTTGATATTTCAGGGCTGGTCTGCCGCACTTTGATGACGCATTTGTCACGCATGCACCGCAATGGGGCGATGCGGCAGATGGTGGTGCTCATCGCCGCGCTTGTCCGATGCACCCGACTGGGGCGCAACGGGCTGGGTGGCAGCCGACCGGGCGATGCGCGGACGCGATACGCCATGCGCGCTGCACTTGACCCTTCCTGACGCGGATTATGGCGCTTCGGCCGCCGCCATGAAAGCTCCGACAAGGCTTGCTCACATCTTTTCTCGCAATTTAGGAGGGATCCCATGTGCGCGGGATCGTTCGGCAAGTGGTGCCGACCGCGCTTGCCGACGATCCGCGGTGCCTTGGCAAGGCATGCGCTGGCACGGGGCGGATCAGCTGGCACGGCAGTTGCAGTACCGGTGTCCAGGAGCGTCGACAGCCCAAGAGCAAAAAAAGCAGCAGATCCCTCTTAACGAGCCCGCGAAGATCAAGGAAAAGGAGAAAACCAGATGAAGACGTCGAGCCTCGCAGTCAGCGCCGCTGCGGTCCTGCTCAGCCTCGCCGCCCCGGTTGCGTTCGCGCAGACCGCACCGGACGCCGCCCCGCCTGCAGCCCCCGCACCCGCCGCCGAGCCGGCATCGCCCCACACATTCACGGCCAACGTGTCGCTGGTCTCTGACTATCGCTATCGCGGTATCAGCCAGACCAATCTGCGTCCGGCCATCCAGGGCGGGTTCGACTATTCGCACGAAAGCGGCTTCTACGTCGGCAACTGGAACTCGAGCATCAGCTGGCTCGAAGATGCGGACTCGTCGGTGTCCGCGCCGGTCGAAATGGATTTCTACGGCGGCTTCAAGAACACCTTCCAGGTGTCCGGGCTCGATTTCAACTATGACTTCGGCGTGCTGCAGTACTACTACCCGGGCGGCTACACCACCACGCGTCCGTACACGACCGAGCTCTACGGCGGCATCGGCTATGGTCCGGTGTTCCTGAAGTATTCGCATGCCGTGACGAACCTGTTCGGCGTGGACGACAGCAAGAACAGCTACTACGTGGACCTGACCGCCAACGTGCCGCTGAATTTCTGGGATCTGACCTTCAACGCCCATGTGGGCTACCAGCATGTGTCGCGCCATAGCGATGCGTCGTACACGGACTGGAAGGTCGGCTTGACCAAGGACCTGGGCAAGGGCTTTGCGCTGTCGGTGGCGTATGTCGACACCAACGCGAAGGAGTCGTTCTATACCAGCGCCAACCGCGGCCGCTACCTCGGCAAGGCGGCAGCCTGGGCGTCGATCACCAAGACTTTCTAAACACCAAGCTTCAGGGCGGGCGGCCCGCAGCGGCTGGCTGCCCCAAGGAGATATCCGATGAAACTCATCATTGCTGTCATCAAGCCGTTCAAGCTCGACGAGGTGCGTGAAGCGCTCTCGGACGTGGGCGTGTCCGGCATCACCGTGACCGAAGTCAAAGGATTCGGTCGCCAGAAGGGCCATACGGAGCTGTACCGCGGCGCCGAATACATCGTCGATTTCCTGCCCAAGGTGAAGATCGAGGTGGCGGTCCCCGATGAAGTGGTGGAGCGCGCCATCGAAGCCATCGAGAAGTCGGCGCGTACCGGCAAGATTGGCGACGGCAAGATCTTCATCGCGCCGATCGAACAGGTCATTCGGATCCGCACCGGCGAGACCGGCGGCGATGCGCTGTGACAACAGAAAGACGAGAGACAGAGGTCAAGCAAATGAAAACCTGGATCAAGCGATTCCTGACGGCCGGCGCGATGGCGCTGGCGCTCGGCACGGCCAGCCTCGGCCTGTCCACCCATGCCGTGGCGCAGGACAAGCCCGCCGCGGAGGCCTCGGCCCCGGCCGCCACCGCAGCAGCTGCGCCCGCAGCTGCCGCACCGGCCGCGCCAGCTGCCCCGGCTGCTGCCGCCGCCCCTGCCGAAGCCGCGCCCGCCGCAGCGCCGGCGCCGGTTCCCAATAAGGGCGATACCGCCTGGCTGCTGGTAGCCACTGCCTTCGTGATTCTGATGACGCTGCCGGGTCTGGCGCTGTTCTACGGCGGTCTGGTGCGCTCCAAGAACATGCTGTCGGTGCTGATGCAGTGCCTGATGATCTTTTCGGTGGTCTCGCTGCTGTGGGCCATCTACGGCTACAGCTTCGCGTTCACCGAAGGCAACGCATTCTTCGGCGGCGTGGATCGTCTGTTCATGAAGGGCCTGAACGCCGATGCGGTGACCGCAACCTTCAGCAAGGGCGTGGTGATTCCGGAACTGGTGTTCTTCGCCTTCCAGTGCGCCTTCGCGGCGATTACCTGCGGCCTGATCATCGGCGCCTTCGCCGAACGCGCCAAGTTCTCGGCCGTGCTGGTGTTCGTGGTGCTGTGGTTCACCTTCGCCTACATCCCGATGGCCCATATGGTCTGGTTCTGGCCGGGTCCGGACGCCTACACCGATGCCGCCGCCGGCGCTGCCGCTACGGCCAAAGCGGGCTGGCTGTTCCAGAAGGGCGCGCTTGACTACGCAGGCGGCACCGTGGTGCACATCAATGCTGCCGTGGCTGGTCTGGTCGGCGCGTTCATGTTCGGCAAGCGCATCGGTTTTGGCCGCGAAGCCATCCGTCCGCACAGCCTGACGTTCACGATGGTCGGCGCCTCGCTGCTGTGGTTCGGCTGGTTCGGCTTCAACGCCGGTTCGGGCCTGGAAGCCAACGGCGGCGCCGCGCTGGCCTTCGTCAACACGCTGCTGGCCACCTGCGCCGCAGTGGTGGCGTGGACCTTCGGCGAATGGATCGGCAAGGGCAAGCCGTCGATGCTGGGCGGCGCCTCGGGTGCGGTGGCTGGCCTGGTGGCGATCACCCCGGCTGCCGGCTTCGTCGGCCCGATGGGTTCGATCGTGATGGGTCTGATCGCCGGCCTGCTGTGCCTGTGGGGCGTCACTGGCCTGAAGCGCATGCTGGGCATGGACGATTCGCTGGACGTGTTCGGCGTGCACGGCGTGGGCGGTATCGTCGGCGCGCTGCTGACCGGTGTGTTCGCGGCGCCGAGCCTCGGTGGCGTGGGCATCTACGACTACGTCGCCAACAAGGTGGCCGACGACTACTCGATCGCCGGCCAGGTCTGGATCCAGTTCGAAGGCGTGCTGACCACCATCGTGTGGTCGGGCGTGGTGGCCCTGGTGGCCTACAAGCTGGTGGACATGCTGATTGGCCTGCGCGTGCCGGAAGAAGAGGAGCGCGAAGGTCTGGATATCACCTCGCACGGCGAGACCGCCTACGAAGTCTGATATCCGCGACAGTGTTGTGCTGGAGAGCTGATTGGGAATCTTCTCTCAGGAGTTTTGCCCCGGCCTTGCGCCGGGGCTTTTTTATGTCCAGCGCAATCTGTCCACATTGGCAGAGTCGACAGTCAAACACGTGTCAGTATTCGCAGGGTGCTTAAATCGGATCTTAAAAAGTCTCAATTGTCTTTGTCTGGGAGCGCGCATAGAGTGCCATTGAGGCAGTTTCCTCCACCTGCAGAACGCTCCCCGTATCTGTCAGGCCATTTGAAAGCGCGGCGCCACGCCGCGCTTTTTTTTTGCGCCCAGCCATGCGCCCAGCCGCGCCAGCGTTGGCCGTGCGGGGTTTGAAATCGGCGGATCGACCCCATATCCGCTTCCCCTGCCACCGGTCGGCGCATAAGGTTATGCAAGGCTCGTCAGCAGGCCGGAGGCCGTTCCCTTACAATCGGGGCGGACAATAAAGCTGATTCCTAGGATGGATATGGTCCCGCATCTCATCACCGCGCTGAACGGTCCGCTGCTCGAACTGGAAAAGAAGATCCTGGACGCGACGCCGTCCATCGAGCGCTGGTTCAGGCTGGAATGGCAGGAGCATACTCCGCCGTTCTATTGTTCCGTCGACCTGCGCAACGCTGGCTTCAAGCTGGCTCCGGTCGATACGAACCTGTTTCCGGGCGGTTTCAACAACCTCGCCCCGGAAATGCTGCCGCTTGCCGTGCAGGCCGCCATGGCCGCGATCGAGAAGATCTGCCCGGACGCCAAGAACCTGCTGCTGATTCCCGAACGTCACACCCGCAATATGTTCTATCTGCAGAACGTCGCGCGGTTGTCGCTGATCATGCGTCAGGCCGGGCTCAATGTGCGGCTTGGCTCGCTGTCGGAAGAAATCACCGAACCGACGCCGATCGAGCTGCCCGACGGCCAGACGCTGGTGGTCGAGCCGCTGGCGCGCCTGGGCACCAAGGGCCGCCGGCTTGGCCTGAAGGATTTCGATCCGTGTTCGATCCTGCTGAATAACGACCTGTCGGCAGGCATCCCACCGATCCTCGAGAACATCAACGAACAGTACCTGCTGCCGCCGCTGCACGCGGGCTGGTCGACGCGCCGCAAGAGCAGCCACTTCGCCGCGTATGACGAGGTTGCCAAGAAGTTCGCCAAGCTGATCGATATCGATCCATGGATGGTGAACCCATACTTCGCGCGAACCTCCGGCGTGAACTTCCACGAGCGGATCGGCGAGGAAGAACTGGCCGATGCGGTGGAAGGCGTGCTCAAGAAGATCGCCAAGAAGTATCGCGAATACGGCATCAAGGAAACGCCCTATGTCGTGGTCAAGGCCGATGCCGGCACGTACGGCATGGGCATCATGACCGTGCGCGATCCGTCCGAGATCAAGGGCCTGAACCGCAAGGAACGCAACAAGATGAGCGTCGTGAAGGAAGGCCTCGAGGTCTCCGACGTGATCATCCAGGAAGGCGTGCATACGTTCGAAAAGGTCAACGAAGCCGTCGCCGAGCCGGTGGTGTACATGATCGACCGCTATGTGGTCGGCGGCTTCTATCGCGTGCACACGGGCCGTGGCAACGACGAGAACCTGAACGCGCCGGGCATGCATTTCGTGCCGCTGGCGTTTGCGCCGAACGGCATTCCGGACAGCCACGCCAAGCCGGGCGCGGCCGTGCCCAACCGCTTCTACATGTATGGCGTGGTGGCGCGGCTGGCGTTGCTGGCGGCGTCGGTGGAGCTGGAAAAGACCGATCCGAATCCGATCCTGTAACGCGCGGCGGGCCGCCCGCCTGCCGCACGCCCCCGATCCGGCGCGCCCAAAGCCGCGCCGGACGTCTCTTACCTGACGCCACGAGCCATCATGCGCATCCTGTTCATTACCGATCCGCTGGAAACCTTCAAAACGTACAAGGATTCCACCTACGCCATGATGACCGAGGCGGCGGCGCGCGGGCACGAGCTGTATTTCTGCCTGCAATCGCAGCTGTCGCTGTCGGCCAACGTGGTGGAAGCGGTGGTGCGTCCGCTTGATCTTGTCGACGATGGCAAGGACTGGTTCCGGCTGGGCGAGGCCGCGCTGACGCCGCTGGCCACTTTCGATGCGGTGTTGATGCGCAAGGATCCGCCGTTCGACATGGAGTACGTCACCAGCACGTGGCTGCTGGAACTGGCGGAAAAGCAGGGCGCGCGCGTGTTCAACAAGCCGCAGGCCATCCGCGATCATTCCGAGAAGCTGGCGATCGGCCAGTTTCCGCAGTTCATCACGCCGACGCTGGTCACGCGTGATGCCGGGCGCATCCGCGCGTTCCACGCCGAGCACCACGACATCATCGTCAAGCCGCTCGACGGCATGGGCGGCATGGGCATCTTCCGCGTGGGTCCGGACGGCATGAACCTGGGGTCGATCGTCGAGACGCTAAGCGACAACGGCGCGCGCACGCTGATGATCCAACGCTACATCCCGGCGATCAAGGACGGCGACAAGCGGATCCTGCTGATCGGCGGCAAGCCCGTGCCTTATTCGCTGGCGCGCATTCCTCAGGGCAGCGAGATTCGCGGCAACCTGGCCGCCGGCGGCATCGGCCGTGCGCAGGAGCTGAGCGCGCGCGACCGCGAGATCGCCGAGACGCTGGCGCCGGGACTGTGGAAGCAGGGCCTGTTGCTGGTGGGACTGGATGTGATCGGCGACTACCTCACCGAGGTAAATGTGACGAGTCCGACCTGTTTCCAGGAAATCGCCCAGCAGACTGGGTTCAACGTGGCTGGCATGTTCATCGACGCACTGGAGCAGGCCGTCGCCGCCGATCGTCGCTGATCGGCGATCATTCGATGCTGGGGCGCCACAGTGCGGGCGTTCCGCACAAACACGCCGGGAGGCCGTAAGGCTGCCTGCTACAATTCGTGGCAGTCCAACGGATTCACCATCATGGCAGGAATATTAATTATCGCGCATGCGCCGCTTGCATCGGCGCTGCGCGATTGTGCTGCCCACGTCTACTGCGGGCAGCCGCCGCGGCTCGAGGCCGTCGATGTGGTGGCCGACGCCGATCCGGCCGCCGTGCTTGCCGAAGCGCGCCGCTGCCTGGAAGCCGTTTGCGAAGAGAATGGCGCGCTGGTGTTGACCGATATCTTCGGCGCCACGCCGGCCAATATCGCCGCCAAGCTCGCCGATCCGGGGCGAGTCAAGGTGCTGGCGGGCGTCAATTTGCCGATGCTCGTGCGGGCCATCTGCTACCGCACCGAAAAGCTTGACCAGTTGGCCACCAAGGCGCTCGCCGGTGGTGCCCAGGGCGTGCTCCAGGTGGGCACGACAACCGTCCAGAATCAAACCGCTAATCATCCCGACAAATATGCTGCAGAGGGACACCACCATCATCAATAAGCTCGGGCTGCACGCCCGTGCCTCCGCCAAGCTCACGCAACTGGCGGGCAGCTTCAAAAGCCAGGTAAAAATGTCCCGCAACGGTCGCCAGGTCGACGCCAAGAGCATCATGGGCGTGATGATGCTGGCCGCTGGCATCGGGTCGACGGTCACGCTGGAGACGGAAGGTCCCGACGAGCAGGAGGCGATGGACGCGCTGCTGGCGCTGATCGCCAACCGTTTCGGCGAAGGCGAATGAGCTCCGGCGCTACAAGCAGTATTCCTTAACGTTCCTGACGGAGCGGGTCATGCCCTTTGCCTTGCACGGCATTCCGGTTTCGCGTGGGGTCGCCATCGGGCGCGCCCACATCCTGGCGCCGGCTGCGCTCGACGTATCGCACTATCTGGTCGACGAAGACCGCCTCGACGCAGAAGTCGAGCGCCTGCGCGCGGCGCGCGCCACGGTGCGGGCCGAACTGCGCACGCTCAAGCGTGATCTGCCGCGCGAGGCGCCCGAGGAAATGGGCGCGTTCCTGGACGTGCACGCGATGATCCTCGACGACGAGGCGCTGTCGCGCGAGCCCGAGCAGTTGATCCTCCAGCGCCGCTATAACGCGGAGTGGGCGCTGACCACGCGCCTCGAGGAACTGATGCGCCAGTTCGACGAGATCGAAGACGAGTATCTGCGCGAGCGCAAGGCCGACATCCAGCAGGTGGTTGAGCGGATCCTCAAGGTGCTGGCCGGCGCGCCGGTGCTGGCGCCCGCGCCGGTGCCCGCGCTGGCGCCGGACGGCGAGGCGGCGCCGGGCGTGATCGTGGTCGCCCACGACATCGGGCCGGCCGACATGCTGCAGTTCAAGCACACGATTTTCCACGGTTTCGTCACCGATCTGGGCGGACGCACCTCGCACACGGCGATCGTGGCGCGCAGCCTCGACATTCCCGCCGCGGTGGGCGTGAAAAACGCCAGCGAACTGATTCGCCAGGACGACTGGATCATCATCGACGGCGATGCGGGCCTGGTCATCGTCGATCCGTCGGCCATCATTCTTGAGGAATACCGGCACCGCCAGAGCGAGCGCGCGCTCGAGAAAAAGCGCCTGCAGCGGTTGCGCCATATGCCGGCTGTTACGCTCGATGGGCTCGAAATCGAGCTGCTGGCCAATATCGAAATGGCCGAGGATGCCGGTGCAGCGCTGGCCGCCGGCGCGGTGGGCGTGGGGCTGTTCCGTTCGGAATTCCTGTTCATGAACCGGCGCGACGAACTGCCGGACGAGGAAGAGCAGTTCCAGGCCTATCGCAATGCAGTGGAGGCGATGCATGGGCTGCCGGTCACGATCCGCACCATCGATATTGGCGCCGACAAGCCGCTGGACGGCATCACCAGCGATTTCGAAACGGCCCTCAATCCTGCGCTTGGACTGCGCGCGATCCGCTGGTCGCTGTCGGAGCCGACCATGTTCCTGACGCAATTGCGCGCGTTGCTGCGCGCGTCCGCGTTCGGCCCGGTCCGCCTGCTGATACCGATGCTCGCGCACGCCAGCGAAATCGACCAGACGCTCGAATTGATCGCGCAGGCCAAGCGCCAGCTCGACAGTCGCGGCCAGCCCTATGATCCCGGCGTCAAGGTCGGGGCCATGATCGAGATTCCGGCCGCCGTGCTGATACTGCCGCTGTTTCTGAAGCGCATGGATTTCCTGTCGATCGGCACTAACGACCTGATCCAGTACACGCTGGCGATCGACCGCGCCGACAACGCCGTGGCCCACCTGTACGATCCGCTGCATCCGGCGGTGCTGCATCTGATCGCGCGCACGATCCGCGATGCCAACCACGCCGGCGTGCCGGTGGCGGTGTGCGGCGAAATGGCCGGCGACCCCGCCATGACTCGTCTGTTGCTGGGCATGGGACTGCGCGAGTTTTCCATGCATCCGGCCCAGCTGCTGCGCGTGAAGCAGGAGGTGATTCACGCCGATTGCGAGCGTCTGCAAAAGGCCGTCGATCAGATCCTGGCCTGCTACGAGCCCGAGGAACTGGGCACAGCGCTGAAGATGCTAACCGCGTAACCCTTTGGTTTAAAGGGTTTTTTGCGGAGCTCCGAGGCATGGACGCCACAAATCGGCGCCGATAAGTGATGGATAAAATCCTTTGCAGAGGGTCGGTAGCCGGTGCTGTGCAGCGCGATTCCCTTCTTGTTTAATGGGAATTGTTATCATTTTCGATCTCTGATATTCTGCCTCTCATCGCGAACGGCATGCCGGTGCCGTCGCTGTCCGAGGAGGCTTTTGTGTACGTTTGCATTTGCAACCAGGTTACCGACCATGAGATCCATGGCGCCGCTCATCTTGGCGTGACCACGCTCGACGAGCTGGCCGAAACGCTCGGTGTGGGAACCTGCTGCGGCCGTTGCCGCGACTGCGCGAAACAGGTGCTGTGCGAAGGCGTGGCCGCCGTGCAGACCATGAAGGCTTCGAAAATCTCGACGATTCAGGTGGTCGAAATATCGACCTGTTCGTCTGCTGCGTCACATGCCATAATGGACGCTCGTGACCCGGCAGTCGCGAACGACCAGCGTACCGCGCTGGTCGCCTGACTCAGGAAGCGTTCCACCGAACAACGTGTGGTTTCAGAAGCGCGCCAGGATGTTCATCCGCGGCGCGTTTTTTCGTTTCCCGATATCACCACCATCCGAGGGCCGGGTTCGTTGTTGTCTGTAACCGGAGCCCCCGTATGAAAGGTGACAAGAAGGTCATCCAGCACCTGAACGCTCAGCTCAAGAACGAGCTGACCGCGATCAACCAGTATTTCCTGCACGCGCGCATGTATCGCCATTGGGGCCTGAAGAAGCTCGGCGATGTCGAATACAAGGAATCGATCGGCGAAATGAAGCACGCCGACCGCCTGATCGACCGCATCCTGATGCTGGACGGACTGCCGAACCTGCAAGACCTGCACAAGCTGCTGCTCGGCGAAGACACGCCCGAAATGCTCAAGTGCGACCTGAAGCTCGAGCAGACTGCGCACCAGACCGTCAAGGAAGGCATTGCGTACTGCGAATCGGTCGGCGACTACGTCAGCCGCGAAATCCTGGTCGACATCCTTACCGACACGGAAGAGCACATCGAATATCTGGAAACGCAGCTGGACCTGATCGACAAGGTTGGTCTGCAGAACTACCTGCAGTCCCAGATGGAGCCGGGCGAGCAATAAGCCTGGCTAGCCGCCGCCCGCCGCCTGCGTTTCCGGGCAGCGGATGGTTCGCGGCGTGGTGCGGATGGCGCCACGCTCACGCATCGGATGAGGCAATAACCTTTCTCATTCGGATTCTTGTCTCCATCCAGTCGTTTTTCGCCGACATTGGCGATCCCGCGAGGAGGGCTCCGACGCGGGATCGTCAGGATCCGGCAACGTTCCCCGGCCACGCGCCAGCCGCCTCCAGCCTCAGTGACTTTCCCCGCAGACCTCGCAGTCCGGCGTACGCGCCAGCCGCATCGTGGTCCATTCCATCGTCATTGCATTGACCATCAGCAGGCGCCCGGACAGCGTCTGGCCGACGCCGGCCAGCACTTTTAGCGCTTCGGCCGCCTGGACGGTGCCGATCATGCCCACCAGCGGCGCGAACACACCCATCGTCGCGCAGGCCGCTTCCGGCGCGGGCTCCGACGGCGGAAACAGGCAGCCGTAGCAGGGGGCATCGGTCTGGCGCAGGTCATACACGCTGACCTGACCGTCGAAGCGCAGTGCCGCACCCGATACCAATGGCTTGCGATGTTTCAGGCAGGCGCGGTTGACCGCCTGGCGCGTGGCGAAGTTGTCGCAGCAATCGAGCACCACATCGGCACCCGCCACAAGGCCATCGAGTTCGGCATCGCCGACGCGCTGCGACACCAGCTCGACATCGATATCGGGATTGATGCGCAGCAGACCTTCCCTGGCCGACTCCACCTTGGGCCGTCCGACATTGGCGGTGGTGTGGAGGATCTGGCGCTGCAGGTTGGTCAGGTCGACATCGTCGTCATCGACGATCGTGAGGTGCCCCACGCCGGCCGAAGCCAGGTAGGGCATCGCGGCCGCGCCAAGACCGCCCGCGCCGACGACCAGCACGCGGCCGGCGAGCAAGCGCTCCTGGCCTTCGATCCCGATCTCGTCGAGCAAAATATGGCGCGAATAGCGCAGCAGCTGGTCGTCATTCATGGGTCATCTGCAAACAAAAACGGCCCGCCGGTGCAATACCGCGGGCCGCAGGCAGCTCTCTGCAAGCGCCGCCGCCGTACCGTAGCGGGCGGCGGCGCGGCTTGATTACTTCTTGCCGGTCGGCGTGCCCAGCGGATCGCCCATCGGTGCGCTGGCGGGCGGCTGGCTGGCCGGCTGCTTGGACGGCGCGGGCTTAGCGGCCGGCTTGGCCGCAGGCGTCTTGCCGGACTTGCCTTCCTGCTTTTCTTCCTTGGTGTCGGGCTTGCCCGCCGTGCCGGTCGCTTCGAGGCGCGATTTGGAGCGCTGCACCGGCTTGCCGTCGAGCTGCGCGATCGCCTGCTGCAGCATAAAGTCGTCGGCCGAGCCAAATTCCACTGGCTTCTTCTTGCGTTCCTTCTCGCGCTCTTCCGGCGTCTTCTTGGCGTTTTCTTCCTCCAGGCGACGCAGTTCGTCGACACGACGTTGCTCGCGCTCGGCCATTTCGGGTTCTTCCGATTCCTGCTTGTTGTGCAGGTGGCGCTCCGTGTCGATTTCGCGCGTGATCAGCGCGTCGTCCGGATCGCCTTCAGGGTTCTGGTCGACCGGAATATCGGGGCGAATCCCCTTGGCCTGGATCGACTTGCCCGACGGCGTGTAGTAATACGCGATGGTCAGCTTGATGCCGGTGTCGTTGGTCAGCGGACGCACGGTCTGCACCGAACCCTTGCCAAACGTGGTCTTGCCCATGATCAGCGCGCGCTTCTGGTCCTGAAGCGCGCCCGCCACGATTTCGGACGCCGACGCCGAATAGGCGTTGGTCAGCACGATCATCGGCAGCTTCTTGAACTGCGGCGGCAGGTCCTTGAGCGGATCCTCGTCGAGCGACGACAGCCGGTAGTTGTTGAACGACGCCTTGTAGACGCGCTTGGCGTCGGGCACTTGGCCGTTGGTGGAAACCACCGTCGCATCTTCGGGCAGGAACGCCGCCGCAACGCCCACGGCGCCCTGCAGCACGCCGCCACCGTTGTTGCGCAGATCCAGGATGATGCCCTTCAGATTCGGGTTCTTTTCCGCCATCTCCTTGAGACGACGGCCCAGATCGGACACGGTGCGTTCCTGAAAGCTCGTCAGGCGCACCCAGCCGATCGTGTTGTTGTCGAGCATCTTGGTCTTGACCGACTGCACGCGGATCTCCGCGCGCGTGATCGAGACCGGGAACGTGCGTTCCTCGCTCTTGCGGTAGATGGTCAGCGTGACCTTGGTGCCGGGCTCGCCGCGCATGCGCTTGACAGCCTGTTCCAGCGGCAGGCCGCGCACCGGCTTGTCGTCGATACGCGTGATCAGGTCCCCCGGCTGGATGCCGGCGCGGAAGGCCGGCGTGTCCTCGATCGGGTTGATGACCTTGACCAGGCCTTCTTCCTGCGAGATTTCGATGCCAAGGCCGGCGAAACGGCCGCGCGTGCCTTCCTGCAGCTCCTTGAAATCCTTCTCGTCGAGGTATGCCGAGTGCGGATCGAGGCTGGCGACCATGCCCTTGATGGCTTCGGTCAGCAGCTTCTTGTCGTCGACCGGTTCCACATACTCGCGCTTGATCTGCCCGAAGATGTCGGACATCAGCCGCAATTGGTCCAGCGGCAACGGCCCGGAGGCATTCTGGGCGGTGGCCGAAATCTGCAGCGTGGCCAGCACGCCGGCAACGACGCCGACTGAGACGAGGCTAATGTTCTTGAGCGTCTTACGCATGAGGGCAGCCTGAACGTGTGAGGATTTTCAAGGTGAAATCCGTGCTGGCCGGCGGGGCTGGCCGGCACGGATTTGACCGACAGTATAAGAGGGTGCGCAGAAAAAGACCTGCGGGCCACCTGCGCATGGTGTGGCTGGCCACACTGACGGCGCGCCTATCCGGACGGCAAACGGACCGGCGCGCGGGCGCACCGGTCGTCAGCCGGCCTTGCCCTGGTTGGCCACGGCCGCCAGCGACGCGGCGATCGCGTCCTGGTCGCCCAGGTAGTAATGGCGCAAGGGGCGCAGGTCGGCGTCAAGCTCGTACACGAGCGGCGTGCCGTTGGGAATGTTGAGGCCGACGATGTCGTCATCCGAAATCTGATCCAGGTACTTCACCAGCGCGCGAATGCTGTTGCCGTGCGCGGCAATCACAACGCGCTTGCCGGCTTTGATGTCCGGAGCGATCGATTCGTTCCACAACGGCATCACGCGGGCCACGGTGTCCTTCAGGCACTCGGTCAGCGGCACTTCGCTGCGCGGCACGTTGGCGTAGCGTGGATCGTTGAACGAGGCGCGTTCGTCGGTCGGCTCCAGCGCGGGCGGCGGGGTGTCGTAGCTGCGGCGCCACACCAGCACCTGCGCATCGCCGTACTTCTTGGCCGTTTCGGCCTTGTTCAGGCCGGCCAGCGCGCCGTAGTGGCGTTCGTTCAGACGCCATTCATTGCGCACGGGAATCCACATCAGGTCCATTTCGTCCTGCACGTGCCAAAGCGTGCGGATGGCGCGCTTGAGCACCGAGGTATAGGCCACGTCGAAGCTGAAACCGGCTTCCTTGAGCAGTTGGCCGCCCTGCTTGGCCTGCGCGATGCCGGTGTCGGTCAGATCGACGTCGACCCAGCCGGTGAAGCGGTTTTCGAGATTCCAGGTGGATTCGCCGTGGCGGATAAGAACGAGCTTGTACATGCTGCTTCCGGGTAGTGAGTGACCTGCGGCGCCATGGTGCCACGCGATGGCGGCACCGGCGGCCGATAAATATCGGCGCTGGCGCGAAACCGCGTATTTTATAATGCCGCCGACCCAACCCAACGGAATGCCAACGTGAATTTCTTCGCCGACTATAACAACCTGGCCCTGATCGCGATCGCCGTGGTCTCGGGCGGCCTGCTGGCCTGGCCGCAAATCAAGGCCGGAACCGGCGGCAAGCGCGTCAATACGGCTGCGGCCACGCAGCTGATCAACAAGCGCAACGCAGTAGTGGTGGACATCCGCGATGCCGCCGAATTTGCCAAGGGCCATCTGCCGCAAGCGAAGAGTGCGCCACTTGCCGATATCGCCAACCGCGCCGCTGGTCTTGCAAAGGACAAGGCGACCCCCATCATCGTGATCTGCCAGACCGGCCAGCGCTCGGGCAAGGCTCAAGCAGCGCTGAAAGAAGCCGGTTACAGTGAGGTCTACGCGCTGGATGGCGGCATGGCCGCCTGGCAGCAGGCCGGCCTGCCGGTCATCAAGTAACGAAAACAGCCCCATTGAACAAGCAGTCGCGGCGCGGTACTGCCCTGGGCGGACCGCGCCGCTGTGTTTTGCTTTTTTTGCAGTCAAGGAGATCCCGCATGGCCCGCGTCGTCATGTACAGCACGGTAGTGTGTCCCTATTGCCAGATGGCCGAGCGCCTGCTCAAGCAGCGCGGCGTGGAAACGATCGAGAAGATCCTGATCGACCGCGAGCCGGGCAAGCGCGAGGAGATGATGAGCCGCACCGGACGCCGTACCGTTCCGCAGATCTACATCGACGAGACCCATGTCGGCGGCTTCGACGATCTGTCGGCGCTCGACCGCCAGGGCGGGCTGACGCCGCTGCTGGCCGCCTGACCCCGCCGCGGCGGCGCCGCGCGGCTAAGACGATTCTGATAGTGCCGGAGCCGGGTGAATTCGCCATCGGCGTCATGTACCATATGCGCTTTCCAAACAGCCGCCGGAGGCCTTCGCCGCCGGCAGCGCATGGCGCATCGCGCGCCCAAACCGATCCATCCGGAAGCCTTTCATGAGCGACCAGCAACAAGCCACCCAGCAGGAAGACCAGCCCTTCTTCAACATCCAGCGCGTGTACCTGAAGGACATGTCGCTCGAGCAGCCGAATTCGCCGGCCATCTTCCTCGAATCGGAAGCCCCGTCGGTCGAAGTGCAGGTGAATGTGGGCGCCGCCCAACTGCAGGAAGGCATTTTCGAAGTCGTCGTGACGGGCACCGTGACGACCAAGGTGCAGGACAAGGTCGCGTTCCTGGTGGAAGCCCACCAGGCCGGCATCTTCGATATCCGCAACGTGCCGGCCGAACAGCTCGACCCGCTGCTGGGCATCGCCTGCCCGACCATCCTCTATCCGTACCTGCGCGGCAACATTGCCGACGTCATCACGCGCGCCGGTTTCCAGGCCATCCACTTGTCGGAAATCAACTTCCAGGCGCTTTACGAGCAACGCCTGCAAGCCGCCATGCAGGAAGCGCAGGCGCAGGCTGGCGATTCCGGCATCGTGCTGCCGGACGGCAGCCAGGCCCGCCACTGATCGGAACTTCGGTTTCGATGTGTGCCAGACGGGGCTTCGGCCCCGTTTGGTGTTTCTGAAGTCCACGGGCGTCGCTCGTCCCGTACATACTGTCTTCATGACAGCGCAATTCGCCGAACTGCCATGAATCTGACCATCCTTGGCGCCGGAGCGTGGGGTACAGCGCTTGCCAGCCATGCCGCCTCCGACCATCGCCACGATGTGATGCTCTGGGGCCGCGATGCCGACCAACTGGCCACCATCGCCGCGACCGGCATCAATGTCGCGTACCTGCCCGGCGTGGCGCTGTCGGCGCGGCTGGTTTGCCAGCCCGATTTCGATCGCGCCGTCGATCACGCGCTGGCCGATCCCCAAGGGCTGCTGATCGTCGCCACGCCCGTCGCCGGGCTGCGCGAAATGACTCGCCGGCTGGCGGCGCGGCGCCGCAACGCGCCACTGTCGATGCTGTGGCTGTGCAAAGGCTTCGAGGCCGACACACACGCGCTGCCGCACCAGATGGTGCGCGAGGAACTCGATGCCCTGGGTATTGCGCAAGGGGACATCGAATTTGGCGTGCTGACCGGCCCCAGCTTTGCCAAGGAAGTGGCGCAGGGCTTGCCCTGCGCGCTGACGGTGGCCGGCACCGCGCATGTGCTGGCGGACCGCGCGCAGGCGGCGTTCCACCATCACGCCATGCGCGTCTATGGCAGCGACGACCTGATCGGCGTCGAAGTCGGCGGCGCGGTCAAGAATGTGCTGGCGATCGCCACCGGCGCGAGCGACGGGCTCGGCCTTGGTCTCAACGCGCGCGCCGCGCTGGTGACGCGCGGCCTGGCGGAAATGACCCGGCTCGGGGTGGCGCTGGGCGGCCGCTCGGAAACCTTCATGGGGCTGGCCGGCGTTGGCGACCTGATCCTGACGGCCACCGGCGACTTGTCGCGCAACCGCAAGGTAGGGCAGCAACTGGCCGCCGGCAAGACGCTGGAGCAGATCCTCCACGGACTTGGGCATGTGGCCGAGGGCGTGCGTTGCGCCAAGGCTGTCGCCGCGCTGGCGGCGCGGCATGGCGTGGAAATGCCGATCACGCGCGCTGTCTGCGCGGTCCTGTTCGAGGATCTGCCCGCCGCCGATGCCGTGGCGCGCTTGCTTCAGCGCGACGCGCGCGATGAATGATCGTCGGATTTCTCACCCGCGCACAAACAACCTGAACAGTGCTTTCCCGCCGCCAAGCCATTCTTGCGCTCGTCGCATCCCCCGCAGCCGCGCTGCGTCCCACGCAGGCCGTCGCCGATGACTGGCCCAGCAGGCCGATCCGCATGGTCGTGCCGTTTCCGGCGGGTTCGTCGCCGGACCTGATCGCGCGCATCGTCACGGAAAAGCTGGCGCTTGCACTGGGCCAGCCCATCGTGATCGAAAACCGCCCCGGTGCTGGCGGCAATATCGGCACGGGCACCGTGGCCAAGGCCGCGCCCGATGGCTATACGTTGCTGTTCACCATTAACGGTCCGCTGGTCACCGCGCCTTCGCTGTACCGGCATCTGAGCTATGACCCGATGAAGCAGCTGGCGCCGGTGACGCTGGTTGCCACGTCGCCCAATGTGCTGGCGATCGATGCGCGCCTGCCGGTGCACAGCCTCCGCGAATTCGTCGCGCTGGCCAAATCCAAGCCCGGCGCGTTGAACTATGGTTCGGTCGGCAACGGCAGTGCAGCCCATCTGGCAATGGAGCAGCTCAAGGCAATGGCTGGCATCGACTTGCAGCACGTGCCTTATCCGGGATTTCCGCAGATCACCACGGCCATGATCGGCGGCCAGGTGCAGGCGGGCTTCATGGTGCCTGCCATCGCCATGCCGATGGTCAATGCGGGCAAGCTGCGCCTGCTGGCCGTGACGTCGACCGGCCGCACGGCTGTGCTGCCGTCGGTGCCGACGGTGGCCGAATCGGGTTATCCGGGTTTCGAGGCGATCTCGTGGCAGGCCATCCTCGCGCCGGCCGGCACGCCCGCGCCGATCGTCGATCGGCTCTATCGCGAACTGGTGAAGGTGATCGGCAGCGACGACGTGCGCGAGAAAATGCGTGCGCAATACTTTGTGCCGGCTGGCACCGCGCCGGCGTCGCTGCGCCAGACGATGGTCAGCGAGAAAGCGCGATGGGACAAGGTGATCCGCGCTGCCAGTGTGCAGCCGGAAAATTGATCAGGCGCCGCCCGCGAATCCGTTCTGCCGCCAGGCTTCGAAGACCACCACGGCCACCGTGTTGGACAGGTTCAGGCTGCGATTGTTGGGCCGCATTGGCAGCCGGATGCGCTGTGCAGCCGGAAACCATTCGCGGCGCTCGGGCGACAGCCCGCGCGTTTCAGAACCGAACACGAACCAGTCGCCCGGGGCAAAGCTGACCTGACCGAACGGCGTCGAGCCATGCGTGGTCAGCGCGAACATGCGCGCCGGATCGGGTTGTTCGGCGGCCATCAGCGCGTCCCAGCTGTCATGCACGCGCATCGTTGCGTACTCGTGATAATCCAGGCCCGCGCGCCGCATGCGGGCATCTTCGAGCGGAAATCCCAGTGGTTTGACCAGATGCAACTGCGCGCCGGTATTGGCGCACAGGCGAATCACATTGCCGGTGTTCGGCGGGATTTCGGGTTCGACAAGGACGACGTTGAACATGGGCTGAGGACTCAAAAACCGGAGCGCAGCTTAACCCGTACGGCACCCGGTGTCACGGCGTGCGAAGTGCCGGCAGCGCCGTGACGCGCGCTACGCCGTGCGCCTTGAGCACCCGTGCGGCCTCGCGCAGGGTGGCGCCTGTGGTCATCACATCGTCGACCAGTCCAACGTGCCGCCCGACCAGCGATGCCGTGGGATGCACCGCAAACGCCCCCTGGACGTTCGCCCGGCGCGCATCCAGATCGAATTCGCGCTGGCTGGCCGTATGGCGATGGCGCACCAGCGCGGTGGCCATGGCTGCGACGCCCAACTGCCGCGCAAGCGGCCGTGCGATTTCCCATGCCTGATTGAAGCCGCGCTCGGCCAGACGCGCTGGCGACAGCGGAATGGGGACGATCAAGTCCGGCGCGGCGCCGGATGCCTGCACACAGCCGGCCAGTTGCGCGGCGATCCAGTGCGCGGCCGGCAATTTGGCGCCGAACTTGAGCCGCTGGACTAGCGCGTCGAAAGGATCGGCATAGTCGCCCAGCGTAAGCGTTGCGTCGATGGGGTCGTCGTCGGCGCAAACGCCGCAGTGGCCTCCGCCGGGTAGCGCGCAGCGCGGACATCTGGGCGCGGGGTGTCGCAAGGCGCCGGCGCAGGCCGCGCATACGACATCGCGCTGGACCGCCGCGCACAACAGGCAGGCTGATGGCAGCAAGGCCGACCATATCGACAGCCGCCCCGTCGCGGTGGGCGGCGCCGCTTCCGGCGTCACGCGCGCGACTGCATTCCGTGCCCGTTCCGGCGCCGCCTTGCGCGTGGGCTGCGCGCCGGCAGCCATCGGCGGGCGCGCGTATACTTCGGGTCCGGTCGGCCCGCGGTGCGTGCGACGACCGTCCGAAGGTGCGACACTTTGCCGCACTGTCCGCCGATTGGTTTCTTTCCGTCCTGCTTGTCCGTGTCCCTGCATGCCACCGATTCCCCTGATGCCTGGTTGCCGCCCGCGCGGCTGACCCGGCTTGCTTTCGACCGCCGCAGCCCGCGCTTCGGCCAGCTTGATTTTCTGCTTGGCGAGATTGGCCAGCGCATGCAGGAGCGCATGGAGGTGGTCAAGCTGTCGCCGCGCCGCGCGCTCGATATCGGCTGCGGGCATGGACAGGGTCTCGCGGGATTGCGTGCGCGGTTTCCCGACGCGCAGATCGCCGGTCTCGATATCTCCGGCGCGATGCTCCAGCAGGCGGGACAGCGCGATCCGCAACGCCGGCCCGGCTGGATCGGACGCCTGCTCGGCAAGCGTCCGATGTTCGACCTGGTGCAGGGCGATCTTGCCACATTGCCGTTTGGCGCCGCCAGCTTCGATCTGTTGTGGTCCAACCTCGCGTTGCACTGGCATCCCGAACCGCACCGCGTGTTTCCGGAGTGGCATCGTGTGGCTGCCGACGATGGGCTGGTGATGTTCTCGCTGTTCGGCCCCGACACACTCAAGGAATTGCGCGCCGCGTTCGCGCAGGTCGATCTGGATGCGCATACGCTGCGCTTCGTCGACATGCACGACATTGGCGACATGCTCGTGCACAGCGGCTGGTCCACCCCTGTGATGGACATGGAAACGCTGACCGTCACTTACGAATCGGCTGAAACGCTGTTGCGGGAAGTGCAGGCGTTCGGCGGACTGCGCCGCCCGGGCAACGCGGGTTTGCGTGGCAAGGGATGGCGCCGGGCCGTGCTCGCGGCGCTCGATGGTTTGCGCAACGCCGATGGCGTGATCCCATTGACGTTCGAGATTGTCTACGGCCATGCATGGAAAATTCCGCCGCGTGGCAAGCAGGCGACGGACGATCTGGGGCGCGCGATTATTCCGGTCGACAAGATCGGGCGGGCGCGGCCACGCAACTGACGGCGCGCGACATCGCGTTTGCCGCCCCGGTTGGCCGACAATCGGGGCGCATCGTTTGTGTTGCCTATCGGCAGCGCTTGCCTGATGCACAAAAAAATCGGGAAGGCAAGCACTGCGGTCAAATCCTATGTTGTTCAGGTATGCGAAGCGCCATATAATGGGCCGGTTTGTCGCAGTGGTCCCCTGGCACAAGAACGCATCCGGAAGGCACTACGCACGTGCTTGCCTGACGCGGGTTTCGTCCCGGGTGTGCATCCGATGCAGAGTGGTTGGCGATGCAAGACTTGGGTATCGCATTCCAGACGGCAGTAGGTGACTCCGGCGGAAATCTCGACGGACGCACCCCCTTGCCGAGCAACGACTGGCTGATGAAGCGCAATTGCTCGCTCTCTCCACGCCAGGTCGGCTGGTTCTACTTCTCCATCGCATGTTTTTCCATGTCCATCGCGGCGTTTCTTGTCGCCTGGCATGGGGCCTGGCTCGTGTTGCCGTTTGCCGGCCTGGAACTGATCGGGCTGGGGATTGCCCTGCTGGCGTATGCGCGCCATGCGGCGGATTATGAACGCGTGAGTGTGACCGACGGCATGCTGGTCGTGGAGACAGCCAGCGCCAGTCGGGTCACGCGGGAAGTATTCAATCCACAGTGGGTGCGGATTGAACTGGGTGAATCGTTCCGGGCGCTGGTGGTCTTGCGGTCGGGCAAGCGCACCGTGCGGGTGGGGTGTCATCTGGACCCGTACCGGCGGCGCAAGTTCGCGCAGGAGCTCGCGGCGGCCTTGCATGGCGTTCCGATCGGACGCGATGCGGGGCAGGGCGGGGACAGATTTGAATCTGTAAATTGGGTAGATAAACAATGAAAATGTGGAAGAAGGCATCCGCAGCATGTCTGGCAGGCGCGTCCCTGCTTGTCAGCCAGGCGGCCTCCGCGGTCAGTGACATGCCGGGCGGCCCCGCCGTGCGGCAACTTAATCTGGCCGAACCCGTTACAAAAATCGCCGAACAGATTCACTGGCTGAACTGGATGATGCTGATCATTTGTACTGTGATCTTCATCGCCGTGTTCGGCGTGATGTTCTATTCCATCTTCAAGCATCGCAAGAGCAAGGGCGCCAAGGCCGCGTCGTTCCACGAAAGCATCACCGTGGAAGTGATCTGGACCATCGTGCCGTTCCTGATCGTGATCGCGATGGCGCTGCCGGCCACCAAGACCGTGGTGGCGATGAAGGACACCACCAATTCGGACATCACGATCAAGGCCACCGGCTACCAGTGGAAGTGGGGGTATGACTACCTCAAGGGCCAGGGCGAGGGCATCTCGTTCGTGTCCACGCTGACCACGCCGCGCGAGCAGATCAACAACCAGCAGGAAAAGTCGAACACCTACCTGATGGAGGTGGACAACGAGCTGGTGGTGCCGGTCAACAAGAAGATCCGCATCGTCACCACCGCCAACGACGTGATCCACGCCTGGATGATTCCCGCCTTCGGCGTGAAGCAGGATGCGATTCCGGGCTTTGTGCGCGACACCTGGTTCCGCGCCGAAAAGACCGGTATCTATCGCGGACAGTGCGCAGAGCTGTGCGGCAAGGAACATGCGTTCATGCCGATCGTGGTGCGCGTGGTGTCCGAACCCGAATACGCGAAGTGGGTCGACGACAAGAAAAAGCTGATGGCGGCCGCGGCGGACGATCCCAACAAGACCTGGACGCTCGACGAAATCAAGGTGCGCGGCGAAAAGGTCTACGCGGCGAATTGCGCCGTCTGCCACCAGCCGACCGGCAAGGGCGGCGGCGCGTTCCCGGCGCTTGACGGCTCGAAGGTCGTCAACGGCCCGAAGGCAGGCCAGATGCACATCCTGCTCGAAGGCAAGGGCGGCATGCCGTCGTGGAAGCAGTTGTCGGACACCGAGCTGGCCGCGGTCATGACGTACACGCGCAACAGCTGGAGCAACAAGACCGGCGAAGTAATCCAGCCGGCGGACTTCTCGCAGGCGCGCGCCGGCAAATTCCCGGAAGGCGGCGGCGCACAAGCCGGCGCCGGCGATGCGGCGCCCAAGGCCGCCACGCCGACCACGTCCAACGACAAGCAGGCCAGCCTCGCGGGTAACCGCGTCGCAGGCTGACCCGCGGCAGCCCCGCATTCAGGAATTGATGGAGTCATTGCGATGAGTACCGCTACCCCGGAGACACTGGGCCATCCGCACGACCACGCGCACGATCATGGTCACGATGACCACGCGCACGATCATCCGCACGGCTGGCGACGCTGGCTGTTTGCGACCAACCACAAGGATATCGGCACGCTGTACCTGCTGTTCGCGTTCACCATGCTGCTGTCCGGCGGCGTGCTGGCGCTGCTGATCCGCCTGGAGCTGTTCGAGCCGGGCCTGCAGTTCTTCCGTCCCGAGCTGTTCAACCAGTTCACCACGATGCACGGTCTGATCATGGTGTTCGGCGCGATCATGCCGGCGTTCGTGGGCTTCGCGAACTGGATGATCCCGCTGCAGATCGGCGCATCGGACATGGCCTTCGCGCGCATGAACAACTTCAGCTTCTGGCTGATGCCGCCGGCCGCGCTGATGCTGGTCGGCTCGTTCTTCGTGCCGGGCGGCGCCACCGCCGCGGGCTGGACGCTGTACGCGCCGCTGTCGGTGCAGATGGGCCCGGGCATGGACCTGGCAATCTTTGCCATGCACATCATGGGCGCGTCGTCGATCATGGGGTCGATCAACATCATCGTCACCATCCTCAACATGCGCGCGCCGGGCATGACGCTGATGAAGATGCCGATGTTCTGCTGGACCTGGCTGATCACCGCCTACCTGCTGATCGCCGTGATGCCGGTGCTGGCCGGCGCCATCACGATGGTGCTGACGGACCGCCACTTCGGCACGAGCTTCTTCTCGGCCGCCGGCGGCGGCGACCCGGTGATGTACCAGCACATCTTCTGGTTCTTCGGGCACCCCGAGGTGTACATCATGATCCTGCCGGCGTTCGGCATCATCTCGCACGTCGTGCCGACCTTCGCGCGCAAGCGCTTGTTCGGCTACAGCTCGATGGTGTACGCCACGGCGTCGATCGCGATCCTGTCGTTCATCGTCTGGGCGCACCACATGTTCACCACTGGCATGCCGGTGACTGGCCAGCTGTTCTTCATGTACGCGACGATGCTGATCGCGGTGCCCACGGCCGTGAAGATCTTCAACTGGATCGCCACCATGTGGCGCGGTTCGATGACGTTCGAAACCCCGATGCTGTTCGCGATCGGCTTCATCTTCGTGTTCACGATCGGCGGTTTCACCGGCCTGATGCCGGCCGTGGCACCGATCGACATCCAGCTGCAGGACACCTACTTCATCGTGGCGCACTTCCACTACGTGCTGGTGGCGGGCTCGCTGTTCGCGCTGTTTGCGGGCTTCTACTACTGGGGTCCGAAGTGGAGCGGTTTCAAGTATGACGAGATGCGCGGCAAGATCCATTTCTGGGGCTCGCTGATCTTCTTCAACGTCACCTTCTTCCCGATGCACTTCCTGGGTCTGGCCGGCATGCCGCGTCGCTATGCCGACTATCCGACCCAGTTCACGGACTTCAATGCCGTGGCGTCGATCGGTGCGCTGGGCTTCGGCCTGATGCAGGTGTACTTCTTCTTCGCCGTGGTACTGCCGTCGTACCGTGGCGGCGAAGCTGCCGGCGACAAGCCGTGGGATGGCGCGGAAGGCCTGGAATGGACCGTGCCGTCGCCGGCGCCGTTCCATACCTTCGAAGAACCGCCGTTGGTGAAGTAATCGCACTCACACAGGCCGGATGCCTCGCGCATCCGGCCAATCCGATCCGCACATCATGCAGCCCTCAGCAAAAAGCCCGTCGCAGCAGGAGCGACAAGCCAGCCAGAAAGCCGCCAACCGGCGCCTGGGCTGGATCCTTCTGTCGATCGTGATGGTCTTTTTCCTGGGATTCGTTGCCAAGATGAAATTTCTTGGCGGCTGAAAGCCGAAGAAAAGAATGAACTAGCAGGAGACTGGCGTGGACGCGCAGGACAGGGCTATCGAGAAGCGCTTCAACCGCGGCATGATGTTGCGCCTGCTGGTGGTGGTGACGTTGATGTTTGGCTTTGGCTACGCGCTCGTGCCGCTGTACAAGGCGATCTGCGATATCACCGGGCTGAACGTGGTGACCACGCGCGACCTCTACGGCGCCAGCGCGGTCAAGAATACGCAGATCGACAAGAGCCGCACGATCACCGTGGAATTCGATTCCAACGCGCGCGGGCCGTTCGCGTTCCGCCCCGTGAAGCATTCGATGGAAGTGCATCCGGGCGAGTTGACGACGATCGTCTACGAAGTGGCAAACGGACAGGCGCGCGATATTTCGGCTCAGGCGATTCCGAGCTACGCGCCCAAGCAGGCCACCGAGTACTTCAAGAAGGTGGAGTGCTTCTGCTTCAAGCAGCAGACGCTCAAGGCAAAGGAAGCGCGCGAAATGCCGGTGGTCTTCGTGATCGATCCGAAGCTGCCCAAGGATGTGAAGAACATCACGCTGTCGTACACCTTTTTTGAAGTGGGCACGCCGGTAGCGCAGGCGCCGGCAGCCGGCGCGGCCGATGGCGCGGCCGCGCAGCAGGGAGGCTGAGATGGCGATCGACGATCCGGTGCATCGCAAGGCATCGTTTGCGCAGACGGTGCGCGCGGTGTTGTGGTCGTTCATTGGGCTGCGCAAGGGATCGGAGCATGAATCCGACATGGCGCGGCTGAACCCGGTGCATGTGATCATCGCCGGGCTGATTGCGGCGGCAGTGTTCGTGACGGTCTTGATCCTGATCGTGCGCGCCGTGGTCAGCCAGGCATAGCAGGGCAGCAGATACAAAGCGAGCACGCCGCCGGCCAGATGTCGGGGCCGGACGCGCGGATAAACATGAATCGAGACTTTGAGCTGGAGATAGAAGAATGAGTGCGAATCGCGCAAACGCCCCGTACTACTTCGTGCCGGGCCCGTCGCGCCATCCGATCACGGCGGCATTCGGCCTGCTGATGACCGGTGCGGGAGCCGCCGGTTGGGTCAACGGGCAACCTTGGGCGCCGTATCTGTGCGGCTTTGGCCTGCTGTGGTTCCTGTTCGTGCTCAAGAGCTGGTTTGGCGACGCCATCGGCGAATCCGAAGGGGGCAAGTACGGCAAGAACATCGACGTGTCGTTCCGCTGGTCGATGGGCTGGTTCATCTTTTCCGAGGTGATGTTCTTCGCGGCGTTCTTCGGCGCGCTGTTCTATGCCCGCACGATCGCCATGCCGTGGCTGGGCGACCTGAACAACAAGATCATCTGGCCGGACTTTGCCGCCGTATGGCCCAACACGGGTCCGGCCGGCACTATCGAGAGCTTCCAGGTGATGGGCCCGTGGCCGATCCCGACCATCAACACGGCACTGCTGCTGACCTCCGGCGTGACGCTGACCTGGGCGCACCACGCGCTGCTGGCCGGCAAGCGCAACCAGGTAATCCAGGGCATGGTGCTGACGATCCTGCTCGGCGCGATCTTCATGTGCCTGCAGGCCTACGAATACATCCACGCGTACCACGAGCTGAACCTGAAGCTCACCTCGGGTGTCTACGGTTCGACGTTCTTCCTGCTGACGGGCTTCCACGGCTTCCACGTGACGATGGGCGCGATCATGCTGGCGGTGGTGCTGGGCCGCGTGCTGAAAGGCCATTTCACGCCGGAACATCACTTCGCCTTCGAAGGCGCCGCCTGGTACTGGCACTTCGTGGACGTGGTATGGCTGGGTCTGTACGTGGTGGTGTACTGGTTGTAATGCACGATCGCCGCTGCGGCGGCGATGCAGTTCCAACAAGAAGCGCCGCGGGAGACATCCTCAGCGGCGCTTTGTTTTTTGCGATACGGCGGCCGGTTCAGGGCGCCATCTGGATGCCGGTGCTGTGGATCCAGCCCATCCAGTGCGCAAACAGGATGAACAGGAACAGCGCCACCGAAAAGCCGACGCGCAGCATCAGCGAGCGCATCATGTTGGGCGTGCGGCCGCGGTCGCGCATCATGAAGAACAGCGCGGAAGCCAGGCTGCCGATGATCAGGATGAAGGCGACGATGATGACGAAGCGCATGAGGGGAGCCGTTTTGGTAGGCGCTCATTATCGCACCGTGCCTGCGCGGGTGAACCCGTGATGACCCGCACGCTCTGGCGCGCGCCGGGCCCGGTGCCGTTGCTGGCCGCGCTGCTCGTCATCGCGGTGACCTGCGCGCTGGGCAACTGGCAGTTGCGGCGCGCGCATGAACGGACCGACCGGGCCGCGCGGCAGGCGGCGCTGGCCGCGCAGCCGCCGCTCGATCTGCGCGGCGACACTGCCGACGCGTCGCGCCTGGTCGCTCGGCGCGTGCGCGTGCGTGGCGCCTTCGATGCGGCCCACACCGTGTTGCTGGACAATCGCCCGCATGGCAATGGATCGGACAGCCGCGCGGGATTTCTGGTGCTGACGCCGCTGCGTCTGGCCGGCGGCGGCGGCGTGCTGGTGCTGCGCGGCTGGCTGCCGCGCGATGCGCAGGATCGCACGCGCATCGCACCGTTCGACACGCCGACCGGCGAGATCGAGATCGAGGGGACCGCGCTGGCAGGCGTGCCGCGCGTCTTTGGTCTCGGCCACGATCCTGGAGCGGAGGCCGGCCGCAAGATCCGTCAGAATGTCGATCTTGCCGCCTTTGCGCATGAGATTTCAACGCCACTGGCGCCTGTGGTGGTGGAACAGTCCACCGACCTCGGCGACGGCCTCTCGCGCGACTGGGCCCCGGCCGACTCGGGCGCGCAGCGCAACTACGGCTACGCCGCACAGTGGTTCGGCCTGGCAGCGCTGACCGCGGTACTGGTGGCCGTGCTGGGCTGGCGCCGGGCGCGGCGCGAATCCGCAACGGCAAGCAACTAACCGAACGATGAACGTACAGACCAATTCCATGCCGCAGCAAGATCCCTCGGTCACGCCCGAATCGCGTGGCGACGCCCGTATCGATGCGCGCACGCGTCGCGGCCGTCTGCAAATGCTGATGTTGCTGCTGGTGTGCGCATCGCCGGTGCTTTTCTCGTATTTCACCTATTACGTGATCAAGCCGAGCGGCGGCAGTACCAACTATGGCGCGCTGATCGATCCGCAACGCCCCATGCCGGCCGCGCAACTGATAGACGAGCGCGCCCAGCCGCAACCGCTGACCGCGCTGCGCGGCAAATGGCTGATGTTGATGACCGATGCGTCTGCCTGTGACGAGGCCTGTGCGCGCAAGCTGTTCACGATGCGCCAGATCCGCGCAGGGCAGGGCGAAGACCGCGAACGGATCGTCCCCGTCTGGCTCATCCCGGACCAGGGGCGTGTGGACGAGCGGCTGTCCAACGCCTACAACGAACCCTATGCGGGCGTGCGTTTCATGCGCATGGATCGCGCGGCGATCGCGCAATGGCTGCCCGCGCAGGATGGCGGCCGCATCGAGGACACGATTTTCCTGGTCGATCCGATGGGCAACCTGATGATGCGCTGGCCCAAGGATCCAGACCCGAAGAAGATGAGCGGCGATCTCAAGAAGCTGCTCAAGTATTCCCGCATCGGCTGATGCATTGACTGATTGACCGGCTGTTCCGAAATGCTGCTCCAGCTCGCCATCATTGGCATCCTGATCGCCCTGTTGCCGCTGTCCTATGTGATGGTGCGCGGCAGCCGTGACAAATATCGCAAGCTCGTGTGGATCACGGCGTTCCTGACGCTCGATCTGATCATGTTCGGCAGTTTCACGCGCCTGACCGATTCGGGCCTTGGCTGCCCGGACTGGCCGGGCTGCTATGGCCATTCCAATCCGCATGCGGCAATGGAGCCGATCCGCGCGGCCGAAACGGCCTTGCCGAGCGGCCCGGTGACGCTGGTCAAGGCATGGATCGAAATGATCCATCGCTATTTTGCGATGGCAGTGGGCGTGCTGATCATCTCGCTGATGGTGCTGGCATGGGTCAGGCGGCGCGAACTGAGGCAATCGCCATGGTTTCCGACCGGCGTGTTCCTGTTGGTTTGCGTGCAGGGCGCGTTCGGCATGCTCACGGTGACGATGAAGCTGCAACCGATCATCGTCGTCACGCACCTGCTGCTGGCGATGGCGCTGCTGGCATCGCTGATCTGGCTCGGCTCGCGCAACGATCCGCCGCACGTGGTGGCGCGCGAGGCGGCTTCGCTGCGCGGGGCCGGACTGCTGGCGATCGTGCTGCTGGTGATCCAGATCTTTCTGGGCGGCTGGGTCAGCACCAACTATGCGGTGCTGGCCTGCACTGACTTTCCGCTGTGCAATGGGCAGATCATCCCGGAAATGGACTTTCGTCATGGCTTCACGCTATGGCGTCAGCTTGGCATGACCGCCGACGGCGATTACATTCCGCACGCGGCCCTGGTGGCGATCCACTGGGTGCATCGCGGCTTCGCTTTCGTGGTGCTGGGCTACCTGCTCTGGTTTGGCCTGCGGGCGCGCCGTATGACCGGTCTGACGCGCCACGCCACATGGCTGCTGGGCGTGCTGGCGCTGCAATTGGCCACGGGCCTGTCCAACATCATGTTCGACTGGCCGCTGGTGGCGGCGGTCGCCCATAACGGTGGAGCAGCCCTGTTGCTGATGCTGTTGCTCCGTCTCAACTACAATATCGGCCTCGCGACCCGCTCCGCAGGCGCCGCAGCCCAACCGTCCGTTGCCGCGCGCGCCACATGAAGGACAAGATGCCCCCCGTGGTTACAGCTACCCACTCCCATTCCTCCGTGGGCCGATTGCTTCACCTGGCCCGCCAATACGCCGCCCTGACCAAGCCGCGCGTGACGCAACTGGCCGTGTTCTGCGCGATCATCGGCATGTTCCTGGCCACGCCGGGCATGGTGCCGTGGTCGGTGCTGATCGGCGGTGCCGCCGGCATCTGGCTGCTGGCCGGCGCGGCGTTCGCCATCAACTGCCTGGTGGAACAGAAGATCGACGCGCTGATGCGCCGCACCGCATGGCGGCCGTCCGCCACGGGGGAAATCAGCACGCCTCAGACGCTGGTCTTCTCGGCCATCCTGGGCGGCGCGGGCATGTGGCTGCTGCACGTGTTCGCCAATGACTTGACGATGTGGCTGACCTTCGCCACGTTCCTCGGTTACGCGGTGGTCTACACGATCCTGCTCAAGCCCGCCACGCCGCAAAATATCGTCATTGGCGGTCTGTCCGGCGCCATGCCGCCCGCGTTGGGCTGGGCGGCCGTGGCAGGCACGGTGCCGGCCGAGGCGTGGTTCCTGGTGCTGATCATCTTTACTTGGACCCCGCCGCATTTCTGGGCGCTAGCCCTGTATCGCCGCGCCGACTACGCCAAGTCCGGCCTGCCGATGTTGCCGATCACGCACGGCGAGCGCTACACGCTGTTGCACATCCTGCTGTACACGCTCGTGATGATCGCCGCCACGCTGCTGCCTTTCGTCTACGGCATGAGCGGCTATATCTATCTGGTCGCCGCTTTGGGGTTGGGGCTGGTGTTCCTCGGCTACGCCTGGAAGCTGTTCCGCAACTATTCGGACCAACTGGCCCAGCGTACCTTCCGCTATTCGATCCTGTACCTGTCGCTGCTGTTCGCGGCGCTGCTGGTCGATCACTACTTCAAATTCGTGCCGCAGGCCTGATGCGCCGCCTGCGGCATCTTGCCGCGCCCGAAGTCGAGGCTGACGCGATCGGCGATACTTTCGGGCGAATCCCTCTTCCCGACACTGCCCGCATGCCGAATTCCGCCTCAGGCTTCTTTGCCACGTTCCGCCGCTTGTGCCTGCTTGCGCTCTGCGCCGCGCTGCTGGGGGCGTGCGGTCAATCCAAGCCGTCGTTCAAGAACGTCGATATTTCGGGCGCGTCGGATTTCGGCCAGGATTTCGCGCTGCAGGATCCGACTGGCAAGACCCGCAGACTGGCCGACTTCAAAGGCAAGGTGGTGCTGATGTTCTTCGGCTACACGCACTGCCCCGACGTTTGCCCGACGACCATGGTCGAGCTCAAGCAGGTGATGGAAAAGTTGGGGCCGGACGCCGACAAGGTACAGGTGCTGTTTGTGACGGTCGATCCCGAGCGCGACACGGCGGCCCTGATGGCCCAGTACGTGCCGGCCTTCGATCCGCGCTTCCTGGGTCTGCGCCCCGCCGATGAAGTCGCGCTGAAGAAGGTGACGAAGGACTTCAAGGTCTACTACGCCAAGGTGCCCGGCACGTCTCCCGAAAACTATACGGTGGACCACTCCGCCGGCAGCTACGTGTTCGACCAGAACGGTCAGTTGCGCCTGTTCCTGCGCCACGGCCAGGGCCCCGAGCCGATCGCGCATGACCTCAAGGCGCTGATGTCCTGAAGCGGCCGGCAGGCGGGTGCGGAGCCGCCGGCAAGCGGCTTGCACGCTCCGACGCCCGTTGAGCGCCGAGGCCCGCGATGTCCAGCCCAGCGCCCGATGAGCGGCCCCATACGCCGCCTCACAAAGCAAAAACGCCGGTCGATCGACCGGCGTTTTTCGTCTGGCAAGGGCAAGGATCAGGCAAAAGCGGCCAGCGCACCCTTCATCTTCTTCATCGCAGCCGATTCGATCTGGCGGATCCGTTCGGCCGATACGCCGAATTCGTCGGCCAGTTCATGCAGCGTGGCGCCGCCCGAGCCGTCGTCGTTCACGTCCAGCCAGCGGGCCTCGATGATGCGGCGGCTGCGCGGGTCCAGCTTGGTGAGCGCTTCCTCCAGGCCTTCTACCTGCAGACGGTCCTGGCGCTTGGCCTCGAGCACCTTGGTAGGCTCGTTGTGGTTGTCCGCGAGATAGGCGATGGGAGCGAATTCTTCCTCGCCGTCGTCGATCTGGCCCTCAAGCGCCATATCGCCACCCGACATGCGGGTCTCCATCTCCATCACTTCTTCGGGCTTCACATTGAGCTCGCGCGCCACGGCTTCAATCTGCTCGGGCGTGAAAGTGTGGGCGCCCTGCTTGTGACTGCGCAGGTTGAAGAACAGCTTGCGCTGGGCCTTGGTGGTCGCCACCTTGACCATGCGCCAGTTCTTCAGCACGTACTCGTGGATCTCGGCCTTGATCCAGTGCATGGCATACGACACCAGCCGCACGCCCTGTTCCGGGTCGAAGCGCTTCACGGCCTTCATCAGGCCGATATTGCCTTCCTGGATCAGGTCCGCGTGGGGCAGGCCATAGCCCAGGTACTGGCGGGCGATCGACACCACCAGGCGCAGGTGGGACATCACCAGACGGCGGGCTGCATCGACCGAATCGTTGTCGCGCAGATCGCGCGCAAGGCGAAGCTCTTCCTCGGCGGTGAGCATCGGAATACGATGGACGGCCTGGATATAGCTGTCCAAATTGCCCAGCGTGCCCGGAAACGTCAGCGCAAAGCTGTTCGCGGCAGCACTCTTGGGCGCCGTCGGCAGACGGCGGGAAACCTGGGTTTGATCGGCAGACATGACTGCGTTCACTATGACTCCTTTCGCATCCGGCGGTGGGTTGCCGGTGTGCCCCCTCTGGGACACGCATTGCAACGCATATTAGCACTCGAACCGGACGAGTGCTAAGTTAGAGGAGCTACAAGGTTGATAGTTCCAGCTCATCGAAATCTATTTTCGCATAGCTTCTCACATAGCCCTCCCAAAGTCGGATTCCAGATCCCATAAGGGCTGGCGGGCCACAGCCGGTCAACAGGAAGTTTAGAGGGCCAATCCGTCCATCGGTTTCATACGAATTCACGTCAAATTCGGGATGAAGAATTGCTGGATTCGCTACACTGAAGTTGTTTCGCCGCCTCATTTCCGGAGATGCCTTCATGTCTGCTATCGAACACTTGCTAAAGCCGCATGTGCGGGACATTGGCGAGTTCACAGTTCGCCGCCTGTTGCCCGCCGCCACCACCCAGACGGTCGGTCCGTTTATTTTTTTCGATCATATGGGGCCCGTCGCGATGGAGCCGGGACAGGGCATGGATGTGCGCCCGCATCCGCATATCGGTCTGGCGACGGTCACATACCTGTTCGAGGGCGAAATCATGCATCGCGACAGCCTGGGCAGCGAACAGGTGATCCGTCCCGGCGACGTGAACTGGATGACGGCGGGGCGCGGCATCACCCACTCCGAACGCTCGCCGACGGCTGCGCGCGAGGCGGGACCGCGCTTGCATGGCATCCAGACCTGGGTGGCGCTGCCGAAGGCGCATGAGAACGATCCGCCGTCGTTTCACCACCATCCTGGCGCCACGCTGCCCAAGCTGGAACTGCCGGGCGTGCGCATGACGGTGATCGCCGGCGATGCATTTGGCGCCGAGTCGCCGGTGCGCGTGTACAGCCGCACGCTCTATGTCGCCATCGAGATGGATGCCGGGGCGAGCCTGGTGATCCCGCCCGAACACGTGCAGCGCGGCGTGTACCCGGTGGACGGCAATCTCGAGCTCGATGGCGAAACGCTGCCCGCCGAACACCTCGTGGTGCTCACGCCGGGCGAGCAGGTGACGCTTACGGCGACCATTCCGTCGCGCGTGATGTTGCTGGGCGGCGATCCCACGGACGGCCGGCGCTTCATCTTCTGGAACTTCGTGGCCAGCAGCAAGGAAGCGATCGAGGAAGCCAGCCAGCGCTGGCAGGACGACCAGTTTCCCCACGTGCCGGGCGAGACCGAGCGGATTCCGCTGCCGGTCCGCAAATAGCGCCAGATCCACCGCGCGGCGGACGGCCGCCGGGGCCGACCGGAAAGCCTGGGCGCGACGCGACGCTAGACCGGGCTGGCCCAGGCCACGCGGGTGGCCTGCTTCAGGCATTCCTTGATCGTGTCGATCTGCGTGACGATGGGCGCGGGCACAGGCACCGTGCCGTCGAGCACCTTGCGGATCCACGCCGCGGTGTCTGCCACATCGGTGCCCGCGGGAAGTTCGGGGACCTCGCCGATCGATCCGCTGGTCGGGTCGACCATGGTCCGCTGGTGCCCATCGTGCAGCCAGTCGATGCGGCCGCTGCGGCGCGCATCGGCGACCACTTCGCCCTCGGTGCCGCGCGCAAGCAGCACGTTGGCGGGCTCGTGCGAAAAATAATCGGTGAGCGTTTCGCGATATTCGGGGTGCGTGTAGCTGTAGAGCCGCAGCGCCTCGGCCGGCGTGTGCGCGCCCACCGGCTGCAACATCTTGACGATCGTGTGCGACGAATTGCGCAGGCCGATGATCGCGCGCTTGTCGAGCAGCGTCGACAGCGCCGGCGACAACACATCGATCGGCAACACCGCCAGCGGATGCGAGGCATCGCGCAACTGGTCCTGCGCGGCGCGCGTGGTGGCGCACAACGGCACGCCCAATGCCTCGAACAGCGCCATGCTGGTCACGCGGCCATGAAACGCGCGCGAGCCGTGCACCAGCGTCGGCACCCCGTCGCGCGCCAGCAGCAGCGCCAGCAGCGGCACCAGGTTGGGCTGCTTGCGTGCGCCGTTATAGCTGGGGATCACCACCACGGGGCGGTCGGGCGGGGCGGCAAGCGGCAGGCAATGCCGATGCGCCGCCTCGAGCATCCCGGCCAGCTCGTGCGGTGCTTCGCCCTTGATGCGGTACGCCATCAGCACGGCGCCCAGTTCGATATCGGACACGCGGCCCGCCAGCATCGCGTCGAACAAGGTCTGCGCTTCTTCGCGCGGCAGCGCGCGGGCGCCATTGACGCCGCGTCCGATTTCCTTGATGTACCTGGCGGCCGAAAATGGCGCGGCGGGGGTGGTGGTCATGATGGTGCGGGATTCGTGGGGTTGGGGTTCATGATAGCGCCAGCCGCATTGCTTCGGCCAACGCCACCGCTCCGCACCGCCGGGCATGCATGGCCCGGACCCCGCCCGGACGAGCTCAGGCCGCTTCCTGCAACGCCGGATTGCGCTGCTTGCGATACAGGAAGTCCAGCACGGCGGTGCGGCACGCGTGATACGTCCGGTCGTCGGCAAGTGCCACGCGATCGCGCGGCCGCGCAATATCGACGCTGAGGATTTCCCCGATCGTGGCCGCGGGGCCGTTGGTCATCATGACGATGCGGTCCGCCAGCAGCACGGCTTCATCGACATCGTGCGTGACCATCACCACCGTGCTGCGCGTGCGGGCGACAATCTTGATCAGTTCGTCCTGCAGATGAGCGCGCGTCAGCGCATCGAGCGCGCCGAACGGCTCATCCATCAGCAGCACCTTCGGCTGCATGGCCAGTGCGCGCGCGATGCCCACGCGCTGCTTCATGCCGCCCGAGATTTCATGCGGATATTTGTTCTCGGCATGGGTCAATCCCACCAGCGACAACGTGTCATGCGTGCGCGCCTTCAGCTGCGCCTTGCTTTCGGTGGCGCCAAATACGCGCTCGACGCCCAGGTGAACGTTCTCGAAGCATGTCATCCACGGCAACAGCGAATGGTTCTGAAACACCACCGCGCGTTCCGGCCCGGGCCCGGAGATTTCGCGCCCCGCGCAGATCAGCGCGCCGGTGCTTGGCGTGGTCAGCCCCGCAAGCAGATTCAGCAGCGTGGACTTGCCGCAGCCCGAGTGTCCGATCAGCGTGATGAACTCGCCTTCGGCAATCGACAGGTTGATGTCGCGCAGCGCAACAAATGGGCCCTTGCGGGTCTTGAAGGTTTGCCCGACGTCTTCGATGCAGACGAATTTTTCCATGATGTCCATCCCGCTCAGGAGTTGCCGTAGCTGAAGCGGCGCGCCAGCGCCAGCAGCAGATGTTCGAGCACCAGGCCAACCACGCCGATGATGAAAATGGCGATGACGATGTGCTCGACCTTGAGGTTGTTCCACTCGTCCCACAGCCAGAAACCGATGCCGGTGCCGCCGGTCAGCATCTCGGCCGCGACGATCACCAGCCACGCGGTGCCAATCGACAGCCGCACGCCGGTCAGCATGTAGGGCAGCACGGCCGGGAACAGCACGCTGCGGAAGATCTTCCACTCCGAAAGATCGAGCACGCGCGCCACGTTCAGGTAGTCCTGCGGCACGCGCGTGACGCCCACCGCGGTGTTGATGATCATTGGCCAGATCGAGCAGATGAAGATGGCCCAGATCGCCGCGGGATTGGCGGCCTTGAACAGCAGCAGGCCGATCGGCAGCCATGCCAGCGGAGACACCGGACGCAGCAGGCTGATGACCGGCGCGGCCATCGCGTTCAGGAATGCGAAGCGCCCCAGCAGGAATCCCGCGGGAATGCCGATCACCGCAGCCAGGCCGAAGCCCGCGGCCACGCGCGCCAGCGACGCCAGGATGTTCCATCCCACGCCCTGGTCGTTGGGGCCGTTGCGATAGAACGGATCGGCAAACAATGGCACCGCGGCATCCCAGGTGGCGCCTGGCGTCGGCAATGACGGGATCAGCGTGGCGATGCCGTGCCACACCAGCAGGAACAGCACGAAGCCGACCAGCGGCGGCACGCATTTCAGCACCATGGCGGCCAGCGCGGCGCGGCGCGCGGCCTGCTTTTCCTGCGCCGCCAGCTCGACCGCGCGGCGGCGCGTCTGTTCCTTGGCGTCGGTGTCGATCATTTCCACGGGGGTGTCGGCACGCATGGCAGGACCTTCCGAAGAAGTTTGGGCGATGGCATTCACGGCAAGCTCCGGTAATGGGGAGTGGCCCGTCGCGCCCACGCAGGGCGTCGATGGGCCACGATGAACCGATGGGTCAGGCCTTGATCTTGAAACCGTCGGCGTAGGCCTTCGGGTCGCGGGTTGCGTCCCAGGTCACGCCGTCGATCAGTTTGGCGCTACGGAAATCGCTCTTGGGCAGCGGCACCTGCGCGGCGGCGGCGGCCTGCTTGTACACGTCGATGCGGTTCACCTGCCTGGCCACGGCGAGGTAGTCCGGATGCTCCTTGAGCAGCCCCCAACGCTTCTGCTGCGTCAGGAACCACATGCCGTCCGACAGGAACGGATAATTCGCCGCGCCGTCCTGGTAGAACTTCATGGCATCCGGGTCGTCCCAGGTCTTGCCCAGGCCATTGCTGTAGCGGCCCAGCATGCGGTCCAGGATGATGTCCATATCGGTGTTGACATACGATTTCGCGGCGATCGTCTCGGCGGTCTTGCGGCGATTCGATGCAGAGGCGTCGATGAATTTCGACGCTTCGAGGACTGCCGCGGTCATCGCGCGCGCCGTGTTGGGATTTTTCTGCACGAAATCTGCGGTGGTGCCGAGCACCTTTTCCGGGTGGTCCTTCCAGATCGCCTGGGTGGTTTCCGCCGTGAAGCCGATCTTGTCGGCAATCGCGCGCGCGCCCCAGGGCTCGCCCACACAAAACCCGTCCATGTTGCCCACACGCATGTTCGCCACCATTTGCGGCGGCGGCACGGTGATCGCCTTGGCGTCCTGCATCGGATTGATGCCGTTGGCGGCCAGCCAGTAGTAGAGCCACATCGCGTGCGTACCGGTCGGGAAGGTCTGCGCGAACACGTACTCGCGCTTTTCCTTTGCCATCAGCGCTTTCAGGCTGGCGCCGTCGCGCACACCCTTTTCGGCCAGTTTCGACGACAGCGTGATGGCCTGGCCGTTGTGATTCAGGTTCATCAGCACCGCCATGTCCTTCTTCGGGCCGCCGATGCCGAGCTGCACGCCGTACACCAGCCCGTACAACACATGCGCGCCGTCGAGTTCGCCATTGACGAGCTTGTCTCGCACGGCGGCCCACGACGCTTCCTTGCTCGGCGTGATCTTGATGCCGTACTTCTTGTCGAGCCCGAGTGTAGACGCCATGACCACGGATGCGCAGTCGGTCAGCGGAATGAAGCCGATCTTCACCTCGGTCTTCTCGGGCGCATCGGAGCCGGCAGCCCATGCGCCGCTGCGTACCAGCGGATCGACCAGCGTCATCACGCTGGCGCCGGCGAGGGTCGCCAGCGCGCGCCGGCGGCCGTGGCTCGCGGGCGTGACGTCGGCCGCAGCCTGCTCGGCGGCGGTGGGCTTGGCAACTTTGAGGCGAGAGGGCATTGCGATGGCTCCGAAAAAGAAAAGCGTCCCGAGCCGCGGCCCACCTTCGCCAGAAAGTAGGGTGCGATTCAGGACGCCGTTGTCCGATGCATCGCGCTCATCGTTGAGCGCGTGCACACAAGTTGTTGGTTCCAGTCACTGCGCGGCCGTCGTTGGCCGTGTCCTGCCTAACGCAAGCGTTGTGCCATGCGCGTGGCGGTGCACAATGCGCGCGCCGCGAAGGCGAATTCCCACTTGGAAGGCGCAAAGCTTGTCGACGGTGCCGACGCGGACCCGGGCCGGGGCATGCACCGATCCAGTCCTTTCCGAAAACGTGCGTCCGGCGGCGGCGGCCTCGCGCCAGAGTTGTGCACTGCACCGGGCGCGTGCGCACGCGCCGAGGCGCGTAGCCGCTTACTGCGAGATCAGCCCATCACATCGATCACGCGCTGGGCGGCTTCCACGAGCTTGATGCCGCGTTCCATGGCCATCGACCGCAGCCGCTTGTACGCCTCGTCCTCGCTGATTTCGCGGGTCTGCATCAGCAGGCCCTTGGCGCGCTCAACCGTCTTGCGCTCGGCCAGTTTGAGCTTGGTGGCATCGAGTTCGGCGCGCAGCTGCTGGTCGAGCTCGAAGCGCGCATAGGCGACGTCCAGAACCGTCTTGACGCGCTCGGCGCGCAGGCCGTCGACGATATAGGCCGTGATGCCGGCCGACAGCGCCGCCTTGATGCGTTGCGCGTCGTCGTTGTCGGTAAACAGCACGATCGGCCGCGGCGCGTGCTGGGTGGAAACGCAGACATGCTCGATCGTGTCGCGCGCCGCCGACTCCGACGCGATGATCACCAGATCGGGCTGCGAGGCCGCGATCACGTCTGGCAGGCGCAGATCGGCGTCGACGGTCTGCACTTCGGTGAAGCCGGCGCGCGCCAGCCCCGCGCGGATCGTTTCCATGTTGAGCGGATCGACGTCATGCGGGTCCCGCACGAGCAGGATCCGCAGCGTGCGGGACGCGGCGGCCGGCGGTGCGCTGGGCGAGGGGGGCGGATGGCGGCGGGTCATGGCGGTCGCTTGTTTGCGATGCAACACGCAAGATTCGCGCCGGGTTTGCCTCCCCTGTATGCCGCCGTATTCAAGGTGTATGCTTTGGCCCTGCCGCGTCTCACCCCCCCCCCGAATGCGCAGGCGCGGCATCCCATCGAAAAAGAGAAAGCTGGAGATTTGGATGACCGAGTTCGTATTTGCCCCACAAGCCCCCGTTGGTGTGCCGGTGCGAGGCAGCAACGCAAGCTTCCCCGTGCGTCGCGTCTATTGTGTGGGCCGCAATTACGCCGCGCACGCCCGTGAAATGGGCTCGGACCCCGATCGCGAACCGCCGTTCTTCTTCTGCAAGCCGTCTGACGCGGTCAGCTATGTCGCCGACAACACCGAAGGCGCATTTCCCTACCCGCCGGGCACCAGCAACTGCCACTACGAAGTGGAACTGGTGGTTGCCATCGGCAAGGGCGGCAAGGACATTCCGGTGGAACAGGCCGCCAGCCATGTGTACGGCTATGCGATCGGCCTGGACATGACGCGCCGCGACCTGCAGAACGAATCGAAGAAGACTGGCCGCCCCTGGGAAACCGGCAAGGCCTTTGACAAGTCCGCGCCGATCGGTCCGATCGTGCCGGTGTCCGCGATTGGCCATCCAGAGAAAGGCGCCGTGACGCTGGCAGTCAATGGTGTGGAAAAGCAGCGCGGCGATCTGTCCGATCTGATCTGGTCCGTGCCGGAAATGGTGTCCTATCTGTCCAGGTTGTTCGAGCTGCAGCCGGGCGACCTGATCTACAGCGGCACGCCCGAGGGCGTTGGCCCGGTGGTGAAGGGCGACGTCATGCAGTGTCACATCGCCGGTGTGGGCGACCTGACCGTGAAGGTGGTGTGACGCGATGCTGGAGCTCTACAGCTACTTCCGTAGCTCGGCATCGTTTCGCGTACGGATCGCGCTGAACCTGAAGGGCCTGCCCTACACGTACAAGGGCGTGCATCTGCTCAAGGATGGCGGCATGCAGTTGAAGCCGGCGTACCGCGCACTCAACGCCGACGGCGTGGTGCCGACGCTGGCGGTCGACGGCAAGCCGCTGATCCAGTCGATGGCGATCATCGAATATCTGGACGAAACGCATCCGGAGCCGGCGCTGCTGCCGAAGGATCCGTTCGATCGCGCCGTGGTGCGCGGCCTCGCGCAGGAAATCGCGTGCGAAATCCATCCGCTGAACAATCTGCGCGTGCTGAAGTATCTGAAGCACGAACTGAAGGTTGCGGAGGAGGCCAAGGACGCCTGGTATCGTCACTGGATCGAACAGGGCTTTGCATCGCTGGAGGTCAATCTGGCACAGCTTGGCCGTGTGGGACGCTACGCGTTTGGCGACACGCCGACGCTGATCGACCTGTGTCTGGTGCCGCAGGTGTTCAATGCGCAGCGTTTCAACATCGACGTGGGTGCCTACCCGACGATTGCGAAGATCCATGCCGCGTGCATGGAGCTGGACGCCTTCCAGAACGCGGCGCCCGGCGCGCAGCCCGATAGCGAGTAGCAATAGATCGTAATGCGCGCGGCGCTTGCGTGCTTCGGCAGCGATGTATCGAAGGATGCAAGCGCCTATTGGCGATGCGTGCGGGCAGGAGCGACGCGCCGTCCGATCGGCGCCACAGGCAACGTCTGGTACAGCCGAATGCGTTTTGGCGCGATGGGGCCTCGGACAATGACTTCCTCTGTATAGCGGGCGCAATGCATGGCATAGCTGGCGCGCGCCTCGCAGAAAAAGTATCGCTCCGAAGGGTGGATCGCTTTCAGGTATTCGGCAATTAGCGGCGACTTCAGATTCATATCCGTCCACCGATCGAAGCTTTCATAATGCATGTTGGCACTGAGCCTGGGATAAGTGAATCCAAGGCTGGTTGTGACCTCGATGTGCTCGAGCTTTCGGATGTCGATCTGGTAGGCGTAGACAGGACAGTCACGGAACAGCTCGTCGTCCGGGAATATTGAATGTTGATACGACGGCTGCTCGACGCGTTCGCCACTGCGCCCAAGAATTCTCTCCATCGCATAGGAAATCAGGCCGAGCACCGACTTCGCTGTGTAAACCGTATTGTGGCCATATATCTGATTGTCCCAGTCGTTGGGGCTGCCGGTGATGCCGTCGCGAAGAATGATCTCCGGGCCTCTGGTGTCCAGCCGATATACGTTGTGAATTGCCATCGTTGATACAGACTCCGCAAATAATCAAATATCAGCAATTTCCGAATTGAATAAGCCGTGAAATTGCCCTTGTTGCGTAAAGCGGATCCGCTGTCGCGCAACGCGGGAGATGATTGGTTGCGCGGGTCATCATGGCAATGACCGTTTTCCTAATTTGCGCGGCAGTGCAGCGACGTGCGACGGATTCAAACGTTGGCGGTATGGCGAGCGACCGCGCGCCAGGTTGCGTTATCCGACGCGATGCGCGGATTGGCCGACGCGTCGACCGATCGGCATTACCGGCAATGTCTGGTACAGGCGAATGCGCTTTGGCGAAATTGGGCCGCGAACGATCACTTCCTCGGTATAACGGGCAGCCTGCAGTGCATAGCTGGCACGCTCGCGGCAGAAGTCCCGCCTGTCGGATAATGGAATATTGGGAAGGAGCTTGGCAATGGCCGGCGACTTCAGATTGACGTCCTGCCATCGTTCCGTGTTCTCGTAGTGCATCTCCGCGTTCAGGGTCGGATAGCTAAATCCCAGGCTTGTTGTCACCTCCACGTACTCAAGCTTGCGGATATCGATTTCGTACGCAAAGACGGGGCGGTCACGGAACAGATCCGCCGCTTGAAACACTGCGCTCTTGTCCCATGGATCCTCCACGCGCTCGCCGCTTCGGCCGAGAATCCGCTCCATGGCATAGGAGATCATGCCCAGCACCGATCGCGATGCGAAAACGGTGTTGTGCCCGTACAGGGCATTGGTCCAGACGTCGTTGGTTCCCACGAAGCCTTCGCGGAGAATGATCTTTGGATCCCTGGTGTCAAGTCGATATACGCGTTCGAGTGTCATGGTCTGAAAGCCTTCGCAACAAATGGCCAATATCAGCATCTTCAATATCAAACGGATACTGAAAATGCGCTCGTTGCGGAAGGCGATCACCATGCATTGCGCAACCAATCGAATGATTGGTCGCGGGGGTCGTCATTGCAATGACCCTTTTACTAATTTGCGCGTCTACCGTGTCGGCTTACCCTAGCAGTGCCTCAGCGAATTCTTCGGCATTGAAAGGCTGCAGGTCTTCCACCTTTTCGCCCACGCCGATGAAGTACACGGGCACTGGACGTTGCCGTGCGATGGCCGCCAGGATGCCGCCCTTCGCGGTGCCATCCAGCTTGGTCACGATCAGGCCGGTCAGGCCCAGCGCGTCGTCGAACGCGCGCGTTTGCGACAGCGCGTTCTGGCCAGTGTTGGCGTCGATCACGAGCAGGCACTCGTGCGGCGCGGTTGGCATGGCTTTGCCGATCACGCGCTTGACCTTCTTTAACTCTTCCATCAGGTGCAGTTGCGTCGGCAGCCTGCCGGCGGTGTCCGCCATAACGATGTCGATCTTGCGCGCGCGTGCGGCATTCACGGCGTCGAAGATCACGGCGGCCGGGTCGCCGCTTTCCTGCGCCACCACGGTCACGTTGTTGCGCTCGCCCCAAATCGTCAGCTGTTCGCGCGCGGCGGCGCGAAACGTGTCGCCAGCGGCCAGCAGCACGGACTGGTGGTACGACTGGAAGTGCTTGCAGAGCTTGCCGATGCTGGTGGTCTTGCCCGCGCCGTTCACGCCCGCAATCATCATCACCAGCGGTTGCTCGCGGCCAAGCTCCATGGTCTTCTCGAGCGGCTTGAGCAGTTGGACCAGCAGATCCTTCAGCGCGCTCTTCACGCCGTCGGCGGTTTCGATGCGTTCGGCCTTCACACGGCGGCGCAATTCGCCCAGCAGATACTCGGTGGCCTCGACGCCGGCGTCGGACATCAGCAGCGCGGTTTCCAGTTCCTCGAAAAGCGCCTCGTCCACCTTCACGCCGACGAACAGCACGCCAATGTTGCGGCTGGTCTTCGACAGGCCGGCCTTCAGCCGCGACATCCAGCCACGCTTGGCTTCGGCCGAGGGCGGCGGCGGCGGCGTCAGTTCCATTTCCTCGATCACCGGCGGTACATAGGCTACCGGCGCGGGCGGGGGCGGTGGAACCTGGGCCGGCACCGGCACCGGTGTTGGTACCGGCACCGGCGTTGGCACTGGAACCGGCGTGGGTGCCGGAGTTGGAACGGGGGCCGGGGCAGGCGCAGGGATCGGCGCCGGCGACGGAACTGGCGCGAGCACAGGTGTCGCGGCGGGAAGTGCTGCAGGGGCGGCGGTCGGCGTCGCCTCGGCCGCGGGAGCGGGTGTGGCTGCCGGCGGCTCGGCGGGCGCAGGAGCCGGGTCGGCCTTGCGCTTCTTCCAGAAACTAAACATTGGGAAAGGGGTCAATACCCCGGTAGAATCAATCGCCAAAATTCTAGCAGACGGGGTCGCATGAACCATTGCGCTGACTTGTCCGGGCCGGACGCCAACCGCGCCGAGCCGATTTGCACAAACGCCGGTTTTTTTTCGCGGCGCATGATTTCTACAGTTGCCGCCGTCCTGTTTGCCGGTCCATTGGCTGGCATGGCCGTCGCGCAGACATCGGCGCAAGGCGCCGCGCAGCCCACGCGCGCCACCACGCCGCAGGGGCCGCCCACGGGCATGGCCAGCGCCGGACAGGTGGGCCAGACCGAGGCCAACACTACGGAATTCCGGCTGTCCAACGGCATGCGGGTCATCGTCAAGGAAGACCATCGCGCGCCGACCGTCGCGCATCAGATCTATTACCGCGCTGGCGGCACCGATGAAGTCAGCGGCACCACCGGCGTCGCCCACATGCTCGAACACATGATGTTCAAGGGCACGCCGAAAGTGCCCGTGGGCGAGTTCTCGCGCCAGATCGCATTGCTGGGCGGACGGGAAAATGCGCTGACCAACCGCGACTTCACGCTTTACTACCAGCAGATCGCCAAGCAATACCTGCCGAAGATGATGGAGCTGGAGGCCGACCGCATGGCCAACCTCATCATCAAGAAGGAAGAATTCGAACGCGAGATGAAGGTGGTGATGGAGGAGCGGCGGCTGCGCACCGACGACTCCCCCCGCGGCACCGTCTATGAGCAGTTGTTGGCCACGGTCTACACGGCCATGCCGTACCGCCATCCGGTGATCGGCTGGATGGACGACCTCGTCAACATGCGCGTCGAGGATGTGCAGAACTGGTACAAGACCTGGTACGTGCCCAACAACGCGCTGCTGATCGTGACCGGCGACGTCAAGGCTGCCGAGGTGCGGGCGATGGCCGAGCACTACTACGGCAAGCTCAAGCCGCGGCCGCTGCCGCTGCGCAAGACGCAACTCGAAGCCGAGCAGAAGGGCATTCGCCGCATCTGGGTGAAGGCGCCAGCGGAAAACCCGTACATGGTGATGGCCTACAAGGTGCCGCGCCTGCACGATGTCGAAAAGGACGTCGATCCGTACGCGCTGGAAGTCCTGTCGGCCGTACTCAACGGTTACGACAATGCACGCCTGACGCGCGAACTGGTGCGCGAGCAGCGCCTGGCCGACGATGTCAACGTGGGCTACGACAGCATCAATCGCAACGAATCGATCTTCGTGCTCGATGGCACGCCGGCCAACGGCCATACCACCGATGAAATCGAGAAGGCGTTGCGCGAGGAGATCCAGCGCATCGCCAGAAACGGCGTTTCGGAGGAAGAGCTCAAGCGCGTCAAGGCGCAGGTGGTGGCCGGCCAGATCTACAAGCGCGACTCGGTATTCGGACAGGGCATGGAGATCGGCGTGGCCGAGATCTCGGGCATTTCCTGGCGGCAGATCGATCGCATGCTCGACAAGATCAAGGAAGTCACGCCCGCCCAGGTGCAGGCCGTCGCCAACAAGTATTTCAACGACGACAACCTCACCGTGGCGACGCTGCTGCCGCAACCGATCGATCCCAACAAGCCCAAGACCGCAGCGCCCGAAGGCCTGCGTCACTGAGGAGCAACGATGTCCCTGTCCGTCATGACGATTGCGTCCCCACGCCTGTTGCGCCGCCTGGCCGGCGCCGCCTGCGCGGCGGCCGCTTTGCTGGCCGGCACCGTTGCGCACGCCGCCATTCCGATCGAAAGCTGGACGGCTTCCACGGGCGCCAAGGTGTTCTTCGTGCCGAGCCCATCGATCCCGATGCTCGACGTCAATCTCGATTTCGACGCCGGCAGCCGCTACGACCCACCCGGCAAAGCCGGACTTGCCACGCTGGCCGCCGCGCTGCTGGACAAGGGCGCCGGCGCGCAGGATGGCCAGCCGGCGCGCAATGAAGCGCAGATTGCCGACGCCTTTGCCGATACCGGCGCCGATTTCGGCGGCGCGGCGGGCGGCGATCGCGGCGGCATCGGCTTGCGAACGCTGACCGCATCGCCCGAACGTGAGCAGTCGCTCCGTCTGGCCGGGCAGCTGATCAAGGCGCCGACGTACCCGGAAGCGGTGGTGGCGCGCGAGAAGCAGCGGCTGATCACGGCGATCCGCGAGGGCGATACGCGCCCCGGCGTGATTGCCGACAAAACGCTGTCCAAAGCCATCTATCCGTCGCATCCGTACGGCATTTCGGCCACGCCGGAATCGGTCGGATCGATCACGCGCGATGACCTGGTCAAGTTCTGGCGCGACAACTATTCCGCCAAGCGCGCCGTGATCACGTTGATCGGCGCGATCGATCGCAAGCAGGCCGAGCAGATTGCCGAGGATCTGACGCGCGGTTTGCCGGAGGGCGTCGCGTCGCCGAAGCTGCCGGACGTGCAGATGTCGATCCCGGCCAGCGAAAAGCGTATTCCCCACCCCGCGCAGCAGGCCAGCGTGGCGCTTGGGCAGCCTTCCATCGCCCGTGGCGATCCCGATTACTTTGCGCTGCTGGTCGGCAACTACGTGTTGGGCGGCGGCGGCTTCAGTTCGCGGCTAACCGATCAGGTGCGCGAGAAGCGCGGACTCACCTACGGCGTGGACAGCTATTTCGCGCCGTCCAAGCAGCCGGGGCCGTTCAGCATCACGCTGCAGACGAAGAAGGAAAACACCGATGAGGCGCTTGGCCTGGTGCGCAAGATCCTGGCCCAGTTCGTCGCCGACGGCCCGACCGACACCGAGCTGCGCGCCGCCAAGGACAACCTGATCAACGGTTTTCCGCTGCGCATCGATAGCAACCGCAAATTGCTGACCAACGTCGCGAATATTGGCTGGTACGGCCTGCCGCTCGACTATCTGGACACCTGGACCGCGCAGATCAACAAGGTCACCCGGGATCAGGTCCGGGCTGCGTTCCAGCGTCATGTGCACCCTGAGGCCATGGCCACGGTCATTGTCGGCGGCCCGGAAAAGTGACGATTACTACCTGACTGTGGGCCCGGCCACGCCGCTTTGCTGTATCGCGGCGTGGCAGGCTCTACAATCACGGCATGAATTCGCAATCCCGACCTTCGCCCGCACCGCGCGGGCGAACTTCTGTGCCCCGCCAGGCGCCTGCGCAGGTGCGTATCATCGGCGGCCGCTGGAAACGCTCGCTGCTTCCCGTACTGGAAGCCGAAGGGCTGCGCCCGACGCCCGATCGCGTGCGCGAGACGCTGTTCAACTGGCTTGGCCAGGATCTGACCGGTTTGACCTGTCTGGATCTGTTTGCCGGCTCCGGTGCGCTGGGCATCGAAGCCGCGTCGCGCGGCGCGGCCGCGGTGACGCTCGTCGAAGCCAATCCCCGCGTAGTGCGCCAACTGCGCGACAACCTGTACCGGCTCGACGCATCGCAGGTGAAGATCATGCAGGCCGATGCGTTTGCCGCTGCGGCGCAAATGCCGGCAAACAGTGTTGACGTGGTGTTTCTCGATCCTCCCTTCGCGGAAGACTGGATCGGCCCCGCGCTCGAGCATGCGGCGCGGCTGACGCGGCCAGGTGGGGTGGTCTATGTCGAATCCGACAAGCCGTTGATCGGCGCCGATGCTCCTGTGCCGGCCTCGCTCGAAATCATCCGCCACGCGCGTGCCGGCGCCGTTCATTTCCATCTGCTACAGCACCGGAGTGCAAACGGCGCGGATTGAGGCCGAGTCGTATGATGACCGCCAGGCGGTTTGCCGCGCCGGCCAAGCGTTTGCGGGTCTGCTGCATTGCCGCAAGCAAGCCATCGCGCGGCCTTCCAAATACTGCATTTGGGGTTACACTACGCCGCTGCTGATTGTCCAACGCCCGTCACGCAAGCACTTGAAAGCGGCCCCGTTTGCGGGCCGGCAACGGGCAGCCCCTAAGGAGGAAACATGGTCGTCGCCGTCTATCCCGGTACTTTTGATCCCATGACCCGGGGACACGAGGATCTCGTTCGTCGTGCGTCGAACATCTTCGATGAACTCGTGGTCGGCGTGGCGCACAGCCCCAACAAGCGCCCGTTCTTCTCGCTTGAGGAACGCATCGGCATTGCGCGCGAAGTGCTGGGCCACTATCCGAATGTCCGAGTCGAAGGTTTCTCAGGGCTGCTAAAGGATTTCGTCCGCAAGAACAATGCGCGCGTGATTGTGCGTGGGTTGCGTGCAGTGTCGGATTTCGAATACGAGTTCCAGATGGCCGGCATGAACCGCTACCTGCTGCCCGACGTCGAGACGATGTTCCTCACGCCGTCGGACCAGTATCAGTTCATTTCGGGCACCTTCGTGCGCGAGATTGCGGTGCTCGGCGGCGACGTCAGCAAATTTGTCTTTCCCTCCGTGGAGCGCTGGCTTCAGGAGAAGATTGGCAAAGCGGAATAAAATAGAGCCTTCGACTCCGTCGACGTGGCCAGTCCGGGCGCGGGCGGGTTGCAGGAAGGAAATATCATGGCGCTACTGATCACCGACGACTGCATCAATTGCGACGTTTGTGAACCCGAGTGCCCGAACGAAGCCATTTCGATGGGGCCCGAGATCTACGAGATCGACCCCAACAAGTGCACCGAGTGCGTCGGTCACTTCGATGAACCGCAATGCCAGCAGGTTTGCCCGGTGGCATGCATTCCGAAGGATCCGAACCGCATCGAGTCGCATGAGGTGCTGATGCAACGCTATCGGCTACTCACCGCGGCCAAGCACGCGGCCTGACGTCGCGAACGGTTGCGGCGCTTCGTTCCGGCCCCCCACAAGCAAGCAGAAACAAAAAACCCCGCGAGACCGAGCGTCTCAGCGGGGTTTTTTCATGCCGCCAGCGGCGCCTAGCGGCCCGTGTGCAGCTCCATCATCGCGCGCTCGCTCTCGCCGCGTGCCAGCAAGCCGAGCGGCCCGATGGTGCGGTCGATGGCTTCGTCGATCGCCTGCTGTTCTTCCTTGCGCGGCGGCTTCAGCACAAAATTGACCACGTCTTCACGTCCGCCGGCGGCGCCGCCCGGTGCATTGCGCGGATGCCCCACGCCGATGCGCAGGCGCCAGAAATCCTGGGTTGTCAGGTGTGCGGCAATGTCCTTGAGACCATTGTGGCCGCCCGAGCCCCCGCCACGCTTGAGCTTGACCGATCCCGCAGGCAGGTCCATTTCGTCGTGGGCCACCAGGATCTCGTCAGGCAGGATTTTGTAGAAGCGCGCCAGCGAGACGACGGAGAGGCCGGAGCGATTCATGAAGGTGGACGGCTTGAGCAGCCATACGTCCTGATCCCACAGCCTTGCCCGGCCGGCCAGACCATGAAATCGGCCTTCCACGCGCAGTGTGGTGCTGCCCATGCGGGCGAGCTGGTCGACCAGCCAGAAACCGGCATTGTGCCGGGTGGCTTCGTATTCCGCCCCGGGATTGCCGAGGCCGACGATAAGCTTGATCATGCGTGCAAAACGGAAGTCGGGTCGCGAGAGCCGCGACGCAGGCGACACAGGATACGCGAAAAATCCGCGCCAATGCCGGTGCGAAAAAAAACCGCCGGCGAACCGGCGGTTTCTATCGATGCACAAGCGGCGAGGCCGCTACGGCATCTGCTGCGGTGAAGCTTAAGCAGCCGGCGTTTCGCCAGCTTCGCCACCTTCGGCGGCTTCCGACGACTGGGCGCCGGCCGGCAACGAGATGTTGGCGATGGCGGGGTTGTCGTCGCCATGGGTGATGGCGGTGACGCCCTTCGGCAGCTTCAGGTCCGACAGGTGGATCGTCTGGTTCAGTTCGGCGTTGCCCAGATCCACTTCGATGAACTCGGGCAGGTCGGCCGGCAGGCACGACACTTCCAGGTCGTTCAGGATGTGGTTGACGATACCGTGGCCCAGCTTCACGCCAGGAGCGCTTTCCTGGTTCATGAAGTGCAGCGGCACCTTCACGTGGATCTTGTCCGAAGCCGACACGCGCTGGAAATCAACGTGCAGGACCAGCGGCTTGAACGGGTGCAGTTGGAATGCGCGCAGCAGAGCCTTTTCGCTCGTGCCACCCACTTCCAGATCCAGGATCGACGAGTGGAACGCTTCCTTCTTCAGGGCGTGCCACAGGGCGTTGTGATCCAGTTCGATCATCTTCGGCTCGGCGGCGCCGCCGTAGATGATGCCAGGCGTCTTGCCCGAATTGCGCAGGCGGCGGCTCGCACCCGTTCCCTGTACGCTACGCTCGAAAGCGATAACTTTCATGTTCAACTCCAGATGTGAATAAGGCTGTCCGCGACCAGACAGCCTTGACGGAAGCAATACGGCACATAGGCCGTACCGCTTGAATCACATTGGCCACCCGAAGGCGGCCAATGCGGTAAAGCCCAAAATTCTAGCAGAAATTTGCCTGAACCGGACCCGAGGGCCCGGTCGTGCCTTGTCAGGCGTCGGCAAACAGCGACATGATCGAGTCGCCCTTCACGATCCGTGTGAAGGTCTCGGCCAGCAGCGGTGCGGTGGATACTTGGCGGATCTTGCCGGACTGGCGGGCTTCGTCGGACAGCGGAATCGTGTCGCAGACCACCACTTCGTCCAGCGCCGAGGCGGCGATACGTGCCGCCGCGCCGCCCGACAGCACGGGGTGCGTGCAGTATGCGAACACCTTCAGCGCACCGCGTTCCTTGAGCACCTGGGCAGCCTTGCACAGCGTGCCGCCGGTGTCGATCATGTCGTCCATGATGACGCAGTTGCGGCCGGCCACTTCACCGATGATGTTCATCACCTCGGAAACATTGGCCTTGGGACGACGCTTGTCGATGATGGCCAGGTCGCAGTCGAGTTGCTTGGCAAGCGCGCGCGCGCGCACCACGCCGCCGACGTCCGGCGAAACCACCAGCAGGTCGCCGTAGTTCTTCTCGCGCAGATCGCCCAGCAGCACTGGCGAAGCGTAGATGTTGTCGACCGGGATATCGAAGAAGCCCTGGATCTGGTCCGCGTGCAGGTCCATCGTCAGGACGCGTTCCACACCGGCCACTTCCAGCATGTTGGCTACGATCTTTGCCGAGATGGCGACGCGCGCCGAACGCGGGCGACGATCCTGGCGGGCATAGCCGAAATAGGGCATGGCGGCGGTGATGCTACGTGCCGACGCGCGCTTGAGCGCATCGACCATCACCATCAGTTCCATGAGGTTGTCGTTGGTCGGCGCGCAGGTGGACTGCAGCACGATGACGTGCTTGCCGCGAACGTTTTCCTGGATTTCTACCTGGACTTCACCGTCGGAGAAACGGCCGACCAGAGCTTTGCCCAGCGGAATGCCGAGGTGCTGTACGACAGCCTCCGCGAGTTTGGGGTTGGCATTGCCGGTAAATACCATCAAGCCTTCGACGCTCATTCGGGGCACCTGTCTTGCTGCTGGGGGAGCTTTGCGCCATCGGCAATTGCCGATGACGAATTTTTGCATGTCGCTAGGACACTATAGGAAGTAATGGCAGGGGAGGAAGGATTCGAACCCTCGCATGCCGGAATCAAAATCCGGTGCCTTGACCAGCTTGGCGACTCCCCTACACAACCTTTATCGTCTGTCGCCGCACCGAACTTTACTTCAGGACTGCGCCAAACGAAAACCTTAAGCGAACGCTGCGAGCGGGTGATGCGACAGACTTCTCACACACCTGCCATCCCATTCGGGCGGCAACCTTTCCATCACTCTCTGCGCATCCTGCTCGTGTTCGAAACGGGCAAATACGCAGGCTCCGGAACCGGTCATCCTTGCATGCGGACTATATTCTGTCAGCCATTCAAGGGCTCGGGCAACTTCGCCGAATTTCGCTGTTGCTATCGCTTGCAAGTCGTTGCGACCGAAAGCGAATTTGTTTGTGCAAGCAGCGAAGTCCGCAACTATAAAGACCGGCGAATTCCTTGTCAAGCGGTGGTCCGAAAAAATTGCTGCAGTCGGTACATGCTGGCGCGGGTGGATCACGACGAACCAGCTTTGCGGCAGGTCAACCGCCGTCAGTTCTTCGCCCACGCCCTCGGCAAACGCATTCTGTCCGAAAACGAACACCGGCACGTCGGCGCCCAGCGTCAGGCCCAGCCGCATCAGTTGCTCGCGCGGCAGGTTCACGCCCCACAGACGGTTCAGCGCCAGCAGCGTAGTGGCGGCATCGGACGACCCGCCGCCGATGCCGCCGCCCATCGGGAGAATTTTCTCGATCTCGATATCCACGCCGAATGGCGTGCCGCTGGCCCGCTGAAGCGCCCGCGCCGCCCGCACTACGAGGTCGGTATCGGCCGGCACGCCGGGAATGTCGGTGGTGCGCGCGATCATGCCGTCGTCGCGCCGGCGAAAGTGCAGGGTGTCCGACCAGTCGATCAGTTGGAACACGGTTTGCAGCGTGTGATAGCCGTCGGGGCGGCGGCCCGTGACATGCAGGAACAGATTCAGCTTGGCGGGCGCGGGGCAGTCGCGCAGTTCCGCGGGCGGCAGATCGATGACGGCGGTCATGGCTTGTTCTCCGGATCGATCACGAGCCGCACCGACAGCGGGGCGTCGTTGCCGTCGCGCGCCATGTCGATACGCCGCGGCAGTGTGGATGGCGCTGCGCTGCCTTCGGGCGCGTCCTGCCAGGCCACGTAGCGCACGGTCCAGCCGTTCTGGCGCAGTGTGTCGGGGCGCCCGCTGGCATCGCGCGTGACCTGCGCCGGCGTGCCGGACGCGGCGCGGCCGTGCAGCCAGTCGCGCATCCCCGAAACGGGCAGGGAAAAGCCGAGCGACTGCTCCATCAGGCTGTCCACCTCGGGGGCGTTGCGGGGTTTTTCGTTGGGCAGATCGAGCGTCGCGCCGGACGGCGTGCTGGTGACGATGGCCAGCGTCTGCCCCAGCGGCGACACGAGATCGAGCCGCACATTGCGGCCTTGCTCTTCCCAGCGGAAGTTGCCTTGCACGCCTTCGCTGCGGCCATAGCGCGTGTAGTTGGCGGCGAAGCGCCCGGTGTACTGCTCGTTGCGCGCCGATTCAGTGGCCTCGAAGCCGCGGGTCGGGGTGATGCTGGCGCAGCCGGCAAGCCAGAGCGGCGCAGCCACGCAAAGCAGGGCCAGGCGTCGTGATCGGAGCATGGTCATGGAGCGGTGGATAAAGGGGAGTATTGCGGCGCCATAGCGATGGAACGAAGCGCCCGGGCATGTAGCCCGGGCGTGCGCATGATACGCAAGGCGCGATTACTTCGACAGCAGCAGGTTCTGGTTGTACCGACGCAGCGTGTCCATCAGCGTCTGGTTGTCGGGCTCGACCTTGGCGGCTTCGGTCCAGGTCTTGCGCGCTTCTTCCTGGTTGCCCATTTGCCATAGCACTTCGCCCAGATGCGCGCCGATTTCGGCCTCGGGCGCCTTGGCGAAAGCGCTCTTGAGCAAGTCCGCGGCGGGCTGCAGTTCGCCCTGGCGGTACTTGACCCAGGCCAGGCTGTCCATGATGTAGGGGTCGTCCGGGCCGAGTTCGGAGGCGCGCTCGAGCAGCTTGCGGGCCTCGGGCAGGCGTTCATTGCGGTCGGCCAGCGAATAGCCAAGCGCGTTGTAGCCCTGCTTTTGCTCGGGTTGCAGCGCGATGACCTTGCGCAGCCCGCGTTCCATGCTGTCGTAGCGCTTTTCGCGTTCGTCGAGCATTGCGAGTTCGTAGATCCAGTCGGCGTTGTCGGGCTCCGCGTTGACGCGTTCGTCGAGCAGCTTGCGCGCGCGGTCGTAGGCCTTGCCTTCGAGCAGCGCGCCGACTTCCGCCTGGCGTATCGCGGTCATGCGCTGGCTGCGCTGGTCGGGATCGGAGATGTCCTCGGCGTCGGCAAGCAGTTCGCCGAACACGGCCTGCGCGTCGTCGAGCTTGCCCATGCGAGCCAGTAATTGGCCGCGTTTGGCCTGCGCCGCGAGCGCCAGTCGGCTGTCGTCGATCCGGTCGAGCCAGTCGATCGCGGTCGGGTAATCCTTTCTTTCCTCGGCGATCTGCGCCAGATACTGAAATGCAACGTCCGGATTGGCGGCCGGCGACTTCTCGGCCATCTGCAGGTATTCCTTCAGATAGCGCTCGGCATCGTCGTAGTTGCGCGCCTGCAGGCTGGTCAAGCCCAATGCCAGCGGCACGCGCGGATCGGTGGGCGCCACCTTGCGCAGCGATTCGAATTCCGCGCGCGCGGCCTGCATGTCGTTCTTCTGCAGATACAGCCGCGCCAGCGTGATATGGCCGTTGACCGACGACGGCGACTTGGCCAGGAACCGCTTCATGACCTCGATCGATTTATCCGGTGCGGACTCGGCCTGCAATTCGGCCGACATCAGCGCGGCGGGTTCGAGATCGGGCTTGATGCGCAGCGCCTGTTCGAGCTCCGTCAGCGCCCCCGCGTTGTCGCCCGCGGCCTCGCGCGCACGCGCCAGGGCCAGGTGCGTATCGGCCAGCTTGGTGTCGTTGGCCGTGATGCGCTGGAGCACGCCCACCGCGCCGGTGGGATCGCTGGTGCGCGACAACTGTTGCTGCATGAGAAGGATTGCGTCGCCGCGATGGCCCGCCGGGGCGGCGGCCAGTTGCTGGATCAGCAGCGGTTCGGCCTCTTCCCATCGGGCGTTGAGCACCAGCAGCGTCGACAGGACCTGTCTGGCGGCTGGCGATTTCGGCGCCAGTTCCGCCCACAGTCGCGCGGCGTCGAGCGCCTGCTGCGAGACGCGCGCATTGAATGCGATCTCCGTGGCGCGCTGGGCCATGCGCGGATCGCGCGTCTCGCGCGCCAGATCCATGTAGGTGCGGTACGACGGGCCGACCAGCCCGCGCTGCAACGAGATTTCCGCGGCCAGCACGCGATAGAGGATATCGGGCGTCAGCGCGACGTTGGGCAGCGGCGTACGCGCCGACTTGGCGGACTGCGAGGGCGCCGGAACGTCGATGACTTCGTCATCGTTCTGGGCCACCTTCGCCGGTGCCGCGTGGGCCAGCGACAGCGAAGCCATGGCCAGGCACGCAGCCACACCCAAGGCGCGCGCATGGCGCCGGAAACGGGCCGCGGGCGAAGCCGTCGGGCCGAGGGCAAAAAAAACTTTCATCGGCGAAGATTCCGGGCGCGTGGCCTGAGGGGACAAATAGTGGTCCAGCATGAAATCGATGCTCCGGCGCACGAGGGCGTAGAACTGGATGGAGGCATTGTAGCCTGCCGCTACAATGCGCTGCTTGCCCCGCAAGGCGCTTACGTATGGGAACCCGCACAATGCGGACCGCCCGGCAGGAAATTCCCTGCCATCTTGGAGCGTGCCAGCGGGCGATAGGTTCTGTCAGGTTCAGTCGGAGCATCCGCACGCGAGGTCGGATGCACGCCGGGAGACACGGGCGCGATGCCAGAATTGCCGGAAGTCGAAGTCACGCGGCGCGGGTTGCTGCCGCATGTGGTGGGTCGCCGCATTGCCCAGGTGACGGTGCGTCATCGCGGCTTGCGATGGCCCGTGGAGCCCGAACTCGAAGCGCGCCTGATCGGCCGCCTGATTGGGCGGATCGAACGGCGCGGAAAATATCTGCTGCTGGAATGCCTGCCCGCGCCCGCGCTGGCAGCCGAACCGGAACGGCCGGCCGACGCGTCCGCTGCGCCCGATGGGGGTGACTCCGCAGCCGGCGCCACCGGCTGGCTATTGGTGCATCTGGGCATGACAGGCACGCTGCGCGTCTATCCGGACCCGCCGGCAGCCGGCGCACACGATCATCTGGACCTGTTGCTGGCTGCCGATGAACGCGCGGGCCGCGGCGACACCGCCGCCGGGGCTGCCACGCTGCGTTTCCGCGATCCGCGCCGCTTTGGCGCCATCATCTGGACCCCGCTCGCGGAGTCGGCCCTTTCCGAACATCCGCTGCTGCGCCGGCTGGGCGTCGAGCCCTTCGATCCGCGCTTTGACGGCGCGTGGTTCCACCGGCTCACGCGCGGCCGTACGGTGGCCATCAAGCAGGCGCTGCTGGCCGGCGACATTGTGGTCGGCGTGGGCAATATCTATTGCTCGGAAAGCCTGTTCCGCGCGGGAATTCGACCGACCACGCCGGCCGGCCGCATCAGCCTGCCGCGTTACGAGCGGCTGGCATCTGCCGTGCGCGAGACGCTGGCCGAGGCCATCGCACGGGGCGGCAGCACATTGCGCGATTTTGTCGGCAGCGACGGCAGCAGCGGCTATTTCCAGCTCGACTGTTTCGTCTACGACCGCGCCGGCGAGCCGTGCCGCGTGTGCGGCACGCCAATCCGCCAGATCGTGCAAGGGCAGCGCTCGACCTTCTATTGCCCGCACTGCCAGCGCTGACCAGCGCGGTTTTACCAAGCCGCATATGGCCCCGCACACCACGATCGGGAGCAGGAGCGGCGGCGCTTCGTCGCGAGGCCGGGGCGTACTCCGCGATGGCGATTGCGTGAAGAAATATGGCAGCTTCGTGCCGCCGATGGCTCGGCGCAACACTCTCGATACATCAACGCGACAAGGGGCGTGAATTCCACAAAATCCGCCCGGAAACCTGTATCGTGTGCGCAGTCATAAAAAGTTACAAAAAGTGCCGGATCGATCAATTCGACAAGGATTTCCGGCACGGCGACCGGCTTCGGGTCCGATGGGTCAACGGATGCGCCCGCAGCCGGCCGCGCGATACGCGCCCAAAACCATAATCCGAACAGCGAATCCCTCATGACGAGCCTCGCCCACCAATTCGAACAATATGGCGCCTGGAGAACCGGGGTCCTTCAGTCGCTTGCCGAATTCCAGTCCTGGCTGCAACAGTGCGATCTGCATGACGCCACCGCGGACGACCGCGCGCAACGCATCCAGAGCGTGCTCAAGAGCGACCGTCTCAAGGTGGCCTTCATTGCCGAGTTTTCGCGCGGCAAGAGCGAGCTGATCAACGCCATCTTCTTCGCCGATTATGGTCGCCGTATTCTGCCGTCTTCCGCAGGCCGTACGACGATGTGTCCGACCGAGCTGCGCTACGACGAGAACGAGCCGCCGTGCATCCGCCTGCTGCCGATCGAAACACGCCTGCAGGACGCCTCGACGGCCGATTTCATGGAGCCGGGCTCGCCCAATTCGCACTGGACCACCGTGCCGCTGGACCCATCCTCACCCGAGGGCATGCTGGCGGCGTTCCAGCATGTGGTGGAAACGACGCGCGTGACGCCCGCGATGGCCGAGTCGCTGGGCCTTTACAACGAGAACGATCCCGATGCCGCGTATTCGGTCGATGCCGACGGCATGGTCGAAATTTCGCGCTGGCGTCATGCCGTCATCAATTTTCCGCACCCGCTGCTGCGCCAGGGGCTCGTCATTCTCGATACGCCGGGCCTCAATGCGATCGGTACCGAGCCTGAACTGACGCTGCGGCTGATTCCCGATGCCCATGTGGTGGTGTTCGTGCTGGCCGCCGATGCCGGAGTGACCAAGAGCGATCTGGCGCTGTGGCGCAGTCATGTCGGCGCCGGGCATCGGCGCGGTTGCCTGGCGGTGCTCAACAAGATCGACGGCCTGTGGGATCCCCTGAAGTCGTCGCCCGAGATCGCCGCCGAAATCGAGCGGCAGGTGCGCAGCACGGCGCAGACCCTGGGCATCGAGGAACGGCGCGTGTATCCGGTGTCCGCGCAAAAGGGGCTGGTAGCCAAGGTCACGCACGATCCGGCGATGCTGGTGCGCAGCAACCTGATGCAGTTCGAGCACGTGCTGTCCGATCAGTTGATTCCGCAGCGTCGCGAGATCGTCGCCGATCAGGTGCAGCGTCTGGTGCAGGACATGTCGCGCGGCGCGCAGCAACTGCTGCAAAGCCGCCGCCGCGATATCGTCGAGCAACTGTTCGAATTGCGCGGCCTGCGTGGCAAGAACCACGCGATGGTCAAGCACATGCTGATGCGCGTGCAAAGCGAGAAGGAAGAATTCGAGCAGAGCATCGCCAAATTCCAGGCCCTGCGCCTGGTGTTTGGCCGGCATAGCGCCGACATCATCAAGAGCCTGCAGTTACGCGACGTGCGCCGCACCATGCGGGACAAGCGCGAGCAGATGAAGGAGCGCTTTTTCTCGCGCGGCCTGCGTGAGGACATGGAGGCGCTGTTCGCGCAACTCACCGCTCTTATCCGCGATGCCGACCAGAAGATCGCCGGCCTGCATCAACTGGTGGACAGCATGTATCGGCGCTTCAATGCCGAGCACGGTTTCACGCTGCCTTCGCCGATGCATTTCGTGACCGCGCGCTACGCCAGCGAATTGCAGGAAACGCTGGCGCTGGTGAACGCGCATTTCGGCACCGTGAACATGCTCACGCGCTCGCGCCCGCAACTGGTACAAAACGCGTTCGCCACGATGGCCAGCCGGGTGCTCGACAATTTTCGCGATCTCAATCGCGATATCGAAATCTGGTTGAAATCGGTGATGACGCCGCTGGAAGCGCAGGTGCGCGAACACCAGAAGCAACTGCGTCGTCGTGTGGATTCGATCGAACGCATCCACGAGGCAACCGACACGCTGGAAAGCCGTATCGCCGAGTTGGAGGAAGTGCTCAACGGACTGGACGAGCGCAGCACGAAGATCGAATCGTTCACGCGCAAGCTGATCGAGCAGCCGGTGGAATCCGCGGCGCGCGCGGCGTGAGTGCGACGGGCGGATATTGCCGCCCATTGCCCATATGCCTGTAGCCGAAGCGCTTGTGGCTTGCCCGCGCGCGGATCGCGCAACGGTAGTTGGTATCATGTGGCGCCGCCGTGCGAGCGGCGCCTTTTCTTTTCCCCGATCCCCGCAATGCCCCGCAAGTCTGCCGCTGTTCCCGTGGTCAACGAAGAGTCCGCCGTGCCGGCCGATTTCGGCATGCGCGTGGTTGCCTGGCAGCGCCAGCATGGCCGGCATGATCTGCCGTGGCAAAACACGCGCGATCCGTATCGCATCTGGCTGTCGGAGATCATGCTCCAGCAGACGCAGGTCGCGGCGGTGATCGAGTATTTCCAGCGGTTTATCGCGGCGCTGCCGACCGTCGCCGCGCTGGCGCAAGCCCCGGCTGATCAGGTCATGGCGCTATGGGCGGGCCTTGGCTACTACTCGCGCGCGCGCAATCTGCATCGCTGCGCCAAGGCTGTGATGGACGACCATGGCGGCGTTTTTCCTACCGATCCGGCGGTGCTCGTGACATTGCCCGGGATTGGGCGGTCCACGGCTGCCGCGATCGCGGCCTTCAGCGCAGGCGTGCGCACGCCGATCCTCGATGGCAACGTCAAACGCGTATTTGCGCGCGTGTTTGGGATCCACGGCTATCCCGGCGAAAGGGCGATCGAGACGCGCATGTGGGCGCTGGCCGAACAGGCGCTGCCGCCTGCGGGGCCAACCCAGGCCGAAGACATGGTGGCCTACACGCAGGGTTTGATGGATCTGGGCGCGACGATTTGCTCGCGCGGCAAACCGCAGTGCCTTGCAGATCCCGACGCGTGCCCGCTGTCGTCCGATTGCGTGGCGCGCCGCGACGGCCTCACCGCCGTGTTGCCCACGCCGAAGCCGCGCGCCGCCATCCCCGAACGCAGCACGGTGATGGTGATCGTGCGCCACGACAGGAACGTGCTGGTGCAGTTGCGTCCCGACAGCGGCATCTGGGGTGGGCTGTGGAGCCTCCCGGAAATCGCCGTGAACGCCGTGCCGTTCGATCCCGAGCTGGCCGAGGACGCCGCGCTGGCCATGGCGCAGCGCTTCGGCAACGCGGCGCGGGCCTATCTGGCTGGCGAGCTGACGCACGTCTTCACGCATTTCCGCCTGCTGATTCGCGCGATTCGCGTGGATCTCGATTCGGCCGCGCCGCATATTGGGAGCGACATTCGCTGGCTGTCGCTCGACGATCTCGATGCGCTTGGCACGCCCGCGCCGGTGCGACGTCTGCTCGAGGATCAGGCCAGGATCGGTTTGTTCTGAGCGTCGTCCGCACCCTGCGTGGCGGGCTTCGCCGCTCAGACGATATGGTGCTGGCGCATGAAGCGGTGGACGATTTCGATGCGCATGCCCGCGTCCGGCAATTCCATCAGCATCTGCTTGGCCTTGAGCGGGACGGGCAATAGTTCGCACAAGCGGTTGGCGACCCAGCTCGGATCGTCCCACAGGTACGGTTCGGCGAATGGCAGCCGCGACTTGTCCGGGAATTCGCTATGCATCGATGTAACGATGCGCCGCAGCGCCGCCAGGCATTCGCCTAGCAGTTCGAGCTTGCAGTCGATGACATCGTCGGCAAGAAGTTCCGCTTCGGCCACCAGCAGGCCGTCGTCGCGCGTGACATGCGACAGCACGCGAAACCGCTGGCGGCCGCGTGTTTCGATCAGCAGAACGCCAAGCTGCTCCATGTTGCAATCGACGATTTCCGCCAGGCAACCAACTGGCTCTGGCTGCGTCGGGTGGCCCGGCCGCGCCACTTCCTCGCCGCTGGCGATCAGGCAGACGCCGAACGGAGCGCCATCGCGCATGCAATTGCGCACCATGTCCACATAGCGCTTCTCGAAGACGCGCAGCGGCAGGCGGCCGTCCGGGAACAGGACAGTGTTGAGGGGGAACAGCGGCAGCGCATCCAGATTGGATGGAATCGGTGCGGTGTCGGCGCCAGGTTTCGACATGCTATGCCACTCCGGTGGCGGGACGGCGCAGGCGCGCCATCCTTCTCAGGTACGCGAATCAGCCGCTGTGGGCCATCTCGCGGTGTCTGACCAGCACATTACCATGCGCCCGGAAATAGTTGGCGAGTCTTTCGGCGATGAATACGGAGCGATGCTGACCGCCCGTGCAGCCGATGGCCACGGTCAGGTAGCTGCGGTTGTCGGCGATGAAACTCGGCAGCCACTTCTCCACGTAGGCGCGGATATCGTCGGCCATGGCAAGCACCATCGGCTGGCTCTGCAGGAAATCGATCACCGGCGCGTCGCGGCCCGTGAGCGGGCGCAGCGCAAGGTCGTAGTACGGGTTGGGCAGCGATCGAACATCGAAAACGAGGTCGGCGTCGCTCGGCACGCCGTGCTTGAAGCCGAACGACTCGAATAGCAGCGTCAGCGGCTGGCTGTCGTTCTGCAGCAGTTCCTTGATCCAGCTGCGCAGCACATTTGTGCGGACATTACTGGTGTCGATGCGGTGCGCCGATTCCGCCAGCGGGCTCAGCAGCGTGCGCTCCATCTCGATGGCTTCGATCAGCGACGTATCGTTGGGCGTGCCCGGCTGGCTGGCCGATTCGACGCGCGTGGAAAGCGGATGGCGGCGGCGCGTTTCGGAATAGCGCTGCACCAGCGCATCGGTGTTGGCGGTCAGGAACAGCACCTGCACCTGGTGATTTGCGGAAAGCTCGCGCACGGTGTCAGGCAGGCGGGCCAGCGATTCGCGGCTGCGAATATCGGTGGCGACGCCCAGATGCGTGTAGCCCTGGTCGGCCAGATAGGTCGTCAGATCGGGGATGAACTGTGCCGGCAGGTTATCGACGCAGTAGTAGCCCGCATCTTCCAGGACGTTCAGGGCGACCGACTTGCCGGAGCCGGAAATTCCGGTGATAAGAATGATCCGCATAGCGACGCAAGGATAGCACCGCGACGTGGCTGCGTCATGACAGTCTGTTGGAAGCAATCATGGCGAATCGCACAGGATTCGCCATGGTTACTAGAGAAAACTGCCAGTTTTGCCAGAAATCATGCAGCTGGCTTCGCGGACAGGCAGTCGCTCATGCTCTTCTTGTAATCGTCGCCTTTCTTGCCCTTGTTCTGCTTGCTGCAGGCGGACATCTTTTCCTGCTGGGTCTTAGGCTCGGCGGCGGCCGGGGCGCTACCCGACAGACAATTGCTCATGCTTTTCTTGTAGTCGTCGCCCTTCTTGCCCTTGTTCTCCTTGCTGCAGGCCGACATCTTTTCCTGCTGCGCCGTCTTTGCGGATTTTTCGGCGGCCGGAGCGGAAGCGCTCTGGGCAAACGCGCCCGTGGCGAACAGCGGGGTCACCAGCACACACATCGCGATCAGTTTTTTCATGCTTCTCTCCTGGCTGTGGAAACACATCGTGGCCGCGCGCCATGGTCGTGAGGGCTGGCTGGCGGTATCGGACTGGACTCGCGCCCATTACAGCACACAACGGCGCGCATCCCCAGGCCGTTGACGCGCGGCCCGCCAGGCCTTGTAAGCAAATGAAAACGCCCGCGTGGAGCGGGCGTATGAAAGATGCCGACGAGCGGATCGGCGCGGCCTCAGAGCAGTCTGCCCTGGCCGCGCGACACCACGTCGGCCTGCATGGCGGCGCGCTGGCGGTCCATGAAATCGCGCAATGTGTCGATGCCGCGCAGGCGCAGGATCGTGTTGCGGACTGCAGCTTCGACCAGCACGGCGAGATTTCGACCGGCCGCCACCTGGATCTTCACCATGTGGATCGGCAGGCCAAGCACGTCAAGGTACTGGGAATCGAGCGGCAGCCGCTCGAATTCGCCGTCGTTGCGGCGCACCAGCTGCACGACCAGCTTCAGCTTCATTTTCCGGCGCACCGCCGTTTCACCAAAGATCGTCTTGATATCGAGCAGGCCCAGGCCGCGCACCTCGAGCAGGTTCTGCAGCAGCGGCGGGCAGCGGCCTTCGATGAAATCGGGGCCCAGTCGCACGAAATCCACCGCGTCGTCGGCCACGAGGCCGTGCCCGCGCGAGATCAGTTCCAGCCCGAGTTCGCTCTTGCCGAGCCCGGATTCGCCCATGATCAGCACGCCCATTCCCAGAATGTCCAGGAATACGCCGTGCATCGTCACGCGCGGTGCGGAAATGCGCGACAGATACAGGCGCAGATGGTCGATCACGGCCGCCGACGACACCGGCGTCGTGAACAACGGCGTGGACGAGCGCGTGCAGCGCAATTCCAGGTCCGGCGGTGGCTCCATGCCATCGGCCACCACCAGGAACGGCGGCTCCAGCAGGATCAGTTCGCCCATCTGGCGCTTGCGCGGCTCGTCGTCAAGCCGCTGGTAATAAAGGATTTCGGGTTTGCCAAGCACCTGGATCCGGTTCGGGTGGATCAGGTTCAAGTGGCCGACCAGATCGGCCGCAGAGGTGGCTTCGCGGGCAAATTCGACGTCAAAGGCGCGATCGGCTCCTTCCAGTCCGGCGACCCACGAGAGTTTGATGTCGGCTGCGTTGTCGTCAAAGATCGACTGCGAGGTGACGCCGGTGAGTTCCATGCGGGATGACTTTCTGGAAGGGGACGGTGTGCTCAGGGAGCCGGAACGGCGAGCCGCGGGATCAGGGGTGCCATTCGGTAAGCAACTGGTGAACGGCCTCCGGCGTCGGCAATGTCGCCAGGCCCTCGCGCATTTCGCGGTCCGATAACAACTGGGCAATTTCCGAGAGGATTTCGAGGTGCTGCTGGGTGGCCTGTTCCGGCACCAACAGGAAAATCAGCAGCGATACCGGCTTGCCGTCGGGCGATTCGAATGGAATGGGCTCGGCCAGCCGCATGAATCCTGCCAGCGGTTGCTTCAGACCCTTGATGCGGCCGTGCGGAATGGCCACGCCCGCGCCGAGGCCGGTGGAACCGAGCGATTCGCGAGCGAAGAGATTATCCGTGACGGTGGCCCGGGCCACGCCATGGTTGTTCTCGAACAGGAGCCCGGCTTGCTCGAAGACGCGCTTCTTGCTGGTGACGGTGACGTCAAGGTTGATATTGCCGGGTGGCAACAATTTGGCCAAACGATTCATGGGCGATGCACGAGAAGTCAGGGTGGCGAACCGGCGCGCATGAACCGTCCCGCCGAATTGGGCAAACAGGATATCGAGTGCTATGGAATAGACGCCCGCATTGGAGCGTCCGGCCATTATAGAGCAGGGCTGCAGCGCACTTGTGCGATGCAGTGCCGGCGTCGCGTGTGGTGCCGCGATATTGCCAGCCGGTTTGCCCACCCGTTGGGTGCCGGCACATCGCAGGGTCATTCGCCTTGCGCTTTTCGCCGGACAGCCATCGGGACCGTTCTGCCGTTGTATTTGTATGGCGCAGCATACACCGAGCCGCGCGAGATGCGAACACCCCGGATGCATCAAATGCTGCTGGCCGTGGTTTCGCGGTAACGGACCGAATTTCTGCCTCGCCGAAACCCGGGAATCAAAAAAGCCGCGCAGATGCGCGGCTTTGCTCTCTTCCTATCGATCCTCTAAGGGGCAACTTTTAGTGCGTTGCCGCCGCTTTATTGTTGCTGTAGTTGCGCGGCTGCCATTTGGTACTTGACCGCCTCACGGTCGTGGCCTTGCACGCGGTCCTTGTAGCGGATCACTTGCCGATCGAGCTTGTCGACCAGACAGTCGATGGCCGCGTACAGGTCTTCGTGATGCGCTTCGACAAAGATGTCCTTGCCCTTGAGATGCAGGTTGATTTCCGCGTACTGACGCCGGTCCTTTTCCTTATGGTTATCGACAGATAGCAGCACACTCACGCCAATGACCTGATCGAAATGCCTGACAATTCGCTCCAGTTTCGTTTCCACGTACTCACGCAACGGCGGCGTGATGTCGAGGTGGTGTCCACTGATCTTGAAGTTCATAGCGCTTCTCCTTCTGAAAGAGCCGCACCAGGCAGGCGGTTGCGGCTCGGCTACAAAGACTTGCGGAGATTGACTGCGGGGATCTTCAGCGCTTCGCGGTATTTGGCCACAGTGCGGCGTGCAACCACGAAACCCTGCTCGCCCAGCAATTCGGCGATGCGGCTGTCGGAAAGGGGATTCCTGGGGTCTTCGGCTCCTATCAGTTGCTTGATCAGCGCGCGGATCGCCGTGGAGGAGGCCGCACCGCCCGTCTCGGTGGAGACGTGGCTGCCAAAGAAGTACTTCAACTCGAAAGTACCCATTGGTGTGGCCATGTATTTGTTCGTAGTCACCCGGGAAATGGTCGACTCATGTAAACCGAGTGTATCGGCAATTTCCCGCAAAACCAAGGGGCGCATTGCGATTTCCCCGTGCGAGAAAAAGTTCTTTTGACGCTCTACGATTGCCTGCGCCACACGCAGGATCGTATCGAAACGCTGCTGGATGTTCTTGATGAGCCACCGCGCCTCCTGGAGCTTCTGCTGCAGTCCCGCCGCACCCGCTTCGCCTTTTGCACCGCGCAAGATTTGCGCGTACATGTCGTTGATGCGCAGACGCGGCATGACATCGGGATTCAGGTGCGCAATCCACCCGTTTCCACTTTTGCGCACAAATACGTCCGGCACCACAAAATCCGCTTCCGGGCGGCTATAAGCATGCCCCGGATACGGCGCAAGCGACCGAATCAACTCATGCGCGGCCTTTAATGCAATTTCGTCAACCTGGAGCGCTTTCTTGAGCCGCGTGTAGTCGCGCACGGCCAGCAGTTCCAGGTGATGATTGACGATAGACAACGCCAACTCGCGCTGCGGATGCTTCAAACGCCGCAACTGCAGACTCAGACACTCAGCCGCGTTGCGCGCGCCCACGCCGGGCGGATCAAAGCTCTGCAGCAACGTCAGCATGGCGTGCACTTCATCGACTTCGAATTCGAGTTCCTCGGGGAGTTCCCCGCAGATTTCCTCGAGCGACGCGCTCAGGTAGCCGTCGTCGTCGAGCGATTCGATCAGGAAGATAGCCAGGCCCTTGTCGCGTACCGAGATTTTCAGCGGCGTTAGCTGCTCCATCAGGAATTCGCGCAGCGTGGGATCGGCCTCGCGCAATTGCATCGGCGTTTTTTCGTCATCGTCACCCTGCGGACGTCGCGCGAAATCGTCGAGGCTCCAGTCGCTGCCGTAGTCTTCGCCGCCGGAATCGCCGTAACTGTCGTCCTCACCACTTGCCTGGCTGTCCTGCCGATCGTCGCCATTGGCCTTGGGCTCCGAGGGAGCCGGCGCGGGTGCGCTCTGCAGGTTCACGGAGCCATCGGCCGACACCCGCAAGGGGCTTTCGATCCAGTCGTTTTCGCGTTCCAGCAGGGGGTTTTCCGTGAGGGCCTGCTCGACCTCTTGCTGGAGTTCCAGCGTGGAAAGCTGCAGCAGCCGGATCGACTGCTGCAGTTGCGGTGTCAGGGCAAGATGCTGTGAAAGGCGAAGCTGAAGCGAAGGTTTCATGCGACCTATTCTATGCGCATCTTTCCGATGTTGGAACGGAAATTGCTGTCGTCTATCGCTTCGACTTCGTGATCGCCAACGGCTAGTTGACGAAAGCGCGGGAAGATTTTCCGCGCTGTCGGACAACCGGCATTACATGCGGAAGTTTTCGCCCAGGTAGACGCGCCGCACGGACTCGTTGGCGATGATTTCCTCGGGCTGCCCGGCGGCCAGCACCGTACCTTCGCTGATGATGTACGCGTGGTCGCAGATACCGAGCGTTTCGCGCACATTGTGGTCTGTGATCAGCACGCCGATATTGCGTGCCTTGAGGAAACTGACGATGCGCTGGATTTCGCCCACGGCGATCGGGTCCACGCCGGCAAACGGCTCGTCGAGCAGGATGAAGCGCGGCGCGGAGGCCAGCGCACGCGCGATTTCCACGCGGCGGCGTTCGCCCCCGGACAGCGACAGCGCCGGATTATTGCGCAGATGCGCAATCTGGAGATCATCGAGCAGCGAATCCAGCCGGCGGTCGATCTCGGCTTTCGAGAGGGGCTTGCCGTTTTCGCGCTGCAGTTCCAGCACGGCGCGGATGTTTTCTTCCACGTTCAGCTTGCGGAACACCGACGCTTCCTGCGGCAGATAGGACAGCCCCATGCGCGCACGCTCGTGAATCGCCAGGCCGCTGATGTGCTCGTCGTCGAGCACGATATCGCCTTCATCCAGCGCCACCAGGCCGACGATCATGTAGAACGATGTGGTCTTGCCGGCGCCGTTCGGCCCCAGCAGTCCCACCACCTCGCCGCTCTTGACGTCGAGCGACACGTCCTTGACCACCGTGCGCGAGCCGTAGCGCTTTTTCAGGTGGCGCACGATCAGCGTGCTGCTGTCGGCGCGGACGGCGGATGCGGAAGACGGGGCAGAGGCGGCGAGCGTGGCGGTATCGTTCATCTGGGGCTGTCTGGGGCGTTCAGGGCTTGGCTGGCGTGTCGGAGGGCTTCAGGTTCAGCGGCGCGCCGGCCGCGGCGGGTGCGCTGGCGTCGGAGCGGGGCGAAAGCACGGCGCGTACGCGGCCCGACGAATTGCCGGCCGCGGTGTTGCTGTCGCCGCCCGTGGCGGTATAGAACTCGTTGCGGCTGTCGTACGTGATCACGGCGCCGCGGATTTCGTCGATGATCTTCGCGCCCACGCCCGACACGCGGGCCGCGCGCGCATGGCCTATCAGCTTGTTGATTTCCGACTTGCCGTCGTATTCGATGCGATCGCCCCAGCCGTCGATGTATTCGTCCACGCCGTCGCGCTTTTGCCGGATATAGGCCTGACGGCCGGGCTTGGCGGTGGCGATCGCGTACTGATACCCCTCGGGGTCGGTGCGCAACTCCGCGGCGTCCGACTTCAGGACCATGGTGCCCTTGGTCAGCACTACGTTGCCGGTGAGCGTGTAGATCTGCTTGACGTCATCGTAGCTGGCGTTGTCGGCTTCGAGCACCAGCGGCTTGCCCTGGTCGGCGCGTTCGGCTAACGCCGGCATGGCCAGCGTCAGGCCAAGGGCGGCGATTGCCGCCACCAGGGCGGGCGCGATGCGGCGACAGGACGATGTCGTCAAGGGAGCGGTCATGTTAGGGCGAGTGGTGAGATAAGGACGGCGGCGACCCTGCGGCGACGAAGCGCGGCGCCTGCGGATCATTGGGCCGGCGGCCGTCCCGGCGAATTCATGATGATGGTGCCGTGCACGTTACCCAGCAATTGTACTTCGCGGGTGACGTTGTTGAAGATCAGGCCGTTGGCCGTCATCACCGAGGGCCCGCGCGTCAACTGCACGGCCTTGTCGGTCTTGACGATGTCGTCGTTGACCAGCAATTGAAAATATTGCGACGCGGCGGTCATGCGCGGGTCCTTGGCCGGATCCACGCCGGCCTGGCGCACGATGAACGCATCGCCGTACAGGTCGATGATGGACCCTTCGGCGTTCATGACGCCGCGCTTTGCATTGGCCGTGACCGGCGGGCGATCGGGCTGGTACGCACGCATGGCCGGTGTGGTGACGTCGTAGGTCTGGTCGTCCTCGTAATGGATCATCTTCACGCCCGTGAAGCGTATCTTGGTGGAACCGTCCACGGCCAGTTCGGTCGCGGAGAAGTTTTCCATCCAGTAGTCGGGCTCGTGGCGCTTGATGCGCGACTGCTCGACATCCTCGCGTGGCGAATTCAGCTGTACCAACCAGAACGTGGCGCCCGCGACGATGGCCATCAGCAACAGCGGCAACAGCCGCAGGATCATGCCGGTGAGTCGGGACAGGAAGTCCTGCATTGCCTAGATGACCTTTGCGCGCGTCAGGTCATGAATATGAAGCGCTCCCACCAGGCGGCCGTCGCCATCGACGACCAGCAGCTGGTTGATGCGGTTCGTTTCCATGATCTGTACGGCTTCCACGGCGAGCTGGTCCTGATGCACTGTGCGCGGATTGCGATGCATGACCTCGCCGATCGGCACGGTCTTCCAGTCGCACGAAGTTTCCAGCAGGCGGCGCAGGTCGCCGTCGGTGAAGACGCCCACGGCGCGGCCGTCAGGATCCACCACGGCGGTCATGGCCATGCCCTTGCGCGTGATTTCCATCAGCGCCTGCGCCAGCGGCGTGCTTTCTCGCACTTCCGGCACGGCGTTGCCGCTACGCATGACGTCGCGGACATGGGTCAGCAGCTTACGGCCCAGCGCGCCGCCCGGGTGGGAACGCGCGAAGTCTTCCTCGCCAAAGCCGCGTGCGTCGAGCACCGCCACCGCGAGCGCGTCGCCCAGCGCCAGGGCGGCCGTGGTGCTGGCCGTCGGCGCCAGATTCAGCGGACATGCCTCCTGGGCCACGGCGCCGTCCAGGTGAGCGTCGGACAGCTTGGCCAGATTCGAAGCCGGATTGCCGGTAATCGAGATCAGCCCCGCGCCGATACGCTTGACGATCGGGATGATCGACAGCAGCTCGGCGGTTTCGCCGGAATTCGAGAACGCGATCAGCACGTCGTCACGCGTGATCATGCCGAGGTCGCCATGGCTGGCCTCAGCCGGGTGCACGAAGAACGATGGCGTACCGGTGGAGGCGAGCGTGGCCGCCACCTTGCGGCCGATGTGGCCCGATTTGCCGATACCCGAAACGACCACGCGGCCGGTGCAGGCAAGGATCAACTCGACGGCTTTGGTAAATGCAGGCGTCAGGCGTCCGGCCAGCGCGGAAACCGCGTCGGCCTCGATCTGAAGAGTGTGGCGGGCGAGCCGGAGTGCTCGATCCGCATCGAAATTGGCTATCATGGCGCTGGAGTATACCAACGAATGCGATGGCGTCTGACCGCGGCAATCCGACGCGCGGACCGCGACGACCGCCGTGCTTGCCGTCTTTTGCCGGCGGGGCGCAGATGCCGGCTCGGCGCGCGTGCCCGGCTGGTTCTTTCAAAGCTGCCGAACCCGCCGAATGCATTCTCCGCTGGAACTGACCCTTGTGCTGCTGGCCGCCGCCGTTTTCGGCGTGGTGGCCTTCCGCATGCTGCAACTGCCGCCGATGCTCGGATATCTGGCGGTGGGCATTCTGATCGGCCCTCACGCGCTGGGCCTGGCCAGCGACTCCGGGCAGACCAAATATCTGGCGGAATTCGGCGTGGTTTTCCTGATGTTCTCGATCGGGCTCGAATTCAGCCTGACCAAGCTGCGCGCCATGAAGCGCCTGGTGTTCGGGCTAGGCGCGTCGCAGGTCGCGCTGTCGATGCTGGCGGTGATCCCGGCCAGCTGGATGTTCAACTGGCTGTTTCCTCTGTCCTGGCAGGCTTCAGTGGCGCTGGGCGGCGCGCTGGCGATGTCGTCCACGGCGATCGTCGTGAAAATGCTGTCCGAGCGCGTTGAACTGGAAAGCGAACACGGCCGCAATATCATCAGCGTGCTGCTGTTCCAGGATCTGGCGGTGGTGCCGCTGCTGATCATCATCCCGGCACTTTCGCGCGATCCGGGCGACCTCGCCTATGCGCTGGGGCTCGCCACGATCAAGATCGTGGTGGCGCTCGGCGTCATTTTCTTCCTCGGCCAGCGCCTGATGAGCCGCTGGTTCCATGTCGTGGCCGCGCGCCGCTCGCAAGAGCTGTTCATGCTGAACCTGCTGCTGGTGACGCTGGGCATGGCCGCGCTGACCGAGCGGCTGGGGCTGTCGATGGCGCTGGGCGCGTTCATGGCCGGCATGCTGATTTCGGAAACGCCTTACCGCCATCAGGTGGAAGAGGACATCAAGCCGTTCCGCGACGTGCTGCTGGGGCTGTTCTTCGTCACCATCGGCATGTTGCTCAATATCCGCGTGGTGGTCGATCACATCTGGCTCGTGCTGGGCCTGCTGGTGCTGCCGATCCTGTTCAAGCTGCTGATGATCGCGGGGCTGGCGCGACTGTTCGGCTCGCGCCAGGGCGTGGCGATCCGCACCGGCCTCGGATTGGCGCAGGCGGGCGAATTCGGCTTCGTGCTGCTGAACCAGATCGATGGCATGGGGCTGGTCGATCCAGTGCTGATCCAGGTGATCCTGGCGTCGATGCTGTTGTCGATGCTGGCCGCGCCGTTCCTGATCCAATACAGCGATGCCATCGTGCTGCGCTTTGCCGCCAACGAATGGCTGATGCAGTCACTGAACATGACGCGCATCGCGGCCCAGAGCCTGCAGACCGAAAAGCACGCGATTATCTGCGGCTACGGCCGCTGCGGGCAGAACCTGGCGCATATGCTCGAGCGCGAAGGCATCACCTATGTCGCGCTCGATCTCGACCCGGATCGCGTGCGCGACGCCGCCGCCGCGGGCGACACGGTCGTGTATGGCGACGCCGGCCGCCGAGAATCGCTGATCGCCGCAGGCATCCATCGCGCCGCGCTGGTCGTGATCACCTATGCCAACACGCCGTCGGCCATAAAAGTGCTTCATCACGTACAGGAACTGGAGCCGGCAATGCCCGTGATCGTGCGCACGGTGGACGATTCCGAGCTCGACGCGTTGCAGAAGGCCGGCGCTACCGAAGTTGTGCCCGAAATTATCGAAGGCAGCCTGATGCTGGCGTCGCACGCGCTGGTACTGCTTGGCGTGCCGATGCGGCGCGTGGTGCGCGGCGTCCAGCAGGCGCGCGATGCGCGCTACAGCCTGTTGCGCGGCTACTTCCACGGGCGCGACGACGAGGAAGACATGATCGAGCGCGAATCGGTGCGCCTGCACGCGGTATCGCTGGGGGCCGAGCACACCGCGGTGGGGCGGCGGCTTGGCGCGCTGGCGCTGGAGCGGATTGGCGTCGAGGTGACGGCTGTGCGCCGCCGGGGCATTCCGGCCTTCGATCCGCAGCCGGAAACGGTGCTGGAACCGGGCGATATCGTCGTCATGCGGGGCACGCCGGAAGCGCTCGAGTCGGCCGAACAGCGGCTGATCGGCTGAACCGGGCGGGCCAAAACACGCGACCTGAATACGTGAACCCCGGCCAAGCGCGCCGGACCTGCGGCGCCGATGCGATCCACTGCGACGTCCGGATCAGGCGTTGCGAGTTTGCCGGGCAGATCGTTCGGATGGGATCTTGCGCCGCGGGCTCGCGCCGTCGACCCACGACGGCGGTAGGCTGTCGAGCACCGCGCGCGCGTCGAGTGACCGGATCGGCACCCCTGTATCTGACGGGATACGCCCCTCGTTCTGCAGCAGCAAATAGCGCATGCAGCACACACGAAGGAACGACGCGAAGTTGGCCGACAGCGACGCTTCACCGCGATGTTCGGCCAGTTCGTCATGCAGGCGCGTCAGCAACTGGTTGACGCTCATGCCGTCGCGCTGGGCCAGTTCCTCAAGCACTTCCCAGAACAGCGTTTCCAGCCGGATGCTGGTCGCCACGCCGTGCAGCCGCAGCGAGCGCGACTGCGTCTGGTAGGACTCGGGATTGGCCCGGATAAAGATTTCACACATGGAAACTCCCGTGCGTCGCGGCCGGCCGGCCGCGATCGGAAGCCTCTACTCTACGATCCGCGTTCCCAGCACGGCAAGAAATTGCGCCAGCCAAGCGGGATGCGCGGGCCACGCCGGCGCGGATACCAGATTGCCGTCCGTGTAGGCCTGGTCCACCGGAATGTCGGCGTACTTGCCGCCGGCCAGCCGCACTTCGGGCGCACAGGCGGGATAGGCCGAACAGGTGCGGCCTTCGAGCACGTCGGCGGCGGCCAGCAGCTGGGCGCCGTGACACACCGCGGCGATCGGCTTGTTGGCCTTCGCGAAGTGACGCACGATCTCGATCACGCGGTCGTTCAGGCGCAGGTATTCCGGCGCGCGGCCGCCCGGGATGACCAACGCGTCGTAGCTGGCCGGGTCGATGTCGGCAAACGTGGCGTTCAGCGTGAAGTTGTGGCCGCGTTTCTCGGTATAGGTCTGGTCGCCTTCGAAATCGTGGATCGCCGTGGCGCAATGATCGCCAGCCTTTTTGTCGGGGCAGACCGCGTGGACCGTGTGGCCCACCATCTGCAGCGCCTGGAACGGCACCATGGTTTCGTAGTCCTCGGCGAAATCGCCAACCAGCATGAGAATCTTCTTTGCCATTGCGGTCTCCTGTATGGTTACGGGTTGCGGGCGTGGCCCGCAGCCAGACCATTGTGCGGCGCTGATGCGGCGCGCGGGTGGTAACCCGTTACCGCATCAGGCACGACTTTTTCTTCGACAGATTCCCCCATGGCAGATTCCATTATCCAGTCCCCCGAGCTCGGCGATGTCACCGGCTACCTGCGTGACCGCATCCGTACGGTGCCGGACTGGCCGCAGCCGGGTGTGCAGTTCCGCGACATCACGCCGTTGCTTCAGAACCCCAAGACGCTGCGCGTGCTGATCGACGTGTTCGTGCATCGCTACATGGACCAGCAACTCGATCTGGTGGCCGGCATCGACGCGCGCGGTTTCATCCTGGGTTCGATCATCGCGTACGAACTGAACCTCGGCTTCGTGCCGATCCGCAAGAAGGGCAAGCTGCCATTCCAGACCGTGGCCGAGGAATACGAACTCGAATACGGCAGCGCTACCGTCGAGATCCACGCCGACGCCTGCAAGCCCGGCGACCGCGTGCTGCTGATCGACGACCTGATCGCCACCGGCGGCACGATGATGGCAGGCCGCAAGCTGCTGGAGCGCCTGGGCGCCACGGTGGTGGAGGGCGCCGCGATTGTCGATCTGCCCGAGCTGGGCGGCTCGCGGCTGCTGCACGCCAGCGGGCTGCCGCTGTTCACCGTCTGTAATTTCGGCGGTCACTGATTGCGCCCGTTTGCGTCCGTTTGCCCGGTGTGACAGGGGGGCGCATAATGCCCGCTTGATAACAACGCGATGACCGGGCTGCACGCCTCGCGCCTGCCCTGCCGGCACCGGTCACAAAGGGACGCACAATGGGCGTATTGCTTCATCTTCTGTCTGGCGTGGCGCTCCTGGTCTGGGGCACCAATATCGTCAAGGTCGGCATTCTGCGCGTGTACGGCGCTAACCTGCGCCACGTACTCTCCGTCAGCGTATCGAACCGGTTCACGGCGTTTGCCGCCGGGCTGGGCGTGACGGGGCTCGTGCAGAGCAGCAATGCCACCGCCGTCATCGTCAGTTCATTCGTCGGCCAGGGCCTGATCGCCGTGGCGCCGGCGCTCGCCATCATGCTCGGCGCCAACGTCGGCACCGCCATGATGGTGCAGGTGTTCTCGCTCGATCTGTCGTGGCTGTCGCCGCTGCTGATCTTCGTCGGCGTGATCCTGCACCTGACGTGGAAGGGCAGCAAGGCCGGACACGTGGGCCGCGTGCTGATCGGGCTGGGCCTGATTACGCTGGCGCTGGAACTGATTTCGATCGCCACGCGCCCCGTGGTGCAGGCGGCCGGCGTGAAGGTGCTGTTCGGTACGCTGACCGGCGACGCCGCGCTCGACATGCTGATCGGCGCGTTCCTGACAATCCTCTGCTATTCCAGTCTGGCCGTGGTGTTGTTCTGCGGTGCGCTGGCATCGGCCGGCGTGGTGTCGATCCACGTGGCGCTGGCGCTGGTGCTGGGCGCGAATCTCGGCTCGGGGATTTCCGCGCTGCTGACCACGTCGGGAAACAACCAGCCGGGCAAGCGCGTAACGCTGGGCAACCTGCTGTCGCGACTGCTGGGATGCGTGATCGCCTTGCCGCTGCTGAACCAGGCTGAAGACCTGCTGGCGCTGATCGGCGGAGAGCCGCAGCGCCTGATCGTCAATTTCCACCTGCTGTTCAACGTGGCGCTCGCGGTGCTGCTGATTGGCGCCACGGCGCCGCTGGCGCGCCTGTGCGAGGCGATTCTGCCGGGCCGCAACACAGGCGACAGCCAGGTCACGCCGCGCCATCTCGATGCCGCCGCGCTGTCCACGCCGACGCTGGCCCTGTCGAACGCCGCGCGCGAAGTGCTGCGCATCGGCGATCGTGTCGAACAGATGCTCGACAACATGCTGCGCGTGCTGCGCACCAACGATGTCAAGCTGGCCAACGCCACGTGCCGCATCGACAACGAGGTGGACGATCTGTACACCGCCATCAAGCTCTACCTCACGCAGATCAGCACAGAGGCGCTCGACGAGCAGGACGGCCAGCGCTGGACCGAAATCATCTCGCTGACCATCAACCTTGAACATGCGGGCGACCTGATCGAGCGCGTGATCGTCGACGCCAAGGAAAAGAAGATCGCGCACAACCTGGCGTTTTCCGAGGCGGGCATGCAGGAAATCGCCGAGATGCACAGCCGCGTCGTCGCCAATCTGCGCCTGGGCCTGTCGGTGTTCCTGACCGGCGATATTCGCAGCGCGCAGCAATTGATGGCGGAAAAGGCCAACTTTCGCGATCTGGAGCGCCAGTACGCGCGCTCGCACCTGCGGCGCGTGGCAGTGCAGACGGTGGAAAGCATCGAGACCAGCTCGCTGCACCTGGACGTGATCAGCGAGCTGAAACGGCTCAATTCGCTGTTCTGCGCGACCGCGTATCCGGTGCTGGAAAAGGCGGGCATGATGAATCGCAGCCGCATGAAGGACGAGCCGGACGCCAAGCTGGGCAGCGTGGCGCAAGCGCGCTGATGGCGGAGGGCGTGTTGAACGCGCGGCGTGCCCCGGCGTGCGGCGCTTACTTCTTGCGCTTGAGCAGCGGCGCCAGATATTTGCCGGTGAAGCTCGCCTTGCTGGCCGCCACGGTTTCCGGCGTGCCCTTGGCGATCACCAGGCCGCCGCCGGCGCCGCCTTCCGGGCCCATGTCGATCAGCCAGTCGGCCGTCTTGATGACGTCGAGATTGTGCTCGATGATCACGACCGTGTTGCCGTGGTCGCGCAGTTTCTGGATGACCTTGAGCAGCAGCTCGATATCGTGGAAGTGCAGGCCGGTGGTCGGCTCGTCCAGGATGTACAGCGTGCGTCCGGTATCGCGTTTGGACAACTCCAGCGACAGCTTCACGCGCTGGGCCTCGCCGCCCGACAGCGTGGTGGCCGACTGCCCCAGGCGGATGTAGCCCAGCCCCACGTCTAGCAGCGTCTGCAGCTTGCGGCGCACCATCGGCACGGCGCTGAAGAATTCATGCGCCTGTTCGACGGTCAGGTCGAGCACCTCGGAAATCGCCTTGCCCTTGTACAGCACTTCCAGCGTTTCGCGGTTGTAGCGCTGGCCATGGCATACGTCGCACGGTACGTAGACGTCAGGCAGGAAATGCATTTCCACCTTGATGACGCCGTCGCCCTGGCAGGCCTCGCAGCGGCCGCCCTTCACGTTGAACGAGAAACGGCCCGGATCGTAGCCGCGCTCCTTGGCCGCAGGCACGCCGGCAAACAGTTCGCGGATCGGCGTGAACAGCCCCGTATAGGTGGCGGGGTTCGAGCGCGGCGTGCGTCCGATCGGGCTTTGGTCGACGTTGATGACCTTGTCGAAATGTTCGAGTCCTTCGATGCGGTCGTGCGGCGCCGGTTCGGCGGTCGATCCATACAGATGCCGCGCCACCGCGTTGTACAGCGTGTCGTTGATCAGCGTGGACTTGCCCGAACCCGATACGCCGGTGATGCACGTCAGCAGCCCGACGGGAATCTCGGCCGACACATTGCGCAGGTTGTTGCCCGTGGCGTTGACGATGCGCAGCAGCTTTTCCGGGTCGGGCGCGGTGCGTTTGGCCGGCACTTCGATGCGGCGCTGGCCAGACAGATACTGGCCCGTCAGCGACGCCGGCGACGCCTCGATCTGGTCGGGCGTGCCTTCGGCCACGATCATGCCGCCATGCACGCCCGCGCCGGGGCCGATGTCGACCACGTAGTCGCAGGCGCGGATCATGTCTTCGTCGTGCTCCACCACCAGCACCGAGTTGCCGATGTCGCGCAGATGCTTGAGCGTGCCGATCAGCCGGTCGTTGTCGCGCTGGTGCAGCCCGATCGACGGTTCGTCCAGCACGTACATCACGCCGGTCAGTCCCGAGCCGATCTGCGAGGCCAGGCGGATGCGCTGCGCCTCGCCGCCCGACAGCGTATCGGCGCTGCGCTCCAGCGACAGATAGTCGAGCCCCACGTTGTTCAGGAAATTCAGCCGCGCGGTGATTTCCTTGACGATCTTGTCGGCAATCTCGCGCTTGGCGCCATGCATGTTCAGCGTGAGGAACCACGTCAGCGCGTCGCGCAGCGGCCAGCCGTTGACCTCGTAGATCGCGCGCGCGTGCTCGTCCTCGCCGATCTTGACGTGGCGCGCTTCGGTGCGCAGCCGCGTGCCATGGCAGGCCGGGCACGCCTGGTTGTTCTGGTACTTGGCCAGTTCCTCGCGCACGGCCACGGAATCGGTTTCGCGGTAGCGCCGTTCCAGGTTCGGGATGATCCCTTCGAACGCGTGCTCGCGGACCGTGGTGCGGCCGCGCTCGTTGATATACGTGAAAGGAATCTCGGTCTCGCCCGATCCGTGCAGCACTACCTGCTGCACTTCGGCCGGCAGGTCCTCGAACGCGGTTTCGGTGTCGAAATCGTAGAACGCAGCCAGGCTTTGCAGCATCTGGAAATAGAACTGGTTGCGGCGATCCCAGCCCTTGATCGCGCCCGATGCCAGCGACAGGTTCGGAAAGGCCACCACGCGCTTCGGATCGAAGAACGTGATCTGCCCCAGACCATCGCAGCTAGGGCACGCGCCCATCGGATTGTTGAACGAGAACAGGCGCGGCTCCAGTTCCTGCAGGGAATAGGAGCAGATCGGGCAGGCAAAGCGCGAACTGAAAACATGTTCGTGGCCCGTGTCCATTTCGAGCGCGATCGCGCGGCCATCGGCCAGCCGAAGCGCGGTTTCGAACGATTCGGCCAGGCGCTGCTTGATGTCGGCACGCACTTTGACGCGGTCGACCACCACTTCGATCGAGTGTTTTTCGGTCTTCTTGAGCTTGGGCAGCGCGTCGACTTCGTAGACCTTGGCCTGCGCCTCGTGCGCGGTGCCGCCGCCCGAGCGGATGCGAAACCGCACGAAGCCCTGCGCCTGCATCGAATCGAACAGGTCGGAATGCTCGCCCTTGCGGTCGGACACCACCGGCGCCAGGATCATCAGCCGCGTGTCTTCCGGCAGCGCCAGCGCGGCGTCCACCATTTGCGACACGCTCTGGGCCTGCAACGGGATGTTGTGGTCGGGGCAGTAAGGCGTACCGGCGCGCGCGTACAGCAGGCGCAGGTAATCGTGGATCTCGGTGACCGTGCCCACCGTGGAGCGCGGATTGTGGCTGGTGGCCTTCTGCTCGATCGAGATGGCCGGCGACAACCCTTCGATCAGGTCGACGTCGGGCTTTTCCATCAGTTGCAGAAACTGGCGGGCGTAGGCGGACAGCGATTCCACGTAGCGCCGCTGACCCTCGGCGTACAGCGTGTCGAACGCCAGCGACGACTTGCCGGAACCGGACAGGCCCGTGATCACCACAAGCTTGTTGCGCGGCAGGTCCAGGTTGATGTTCTTCAGGTTGTGGGTACGTGCCCCACGGATCTTGATTTCTTCCATATCCCGTTCGTTTGCCCGGTGTCCCGCGGCCTGCCGAATGCAGGGCGGTCCACGGCAACCTAAAAGTGCCGTACGCAACGCCTGGAGTGCCCACGAAGGGCGCCACGCCTGCCGCTGCGCGCCTTGGCGGCCGCCCGCAGCGTTCACGGGTGACCAGGGAGGCGCGAGAAGCAAACCTGCTAATATACCGAACTTCGGTTTCCGGGGTTGCCCGGCACCAGGCAGACTTGAGATAACGCGATGCCGCCAGTGTTGCGGACATCACCGCAGACTCTGCCGAATGGGTGTCTGCCCGGTCTGACAAGGCAACTTCCAGGCGGCAGGGCTTTGCCCAGCATCCGGGCCGAACGCGCCAGAATTCACTCACGACCGCAATGCCGTCGATCCCCCCTTCCTCGCAGCCTCCATCGCCCGCCAACGGGTCCGTTCATGCGTCCGCCCATGCGGAACCCGTGCGCGACCGCATGACCCGCGGCGAACTGCGCGCCAGTCTGTCGCTGGCCAGCATCTTTGCCCTGCGCATGCTGGGCCTGTTCCTGATCCTGCCCGTGTTCGCGGAATTCGCGCGCACGCTGCCCGACGGACACGACGCGCAGCGGGTGGGCATCGCCATGGGTATCTATGGCCTGATGCAGGCGTTTCTCCACATTCCGCTGGGCTGGCTGTCCGATCGCATCGGGCGCAAGCCGGTGATGGTGGGCGGGCTGCTGCTGTTCGTCGCCGGTGCGCTGGTCGCGGCGTTCTCCGACACGCTGACCGGCATCACAGTTGGCCGCGCCATGCAGGGCATGGGCGCCATTTCGGCAGCCATTACCGCATGCATTGCCGACCTCACGCGGGAACGGCACCGCACCAAGGCGATGGCGATGGTCGGCGGCAGTATCGGGCTGACTTTCGCGCTGTCGCTCGTGATTGCGTCGCCGCTACTGCATGGCATCGGCATGTCCGGCATTTTCGGGCTGATGGCGGTGCTCGGCCTGGTGGCCATCGGCGTGACGATTTTCCTGGTGCCGACACCGCCGCCGCCGCATCCGGTGCAATTGCCGTTCCGCAGCGTGCTGCTCAATCCGGACCTGATCCGCATGAACGTCGGGGTGCTGGCGTTGCACTCGAGCCAGGTGGCGATGTTCATGGTGGTGCCGGCCATGCTGCGCGACGCAGGCATGCCGCTGGACCAGCATTGGAAGGTCTATCTGCCGGTGGTGCTGGTGTCGTTCGTGCTGATGCTGGCGCCCATGATGGCGGCCGAGCGCCACGGCAAGGTGCGCCCGGTGCTGCTGGCCTCGGTGGCGCTGATGACCGCCGTCCAGCTGCTGTTTGCCACCGTGCATGGGCTGTGGCCGATCGTCGGCGTCCTGCTGCTGTTTTTCGTCGCGTTCAACGTGCTGGAAGCCATGCAGCCGTCGCTGGTGTCGCGCTATGCCGCGTCCAGTCGTGGCGCTGCGCTGGGCGTCTATAACACCACGCAATCGCTCGGCCTGGCGCTGGGCGGCGTGGCCGGCGGCTGGCTGCTCAAGCACGAAGGCCGCCCCGCAGTGTTCGTGGGCTGCGCCGTGGTGCTGATGCTGTGGCTTATAATCGCGTGGAGCATGAAGGCGCCGCCGGCTCGTGCCAGTGGCGAAAAAAGCGGTGGCACCTCGGCAGTTGCGGCTTAGACACAACTTTCCACATCTCCGCAAAAATCCGAAACGCTTTTTCCCGATATCGGCGGTAGCATTCCACACGCGCCCAACGGATCTTCCGAACGGCGCGTGATGTCGTTTACGGTGGTCGTTCCGTGGCGCCTGCGGCCTTTCGGCTTCCCCCATTTTTTGCGAATCCTGTATTGCTGCAGGTTCGCGTTACGTTTAACGCCGCGCTGAAAGGGCGCGGTCCCTGGAGAACTTCTACATGGCATCGGTCAACAAAGTCATTCTCGTCGGTAACCTGGGCGCCGACCCGGAAACCCGCTACATGCCCAGCGGCGACGCTGTGACCAATATCCGACTGGCGACGACCGACCGCTACAAGGACAAGCAGAGCGGCGAGTTCAAGGAAGCCACCGAATGGCACCGCATCGCCTTCTTCGGCAAGCTGGCCGAGATTGCCGGCCAGTACCTGCGCAAGGGTTCCTCCGTCTACATCGAAGGCCGCATCCGCACGCGCAAGTGGCAGGATCAGTCCGGCCAGGAAAAGTACAGCACCGAAATCGTGGCGGACCAGATGCAGATGCTGGGTGGCCGGCAGAGCGGCGGTGGCGGTGGCGGCGATGAAGGCGGTTACGGCGGTGGCGCGGGCGGTGGTGGCGGATACAGCCGCGAATCGCAGGGCGGCGGCCGTGCCCCGGCCGGCGGCGCGCAGGGCGCCCAGGGCGGCGGTCAGCGCCGCCAGCAACCGGCGCCGTCGAACGGTTTCGAAGACATGGACGACGACATTCCGTTTTAACCGTTCTGAAACCTGGTTAGCTAACCAAACCTGCAAACAAAAACCCCGCCTGGTGTGCGGGGTTTTTTGTTTCTTGATGGGGTGCCTGGGAGCGGCGGTACGTGTGTTATTCCACTTCGCCGCTATCGCTGTCCCCGGTCTGGGCGTCGCGTTCGTGATGCATGGCTGCGGCGGCCAATGCCGTGGCGTTGGCGGGTGCGGCCTCTTTGCGCTCGCTGTAGCGGTCGGTCAGATAGTCGCTGCGATCGCGCAGCAGCAGCGTGAACTTGTAAAGCTCCTCCATGACGTCGACCACACGGTCGTAGTAGGACGACGGCTTCATCCGGCCGCTGTCGTCGAACTCCTGATAGGCCTTGGCAACCGACGACTGGTTCGGGATCGTCACCATGCGCATCCAGCGTCCCAGCACGCGTAGCGCATTGACGGCGTTGAACGATTGCGACCCGCCGCACACTTGCATCACGGCCAGCGTGCGGCCCTGGGTCGGCCGGATCCCGCCGATTTCGAGCGGCAGCCAGTCGATCTGGTTCTTGAACACGGCGGTCAGCGTGCCGTGGCGCTCAGGGCTGCACCAGACCTGTCCTTCGGACCACTCCGACAGCTTGCGCAACTCCACCACCTTCGGATGATCGGCCGGCACGCTGTCCGTCATCGGCAGGCCGTGCGGATCGAACACGCGGGTCTGCGCGCCGAAGTGTTGCAGGATCCGTTCGGCTTCCAGGACAAGCAACCGGCTGTAGGAAGTCTCGCGCAGCGATCCGTAGAGCAGCAGGATGCGGGGCGGGTGAGTGCTCACGCGCGCCGGTTCCAGCTTGCGAAGGTCGGGCGTGTCGAGCACCGCGGGCACGACATTCGGCAGCTCGGCGATCATCGGATTCTCCGGCCTTGCGCGTCGATCACGGCCTCGCCGTCTTCCTTGGTATAGGCGCCCTGTTGCGGCGCCGGCAGGATGTCCAGCACGCGCTCCGAAGGCCGGCACAGGCGCACGCCCAGTTCGGTGACCACGAACGGCCGGTTGATCAGGATCGGGTGGGCAAGCATCGCGTCCAGCAACGCCTCATCGTCCAGTGCCGGGTCCCCGAGACCCAGTTCGGCATAGGGCGTGCCTTTCTCGCGGATCGCTTCTCGCACGGTGAGCCCTGCGTCGCGGATCAATGCCTGCAGCGTCGGCCGGTCGGGCGGCGCGCTCAGATACTCGATGACGATGGGTTCGATGCCCGCGTTGCGGATCATGGCTAGCGTGTTGCGCGACGTGCCGCACGCGGGGTTGTGATAGATGGTGACGGTCATGAGGATGCCTCAACGCGATTCGTACGATTCATACCAGTGCTGCGACCGGTTGACGACACCGACGACAAACAGCATCACCGGTACTTCGATTAGCACGCCGACGACGGTGGCCAGCGCCGCGCCCGATTGAAAGCCGAACAGGCTGATGGCGGTAGCCACGGCCAGCTCGAAAAAGTTGCTTGCGCCGATCAGCGCCGACGGACCGGCCACGCAGTGGGCCACGCCGAGCTTGCGGTTGAGCAGATACGCCATGCCGGAGTTCAGCAGCACCTGGATCAGGATCGGCACGGCCAGCAGCACGATGATCAGCGGCTGCTCCACGATCGCGTCGCCCTGGAAGCCGAACAGCAGGACCAGCGTCGCAAGCAGCGCGGTGATCGAATACGGGCCCAGCGCGCCGACCACGCGCCGGTATGTGGCGTCGCCGCGCGCCAGCAGCGCCTTGCGGATGACCTGCGCGATCAACACCGGCACGACGATATAGAGCGCGACCGAGGTGATCAGCGTGTCCCACGGCACGGTGATCGACGACAGGCCAAGCAGCAGCGCCACCACCGGCGCGAACGCCACGACCATGATCGCGTCGTTGAGAGCCACCTGCGAGAGCGTGAAATACGGGTCGCCCTTGCAGAGCTGCGACCAGACAAAGACCATTGCCGTGCACGGCGCCGCTGCCAGCAGGATCAGGCCGGCGATGTAGCTGTCGATCTGGTCGGCCGGCAGCCAGCCCGCGAACAGATGGCGCACGAAGATCCAGCCCAGCAGCGCCATCGAAAACGGTTTGACCAGCCAGTTCACGAACAGCGTCACGCCGATGCCGCGCCAGTGGCCCGCCACCTGTCCCATCGCGCCGAAATCGATCTTAATCAGCATCGGAATGATCATGATCCAGATCAGCACCCCAACCGGCAGGTTCACCTGAGCCACTTCCATTGCGCCGATTGCGTGAAAAACGCCGGGCAGCCATTGGCCGAACAGAATCCCGGCGACGATGCACAGCGCAACCCAGACCGTCAGATAGCGCTCGAAGAATCCGATGGCGCTCGGTTGCGCCATCCCGGCGGCTCGCTCGGCCGTGCTCATCGCGCCGGCTCCACGCCGTTATTGCGCCTCTCCTTCAGGATGGCGTTGCGATCGCGTCCATGCAGCGGAAGTTTCACAAACTGGCTGCAAGTCTGGTTGGACATGGGCATGGGGGCGATCATCAGGACTCCGCGCCAACGGAGCAGCGCGATATCGGCGAGCACGGATTGCCGCCGCAGCAGTTTTCCGTGAGATAGCCAAGCAGGTCGTTCATGGTCTCGAAGCGCGCCATGTAGATGATCGATCGCCCTTCCTGGCGACTGGCAAGCAGCCCGGCGCGGTGCAGTTCCTTGAGGTGGAACGACAGCGACGAGGCCGGCGTCTCCATCAGTTCGGCGATGCGGCCCGCGGGCAGCCCATCGGGACCTGCCTGCACGAGCAAACGAAAGACAGCCAGCCGGACGGCGTGGGCAAGCGCGGCAAGCGCTTCAAGGGCGTGATCGGTTTCCATTATTCGAATATATTCGAATAATGGAAACGTTGCAATCGCGGGTTTGTGACGCGGTTCAGGAGGTGGGGGCCGCCGCGCCGAAACGCCATGACAGCCGTTGCGCTGATTGCCTGAGCAGGCGCGCCACATCGCCATCGAGCGTGCTGTCGAAACTGCCACTGCTGCCCATCACGGCGATTACAAGCGCCACGGCACCGGTGTGATCGAACACCGGCGCGGCCAGCGTGTCGATGCCGGGGACCGGTCGGCTTTCGGCGTTGTCGACGCCATGGGCGCGAATCCGCGCCATGCGCGCCGCCAGTTCTGCCCGGGCGGTCGCATCGGCGCGCACGCCTGCCATGCGGATGGCGTCCTGTGCCAGCGCCTGCTTCAGCGCATCTTCGCCGAGGTGCGCGGCAAAGGTGCGGCCCATCGCCGTGTTGACCATCGACAAGACCGTACCGACGCGCAGGCTGACATGCTGCGGCCGCAGTGCTTCTTCGAGCCGGATCACGGTGGGCCCCAGCGGGCCCAGAACGGCAATGGCCGCGGACAGGCCCGTGGCGTGCGCCAGGGCGACGATCTCGGGCTCGGCCTCGCGTGCGGGCGATAGCCGTTGCAGGGCGATCAGGCCAAGGTCGAGGCCCAGCGTGCCCGCTTCGAAATCGCCATCGGCATTGCGCGACAACAGGCCGATCTTCTGCAGGCTGACAAGATGGGGAAACGCCTTGGCCGGCACCATGCCTGCGGCGCGCGCCAGTTCGCCAAGCGAGAGCGGTCGCGCCGCATCGGCCAGCGCGGCCAGCAGTTGTCCGGTGTTGTCGAGCGACTGAATGCCGCGCCGGGATTTGTTGTCGACGAACTCGCTCATGTTTGATCCATCGCATGCGCGATCTCGTCGCGCACCGCCAGCAGCGCGCGCGCCACCGGGCCTTCCCAGTCGACATCGATCACCCCGGTCGACCCGATCACCGTCAAGACCAGTCGCAAGCTGCCCGAGGTGTCCATCAGCGGCGCTGCCAGGCTGCTGACGGCGGGGCTCGGCGAATCGATGCTCCGCTCGATCCCGCGTGCGGCGATGATCTCTACGCTTCTGCGAAACGCGGACAGCGGCTGCGGCGACGCCGCGGTCCATTGCTGCTGCCACAGCGCCAGCCATTGCGATTCGGGCTGAAACGCGCAATAGGTGCGTCCCGTTGCGGTGGCGGCCAGCGCCATCACGGTGCCCACGTGCAGATTCACATGGAGCGGACTGCCGGCTGCGGCGTAATGGACGATGGTCGGCCCCTGCGGCGTGGGCAGGCTTATGGCGACATTGCAGCCCGTTTGCGCGGCCAGCGCCTGCACGCGTGGCACCGCAGCGCGCCACGCCGGGTCATGTTCCAGATGCAGCATGCCCAGCCGTAACGCCAGCGGACCGGGCTCGTAGCCGCCATCGATGTGATCGCGCTTGATGAGCCCCAGGCGGGTCAGGCTGACCAGATAGGTGTGCGCCTGTGCGGGCGCCAGTTGCGCCGCACTGGCCAGTTCGGCCAGCGCCAGTGGGCGGCGTGCATCGGCCAACGCCTGCAGCAGCCGGCCGCTCACTTCCACGCTCTGGATGCCGCGTTGGGTTTTGCCGGCGGGTTCGCCTGGGGGTCGTGCCATAGCGTGCGTCGTGCCTCGGAAAGAGTGCCGGGCGAGTCGGAAAAGTCCAGATGGTAATCGAACCCTCCGGGGGGCGAGTCGCGTCCGGCGCATATCGATGCGAACCGCTTGAGGGTTTTCCCCGGGGCCTTGACGAAACGAGGGGTCTCGCTTCCGATATTTATCCAATGGCAAGATCGTTTGTCATTGACTAAAAATAGCACTCTTCCTAAGATTCCTCTACGCCGATCCCCAACCACGACAATTACGAGACAGACATGGCAAAAGCGTTTGCGTCCCAGGCCGACCTGGAAGCCAAGCAGATCACTTTCACCCAACTATCCGAAAACGCCTATGCCTACACGGCCGAGGGCGATCCCAATTCCGGCGTGATCGTCGGCGACGACGGCGTGATGATCATCGACACCACCGCGACGCCGGCGATGGCCCGCGACCTGATCGCGCGCATCCGCACGGTCACGGACAAGCCGATCAAGTACGTGGTGCTGTCGCACTACCACGCGGTGCGCGTGTTGGGCGCGTCGGCGTACTTCGCCGAGGGCGCGCAGCAGATCATCGCCAGCCGCGGCACCTACGAGATGATCCTGGAGCGCGGCGAAGCCGACATGAAATCGGAAATCGAACGCTTTCCGCGCCTGTTCGCCGGCGTGGAAACGGTGCCCGGCCTGACGTGGCCTACGCTTGTATTCGATCGCGAGATCACGCTGTTCATGGGCAAGCTGGAAGTGCGTATCGCCCATCTGGGCGCAGGCCATACCAAGGGCGATACAGTGGTCTGGCTTCCGCAGCAAAAGGTGCTGTTTTCCGGCGATCTCGTCGAATACGACGCCGCGTGCTATTGCGGCGACGCGCAGCTCGAACAATGGCCAGCCACGCTCGACGCGCTGGCCGCGCTGCAGCCCGAAAAGCTGGTGCCCGGCCGCGGCCCCGCGCTGACCACGCGCGCCGACGTGGCCAAGGGACTCGCCTACACCAAGGATTTCGTCACCACGCTGCTGCAGGCCGGGCGCGAGGCGGTGGCTGCAAAGATGGATCTGAAGGCCGCCATGGCGCATACGCGCAAGGCGATGGATCCGAAATTCGGTCAGGTATTCATCTACGAACATTGCCTGCCGTTCGATGTGTCGCGCGCGTATGACGAGGCGTCGGGCGTTACCCATCCGCGGATCTGGACGGCCCAGCGCGACCAGGAAATGTGGACAGCGCTGCAGCAATAGCGCGACCGTTTGTCGATCCCGTTCCGCAACGTACGGAACGGGCGCCAGCGCACCACGCGCACCACGCGCGCCAGAACGAACGTGGACCGGAGACACCATGAGCAGCACCGAAGCCGATATCGACTATCAGCGGCAGACCTACGATTACGCGCCCTGTGCGGAACAACGCGCGGACCACGTCGCCGCCGACCCGCATCCGGTCGTCGTGGTTGGCGCGGGGCCGGTGGGGCTCGCTACGGCCATCGACCTGGCCCGGCACGATGTGCCGGTGGTGCTCGTCGATGACGACTGCGCGCTGTCCACCGGCTCGCGTGCGATCTGCTTTGCCAAGCGCACGCTCGACATTTTCGATCGGCTTGGCTGCGGCGACCGCATGGTCGACAAGGGTGTGCGCTGGCATCTGGGCAAGGTTTTCATGCGCGACCGCCAGGTCTACGCGTTCGACCTGCTGCCCGAATCGGGTCATCAGCGTCCCGCCTTTATCAATCTGCAGCAGTACTACGTCGAGGGCTATCTGCTCGATGTGGCGCGCGGCATGCCCAATATCGAGATCCGCTGGAAGAGCCGTGCCGTGGCCGTGCAGCAACATGCCGATCATGTCGCGCTGACGATCGAGACGCCCGATGGCGACTACGTGCTGCGCGGCCGCTACGTGGTTGCGGCGGACGGGTCGCGCAGTGCGCTGCGCAAGCTGCTCGGGCAGGAAAGCCACGGCCACACGTTTCGCGATCGCTTCCTGATTGCCGATGTGAAGATGGACGCGCCATTCCCGGCCGAGCGCTGGTTCTGGTTCGATCCGCCGTTTCATCCGAATCAATCAGTGCTGCTGCATCGCCAGCCCGACAACGTCTGGCGCATCGATTTCCAGCTCGGTTGGGACGCCGACCCGGCGCTCGAGAAAGCGCCGGAACGCGTGAAGGCGCGCGTGCAGGCGCTGTTGGGGGCGGACGTGAAGTTCGAGCTGGAATGGGTCAGCGTCTACACGTTTTCATGCGTGCGCATGGACACCTTCCGGCATGGCCGCGTGCTGTTCGCGGGCGATGCGGCGCACTGCGTGTCGCCGTTCGGGGCGCGCGGCGCCAATAGCGGCATACAGGACGCCGAAAATCTCGCATGGAAACTGGCCTACGTGCTGCAAGGCAAGGCGCCTGACAGCCTGCTCGACAGCTACGCCAGCGAACGCGAGTTTGCCGCCGACGAGAACATCCGCAACTCGACGCGCTCCACCGATTTCATCACGCCGAAAAGTGCGGTCAGCCGCGTGTTCCGCGACGCGGTGCTGACGCTGGCGCGCGACCATGCCTTTGCGCGGCAACTGGTCAACAGCGGGCGCTTGTCAGTGCCCGCGGTGCTGCATGATTCGCCGCTCAATACCGCCGATGCGGACGGATTCTCGGGCGCGATGGCGCCAGGCGCCGCATGCGTCGACGCGCCGGTTGCCGGCGAGGAAGGCAAGCCGTGGCTGCTGCCGCATCTCGGCGATGGGTTTGTCGCGCTGATCTTCGGCGCGCCGGCCGGGCTCGATGCGTCGGCCACAGAAGCCTTGCGCCAGCTGCAGCACGGCGATATTCCGCTGCGCGTGGTGTTCGTCACCGACGCGGCCATTCAGGCATCGGCGCAGGCGTGGCCCGGCGCCGTGGTGCTGCGCGATGTCGAAGGCCTGGCTGCGCGGCGTTATGACGCGCGCGCTGGCACGTGTTATCTGATCCGACCCGATCAGCACGTGTGCGCGCGCTGGCGCGGCGTCGACGCGCGGCGCGTGGCCGAGGCGCTGGCCCGCGCCACCGGCAACGCGGCCTCGGCGGCGCGGCAGTCTGCCCAGGCGCCAGCACCGGCGTTGGCCTGATTGCAAGGAGACCGGCCATGCCGCTGAATACCGCCCCCAATCTGTCCCGTCCCGACGACTTCTACGAAGCACTGATCGACATGCATCGCGATCTCGACGATGCGCAGAGTCAGGCCGTCAACGCGCGGCTGATCCTGCTGCTGGCCAATCACATTGGCGACTTCGATACGCTGCGCGAAGCGATGCAACTGACGCGCGACGCCGCCGCCGAACCCGTCACCGCCGCGCCCTGAAACGGCCGCGGCAGTCCCGTCCCAGATCCCGTTCCCACCCGCCGCCGCCGCACCTTGGCGGCGCACCATCGCGCCGCGCCTTCCAACATATTCCCCAAAGCCGGGCGTGCATGCTCGCGGGCAGGGCGCGCGCCGGGAAAAACCATTTGTTTCATGGTTATCCATGATGGAACACTTGTTGCTCGATGACTAGCATTGCAACAGCTGATGCTTTCATTCAACAGGAGTCTTTCCATGAAGCAGTCCGTTTCGATCCGTGTCGCCGCGCTGATGGCGATGTCGTTGGGCGCCGGGTCCGCCCTGGCCGTCGATGTGGCTGCGAGCCCCACGCTCAGCAAGATCAAGTCGTCCGGGGCCATTTCGATCGGGCATCGCACCTCGTCGATTCCGTTTTCGTACTACGACGCCAACCAGAAGGTGATCGGTTTCGCCCAGGATATTTGCGATCGCGTGGTCGACGCCGTGAAGAAGGAAACCGCCACGCCGAACCTGCAAGTGCGCATGGTGCCGGTCACGTCGCAAAACCGCATGTCGCTGGTGCAGAACGGCACTGTCGATCTCGAATGCGGCGTCACCACCAACCTGAAGGCGCGCCAGCAGCAGGTGGCGTTCTCGACCACGTATTTCGTTGCCGGTACGCGCCTGCTCGTGAAGAAGGGCAGTCCGGTGCACGATTTCGGCGATCTCTCGGGCAAGAACGTGGTGACCAACGCGGGCACCACGTCGGAGCGCATCCTGCGCAGGCTGAACGACGAAAAGGGCGCGAATATCACGATCCAGAGCGCCAAGGACTATGGCGAATCGTTCCTGATTCTGCAGTCGGGCCGCGTGGCGGCGTTCATGATGGACGACGTGCTGTTGTCCGGTTCCCGCACGCTGGCGCCGAATCCGAACGACTGGCAGGTGGTCGGCACGCCGCAATCGTTCGAGGCCTATGGCTTCATGATGCGTCGCGACGATCCCGGCTTCAAACAGGTGGTCGACGGCGCAATGAGCGGTCTGATGCGCAGCGGCGAAATCAACACGCTGTACGCGAAGTGGTTCCAGAAACCGGTGCCGCCGAAGAACCTGTCGTTCGACCTGCCGCAGAGCGAGCAGATCAAAAAGGCCTACGCCACTCCGAACGACGAGGCGTTCGAATAAGCGAATAGACGAACAAGCGCGGTCAGCGACGGCCTTCGGGCAAATAGGCGCCGGTGCGGTGGAGCTGACCCTCGGTCTGCTCCAGCGCGCGGATCGCGCCCTTGCCCTTGCGCGCCAGCAGCTGTTCGACCAGCGCTTCCACCATCGTCACGCCCGAGGTGATCGACGGAAAGAACGACGGGCTGTCGATCGCGAACAGCAGCGTGCAGTCGGCCTCGAGCGCGATCGGCGCCACCGTGCTGTCGGTTAGCGCGATCACCTTGCATCCCGCGTCGCGTGCGGCGGTGGCCACGCGCAGGCTTTCCTGCGAATACGGCGCGAAGCCTGCCACCAACACCGCGTCCTTGGCGCCGAGCGCGCGCAGTTCCATTTCCAGCGTGCCGGCGTCGCCGCGAATCAGCCTGACGGAACTGCGGAACAGCCCGTAGATATAGTGAAACGTGAACGCAATCGGAAAGCACGAGCGGAAGCCGGCCACGTGCACGGTGGGCGCGGCGGCCAGCAGATCGGCAGCGCGCGGCAGCGCGTCGGCATTGTTGGCCAGCAGCGTGTCGAGGTTGTGGTGCTGAACCTCGATCATCTCCGCAAGCATCTTGCTCGATCCGCTTTCCTTAACCACCTTGCGCGCGCGCCGCGCATAAGGCTGGCTGCCGTTTTCGCGCACGGCCGCGACGAACAGCTCACGCAACGCTTGCCATCCCTCGAATCCGAGCGATTGCGACAGCCGCACCAGCGTGGCGGGCTGCACGCCGGCGCTTGCCGCCACCTTGCGCATCGACTGGATGGCGATATCGCGCGGATGATCGAGCAGATATCGCGCGCCGCCCTGAAATTGCGCGCTGAGATTGGGAAACTCGGCCCGAAGCTGGCTCATCAGCGCATCGAGGGACTGCGGCGGGGTGGCGAAATCGGCGGACATCGGCGTTTGCGAAAGATGGAATGAAACGATTGTTGCACAGGTTGCCGCCCGCTTCACGCCAACGGCGGTCGGCGCATATGTTTCTTTGAATCAGCAAAATGAAACAATTGTTGCGTACCCGAAAGGTTGTTCCTATACTCGCACCTGTCTGGCGTAGTGCTGCATTCCGGCTGCGCCCTAGTTGCCTCTCCAAACCATGACGCACGTATTCCACCGTAATCCCAAGCAAACCATGCCGGTCGCCGTTGGCGGCAGCGGTATCGAACTGATCGACAGCAATGGGCGCCGCTATCTGGACGCTTCGGGCGGCGCGGCAGTGTCGTGTCTCGGACACGGGCATCCGCGCGTAATCGAGGCGATCAAGGCGCAGGTCGATACGCTTGCGTACGCCCACACGTCGTTCTTCACCACGGAAGTGTCCGAGACGTTGGCACGCACCCTGGCCGAGGCCGCGCCCGGCGATCTGAATCACGTCTACTTCGTCTCGGGCGGATCCGAGGCGGTTGAGGCGGCGCTGAAGCTGGCGCGCCAGTATTTCGTGGAGATCGGCCAGCCGCAGCGGCGTCACTTTATCGCGCGCCGCCAGAGCTATCACGGCAACACGCTCGGTGCGCTGGCCATCGGCGGCAACGCGTGGCGACGCGAGCCGTTCCTGCCGCTGCTGGTGCCCGCCTATCACGTGTCGCCGTGCTACGCCTATCGCGACCAGGCCGCGGGCGAGACCGACGCCCAATACGCGCAGCGCCTTGCTGACGAACTGGAAGCCAAGATCCTCGAACTGGGACCGGACGCCGTGGCCGGCTTCGTCGCCGAGACAGTGGTCGGCGCCACGGCGGGCGCGCTGCCCCCGGTGGGCGATTACCTCAAGCGCATCCGCGCCGTGTGCGACAAGTACGGCGTGCTGCTGATCCTTGACGAGGTGATGTCGGGCATGGGCCGTACCGGCTACCTGTTCGCGTGCGAAGAGGACGGCGTGACGCCCGATATCGTCACCATTGCCAAGGGTCTGGCCGCGGGCTATCAGCCGATCGGCGCGATGTTGTCGACGTCGCGCATCTTCGATGCCATTGTCGGCGGCAGCGGCTTCTTCCAGCACGGCCACACCTATATCGGCCACGCCACGGCGTGCGCGGCAGCGCTGGCCGTACAGCGCGTGATTGCCGAGGACAGATTGCTCGACAACGTGCGGGCGCGTGGCGAGCAACTGCGCGCGCGTCTGCGCGAAGCGCTCGGCGCGCATCCCAATGTCGGCGACGTGCGGGGCCGCGGCCTGTTTGTCGGCGTGGAATTCGTGGCGGACCGCGCCAGCAAGGCGACGCTCGACCCAGCCCGCAAGACGCACGCGGCACTCAAGCGCACCTGCATGGAAAACGGTCTGCTCGTCTATCCGATGGGCGGCACCGTCGATGGCGTTCATGGCGATCATGTCTTGTTTGCACCGCCGTTTATCTGCACGCCGGCCGATATCGACAACATCGTCGACCGCTTCGTGCAGTCGGTGAACCAGGTCCTGCCAGGCTGAGGATCGTTCCATGCAAAGCGAAACCCTGCGCCGGCCGTTTGCGCTGGCTGTGGCGCCCAATGGCGCACGCAAGACGCATGTCGATCATCCACGGCTGCCTGTCACGCCCGACGAGCTGGCGCAGTGCGCACGCGAATGCGTCGACGCCGGCGCGGCCATGATCCATCTGCACGTGCGCAAGGCTGACGCCACGCACAGCCTGGAAGTGGCCGACTACGTGCCCGCCATCGCGGCGGTGCGCAAGGCAGTCGGCGATCGACTGGTGCTGCAGCTCACTACCGAAGCCGTGGGCATCTATCGGCCGGCACAGCAGATCGCAACGGTGCAGGCATTGCGCCCGGAGGCCGCGTCGGTTGCCGTGCGCGAGCTGGCGCCCGACGACGCGGCATTGCCTGCCGCTGCGCAGTTCTTCCAGTGGATGCATCGGGAACACGTCGTGGCGCAATACATCCTGTACGACGCCGACGACGTGCGCCGTTACGCCGCGCTGCGCGCCAGCGGTGCGATTCCCGAAGGACGCCACTGGGTGCTGTTCGTGCTGGGGCGGTATTCGGCGGGTCAGAAATCGTCGCCGTCCGATTTGCTGCCGTTCCTGGCGGCCTGGACCGAAGCGGGTCTCGACCGCAGTGGCACGCAATGGGCCGTGTGCGCGTTCGGCAGGCAGGAGGCCGATTGTGCGGCCGCTGCGGTGATGCTGGGCGGCCACGCGCGCATCGGCTTCGAAAACAACATGACGCTGCCCGACGGATCGATGGCGCCCGACAACGCCGGGCTGCTGCGCGCGGTGCGGGCACCGCTGCAAAGCCTTGGCTATGCTGCGATGACGGCCGACGAGCTGCGCGGCGCGTTGGCGTAGCGCAAGGCAGCGGGAGCGGCTGGAATCCGGTACGCTTGGCGCTTCATCCGTTTTCCGCCCAGGAGTGCCGATGTCCGTCAGCCCGTCCCGCCAGTCTTCCACCACCGAGGCCGCGCCGCTGGCGCGCGATATCGTGCACGGCTTGCGCGCCTCGCGCATCCGCGAGGTCGCCAACGCCGGCATCGGCCTGCCCGATGTGCTGCCCTTCTGGTTTGGCGAATCGGATCAGGTCACGCCGCAGTTCATCCGCGATGCGGCCGCCCAGGCGCTTGCCGGCGGCGCGACGTTCTATACGCACAACCTCGGGATCGCCCCGCTGCGCGCCGCGTTGTCCGACTACGTGAGCCGCCTGCACGGCGCGACGCCGGTCGACCACATTGCCGTGACCAGCGCGGGCGTGAATGCACTGATGCTGGCTGCGCAGCTGGTAGCGGGACCAGGCGACCGCGTGGTGGCAGTCACGCCGCTGTGGCCGAATCTGGTGGAGATTCCGCGCATTCTCGGTGCCACAGTGGAAACGGTCACGCTCGACTTCGGCGCCGACGGCTGGACGCTCGACGTCGACAAGCTGCTGCGCGCGCTGACGCCTGGCACGCGCGCGGTGATGATCAATTCGCCGAACAATCCGACCGGCTGGGTGATGTCGCGCGCGCAGCAGCAGGCCGTGCTCGACCATTGCCGCCGCCACGGTATCTGGATCATCGCGGACGAAGTCTACGAGCGCCTCTACTACGGGCGCGAGGGCGGCGTTGCGCCGTCTTTCCTCGATATCGCCAGCCGCGATGAGCGTGTGATCGCCGTGAACTCGTTTTCCAAGGCGTGGCTGATGACGGGCTGGCGGCTTGGCTGGATGGTGCTGCCCGCATCGTTGCTCGACGATCTCGGCAAACTGGTCGAGTACAACACCTCGTGCGCGCCTTCGTTCGTGCAGGAAGCGGGCGTCGTTGCCGTGCGCGATGGTGAGGCCTTTACGCAGGATCTGGTGCAGCGGCTGCGCACGGCGCGCGATCATCTGGTGGCCGCGCTGTCGGCGCTGCCCGGCGTCGAGGCGCACGCGCCGGACGGCGCGATGTACGTGTTCTTCCGCCTCGCCGGTGCGGCCGACAGCCTGTCGCTATGCAAGCAGCTGGTGCGCGACGCCCGGCTGGGCCTCGCGCCGGGCAGCGCATTCGGCGATGAGGGCGAAGGCTTCGTGCGATGGTGCTACGCCTGCGACGTGGCGCGCCTCGACGAAGGCGTGCGCCGCTTGCGCGCGTTTCTGGCCGGCTGAAGGCGACCCACGCGCACCTACTCGATCGCGCCCGGCGTTTCCTGCGTGTTCCACCATCCGCCGCCCAGCGCCTGCATCAATGCGGCGGAATCGGCCAGCCGCGCGGCGCGGGCCTGCGACAGATCGAGCGCGGCCTGGCGCGCCTGCCGTTCCGCATCGATGACGGTGAACTGGCTGACGCCGCCCAGCCGGTATTGCGCGCTGACGATGGCCAATGTGTCGCGCGTCTGCCGGGCGTTGTCGGCGCGGGCCTGCAGCGTCTGCGCATCGGCGTCGAGCGCGCGCAGCGTGTCCGCCACGTTCTGCAGGCCCTGCAATACCGCTTGTCGATATGCGCCCAGCGATTGTTCGTATGCCGCTTCCTTGGCGCGCTTTTGCGCGCGCAACTCGCCACCATGAAACACCGGCTGCACCACCCCGGCGGCGAGGCTCCAGATGTTCATGCTGTTGAACAAATCGCGCGCGCGCATTTCCTGCGTGCCGCCGCTGGCAGTCAGCGTGATCTGCGGATAGAGATTCGCCGTGGCCACGCCGATATTGGCCGATGCCTGATGTAGCAGCGCTTCGGCCGCGCGAATGTCCGGCCGGCGGCGCGCCAGTTCGGACGGCAGGCTAAGCGGCAGCGTGTCCGGCAGGTGCAGGTCTTCGAGCGTGAATGCGGGCAGTTGCGCGCTGGCCGGCGTCTGTCCCGCGTAGACGGCCAGTTGATGGCGCGTGGCATCGAGCTGCTGCGCAAGCGCCGGAATCAGCGCCTGTGTCTGCGCCAGTTCCGCTTGCTGGCGTTGCACGTCGACGCGCGCCACGCCGCCCGCTTCGAGTCGCGCCTGAAGGATGCCGAGTTGCCGCTGTTGCGCCTGTGCGATGGCGGTCGTGTCGGCCAGTTGCGCGCGCAGGCTGGCCTCGCGGATCGCCGCGGTGGCCACATTCGCGGCCAGCGAAAGGCGCGCGGCTTCGAGTTCGAAGCGTTGGTAATCGACCGTCGCCTGCAAGCCCTCCAGTTCGCGGCGCTGTCCGCCGAACAGGTCGAGCGCATAGGAAACCTGCACGCTGGCATTGAACAGCGTGAACGGCCCGGGGCTGGGAAACTGCGTGATGCCGACCGACGTCAGATCCACCTGCTGGCGCGTGGCGTTGAGCTTGGCGTCGACCTGCGGAAACTGCGTCGCACCCGTGCGCGCGGCCAGGTTTTCCTGGGCCTCGCGCAAGCGCGCCTGCGCCTGGGCCAGTGTCGGACTATTTGCCAGCGCGACGCGGATCGTCTCGTCCAACTGCGGATTGCGGAACAACGCCCACCATTGCCGCGGAATATCGGCCGTGGCCAGCGTCTGCGTGGGATATCCGGCCGCGCTCATCTGCGCGGGCTGGGTGCTGGCCGTGTAGCGCGCGTCCGTGGTCGGTTCGGGCGTGCGGAAATCGGGGCCCACCGTGCAGCCGCCGAGCAACAGCGCCATCGCCGCCGCAATCGTCGCCATCGACATGTTCAAGGTTGGATGAGTGCGCATGCCAGGGCTCTCCCGTCAGTCGAGCGTGCGCTTGTAGAAGCGCACCGCAATCGCCATGATGAGCACCGTGAACAATGCCACGGGCCATACGTTGGGCCACAGTTCCGTCCAACCGCTGCCCTTGAGCATGATGCTGCGGATCATGCGGTTGAAATACGTCATCGGCAGCACGTTGCCGATCCATTGCGCCCAGCGCGGCATACCCGCGAACGGAAACATGAAGCCCGAGAGCAGGATGTTGGGGAGGAAATAGAAGAACGTGAGCTGCACCGCCTGCAACTGATTGCTGGCCAGCGACGAGAGCGTGATGCCCACGGTCAGGTTGGCCGCGATGAACAGCAGCGCAGCCAGATACACCGCGACTACCGAACCCAGGAACGGCACGTCGAAGACGAAGTGCGCGGCCAGCACGATGATGGTGGCCTGCACCAGCCCGATGAAGATGTACGGCACGATCTTGCCCGAGATGACCTCGATCGGCTGCACCGGCGTGGCCAGCAGGTTTTCCATCGTGCCGCGCTCGCGTTCGCGCGTCATCGCCAGGCCGGTCATCATCACCATCGTCATGGTCAGGATGGTGCCCATCAGGCCCGGCACGATGTTGTATTGCGTGATGCCTTCCGGGTTGTAGAGCCGCTGCACATTGACATCGAACGCGGGCTTGCCGCCTGCCAGCGGTGCCAGCGCGCCTTTCAGGTCGATCCGCGCGACGGTGCCCGGCAATTGCGCCAGCGCCGCGATCGCCGGGCCGGTGGCGGACGGATCGGTAGCGTCGGCTTCCACCAGGATCGATGGCCGGTCGCCGTGCAGCAGCCGACGCGAAAAATCGGCCGGGATGCTGACCACGAACTGCACATCGCCGCGCAACAGCGCCTCGCGGCCGGATTGCTCGTCGGGCATTGTGCGGACGATCTTGAAGTACGTGGTGTTCTCCATCGCGGCGAGGAACGTGCGCGAGAAATCGCTGTGCTCGGCCACGATCACTGCTGTCGGCATATGGCGCGGATCGCTGTTGATGGCAAAGCCGAACAGCAGCAACTGCACGATCGGCAGGCCGACGATCATGCCGAACGTCACGCGGTCGCGGCGCAGTTGCAGGAATTCCTTGAGCACGATGCTCCACCAGCGCTGCACGGAAAACGCGGAATGCCAGCGCGATGGCTGCCGTGGCGCGTTCATGACGGCTCCCGGGTGTCGTGCGGCCGGCTCCGCCCAGCCCGCGCGGCCGGCTTGCCGGCGCCCGCAGTGGCCATGTTGTCCTGTGCGCCGCCCATCATGTAGATGAACACGTCTTCGAGGCTGGTCTGCGCTGGCGTGATCCGATGATTGGCGCCCGCGGCCTGCCTGAGCGTCTGTTCGAGCAGCGCGGGGTCCTTGCCGGTGACGTGCAGCGCGGTGCCGAACGCCACGGTCTGGTCGACGCCGGGCTTGCCTTGCAGTTGCGCGGACAGCGCGGCCAGGTTTTCGCCTTCCACGCTCCATGTGCTCAGATGCTGGCTGGCGACCACCTCGTCCGATGTGCCTTGCGCCAGCAGCTTGCCGTACGCGATATAGGCAAGCTTGTGGCAGCGCTCGGCCTCGTCCATGTAGTGCGTGCTGACCAGCACCGAGATGCCTTGCGCCGCCAACTGATGCAGCTGTTCCCAGAAGTCGCGGCGCGCTTTCGGGTCCACGCCCGCCGTGGGCTCATCGAGCAGCAACAGCTGCGGCTTGTGCAGCAGGCACGCGGCCAGCGCCAGCCGCTGCTTCCAGCCGCCCGACAGCGAGCCCGCCAGCTGTTCGGCGCGAGACTGCAGCCCCAGGTCTTCCAGCGCACGATCCACGACGTCGCGGCGGTTGGCCATGCCGTAGACGCGCGCGACAAAATCGAGGTTCTCGCGGATCGACAGATCTTCCCAGTAGGAAAAGCGCTGCGTCATGTAGCCGACGTTGCGCTTGATCTGCGCCGCTTCCTTGATGATGTCGAATCCTAGGCAGGTGCCCGACCCCGAATCGGGGGTCAGCAGGCCGCACATCATGCGGATCGACGTGGTCTTGCCGCTGCCGTTGGGGCCAAGGAAGCCGAAGATCTCGCCGCGCGCCACCTGCATGGTCAGATCGTTGACCACGTGCTTGTCACCGAAGTGCTTGTTCAGGTTGTGCACATCGATCGCCAGGCCGCCCTGGCCGTTTGCCGCGGCCGTCATGATGACGCCACCTCTACCGGCTGGCCCGGACGCAGTTTCGGGGCGTCGGCCGTGGCGGGGCGGGCCTCGATCAGGAATACCAGTTTGCGCCGCGTTTCGTTGCTATAGATGACCGGGGGCGTGAACTCGGCTTCGTTCGACACGTAGGTGATCGTGGCAGCGACGGGTGCCGCGCAACCGTCGCAGCGGATGCTGACCGCCTGGCCATTGCGCAGCGATCCCACCACAGCCTCCGGCACATAGAAGCGCACCTTGACGTTGCCCGGCGGCAGCATGCGCACTACGGCGCTGCCGGCCGGCACCCATTCGCCGGGGCGAAACGGCACGTCGTAGACCAGGCCCGCCACGGTGGCGTTGACCGATTTGCGCGACAGCTTCCATTCGGCCTGCGCCAGCGCTGCGCGCGCGGCCTCCACTTGCGCGCTTTGCGCGGCCAGTTGGTCCTTGCGGCCGGGCAGGCGCGCGACGTCAATATCGCGCTGCAGTTCGCGCACGCGTGCCGCGTCGGCGTCGGCGGTGGCGCGGCTTTCGTCGAGCTGCGCTTTCGAGATGCCGCCGATCTCGAACTGCGCTTCGTCGCGCTTGCGCTGCGCGGCGCTGCGATTGGCCTGCGCCTGCGCCTGCAGCAGTTGCGCGCGATTGACGTCGACTTCCACCGGGCGCTTGCCGGTCTGGATGTCGGCCAGTTGTGCCTGCGCCACGCGCACCTGCTCGGCGGCCTGCTGGCGCGCGGCGCGTTCGTCATCCGATTCCAGCGTGAACAGCGGCGCGCCATTGTCGACCTGCTGGCCTCGGTCGACGGCAAGCTTTTCGAGCCGGCCCGCGAACGGCGACGCCACCGCGACGAATTCCCCTTCGACATAGCCCTGCCAGGTCGTGGTCTTGTCGTTGCTGCAGGCAGCGAGTAGCGGCACGGTCATCGCGGCCAGAAGCAGGGGCCAGGCGCGGTTCGGGACGGGAAGCATCATGCGGGCTCCGGGATACCAGGTTCAGGCAGGGTTCTTGGGCGGCGCGGACAGGCCGTGGCCCAGCAGGGCGGTGACGTGGCGCACCAGCGTGTCGGTGTCGATGTCAGCGGCGCCGGGCAAAGCACGCCAGATATGCGTGGTGGCCAGCGGCAACAGCGTCAGTCCGATCAGCGACACCATCACCAGCGCGGGCTCCAGGTCGGGATTTAGGCGGCCCTGCGCATGGGCGGCCGCCAGCGGATTGATGATCAACTGCGCGCGTTGCAGGGCCACCCGCTGCAACAGCCGCTCGCGCAACTGGCCCTCGGTGCCGACGATCTCGCGGATCCACAGGCCCGGAAACCATGGCGTGGCCGACGCGGTGCGGATCAACTGACCGGCCAGCGCCTGGATGCGTGCGACGGGGTCGGGCGGACCGGCCTGGAGCGTCCCGAAGACATGCTCGATCAGCGGCTGCAGCCGTTCTTCGAAGATCGCGTCGAGCAGCGCGTCGCGGTCGCCAAAGTAGTAATGGACCAGCGCGGGCGTGACGCCAGCCCCGGCGGCGATGGCCTTGGTCGACGTCGCCGCCACGCCGTGGCGGGCAAACAGCGTGACGGCGGCGTCGATCAGGCGGTCGCGCTGGCCGGCGTCGGCTGCCTGCGCGGCAGGGCGGCCAGGGCGGCGCGGTGGATCGGGTGGCGTGCGAGCAGGCATCGGAACCGGTTCAGATACGTCGAAGTCAGCGAATTCCGCTCAATATTAATTTTCGAATTAATTAATACAAGATCCGTTACAACGTCGGCTTGGCTTCACCGGCACGTGTTGATAAAGCAAGCGTTGGAGGAATGCTGCAACGCAGCAAAGCGAGGTAGACATGTCATGTGGGCTTGGCTATGCTCGCGCCTGTCCAGAAGGGTGCCCGTGGTTGGTGCATCCGCATCCCGGGTTTCCTATGCTGCGTTTCCGTTTCCTGGCCGCCATGCCGCGGCCGCGCCCTCGCTTTGTCCGTCACCTCGCCGCCTGCATCGTCGCGAGTACGGCATTGCCGTGGGCGGCCCAGGCGCAGGAAACGACGGCCGTGAACCCGCCTGCGGCCAGCGTGCCGCTCGTCAACGATCTGGAAAGCCCGTTCGCTTTCCACGGCCAGACCACCTACATCTGGCAGCGCAAGCCGTCGTTCGGCGCCGCGTACTCCGGGGAAAACAGCCTGACGCCGAATCGTGCCAAGAGCTATTCGTTCACCGCCACGTTTGACCTGGGCCTGCGGCTCTGGAAGGGAGCCGAATTCCACCTCAACCCCGAGGTGGCACAGGGCGTGCCATTTTCCGAGTTGCACGGCATGGGCGGCCTGTCCAATGGCGAACTGGCCAAGACGGCCAGCACGAGCCCCAAGGTCTATCGCGCCCGCGCCTTTATCCGGCAGTACTGGGGCATGGGCGGCGGCGAGGAAACGCTTGAGGCCGATTTCAACCAGTTCGCGCGTACCGTCGACAAGCAGCGCGTCGTGCTGACCGCCGGCAACTTCGGCGTGATCGATGTGTTCGACGTGAATCCCTATGGGTCGGACCCGCGCACGCAATTCATGAACTGGTCGTTCATGACGCACGGCTCCTGGGATTACCCGGCCGATTCGCGCGGCTACGACTGGGGCGCGGCCATCGAATACATCGGCGATGGCTGGTCGGCGCGCTTCGGGCATTTCCTGCAGCCGCAGGAATCGAACGGCCGCGCGCTCGACACGCGGCTGTTCGAGCACTACGGCCAGATGCTGGAACTGGAAAAGCGCTATGCCATCGCAGGCCGCCCAGGGCAGGCGCGGCTGCTGCTGTGGCGGAACAAGGCCAACATGGGCGCCTTCAACGATGCGATCGCATTCGGCCAGGCCAACGGCGTGACCCCCGATGTGGGCGAAGTCCGCCGCGAGCACACCAAGACGGGGGTGGGCGTTGCGCTGCTGCAGGAAGTGGCCGACGGCGCCGGCGTGTTCGTGCGCGCCAACTGGTCCGATGACAAGACAGAAACTTACGCGTTCACGGAAATCGGCCGGCAGGTGTCGGGCGGCGGCACGCTCAAGGGCGCGTCATGGGGCCGTCCCAATGACGAACTGGGCATTGCGGTGGCGGTGAACATGCTGGGATCATCGCACCGCAGCTACCTGGCCGCCGGCGGACTGGGCGCGTTCCTTGGCGATGGCGCGCTGCGCTATGGGCCAGAACAGGTCTTCGAGATCTACTACAGCATTGCCGTGTGGAAGACGCTGAGCCTGAGCCCGGATTTCCAGTATGTGCGAAACCCCGGCTACAACCGCGATCGCGGACCGGCCAAATTCATCGGCATCCGCGCGCACGCGGAGTTCTGAGCGACGCGCGTTGCGCGGGATCCCGCGCAACGCAGTGACGGCGAGGGCGGCAGGAAACGCCTGCCGGTGCGGTGCTTACTGCCGCGCGTTGCGCCGGTTATCGGGCCACGGCGTGTTGAAGTTGGTGCGGAACGGGTTGATGTCGAGCCCGCCGCGACGTGTGTAGCGCGCGTAGACCGCAAGTTTTACCGGCTTGCACATGCGCATCACGTCGGTGAAGATCCGCTCGACGCATTGCTCGTGAAACTCGTTGTGGTTGCGGAACGAGATCAGATACTTGAGTAGGCCTTCCTGGTCGATCGGTGCGCCCACGTAGCGGATCTGCACGCTGCCCCAGTCGGGTTGCCCCGTCACCAGGCAGTTCGACTTCAGCAGATGCGACACCAGCGATTCCTCCACGGGCGACTCTTCCTGATCGGCCTTGAGCAGCGTCGGGTCCGGCTCGTAGATGTCGGTCTCGATGTCGAGCCGGTCCAGCAGCAGGCCGTCCAGTTCGCCCATCTTCTGCGTGCCCAGATCGGCCTCGGTCACCAGCCGCACCTGCACCGTGCCGCCCGTGGCCGCCGAGACATCGCGCTGGAGCATCTGCTGCAGCGCTTCGGCCGATGCCAGCTTGGTCTGGTTGAACGAATTCAGATACAGCTTGAACGACTTCGATTCGACGATATTCGGCGTATCGGCCGGAATGATGAACGTGGCCAGCGCCACCTGCGGCTTGCCCTTGAGATTGAGCCAGGACACCTCGTAGGCATTCCAGATGTCGACGCCAAAAAACGGCAGCGCCTTGCCTTCATCGAGGCCGATTTCCGTGCGCTTGGCCTGGCGCGGAATCGGAAACAGCAGGGTGGGATCGTATTCGGTCTTGTAGGCCGAGGCCTTGCCTAGCGGCGAGTGCTCAGGAAGCGTCATGATTCGATTCAGGACAGGAACAGCTTGTAGACGGGATTGTCGGTCTCGTCCCAGTGTACGTAACCGAGCGTGGAAAGGAAGCTGCGGAATGCGCGCTTCTCGTTTTTCGGCACCTGGATGCCGACCAGGATGTTCGAGGTGTCGGCGCCCTGGTTGCGGTAGTGGAACAGGCTGATGTTCCAGTTCGGGCTCATGCTCGACAGGAAACGCATCAGCGCGCCCGGCCGCTCGGGGAATTCGAAGCGATACAGCAGCTCGTCGTGCGCCAGCGGCGAATGGCCGCCGACCATGTAGCGGATGTGCTGCTTGGCCAGCTCGTCATTGGACAGGTCCAGCGTGTCGAAGCCGTGGCGGCGGAAATTGGCGGCGATCTTGTCGCTTTCCGCGCGGCTGGCGATCTGCACGCCCACAAAGATATGCGCCACGCCGGTGTCGGCGATGCGGTAGTTGAACTCGGTCACGCTGCGCGTGCCAACCTGCTCGCAGAAGCGCTTGAAGCTGCCGCGTTCCTCGGGGATCGTCACGGCGAAGATCGCCTCGCGCGCTTCGCCCACCTCGGCGCGTTCGGCCACGAAGCGCAGGCGGTCGAAGTTCATGTTGGCGCCGCAGGCGATCGCCACGAGGTGCTGGTTCTTGAGCTTTTCGCGCGCGGCGTAGGCCTTCAGGCCCGCCACGGCCAGCGCGCCGGCCGGTTCCAGGATGCTGCGCGTGTCCTGGAAGACATCCTTGAGGCCCGCGCAGATTGCGTCGGTGTCGACCAGGATGATGTCGTCGACCAGCTCGCGCGTAATGCGGAAGGTTTCCTTGCCGACCAGCTTCACGGCGGTGCCGTCGGAGAACAGGCCCACGTCCTTCAACTCGACGCGCTTGCCGGCGTCGATCGAACGCTTCATCGCGTCCGAATCGTAGGTCTGCACGCCAATCACCTTGATCTCCGGGCGCACGGCCTTGACGTACGACGCGATGCCGGAAATCAGGCCGCCGCCGCCGATCGCGACGAAGATCGCGTGGATCGGGCCCGGATGCTGGCGCAGGATTTCCATCGCGATGGTGCCCTGGCCGGCAATCACGTCGGGATCGTCGAACGGATGGATAAAGGTCAGCTTGTGCTTCTTTTCCAGCTCGGCCGCGTGCAGGTAGGCGTCGCTGTACGAATCGCCGTGCAACACGATCTGCACCCATTCGCCGCCGCGCTCGCGCACCGCGTCGATCTTCACCTGCGGCGTGGTGGTGGGCATCGCGATGATCGCCTTGCACTGCAGCCGCGCGGCCGAGAGGGCCACCCCCTGCGCATGGTTGCCGGCCGATGCCGCGATCACGCCGCGCTTGAGCTCTTCCGGCGCGAGGGACGCCATCTTGTTGTACGCGCCCCGCAGCTTGAACGAGAACACGGGCTGGGTGTCCTCGCGCTTGAACCACACCGCATTATTGGTGCGCGCCGACAGCGCGCTCGCATAGGTAAGCTCGGTTTCCTGGGCCACGTCGTACACCTTGGCGGTCAGGATCTTCTTCAAATAGTCGGGCTGGGCTGGGGTGCGGGTCATGTCTGCGGTTGCCACGGCGCGGTGGCAAAAAAAGCCGGAAAAATCGGCGGAAAGCGCCAATGATAATGGATGGCGCACGGGCGGCCCCGGCCAACGGGTCCGCAACGCAAACGTGCCGCAAAGGCCACTGTTGTAGGACAGCGCCCGGTGGACGCTCGTCAAATCGACGTGTTACGGTTTCACGCGATGCCCCCGCTACCTCTTATCGAACCCAATACCGCGCTGTTTCTGGACTTCGACGGCACGCTGGCGGACCTCGCGCCGCGCCCCGAGCTGGTGCAGGTCGAACCGGAACTGGTCGGCACGCTGCGTGCGCTGCATGTCTGCCTCGATGGCGCGCTGGCGATTGTCTCCGGCCGGCCCGTGGCCGAGCTCGATCACTTCCTGCAGCCGTTGCGCCTGCCTGCCGCGGGCGTGCACGGCGCGGAATTCCGTAACGGCGCCGAGCGCATCGTGCGCCCGCCGGCGCCCGGCATCGGCCCGCTACTGCCCCATCTGGAGGCACTTGTGGCGCGCCATCCGGGGCTGCAGCTCGAACGAAAATCGGTCGCCGTGGCGATTCATTACCGGCAGGTTCCGGAACTCGAACCGCTGGTGCGCGCGGCCGTGGCCGACGTGCTGCGCGATGCGGTCGGCCTGGAAGCGCTGCCCGGCAAGATGGTGGTGGAAATCAAGCCGGCCGGCGTCGACAAGGGCGGTGCGATTGCCACGTTCATGCGTTCGCCGCCGTTTGCCGGCCGCCTGCCCGTGTTCGCCGGCGATGACGTCACCGACGAAGCCGGCTTCAGCGTGGTACGCGAACTTGGCGGCATCGGCGTGCTGGTCGGCCAGCGCGCCACCGCCGCATCGGTCAGCGTGACAGGGCCTGCCGCCCTGCGCAGCTGGCTGCACCGTTGTGCGCATGCACTGACTCAGCAGATGGCGCAGCGCAACGGTCAGCATTCCCTCTCACCCCCATCGCCAGACAGGGAGGACCTGTAGTGAGTGAACCTGCCAACCTCAACCCCACGGTTGCCACCGAGGCGCCCGCGATCAACACCGATTCGGACGATTCCTGTCGCCAGGCCGAACCGTCGCTGTCGCTGGGCATGATCGGCAACTGTGCGTTTTCCGCGCTGGTGGATGGGCGCGGACGCATCGTGTGGTGCTGCATGCCGCGCTTCGACGGCGATCCGGTGTTCAACGCGTTGCTGGACACCAGCGAGAACGCCGGGCATTTCAACATCGAGATCGAAGACTTTCATGAGGCCACGCAGTGGTACGAGCCGAACACCGCCGTGCTGCGCACGCGGCTGATCGACCGCCATGGCGGCTGCCTCGAGATCACCGATTTCTGCCCGCGCTTTTTCCGGCTCGGCCGCTACTTCCGGCCGCTGACGCTGGTGCGGCGCATCCGGCCGATCCACGGCGCGCCGCGCGTGCGCGTGACCGTCGCGCCGCGTTTCAACTGGGGACGCACCAAGCCGCAGGTCACGCGCGGCAGCAGCCACGTGCGCTACGTCGGCGAGGACATGACACTGCGCATGACCACCGATGCGCCGCTGGCCTACGTGCTGTCGCAGACGCCGTTCCTGGTCACGCGCGGCTACAACTTCATCCTCGGGCCCGATGAAACGCTGACGCACAGCGTGGAAGACATCGCGCGCGATTTCGAACAGGAAACCACCGCGTACTGGCGCCTGTGGAGCCGCCGGCTCGCGGTGCCGCGCGAGTGGCAGGAAGCGGTGATCCGCGCTGCCATCACGCTGAAAATGTCGCTCTACGAGGAAACGGGCGCGATCGTGGCGGCGATGACCACCAGCATTCCCGAGGCGCCGGGCAGCGGACGCAACTGGGACTACCGCTACTGCTGGCTGCGCGACGCGTTTTTCGTGGTACGCGCGCTGAACAGCCTGTCCGAAGTCGGCACGATGGAAGACTATCTGCGCTGGCTCTCGAACGTGGTGATGCAGTCGCAGGACGGCCATATCCAGCCCCTCTACGGCATCGGGCTGGAGCGCGAACTGCCCGAAAGCATCCTCGACCACTTGGGCGGTTATCGCGGTATGGGCCCGGTGCGCGTCGGCAATCAGGCGCAGGAACACTTTCAGCACGATGTCTACGGCAACGTGGTGCTGGCCGCTGCGCAGGCGTTTCACGACCACCGCCTGCTGTTTCGCGGCGGTCCCGCCGAATTCCGCAGGCTCGAGGACGTGGGCGAGCAGGCGGTGCGCGTGTTCGGCACGCCCGACGCGGGCATGTGGGAATTGCGCACGCGTGCGCGCATTCACACCTCGTCGGCGCTGATGAGCTGGGTGGCGTGCGACCGCCTGGCCAAGATCGCCGTCAAGCTCGAACAGCCCGCGCGCGCCGCGTACTGGCACGACCACGCGCATCGCATGAAGACGCGCATTCTTGAGGAATCGTGGAACGAGCAGCGGCAGGCCTTCGCCGAGAGCTTCGGCGGCAAGGAACTGGACGCCAGCGTGCTGCTGATGGCCGAGGTCAACTTCATCGACCCGAAGGATCCGCGCTTCGTCTCGACCGTGAAGGCGCTCGAGGAATCGCTGTGCGATGGGCCATACATGCGGCGCTACGAGGCACCGGACGATTTCGGCAAGCCCGAGACGGCCTTCAATATCTGCACCTTCTGGCGTATCGACGCGCTGGCCCGCATTGGCCGGCGCGAAGAGGCGCGCGAGATCTTCGAGGCCATGCTGGCCGCGCGCAATCCGCTTGGATTGCTCTCGGAGGACACACACCCGATCACCGGAGAGATGTGGGGCAACTTCCCGCAGACCTATTCGATGGTCGGCCTGATCAACGGTGCCATGCGGCTGTCGGCACCCTGGGACACCGTGATCTGAAGAAAGGATTGGCAACCACACAACGTACATATGGGCAGACTAGTAGCGGTATCGAACCGGGTCGCGGATCCGCGCAACCATGCGGCGGGTGGGCTTGCAGTGGCGCTCTCCGAGGCGCTCAACAAGACTGGCGGCCTGTGGTTCGGCTGGAGCGGAAAGGTGGTGGACGCGGCGCACGGCGGCACGCCAGGCGAAGGTGAACTGCATCAGACGCAGGCTGGCAACGTGACGCTGGCCACCGTGGACCTGAGCCGCGAGGATCACGATTCGTATTACCTCGGCTATAGCAACGGCGTGCTCTGGCCGGTGCTCCACTATCGCGTGGACCTGGCCGATTTCGATTCGGGCGGCAACCTGAACGCCTATCGGCGCGTGAACCAGCTGTTCGCGCGCAAGCTGGCGCCGCTGCTCAAGCCCGACGACGTGATCTGGATCCACGATTACCACCTGATCCCGCTGGCTTCGGAACTACGCGCCATCGGCTGCGGCCAGCGCATCGGATTCTTCCTGCACGTCCCGTTGCCGCCGCCGCTGATCCTGGCAGCCATTCCGCAGCACGAATGGCTGATGCGCGCGTTGTTCGCGTACGACCTGCTGGGTTTCCAGAGCCAGGCCGATCTCGATCATTTCTCGCGCTATGTGCAAGGCGAGGCGGGCGCCGAGCCGATGGGCGAATATCGCTTCCGCGCTTTTCATCGCACCGTGCGCGCACAGGCGTTTCCGATCGGCATCGATGTGGACGAATTCATCGAGCTGGGCCGCGAATCGGACGCGACCGAAACCTACGAGATGATGCGCGGCCAGTACTCGACGCGGCGTCTGCTGCTGGGGATCGACCGGCTCGATTATTCCAAGGGCCTGCCGCAGCGGCTCAAGGCGTTCCAGACCCTGCTGGCCGAGTATCCCGAGAACCGGTCCAGCGCCACGCTGATCCAGATCGCCGCACCGTCGCGCGAATCGGTCGATGCGTATGCTGACCTGCGGCGCGACATGGAAGGCATCACGGGCGCGATCAACAGCGAATACGGCGAACTGGACTGGATGCCGGTGCGGTATATCCACCGCTCGACCTCCCGGCGCCGGCTGCCGGGGCTTTGCCGCGCCAGCAGCGTGGCGCTGGTGACGCCGCTGCGCGATGGCATGAATCTGGTGGCCAAGGAATATATCGCCGCGCAGGATCCCGACGATCCGGGCGTGCTGGTGCTGTCGCGCTTCGCCGGCGCCGCCGAACAGCTCAAGGAAGCGCTGCTGGTCAATCCGTACGACACGCGCGCCACGGCGCAGGCGATTCAGCAGGCGCTGCACATGCCGCTGTCGGAACGCCGCGCGCGTCATCAGAAATTGCTGGAACGGATTCGCCAGCAGGATGTGCACTGGTGGAGCAGCGAATACCTGCGCGCGTTGATGGATACGGACGGGGGTTGACCGGTCGCTGAACGCAGGCTAAGGGCGCCTTGGGCCAAGGTGCAGTCGCGTCGCTTGATGAGCGCGTTGCCGGCGCCTGTGGCTCCGGCAGGCGTTCGCTGCCGCCTAGCGCAGTGGACTGGGCGTCAGATCCGCCGGTGTGTCGATATCGCGGAACGCGCCGTCGTCCTCGGTCAGCACGCGCGTGACCGGCTGCGTTTTGAGCAGCGCGCGAGCGCCTTCGTCGCCATCGAGCCGCAGCAGTTCGTCGCGCCACGCCGCGCCGAAACCGACCGGATGGCCGCGCTGTCCGTTGCGCCACGGCGCGGCAATGGTGTCGCGCGCGGCGATCGTCAGCGCCACTGCGCGCACCAGTTCCATCGACAGCCATGGCATGTCAGCCAGCGCCACCACCCAGCCGCGTGCATCGGCGCTGGCCGCCACGCCGGCCCGCAACGCCGCGCCCATGCCTGCCTCGGCTGCGGCGGACTCGATGACCTGGCAGCCGCCGCGTCGCAATTCTTCCGCCAGTTCCGGCTGTCCGGGACGCACCACCGCAATCGAGTTCGGCAGTCCGGCCGCCAGCGTGCGCGCGCTGCGCCAGGCCACCGTGCGGCCGTCCGGCATTTTCTCCAGGAGCTTGTTGCGCAAGCCCTGCGGATCAAAGCGGCGACCGAATCCGGCGGCCAGCAGGATGCCGGTTGGCAGGTCGGTCTGCGTCAGCGCGGGGCGGGCGGGTTTGCTCATGACGACGTCGCGGAAGTGGTTGTCGCAGTAGGCGACGCCTGCGACGGGATCGGGCATTCGGCCTCGCCCGCCGCGATCTCGCGTGCGGCCTTGGCGCCTTCCACCTGCAGGATGTCCGGCAGCGATACGTGGTTCTTCGCGGCGATCACTTCGGCCAGCACCGAGATGGCGATCTCGGGCGGCGTGCGGCTGCCGATATAGATGCCGACGGGACCATGCAGGCGCGCCAGCTGCTGGTCGGTCAGATCGAATTCCTTGAGGCGTTCGCGCCGCGCCTGGTTGTTGCGGCGCGAACCCAGCGCGCCGACATAGAACGCGGGCGTGCGCAGCGCTTCCATCAGCGCCAGATCGTCGAGCTTGGGATCGTGCGTGAGGGCGATGACCGCGCAGCGTTCGTCGAGCTTCATTTCCATCACGGTGTCGTCGGGCATCGTGCGCACCATGGTCACGCCGGGGATATCCCAAGTTTCCGTGTATTCCTCGCGCGGGTCGCACACGGTGACCTGGAATCCCAGCCCCACCGCGATCTGGCACAGATACTTCGACAACTGGCCCGCGCCGATCACAAGCATGCGATAGCGGGGGCCGTGAATCGTCAGCAGCGTCTTGCCGTCGAACGACAGGCCATCGGCCGCTTCGGCATGCGCGAGCGTGGCGCGCCCGCTGGCCATGTCGAGCGAGCGCGCGACCAGCCGGCCGCCTTCCACGGCTGCGAGCAATTCGGCAATGCCGCTGTGCGCCGCCAGCGGCTCGGCCACGAGTTCGATCGTGCCGCCGCAGGGCAGGCCGAAGCGGTGCGCTTCCTCGGCGCTGATGCCGTATTTCATCGCTTCCGGGCGTGTGGCCCGGATGCCTTCGCGATGCACGCGATAGATGATGTCGTCCTCGATGCAGCCGCCCGATACCGAGCCGACCACCAGGCCGTCGTCACGCACCGCCAGCATGGCGCCTTCCGGACGTGGCGACGAGCCCCACGTTCTAACCACCGTTACCAGCAATACGCCATGTCCTTCTTGCTGCCACTTGACGCTGCTCTTCAGGACTTCGAGATCCACGCTGTCCATGATCGTTTCCGCTTCTTTTCCTGATTCTCTTCGCCGCCCGCGTCACTGTCGCCGGCGGCCCCGTTGCTCTGGGTATCGTTGTTGTCACTGTGCGGCGCTTCGCTGTCGCCGTCGTTGCCACTATCGTTGCCGCCCACCGCTTCGGTGAAGCGCGCAAAGAACGCGTCGGCCATCTTGCGCGCAGCGGCATCCACCAGGCGCGAGCCGATCTGGGCGATCTTGCCGCCCACCTGCGCCTGCACGACGTAGGTCAGCAGCGTCTCGTCGCCTTCGGGCGCCAGCGTCACGTTCGCAGAGCCCTTGCCGAATCCGGCCGCGCCGCCCTGTCCGTCGAACTGGATGGTGTAGCTGTCGGGCGCGTGGATGTCCTGCAACGCCATGCGTCCCTTGAAGCGCGCCTTGACCGGCCCGACCGCCGCGGTCAGCACCAGTTGATAGGCGTTTTCGCCATCGGGCTCGATGCTCTCACATCCGGGGATACATTGCTTGAGCAGCGCCGGGTCGTTCAGCGCTTCCCATGCCACCTGTTGCGGCACCGGCAGGCGTTGGGTCTGGGTCATTTCCATGGCGGGATTCCTTTGCCGAGGCTGGTTTGTCTCACGGGTGGAACGGCGCGCCGGGTGCCGGGGTCTGCCAGCAGCGATTCCAGCGCGAAAAGACTTTCGAGGTTGTGCGCCGGCCGCAGCGCATCGACATGCGGCAGGATGGCCTGCATGCCGCGCGCCTGTGGCGAAAACCCCGCATAGCGCAGCAGCGGATTGAGCCACACGATGCGATGGGCGAAGCGGCGCAGCCGCGCCATTTCCTGATCGAGCAATTCGATATGTTCGAGATCGATGCCATCGCTGACCAGCAGCACCGTGGCGCGGCCCGACAGCGTGCGGCGCGCCCACTGGCGGTTGAACGCGGCGAGTGCGGCGCCGATGCGGGTGCCGCCGGCCCAATCGCGTACCTGTTCGGTGATCAGCGTCACGGCCTCGTCGGGATCGCGTTCGCGCAATGCGCGCGTCACGTTGGTGAGCCGGGTGCCGAACAGGAACACATGCATGCGTTCACGCGATTGCATCAGCGCATGGCAGAAGTACAGCACCGCGCGCGAGTATTGGCTCATCGATCCGGAAATATCGAGCAGCAGCACGACCGGCGGCTTGCGTTCGGCATGCTTGCGGAATTTCCAGCGCAGCCATTCGCCGTGCTGACGCACCGCCAGTCGTGCGCTCGCGCGCAGGTCGGCGTGCGTGCCGCTGGCGGCCGCGCGCAGGCGCCGGGTGCGCTGCAGCGCCAGGTGCGCGCGGCGTGTGCGCACCAGATGCTGCAGCGCGCGCCATTCTTCGGCGCCCAGCGTTTCGAAATCGCGGCTGGCCAAGCGTTCCTGGCCGGAAAAGGTCAGCGGCGCGGTGAAGTGTTCCTCGCGCGGCGGCTGGGCCGGTTTCGGCGTCGACGGCTGCCGTGCGGCCAGCGCATCGGCCAGGCGATTGCTGCGTTTGGGCGGCGGCGCGCCCGCATCCACGCGCGGCAGCAGCATCGCGCGCAGCTTGCCTTCCCAGTCGGGATCGCGCCAGAACAGGTCGAAGGCCGCGTCGAACAACGGCCGTTGCTCGGGCCCGGACAGCACCAGCGCGGCCAGCGCGGCGCGTACTTCGGCGCGCGTGCCGATGTCGACATGCCGCAGCGCGTCGAGCGCATCCACGGCATGCGCGGGCGACAGGCCGAAGCCCGCACCGCGCAGCAGCCGCATGAAATGCGCGACATTGCGCGCCAGCATCGGCAGCGCGTGCGGCGCGGCCTGGCGGACGATCGGTGCGGCGTGCGCCATATCAGGCAGAAGCCGGCGCGGCGGCAAGCAGTTCGGCGATCGTGGGTCCATCTGCGCGCGCCAGGTCGTCCTGGTACTTGAGCAGCACGCCGAGCGTGTCGCGCACCGATTGCGGATCGAGTTCGGTCACGCCGAGCGCCGACAGCGCGCGGCACCAGTCGATCGCTTCGGCGATACCGGGCGCCTTGAACAGGTCGATGCCGCGCAGCCGATGGATGAAATCGACCGCCTGGCGCTGCAGCGCAGCCGCCGCTTCGGGCGCGCGCGCGGCCACGATCTGCAGCTCGCGATCGCGCTCCGGATAGCCCATCCATTGATAGAGGCAGCGGCGCTTGAGCGCGTCATGCACCTCGCGCGTGCGGTTCGACGTGATCACGATCAGCGGCGGCCGTTCCGCGCGCACCACGCCGACTTCGGGAATCGACACCTGGTATTCGGACAGCACTTCGAGCAGGAAGGCCTCGAACGGTTCGTCGGCGCGATCGATTTCGTCGATCAACAGCACGCGTGGCATGCCCGGCGCGGCCGGGTCGGGCAGCAGCGCTTCGAGCAAAGGCCGTTTGAGCAGAAAGTCGTCGTGATAGAGCGACTGCTGTTCGGGCCGCTCGCCGCGTGCTTCAGCGAGCCGCAGCGCCATGATCTGGCGCGGATAGTCCCATTCGTACAGCGCGCTGGCGGCATCGAGCCCTTCGTAGCATTGCAGCCGCAGCAACCGCGTGCCAAGCATGCCGGACATCGCGTGGGCCAGCGCGGTCTTGCCGACGCCGGGTTCGCCTTCCAGGAACAGCGGGCGCTGCATGCGCAACGCGAGATACAGCACCGTGGCGGTCTCGCGATCCGCGAAATACTGCTGCCGGGCCAGCAGCGCGAGGGTATGGTCGATCGAGGTGGGAAGCATTGAGTCCGAGGTTCGCGATGACGGCTGTGAAGCGCGCCCGCGCCCTTTTTCCGAACGGCGCCTGGAAAAAGGGCGCAGGGCGCGGCGCGGCTGGCTACCCCTTCGATGCCTGCTCCACCGCGCGCGACGCCAGCACCGGAATCAGATGCGCGCGATACGCCGCGGACGCATGCAGATCCGCATTAAGCCCGGCAGGATCGATCTTCACTGCGCGCGCCGCCGCCGGCGTGAAACTGGCCGCGAGCGCCTGTTCCAGTGCAGTCGAGCGAAATACGCTGTCGGCCGCGCCGGTGACAGCCACGCGCACCGTGCCGCCAGTGCGCGCCACCATCACACCAACCAGCGCGAAGCGCGACGCCGGATTGCGGAACTTGATGTAGGCGGCCTGATCGGGCGATGGAAAGCGCACCGCCGTGATCAGTTCGTCGGGTGCCAGCGCGGTTTCGTAGAGGCCCTTGAAGAAGTCATCGGCGGCGATCTCGCGACGGTCGGTGACCACCGTGGCGTTCAGCGCCAGCACCGCGGCGGGATAGTCGGCGGCCGGATCATCGTTGGCCAGCGATCCGCCGATCGTGCCCATCGCCCGGACCTGGCGGTCGCCGATACCGTTGGCCAGCACCGCCAGCGACGGAATGCGCCGGCGGACCTCGGCATTGGCCGCGACGTCGGCATGGCGTGCGGCGCCGCCGACCACCAGTGCGTCGCCTTCCACGCGGATGTCGGCCATGCCGGGAATGCGCGCCACATCGACCAGCATCGACGGAGCGGCCAGCCGCAGCTTCATCGCCGCGAGCAGGCTCTGGCCGCCAGCCAGGAATTTCGCATCGCCATCGGCCTTGAGGCGGGCCACGGCGGACTTGGCATCGGCGGGCCGTTCAAACTGAAATGCGTACATGTCGATCTCCCCGGTTACGACGCACTGGATTGCGCGGCCTGGATGGCCTGCCACACGCGGTGGGGCGTGGCGGGCATCTGTATGTCATGCACGCCAAGCGGCGACAACGCGTCCACCAGCGCGTTGATGAACGCGGGCGGCGACCCGATGGCGCCTGCTTCGCCGCAGCCCTTTACGCCCAGCGGATTGTGCGTGCATGGCGTGCCTTGAGAGGTTTCCACCGTGAAGTCGGGCAGGTCGCCCGCGCGCGGCATCGCGTAGTCCATGTACGAGCCGGTCAGCAACTGGCCGCTGTCGGGATCGTAGATGCATTGTTCGAGCATCGCCTGTCCGAGGCCCTGGCCGATGCCGCCGTGCACCTGTCCTTCCACGATCATCGGATTGATGATGTTGCCGAAATCGTCGACCGCCACGAACTTGACCACCTGCGATTCGCCGGTATCGGGATCGACTTCGACTTCGCAGATGTAGGCGCCGGACGGATAGGTGAAGTTGGTCGGATCGTAGAAGGCGTTTTCGTTCAGGCCCGGTTCGAGCTTGTCGAGCGGGTAGTTGTGCGGCACGTAGGCGGTCAGCGCCACTTCGCCAAAGGTCTTGGTGCGGTCGGTGCCGGCCACGCGGAACACACCATCGCTGAATTCGATGTCGGTGTCGGACGCTTCCAGCAAATGCGCCGCAATCTTCTTGGCCTTGGTCTCGATCTTGTCGAGCGCTTTCATGATGGCCGATCCGCCCACCGCCAGCGAGCGCGATCCGTACGTGCCCATGCCGAACGGCACGCGTCCCGTATCGCCGTGCACGACCTCCACCGCATCCAGCGCAATGCCGAGGCGGTCTGCCACGATCTGCGCGAAGGTGGTCTCGTGGCCCTGGCCGTGGCTGTGCGATCCCGTGAACACCGTCACCGTTCCGGTCGGATGCACGCGGATCTCGCCCACTTCGAACAGCCCCGCGCGCGCGCCGAGCGCGCCGGCAATATTGGAAGGCGCCAGCCCGCAGGCTTCGATGTAGCAGGAATAGCCCAGACCGCGCAGCTTGCCGCGCTGGCGGGCGGCGTCGCGCCGGGCGGGAAAGCCGGCCACGTCGGCCAGTTCCTCGGCGCGCGCCAGGCAGGGCTCGTAGTCGCCCGTGTCGTAGGTCAGGCCGACCGGCGTGGCGTACGGGAAGGTGCGGATGAAGTTCTTGCGGCGCAGCGCGGCCGGGTCGGTGTTGGTTTCGCGCGCGGCGGCCTCGACCAGCCGTTCGACCACATAGGTGGCCTCGGGCCGGCCCGCGCCGCGATATGCGTCGACCGGTGCCGTATTGGTGAACACGGCCTGCACTTCCGCATAGATCGCGGGTGTGGCGTACTGGCCCGCGAGCAGCGTGGCGTAGAGGATGGTCGGCACGCTGCTGGCGAAGGTGGACAGGTACGCGCCCATGTTGGCGACCGTATGCACGCGCATCGCCAGGAACTTGCCGACCGCATCGAGCGCCAGTTCGGCACGGGTCACGTGATCGCGCCCGTGGGCGTCGGTCAGGAACGACTCGGACCGCTCGGCCGTCCACTTGACCGGGCGGCCGACCTTCTTCGACGCCCAGGTCAGCGCGACGTCTTCAGGGTAGAGAAAGATCTTCGAGCCGAAGCCGCCGCCGACGTCGGGCGCGATGATGCGCAACCGCGATTCGGGCAGCCCCAGCACGAACGCGCCCATCAGCAGGCGTTCCACATGCGGGTTCTGGTTCGACACGTACACGGTGTAGGCGTCGTCCTGGCGCGTGTAGCTGGCGTTGACCGCGCGCGGCTCGATCGCATTCGGGATCAGCCGGTTGTTGACGATCTCCAGCGTGGTCACATGCGCGGCCTTGGCGAACGCCGCGTCGGTGGCGGCCTTGTCGCCGTGACCCCAGGTATAGCAGGTGTTGGCGGGCACATCGTCGTGCACCAGCGTCGAAGCCGCGGCGGCCTCGGCGGGGTTCACCACGGCGGGCAGTTCCTCGTAGTCGACGTCGATCTTTTCCGCGGCGTCGCGTGCCTGCTGCACCGATTCGGCGATCACCAGCGCCACCTGGTCGCCCACGTGGCGTGCCTTGCCGTGCGCCAGCGCGGGGTGCGGCGGCTCCTTCATCGGCGAGCCGTCGATGCTGTGGATCAGCCAGCCGCAGGGCAGGCCGCCGACCTTGTCGGCCGCCATGTCCTCGCCAGTCAGCACGGCGATCACGCCGGGCGAGGCGAGCGCTTCTTTGGTATCGATCGAACGAATGCGCGCGTGAGCGTGCGGCGAGCGCACGAAATACGCGTAGCTCTGGTGCGGCAGCGTGACGTCGTCGGTGTACTGGCCGTTGCCGGTGAGGAAGCGATAGTCTTCCTTGCGGCGCACGGATGCGCCGATCAGCGCCTGTTTGTCGGGTGCGTTCATGACGGGCCTCCCTTATTCGGCGCTGACCGCGGCGCGCTCGCCGCGCTGCGCGGCGCCACCAGCCTGCATCGCGGCCTGCCCCTGCTGCACGGCGCGCACGATGTTGTGATAGCCGGTGCAGCGGCACAGGTTGCCGTCGAGCTGCTCGCGGATCGCCTGCGCATCGGCATTGGGCTGCTGCGCCAGCAGCGACGTGGCCGCCATCACCATGCCGGGCGTGCAAAAGCCGCATTGCAGGCCGTGGCACTCGCGGAATGCCTGTTGCATCGGGTGCATTTCGCCATTGGCGGCAAGGCCCTCGATGGTGGTCACGCTGGCGCCATCCGCCTGGAGCGCGAGCATGTTGCAGGACTTCACCGCGCGGCCGTCCAGATGCACGGTGCAGGCGCCGCACTGGGCGGTGTCGCATCCCACATGGGTGCCGGTCAGGCGAAGCTGCTCGCGCAGAAACTGAACCAGAAGGGTGTTGGGTTCGACCTGGGCGTCAACGGGCTTGCCATTGACCGTCAGGCGGATGGGAATTGCCATGCTTGTCTCCATGTGGGTGGTGCGCGCATGGCCAGCTCCGCCGATCCCGATAATGACGACTGCGCGGGACAGGCCACGACGCGGTACTGCCGCTTGGTTGAGACGGCTATTTCGTGATATTGGTGCTGCCGGGTTTGCCCCATCGACGCGGCGCGATGAACGAATCGCCGCAACAGGCTCTAACAGTTAATCACAAAACCTGGGGTGTCGCCATGCGGGTTACTCTGCGCTTCGCCGCCCTCTGTTATCCGACGCATGGAAGCCTTTATCGACTGGCTGTTCGACACGATTGCACTGCCCAAGGTAGGGCTGCCGGCCATTTTCGTGGTCAGCCTGGTGTCGGCCACGTTGCTGCCGCTGGGGTCCGAGCCGGCCGTGTTCGGCTATGTGAAGCTGAACCCGCAGATGTTCTGGCCCGCCGTGATCGTGGCCACGGCCGGCAATACGCTGGGCGGCGCGATCGACTGGTGGCTGGGCTACGCGGCCAAGCTGGCGCTGGTGCGCTACCGCCAACGGCGCCAGCATCACCAGCATGAACTGGAACACGCCGCGCACCGCCCGCATCCGCGCAAGCGCCAAAAGCCCAAGCTGGACGCGAAATATTTCCGCTGGATGCGCCGCTATGGCCCGCCGACCATGCTGCTGTCGTGGCTGCCCGGCATTGGTGATCCTTTGTGCACGTTGGCCGGTTGGTTGCGCATGCCGTTCTGGCAAAGCCTGGGCTACATGGCGATCGGCAAGTTCCTGCGCTACCTGATCATGACCGGGAGTTTGCTGTGGATTCCCGACTCGTTCTGGCACGGCGTGGGGGAGGCGATCCGCCAGTGGTTCTAGAAGATTCGCCAACAGCATGAATTGCATGCAAAGCGCGAAGATCCCGGATCGATTCAGGGGTTATTCGGGCAAAAGGCGAATGGTGCGGTGCAGCGAAACAGGGCGTTGCAGTACAATCGCCCTTTAATGACGAAAATCCGCGCACTGTCCCCGTGCGCAGCTTCGAAGCGGTCCCGCCCATGAACGCCCCACTCGTGCTCGACGCCAAGCTCGCAGCGCAGGACGCCCCGCCGCGCCTGCGCGAGATCCCCTATAACTACACGTCGTTTTCGGATCGCGAGATTGTTATCCGGCTGCTGGGCGAAGAAGCCTGGCGCATTCTCGACGAATTGCGCGGCGAACGCCGCACCGGCCGTTCGGCCCGCATGCTGTACGAAGTGCTGGGCGACATCTGGGTGGTGCGCCGCAATCCGTATCTGCAGGACGACCTGCTCGAAAATCCCAAGCGCCGCCAGATGCTGGTCGGCGCGCTGCACCATCGCCTGAGCGAAATCGAAAAGCGCCGCGCCGCCGATCGCGCCGAGCACGCCGAGCCCGCCGCCGAAGACCGCTCGCACCGCGTTGAGCAACTGGTGGCGTTCGCCAAGCAGGCGATCGAATCGTTCAAGACCGAATTCGCCGAAGCCTATGCGTTGCGCAAGCGCGCGCAGCGCGTGCTGGGCAAGGTTACGCAGAAGGACAACATCAAGTTCGACGGACTGTCGCGCGTGTCGCATGTGACCGACGCCACCGACTGGCGCGTCGAATATCCGTTCGTGGTGCTGACCCCGGACACCGAGGAAGAGATCGCCGGGCTGGTCAAAGGCTGCTTCGAACTGGGCCTGACCATCATCCCGCGCGGAGGCGGCACCGGTTACACCGGCGGCGCCGTGCCGCTGACGCCGTTCTCGGCCGTCATCAACACCGAAAAGCTCGAACAGCTCGATCCGGTCGAGATGTCCGACCTGCCCGGCGTTGCGCACAAGGTGGCGACGATCTTCTCGGGCGCCGGCGTGGTGACGCGCCGCGTGGCCGACGCGGCCGACAAGGCTGGCCTGGTGTTCGCGGTCGATCCCACGTCGATCGATGCTTCGTGCATCGGCGGCAACGTGGCGATGAACGCGGGCGGCAAGAAGGCCGTGCTGTGGGGCACGGCGCTCGACAACCTGGCGTGGTGGCGCATGGTCGATCCCGAGGGCAACTGGCTCGAGATCACGCGCATGGACCACAACCTGGGCAAGATCCACGATGTGCCGGTCGCCACGTTCGAACTGAAGTGGTCGGACGGCAATCGCAAGCCGGGCGAGAAGGTGCTGCGCACCGAAACGCTGGCCATCGAGGGCCGCAAGTTCCGCAAGGAAGGGCTGGGCAAGGACGTCACGGACAAATTCCTCGCGGGCCTGCCGGGCGTGCAGAAGGAAGGTTGCGACGGCATCATCACCAGCGCGCGCTGGATCCTGCACCGCATGCCGCGCCATGTTCGCACGGTGTGCCTCGAATTCTTCGGCCAGCCGCGCGACGCGATTCCAAGCATCGTCGAAATCAAGGACTACCTCGACGCCGAATCGAAGCGCGAAGGCGGCGCGATCCTGGCGGGGCTGGAGCATCTGGACGAACGCTATCTGCGCGCGGTGGGATACGCCACGAAGAGCAAGCGCAATGCGTTTCCGAAGATGGTGCTGATCGGCGATATCGTCGGCGACGATGAAGACGCCGTGGCGCGCGCCACCTCGGAAGTGATCCGCATGGCCAACGGCAAGAGCGGCGAAGGCTTTATCGCCGTCAGCCCCGAGGCGCGCAAGAAGTTCTGGCTCGATCGCTCGCGCACCGCGGCCATCGCGCGCCACACCAACGCCTTCAAGATCAACGAAGACGTGGTGATTCCGCTGCCGCGCATGGGCGAATACACCGACGGCATCGAGCGCATCAACATCGAGCTGTCGATCAAGAACAAGCTCAAGCTCACCGACGAACTCGAAGCGTTCTTCGCGCGCGGCAACCTGCCGCTTGGCCGCAGCGACGACGCCAACGAGATTCCCAGCGCCGAACTGCTGGAAGACCGCGTGCAGCACGCGCTGACGCTGCTGCGCGAAATCCGCGCGCGCTGGCGCTATCTGCAGGATCATCTCGATACGCCGCTGGCGGCGGCGCGCGCGTCGCTGATCGGGCACGGTTTGGGCCTGCTCGGCCCCGCGTTCGAACAACGCCTGCAGGTGCAGCCCGATGCGGCGGTGTTCCATCTGCTGCAGGACCGCACCATTCGCGTGAGCTGGAAAACCGAGATCCGCGCCGAGCTGCGCAAGATCTTCAACGGCGGCGAATTCAAGCCGATCCTCGACGAAGCGCAGAAGATCCACAAGCAGGTGCTGCGCGGCCGGGTGTTCGTCGCGCTGCACATGCATGCTGGCGACGGCAACGTTCACACCAACATTCCCGTCAACTCCGACGACTACGACATGCTGCAGGACGCGCACCGCGCGGTGGCCCGCATCATGGCGCTGGCCCGTTCGCTCGATGGCGTGATTTCCGGCGAGCATGGCATCGGCATCACCAAGCTCGAATTCCTGACCGAAGCCGAGATCGGCGAATTCCGCGACTACAAGCAGCGCGTCGATCCGCAAGGCCGCTTCAACAAGGGCAAGCTGCTGCCCGGCGCGGACCTGCGCAACGCGTACACGCCGTCGTTCGGCCTGATGGGGCACGAGTCCATCATCATGCAGCAGAGCGATATCGGCGCGATTGCCGATAGCGTCAAGGACTGCCTGCGCTGCGGCAAGTGCAAGCCGGTGTGTGCTACGCACGTGCCGCGCGCCAACCTCCTGTACAGCCCGCGCAACAAGATCCTGGCGACGTCGTTGCTGGTGGAGGCGTTCCTGTACGAGGAACAGACGCGCCGCGGCGTGTCGATCAAGCACTGGGACGAATTTTCCGACGTGGCCGATCACTGCACCGTGTGCCACAAGTGCGTGACGCCGTGCCCGGTCAAGATCGACTTCGGCGACGTGTCGATGAACATGCGCAATCTGCTGCGCAAGATGGGTCAGAAGAAATTCAACCCGGGCACCGCCGCGTCGATGTTCTTCCTGAACGCGACCAACCCGCAGACCATCAATCTGGCGCGCACGGCCATGATGGGCGTAGGCTACAAGGCGCAGCGCCTGGGCAACGAACTGCTCAAGAAGCTGGCCAGGAAGCAGACCCAGCATCCGCCCGCCACGGTCGGCAAGCCGCCCGTGCAGGAGCAGGTGATCCACTTCATCAACAAGAAGATGCCGGGCAACCTGCCCAAGAAGACGGCGCGCGCGCTGCTGGACATCGAGGACAACGAGATCGTTCCGATCATCCGCAATCCGAAGACGACCACGGCCGAAACCGAGGCCGTGTTCTACTTCCCGGGCTGCGGGTCGGAGCGATTGTTCTCGCAGGTGGGGCTCGCCACGCAGGCCATGCTCTGGCACGTGGGCGTGCAGACCGTGCTGCCGCCGGGTTACCTGTGCTGCGGCTATCCGCAGCGCGGCAACGGCCAGTACGACAAGGCCGAGAAGATGGTCAGCGACAACCGCGTACTGTTCCACCGCGTGGCCAATACGCTGAACTATCTCGACATCAAGACCGTGGTGGTGAGCTGCGGCACCTGCTACGACCAACTTGCCGGCTACGAATTCGACAAGATCTTCCCGGGCTGCCGCATCATCGACATCCACGAGTATCTGCTCGAAAAGGGCGTGAAGCTCGAAGGTGTCACGGGTACGCGCTACATGTATCACGATCCGTGCCACACCCCGATCAAGACCATGGACCCGACCAAGCTGGTGAACGACCTGATGGGCGGCAACCAGGGCGGCGGCAAGATCGAGAAGAACGAACGCTGCTGCGGCGAATCGGGCACGCTGGCGGTGACGCGGCCGGACATCTCCACGCAGGTCCGTTTCCGCAAGGAAGAGGAAATGCGCAAGGGCGCCGACAAGCTGCGTGCCGACGACTTTGGCGGCGATGTGAAGATTCTCACCAGCTGCCCGTCGTGCCTGCAGGGCCTGTCGCGTTATAACGAGGATGCGTCGGTGACAGCCGACTACATCGTCGTGGAGATGGCCAAGCATCTGCTGGGGCCGGACTGGATGCCCGATTACGTGGCCAAGGCAAATGCCGGCGGCATCGAGCGGGTGCTGGTGTAACCGACCGCGGACGGCGGCGCCCAGCGTGCCGCCGCTCGCGATGCGCATCCCGTTCTGCGGCGCGGGAGCGTGCGCGGCAGCTTCGCCCTTTCAGATATCTCGATGAAACGAATTCCCAATTGTCCGTTGTGCGAAGCCGATGGCGGCGAGCTGGTCTGGATGGGGGACCGCGCGCGCGTGATCCTGGTCGAGCGCGACCGTTTTCCGGGATTCTGCCGCGTGGTGTGGAACGACCACGCCGCTGAACTGACCGATCTCGACGATGCTGACCAGGCCTGGCTGATGCGGCTGGTGGCGCGCGTCGAGCGGCTGGTGCGCGAGGTCATGACGCCGGACAAGGTCAACCTCGCCGCGCTGGGCAACATGGTGCCGCATCTGCATTGGCACATCATTCCGCGCTATCGCTGGGATTCGCATTTCCCCGAGGCCGTCTGGGCCGCGCCGCAACGCGCCGCCGATCCGGCGCGGATCGCCGAGCTGGCCAGCCGGCTGCCGGCGCTGCGCACCGCGCTCGCGGCGCTCGACACCGCCGATTGACCGGCCCGCGCAGCGCGCTTGTCCTCCCTCCTGCAAGATTCCCCGCGGCCTTGGTAAAGTGCCGTTGCAGTCTGGTACGGAACCCGCCATCGTGGTGGCGCGTCTGACACCGGTCGAACAACAACACGCCCGCCGGCGCACCGTGCGGCGGGCCAAACCGCTGGCGCCATGTCTTCCACACCGTCGTCCGTTATCGTGCCCGGCCCCGCAGTCCCAGCCGAGGCACTCAAGAACCAGAGCCGGCTGCGCCTGGCCGCTACCTGGGCGCTGATCAAGCCCTACTGGAAATCCGATGACCGCAAGGCGGGCGTCGGCCTGCTGCTGTTGGTGGTGGCGCTGAACCTGGGCATCGTCTATATCAACGTGCTGCTCAACGAGTGGAACCGCGTGTTCTACAACGCCATCGAGCAGCGCGACTACGCGTCGTTCAAGCTGTTGCTGGTGCGGTTTTCCTGGATCGCCGCGGCCTTCATCGTGCTGGCCATCTCGCGCCAGTATTACCAGATGATGCTGCAGATGCGCTGGCGGACGTGGATGACCGGCACGTTCCTGCAGCGTTGGCTCGGCCACCAGGCGTACTACCGCATCGAGCAGACCCATGCCACCGACAACCCCGACCAGCGGCTGGCCGACGATCTGCGCCAGTTCACCGATGGCGCGTTGTCGCTGTCGATGGGCCTGCTCAATTCGGTCGTGACGCTGGTGTCGTTCATCGGCATTCTGTGGACCGTGTCCGGGCCGATCAGCCTGGCGCTGGGCGGCGTCGATCTGACTATTCCCGGCTACATGGTGTGGTTTGCCATTGCCTATGCGGTGGTTGGCTCGCTGATTGCCCACTTCGTGGGGCGTCCGCTGATCGGCCTGTCGTTCCAGCAGGAACAGTACGAGGCAAATTTCCGTTTCATGCTGGTCCGGCTGCGCGAAAACAGCGAGCCGGTGGCGCTGTATCGCGGCGAGCCGACGGAGGAAGCAGGGCTGCGCGCGCGGTTTGAACGCATCCGCGCCAACTGGAACCAGTTGATGCGCTATACGCGCCGCCTGACATTCGTGAATTCGGGCTATGGGCAGTTCGCGATCATCTTCCCGCTGCTGGTTGCCGCGCCGCGGTATTTCTCCGGCAAGCTCACGCTGGGCGGCCTTATGCAGATCAATTCGGCCTTCAGGGAGGTGCAAGGGGCGCTGTCGTGGTTCGTGGACAGTTACGCGACGCTGGTGGGATGGAAGGCGGCGGCCAACCGGTTGATCGATTTCCAGGAAGCCATTCGTGTGGCCGAACGCCAGGATCTGACACCCGAAGGCCCCGGCGACGTCGAGGTCGTGCCGGCCGCCGATCCGGCGCAAGGCGACGTGACGGTCAGCGGCCTGGCCCTGGCGCTGCCGGTGCGAGGCGGCACGGACGTGGACGCAGAAGGCGTCGACCCGCTCCATCATCCGGGAGTGCGGCCGTTGGTCGCGCCGTTCTCGCTGTCGATCGCCCCGGGCGAGCGCTGGCTCGTGAACGGGCCGTCGGGGTGCGGCAAGAGCGTGCTGTTCCGCGCGCTGGCGGGCATCTGGCCCTATGGCAGCGGGCGTATCACCGTGCCGCATCGGCGCATGCTGTTTCTGCCGCAGCGCAGCTACCTGCCGATCGGCACGCTTGCCGACGCGTTGTCGTATCCCGACGCCGGCAATGTTCATTCGCGCGAGACGATGGTCAACGTGTTACACCAGGCGCGGCTGGGCATGCTGGCGCGACACCTGGACGTGTTCGACAACTGGTCGCTGCGGCTGTCGCCCGGCGAACAGCAACGGCTGGCCTTTGCGCGCGCGCTGCTGCAGAAGCCCGATTTCCTCTTCCTCGACGAAGCCACCAGCGCGCTCGACGAGGACACCGAACGCGCGATGTACCAGCTGATGGTGCAGGCGCTGCCCGATGCGGCGATCGTCAGCATTGCGCACCGCAGCACCGTTGCGGCCTTCCATGACCGCAGGCTGCGCTACGTGCCGGTCGGCGATGGCGCGGACGAAAGCGGCGCGGGGCCGCGGGATGGGCAAGGCGAGGGCGGTGGAGTAAGCTATCGGGTCGTACAAGACGCGTGACGGCGACCGTTCTGCCCCCAGTCGCTCCCATGGCACAGAGCGGCGCGCGGACGGCGCCGCGCCCCTGATCATGGCTGGCCTGGAAAAAGACACCCCACACCCCACCGCGCTGACCGTCCACACGCAATCGCGCGTGCTGGAAATCGGCTTCGACAACGGCCGCGCCTGGCGCCTGCCGTTCGAGTTGCTGCGCGTATACTCGCCCTCCGCGGAAGTGCAGGGCCACGGCCCTGGCCAGGAGACGCTGCAGACCGGCAAGCGCGGCGTCGGCATCGCGGCGGTGGAACCGGTAGGCAACTACGCCATCCTGATTCGCTTCGACGACGGCCATGACACCGGCATCTACAGCTGGGAACTGCTGTACCGCCTGGGCGACCAGCAGGATGCGTTGTGGGCGGACTATCTGAAGCGGCTCGAAGTCGCCGGCCTGAACCGCGATGATCCGATGCCCGCCGCGGGCGGCCATGGTTGCGGTCATCACCACTAAATTCAGCCCTGGAGTTTGAGAATGAGCGAGACCCACTTCGGGTTCGAGAAAGTCGACGAAGCGGAAAAGGCCGGCAAGGTTGCCGGCGTATTCCATTCGGTGGCTGCCAAATACGATGTGATGAACGACCTGATGTCCGGCGGCATGCACCGGCTCTGGAAGATGTTCACTATTGCGCAGGCCAACGTGCGACCCGGCCAGAAGGTACTCGATATCGCCGGCGGCACCGGTGATTTGGCCAAGGCGTTCGCCCGGCAGGCGGGCCCGACCGGCGAGGTCTGGCTTACCGATATCAACGAGTCGATGCTGCGCGTGGGACGCGACCGCTTGCTGGACAAGGGCGTCGTGACACCGGTGGCGCTTTGCGACGCTGAAAAGATCCCGTTCCCGGACAACTATTTCGATCTGGTGACCGTGGCGTTCGGGCTCCGGAACATGACGCACAAGGACCGCGCGCTGGCCGAGATGCGCCGCGTGGTCAAGCCGGGCGGCAAGGTGATGGTGCTGGAATTCTCCAAAGTCTGGAAACCGCTCGAAAAAATCTACGACGTCTATTCTTTCAAGGTGCTGCCGTGGCTGGGCGAGCGCGTCGCCGGGGATGCCCCTAGCTATCGCTATCTGGCGGAATCGATCAGAATGCATCCGGACCAGGGTTCACTTGTACGCATAATGGAACAAGTTGGACTGGAAAAGGTCGAATACTTCAATCTGACGGGCGGAGTAGTGGCGCTCCACGTTGGAAGAAAGTATTAATTCGCCATGTTCGGCTAATAATGGCCGAAAATGACAGGGGATCGCAGATAATGTCTTCTTTTCGTGGAAAATTCCTGGCTATTGCGCTGATGGCGACAATTGCCCTCGGGGCGGCGGTCGACGCCAATGCGAAGCGCCTTGGCGGCTCGCGCAGCATCGGCAAGCAATCGTCGTCGGTGACGCAGCAGCGCCAGAGCGCGCCGCCGCAGCAGAACACCACGCCGGCCCAGCCGGCACAACAGGCCGCGCCTGCCGCGGCCGGTGCTGCGGGCACTGCCGCCGCGGCGGCGCCCAAGCGCAACTGGGGCGGCATGCTGGGCGGTCTGGCGGCCGGTCTGGGCCTTGGCTACCTGCTGTCGCACTTCGGTCTGGGTGGCGCAGCGGCCAGCTTCCTGGCCAACGTGATCATGATTGGCGTGATCGCCCTGATCGCACTGTGGCTCTACCGCAAGTTCCGTGGCGGTTCGGCCCGTTCGCAGACGCCCGCTTACGCCGGCATGGGTAACGGCAGCGCGTCGAACGCAGGCTATGGCGGCGCCAGCCGCCAGGCCGAGCCGACCTTGCGCCAGGCGGAAACCCCGGTCTTCAACGGGGCGGCATCCAATCCCGTGATGGGCGGGGCGGCTGCCGGTGCTGCGGCTTCCGTTGCGCAGCCATGGGGCGTTCCGGCCGATTTCGATACCGAAGCCTTCCTGCGCAACGCCAAGGTGCACTATGTTCGGCTGCAGGCCGCGTGGGACGCCGGCAATCTGGACGACATCCGCGAATTCACCACGCCCGAGATGTTCGCCGAGATCAAGATGGATCTGACCGAGCGCGGTGCGCAGCCCAACAAGACCGATGTCGTGACGCTCGATGCGCAATTGCTTGGCATCGAATCGACGCCGACGCAGCATATCGCCAGCGTGCGTTTCTCGGGCATGATCCGCGAGAACGCGGGCGAGGCCGCGCAGCCGTTCGGCGAGGTCTGGAACCTGGCCAAGTCGACGTCCGGGGACGGCGGCTGGCTGCTGGCCGGGATCCAGCAGGAATCCTGAAGCGGGCCCGTCCTGCCGCGACATGGATGACATGAAGCGGCGGGCGAGTAGCTTAGAATGGAGGCCCACGTGCGCGTGGGCCTTTTTTTGTTACCGGACGCCATGAACGCTTTGCCGACACCGCTGGCCGCGCCAATCGTCGCCGCACTGAATCACCTGATCGAACAGGAACCATGGGCCTGCAGCCTGCTGGCGCCGTTTGCGGGCCGGGTCGTCCGCTACGACGCGGCGGCATTTTCACTGTCGCTCAACGTGACCGCGCAGGGCGGTGTCGAGCAGGCGCCAGCGGGATCGGAAGCGGCCGTCACGTTGATCGTGCCGCTGCAGCAGTGGCCGCTGGTGGCAGCCGACGTGGCCGAAGGCGGTCAGGCCGCGGCCATGCGTCATGTGCGCATCGAAGGCGATGCCGAACTGGCCAACGTGGTGTCGACGCTGGCGCGCAACCTGCGTTGGGATGCCGCCGAAGACCTGTCGCGCGCGTTGCGCGGTGTGATGGGCGGCCCAGTCAGCGACAGCGTGGCGCAGCGCGTGGTCGAGGGCGCACGCCAGGTGCACGAAAGCGCCACGCGGGTGGGCCGCGCGCTGATCGACAACGTCACCGAATACCTGCTCGACGAGCAGCCGACGCTGGTGCGGCATGCCGCACTGGACGAATTCAGCAGCGATGTGGCGCGTCTGCGCGACGATCTGGCGCGGCTGGAAAAGCGGCTCGAACGCCTGGAGCGGTCGGCAAGCCAGACGCCGGGAGCGGGTTCCCCGGGGTCGCTGCCATCGGCCCACCGCTGAACGCCGGCCGATGATTGCCGCCATGTTGCTTTCCGTCGCCGCGTCGCGCGGCGTTGTCTTCTGAAGATCCCCGCATGACCCGCCTGCTGCGCCTCTGCAAGATTATTTTCATCGTTCTCTACTACGGGCTCGATGAACTCGTGCTGTCCGGTTTCAAGAGCCGGCGCATCAAGTTTCTGGTGCGCGTCATCACCATCGGCCGCAAGCTCGAATTGCCACGCGGCGAGCGTCTGCGCCTTGCCCTGACCGCGCTGGGGCCGATCTTCGTCAAGTTCGGCCAGGTGCTGTCGACGCGCCGCGACCTGATGCCTCCCGACATTGCCGACGAACTGGCCAAGCTGCAGGATCAGGTGCCGCCGTTCGATTCGGCCCTGGCGGTCCGGATCATCGAGAAGTCGCTGGGCAGGCCGCTCGATTACCTGTTTGACAACTTCGAGCACCAGCCGGTGGCCAGCGCGTCGATCGCACAGGTGCACTTTGCCACGCTGCGCGGCGGGCCCAACCACGGCCGCGAGGTGGCCGTGAAGGTGCTGCGGCCCGGCATGCTGCCGATCATCGACAGCGATCTGGCGCTGATGCGCGACATGGCCACGTGGCTGGAGCGCGTCTGGGTCGACGGCCGCCGGCTGAAGCCGCGCGAGGTGGTGGCCGAGTTCGACAAGTACCTGCATGACGAACTCGACCTGATGATCGAGGCAGCCAACGCCAGCCAGCTGCGCCGCAACTTTGCCGACAGCAACCTGCTGTGCGTGCCGGAGGTGTTCTGGGACTGGTGCACGAGCAGCGTGTTCACGATGGAGCGGATGCACGGCATCCCGATTTCCCGTACCGAATCGCTGAAGGCGGCTGGCGTCGACATGCACAAGCTGGCCGAGGAGGGCGTGGAAATCTTCTTCACGCAGGTGTTCCGCGACGGCTTTTTCCACGCCGACATGCACCCGGGCAACATCCTCGTGTCGGTGCAGCCGGAGACGTTCGGGCGCTATATCGCGCTCGATTTCGGCATCGTCGGCGCGCTGTCGGAATTCGACAAGAACTACCTGGCGCAGAATTTCATCGCATTCTTCCGGCGCGACTATCACCGCGTGGCGCTGCTGCATGTGGAATCAGGCTGGGTGCCGCCCGAGACGCGTGTCGAGGAACTGGAATCGGCCGTGCGCGCGTGCTGCGAACCCTATTTCGACAAGCCGCTGCGCGAAATTTCGCTGGGCATGGTGCTGATGCGCCTGTTCCAGACGTCGCGCCGCTTCAATGTGGAAATCCAGCCGCAACTGGTGCTGTTGCAGAAGACGCTGCTCAATATCGAAGGACTGGGACGCCAGCTCGATCCCGATCTCGATCTCTGGAAAACCGCCAAGCCGTTCCTGGAACGCTGGATGTACGAACAGGTGGGTTGGCAGGGCGCGTGGGAGCGGATCAAGGTCGAGGCGCCGCAATGGGCCAAGATGCTGCCCGATTTTCCGCGGCTGGCGCATCAGTTCCTGGAGCGCCGCGCGCTGCAGAACAACGCCGAGCAGGAGCGCCTGCTGGCGCTGCTGGTGCTCGAGCAGCGCCGCACCAATCGCCGGCTGTCCACCGCGCTGCTGCTGGTCGGGGGCTTCCTGGCCGGCATCGTGATCGTGCAAGCGCTGGCCTGGGCGGGTTACTGGTAAGCGCTGCGCCGCGCCGATGCGCCCGATGCCGCACCGACGCGGCGCCACTGTGGGGAATTGACCGCGCCGGCGGGAATTTTTTCCTCCCGCACGGGTCTGCGTCGCTATAATCCGCGGTTTGATTCGGCTACGACCGCTTATGCCCGCCCGGGCGCCCGCGGCCCCGACCGATGAATTGGACTCCGGCCGGAGTCATCCTGGGCAAGCGCCAGGGCCCCGGCCGGCATTCGGTTTTTCGCCACCAGGGCATTTCTGGCTATTTGGGATGGGGCAGCGGCATGCTGATCTGGTTTGTCATCGTCTATTGGATTATCTCGGTCGGCATCGGCCTGTGGGCGGCACTGCGCGTCAAGGGCACCGCCGACTTCGCCGTCGCGGGCCGCAGCCTGCCGTTCTATATCGTCACCGCCACGGTGTTCGCCACCTGGTTCGGCTCCGAGACGGTGCTGGGCATTCCCGCCGTGTTCCTCAAGGAAGGGCTTTCGGGCGTGGTGTCCGATCCCTTCGGCTCATCGTTGTGCCTGATCCTGGTAGGTCTGTTCTTCGCCCGGCCGCTGTACCGGATGAACCTGCTCACCATCGGCGACTACTACCATAACCGCTACGGGCGACTGGCCGAAGTGCTGACCACGCTGTGCATCGTGGTGTCGTATCTGGGCTGGGTGGCCGCGCAGATCAAGGCGCTTGGCCTGGTGTTCTACACGGTGTCCGACGGCGCGCTGTCGCAGGACGCGGGCATGATGATCGGGGCGGCCAGCGTGCTGGTCTACACGTTGTTCGGCGGCATGTGGTCGGTGGCCGTGACCGATTTCATCCAGATGATCATCATCGTGGTCGGCATGCTCTACATCGGCTACGAGGTCAGCGGCCAGGCCGGCGGCGTCGCCGCGGTGGTGTCCCACGCTGCCGCGGCCGGCAAGTTCGAATTCCTGCCTTCGCTCGATCTGGTGCAGATCATCGGGTTTGCAGCGGCACTGTTCACGATGATGCTCGGGTCGATTCCGCAGCAGGACGTATTCCAGCGCGTGACATCGTCCAAGACGGAGAAAATCGCCGGGCGCGCATCGGTGCTGGGCGGCGTGCTGTATTTCTTCTTCGCCTTCATTCCGATGTTCCTGGCCTATTCGGCCACGCTGATCGACCCAGGCATGGTCGAGAAATACATCAACGCCGATTCGCAACTGATCCTGCCGAAACTGATCCTGACCCACGCACCGATGTTCGCGCAGGTAATGTTCTTCGGTGCGCTGCTTTCGGCGATCAAGAGTTGCGCTTCGGCGACGTTGCTGGCGCCGTCGGTGACCTTCGCCGAAAACATCATGCGGCCGTATTTCCGCCATCTCAGCGACAAGCAGTTCCTGCGCGTGATGCAGGCGGTGGTGCTGGTCTTCACGACCCTGGTCACGTTGTTCGCGCTCAATTCGCACCTGTCGATTTTCCATATGGTGGAAAACGCCTACAAGGTGACGCTGGTGTCGTCGTTCGTGCCGCTGGCCTTCGGTCTGTTCTGGAAGCCCGCCACGCGGCAAGGCGGGCTGCTGGCGATTCTGCTCGGCCTGGTATCGTGGTTGACCTGCGAGGTGGCCTTTGCCGATGCCGCGATGCCCCCTCAAATGGTTGGCCTGCTGTTTTCGATTTCAGGCATGATCTTCGGGTCGCTGCTCCCGCAATGGATCAGCGATCGGCCGTCGGTCCGGGAAGTGCACATCGCTTAACTTTTCATGCGGGAACGCCGTGCCGGGCGGGTCCAGCGCGACGCGGCGATGTGTCGACGACGTTTGCGACCGCGATTGGCCGCTATTCGTGACGGCCTGTCGAACTCCGACGGTTTATAATCCAAAGCTTTGCATCGCCGCACGCCCTCTTGTTGCGACATTGGCCCGCCCCGTTTGGCTGCCTTGTCAAAACCGCGTGGCGCCGCCATTTATCCGCTTTACGTTCCTGAATCCCGCGAAAAAACCATCATGCCGATCTATGCCTACCGTTGCGACGCCTGTGGCCACGGGCGCGATGTGCTGCAGAAGATGAGCGATTCCCCGCTCACGGACTGCCCATCCTGCGGCGCCGCCGGCACCTTCAAGAAGCAGCTCACCGCCGCCGGCTTCCAGCTCAAGGGCTCGGGCTGGTATGTGACGGACTTCCGTGGCGGCAGCGGCGGCGCGACCGGCGCCGCGGCCACGTCCGCTGCGCCGGCCTCCGGCGCATCGGGCGCATCGGGCGACTCGTCGGGTTCGACGGGCTCGAGCGCCAGCGCTTCGGCCGCGCCGGCAGCTGGCGGTAACGCCGGCTCCAGCGCCAGCCACTGATCGTCAGGCGCGCCGTGGCCACCAACAAGACTTCCGCTCTCAAGACCTGGTTCCTGACCGGGCTGCTCGTGCTGGTGCCGCTGGGCATCACGCTATGGGTGCTCAACCTGATCATCGGCACGATGGATCAGAGCATGGCGCTGCTGCCGCTGGCGTGGCAGCCCGAGAACCTGTTCGGGCGGCGCATTCCCGGCCTGGGCGCGATTCTGACGCTGCTGTTCATCCTGCTGGTGGGCGTGCTGGCCCACAACTTCATCGGCCAGCGCCTGGTGCGCTGGTGGGAGGCGCTGCTGGGCCACATCCCCGTTGTCGGTCCGATCTACACCAGCGTGAAGCAGGTTTCGGACACGCTGCTGTCCTCGTCCGGCAACGCGTTTCGCAAGGCGCTGCTGGTGCAGTATCCGCGCGAAGGATCGTGGACGATTGCGTTTCTGACCGGGCGCCCGGGCGGAGACGTGCAGAATCACCTCCAGGGCGAATACGTCAGCGTCTATGTGCCGACCACGCCCAATCCGACTTCGGGCTTCTTCCTGATGATGCCCAAGGCCGACACCATCGAGCTGGACATGACCGTCGACGCGGCGCTGAAGTACATCGTGTCGATGGGCGTGGTGGCCCCCGCCGACCTGCCACGCAAGCATGGCGCGCAGCCCGCGACGGCCGGCGCGCTGGCGATCGGCGCCGATGACGACGAGATCGTCGACACCCATACCAATTGATTGCGCGCGGCCGCGCCTTGCGGCCTCGCTTTACAGGGAATTCCTCCTATGTCCTCCATGCGTACTCACTACTGCGGTCTGGTGACCGAACAACTGATCGGCCAGGAAGTGGCCCTGACCGGCTGGGTGCAGCGCCGCCGCGACCACGGCGGCGTGATTTTCGTCGACCTGCGCGATCGCGAGGGCCTGGTGCAGGTGGTGTGCGATCCGGATCGTCCGGAAATGTTCAAGGCCGCCGAAGAGATCCGCAATGAGTTCTGCATCCGCGTGGTCGGCAAGGTCCGCCCGCGTCCGGCCGGCACCGAAAACAGCAACCTGACCTCGGGCAAGATCGAGGTGCTGTGCCACGAGCTGACCGTGCTGAACCCGTCGGTCACGCCGCCGTTCCAGCTCGACGACGACAACCTGTCGGAAACCACGCGTCTCACGCATCGCGTGCTCGACCTGCGCCGCCCGCAGATGCAGTACAACCTGCGCCTGCGCTACAAGGTGGCGATGGAAGTGCGCAAGTACCTGGATGCACAGGGCTTCATCGACATCGAAACGCCGATGCTGGGCAAGAGCACGCCCGAAGGCGCGCGCGACTATCTCGTTCCGTCGCGTGTGAATCCGGGCCACTTCTTCGCGCTGCCGCAGTCGCCGCAGATCTTCAAGCAGATGCTGATGGTGTCCGGTTTCGACCGTTACTACCAGATCACCAAGTGCTTCCGCGACGAAGACCTGCGCGCCGATCGCCAGCCCGAATTCACGCAGATCGACTGCGAAACGTCGTTCCTGACCGAACAGGAAATCCGTGACCTGTTCGAGGACATGATGCGCACCGTGTTCAAGAACGCCATCGATGTGGACCTCGACGCCAAGTTCCCGGTGATGGAGTTCCGCGAGGCCATGGCGCGCTTCGGTTCGGACAAGCCCGACCTGCGCGTGAAGCTGGAATTCACCGAGCTGACCGACGTGATGAAGGACGTCGACTTCAAGGTGTTCTCGGGTCCGGCCAACAGCGACAACGGTCGCGTGGTCGGCCTGCGCGTGCCCGGCGGCGGCGCCATCTCGCGCGGCGAGATCGATGCGTACACGCAGTTCGTCGCCATCTACGGCGCGAAGGGTCTGGCGTGGATCAAGGTCAACGAAGTGGCCAAGGGCCGCGACGGCCTGCAGTCGCCGATCGTGAAGAACCTGCACGACGCCGCGATTGCCGAGATCCTGAAGCGCACGCAAGCCCAGGACGGCGACATCATTTTCTTTGGCGCGGACAAGGCAAAGATCGTCAACGACGCCATCGGCGCGCTGCGCCTGAAGATCGGCCATTCGGAATTCGGCAAGAGCACGGGCCTGTTCGAGGACACCTGGAAGCCGCTGTGGGTGATCGACTTCCCGATGTTCGAGTACGACGAGGACGACGCTCGCTGGGTGGCCATGCATCACCCGTTCACCAGCCCGAAGGACGAGCATCTGCAATATCTGGAAACCGATCCGGGCAAGTGCATCGCCAAGGCCTACGACATGGTGCTCAACGGCTGGGAAATGGGCGGCGGCTCGGTGCGGATCTACCGCGAGGACGTGCAGAGCAAGGTGTTCCGCGCGCTGAAGATCAACGACGAGGAAGCGCGCGCCAAGTTCGGCTACCTGCTCGACGCGCTGCAGTATGGCGCGCCGCCGCACGGCGGCCTGGCTTTCGGCCTGGACCGTATCGTGACGATGATGGCCGGCGCCGATTCGATTCGTGACGTGATCGCCTTCCCGAAGACGCAACGCGCGCAGGATCTGCTGACGCAGGCGCCGAGCACGGTCGACGAGAAGCAACTGCGCGAGCTGCATATCCGCCTGCGCGCGCAGGAGCCGAAAACCACGGCCTGATCGCCTCGACCGATCATTTCGACCGCAAGCAGGAAAGCCGCGCCAGTGCGCGGCTTTTTTGTTTTGGTCGCAAGGATGCGTTTCTATTTGTTACCAGCCGGAACGAAGCGCTGGCCGGCAAGGTCTTCCTGCCTGATGCGCGATGTGAACCCCGAGGACATCCGAAGGGCGATCGCGACGAGGGAGGATAAGACCAATGAACTTCGAGCTCGATACCGAATTGATCCGCACCTTTGTGCTGGCCCATGCGGAAACCATTCTGACCTGGCTGGTGGCCGGTCTGGTGATGATGATGCTGGCGCGCTTCGAACTGCGCCGCGCGGTGCGCAAGTCCGCGAAGGCGATGTCCGAATCGGTCGCCACCACGGTGGCCGCGTGCGTGCCCGATGTCGCCCATGCGGTGCAGAACGCGTCGCCGCTGTATGCCGACGGTTCGCAGGGCGCCACGTCGATGGCCGCACAGCGTGCCGAGGCGCTGCGCAAGCTGGCGCTCGATACGGTGGCCACGGTTATGGCGCGGGGCCGCTGGCTCGAAGACGTCGGCAATCTGCGGCTGCCCGAGGATGCGTTGCTGTCCGGGCGCCGCGCCGGCGGGGCCGATCCGCTGCTGGTCGTTGCGCCGCAGCCGGTGGTGCAGGCCTACCTGAGCGCCCAGCGCACGTTCGACGACGAGGCGTCGCGGCTGCAGACCCATCGCCGCGAGGCCTTGCGCCTGCAGGAGGCGTTGCAGGCGTTGAACACCGAGGTGGCGCATGTCGAACAGGAAACCGCCAGCATCGTGATGCGTTTCGAGCAGGTCAACGCGCAGGCCGCGCAAGGCGTGGAGGCCGGCGACTACCAGCGCTTCCTGATCCAGAAATACAACCAGCTGGGCATTCGCGAAAAGGAGATCGCACACGAGCGCGCCGAACTGGCGGCGCAGGTGCGCGAAAGCACCGATGCGCTGGCCGAGCACGCGCATGTGGCGTCCCGACGATATACCGAGGCGCTGGCACCGCTGATGCAGCAGCTGCGTGCCGCGTGGGGACACGGCGATTCGCCCGAGGTGTTCGACACCTGGCTGCGCAATGCCCCGGCGTCGGCCCAGGCCGAGCCGTCCGGCAGCCACTATTTGCCGCCCAAGCAACCCGGCACGCACACACTGGCATGAGGCGGTGGCTGCGCGCCGCCTGATTCCGCATTGCGGTAAATCGGCCCGGCGCGCGCCAGCGGCGCCCCGCTGCGCTATGCTTGGGTCTGTCCATTCCCACGCCCCCATGCGCTACAAGATTCCAGAATCGGTGCTGGTTGTGATCCACACACCAGACCTGCAAGTCCTGTTGATCGAACGAGCCGACCGGCCCGGCTACTGGCAGTCGGTCACCGGCAGTCTCGACGCCGAGGATGAACCGCTGGCGGTCACCGCGGCGCGCGAGGTGGCCGAGGAAACCGGCATTGTTGCCAGCCGCTTTGCGCTGACCGACTGGCGGCACACGATCGACTACGAAATCTATCCCCAGTGGCGTCACCGTTACGCGCCCGGCGTCATCCGCAATACCGAACACTGGTTCGGGTTGTGTGTGCCGGAGCCGCTGCCGGTCACGCTGGCACCGCGCGAACATTTGCACTTCGAATGGCTGCCCTGGCAGGCTGCCGCCGAGCGCTGCTTTTCAGCGAGCAATGCCGAAGCCGTGCGACAGCTGGTATGGCGCACGGCTGCGCGGCAGGCTGTGACTGCGGGAGTCGCGCAATGAAGCTGCGCGTGGTGACCTACAACATTCACAAGGGCGTCAAGGGCTTCACAGGAAAGCCGCGTATCCAGAGCGTGCGCACCGGGCTGCAGGCGATGAACGCGGATATCGTCTTCCTGCAGGAAGTGCAGGATCGCAATGACCGCCTGATTGCCGCCGAATTGTTCGATCCGGACCACACCCAGCTCAACTATCTGGCGACCGACGCCTATCCGCACTCGGTCTACGGGCGCAACGCGGTCTATGAGCACGGGCATCACGGCAACGCGATACTGTCGCGCCATCCGATCGTGATGTCGGAAAACCTCGACATCTCCGATCATCGCTTCGAACAGCGCGGGCTATTGCACGCGGTGGCCGATATCCATGGCGTGGAAGCGCACTTGATCTGCGTGCACTTCGGTCTGTTCGCGCGCAGCCGCGTGCGTCAGGCCAGCGCGCTGGTCGATCGCGTGCGCGCCGTGGTGCCGGCCGATGCGCCGCTGGTGATCGCCGGGGATTTCAACGACTGGAACCACAAACTCGACGCGCGCATCTGCAACACGCTCGGCGCGGTGGAATCGGCGCATGCGCGCAACGGGCGCATTCATACTTTTCCGAGCCACATGCCGTGGTGGCAGCTCGACCGCATCTACGTGCGCGGCTTCGAGATCGAACGCTCGCAGGCGCTGACCGGGCGCGAATGGGCCGAGCGCTCCGATCACGTGCCGCTGATGGCCGAACTGGCGCATCGCGTGGCCATTCCCGAGGCCTGAGACTGGCTGCGCAGGTCAGTGGGACGCCAGGTAGTCGCGAATCCACGCGTAGATCGACTCGATATCGGCCAGGTCCAGCACCGGCAGCGCCGTCTGGCCGGCCACCTCGGCCACCGCGTCGCTGGCCACCGCCACCACGCCCGGCACTTCGGGCCACAGCGGGCCCTTGCCATGGGCCGGGCGATAGATCTCCAACTTCGGAAAATCGCTCCACTTGTAGCCTTCCACCACCACCAGATCGGTGTCGGGCGGCAGCACCGCCAACGCGTCAACGAGTTCCGGCGACTGCGCATGTTCCGGATAGTGTCGCATCAGCGTGAGATGGCGCGCGCCCACCAGCACCACGTTTTCGCAACCGCCTTGCCGCATGCGCCAGGAATCCTTGCCGGGGGTGTCGGGATCGAAGCCATGGTGGGTGTGCTTGATGCCGGCCACGCGCATGCCGGTGGCCACAAAGCGGGGAATCAGCTGGTCCAGCAGCGTGGTCTTGCCGCTTCCCGATGAACCGGTGATGCCGAATACCTTCACAATGCTATCCCTGTTGGGCGTCAGAATGCGCTGACGATAGCAGAGTTGGTCCGGGCGATGTGCACAAGCCGCCCGTTGGCCGATAATCGAGTCCATGTCACGCCCCTACGACCGCGCAGAAGATCGTCCGCCCAATCCGCCCGACGTCGCGGCGGCGCCCGACCCGGCCGCCGGCCACGCCCGGACCGCATGGCCGCAGGGCGCCGGCGCCCAGGCAAAGGCGCGCCTGATGCGTTGGGTGCGGCGCCGCGGCAGCCCGGTGCCCGGCAACCGCGTCGATCTGCTGCGCAACGGCCAGGAGTTCTTCCCCGCGCTGATCGAGGCGATCGACAGTGCGCAGGTCCATGTCGTCGTCGAGACGTACATCTACGCCGACGACGCCGTCGGCGCGCGCGTGAGCGATGCGCTGATTGCGGCGGCGCAGCGCGGCGTCGACGTGCGGCTGGTGATCGACGGATTCGGCGCGGGCGATATCCCCGTCGCACTCGTGGAGCGCCTGCGCGCGGGCGGCGTGCAGCTGGAAATCTATCGGCCGCTGCGCGGCTTCAAGCTGGCGCGCCGGCATCTGCGCCGCCTGCACCGCAAGATTGCGGTGATCGATGGCAAAGTGGCCTTCGTCGGCGGCATCAACATCATCGACGATCACAACCACGGCCCGGTCGAGCTGCCCGAACTGGGCCCGCGCTACGATTTCGCGGTGCGCGTGCGCGGCCCGCTGGTGGCGCAGATTGCCTTGGCGTCGGCGCGGCTGTGGTTTCGCATTGCCCAGCGGCGCAGCCTGAGCGAGACGGCCACGGCCTTTGCCGAGGTGGAAACGCTGACCCGCGCCGCGCGTCAGGCGCGCAACGATATCCATGCCGACGGGGTGCCCGCCGCCTTGCTGCTGCGCGACAACCTGCGCAATCGCCGCACCATCGAACGCGAATACCTGTACGCGCTGGGCGCCGCGCGCAGCGACGTGATCCTGGCCAACGCGTATTTCCTGCCCGGACACAAGATGCGCCGCGCGCTGCTGGCCTGCCGCGAGCGCGGCGTGCGCGTGCGGCTGCTGCTGCAGGGGATGGTCGAGTACAAGCTCCAGCATTACGCCACCCATGCGCTCTATGCGCGCCTGCTGGAAGCCGGCGTCGAGATCTTCGAGTACGAAGCGAGCTTCCTGCATGCGAAGGTGGCGGTGGTGGACGACACGTGGGCGACCGTTGGCTCCAGCAACATGGATCCGTTCAGTCTGCTGCTGGCGCGCGAGGCCAATGTGGCGGTCTACGATGCGACCTTCGCCAATACGCTGCGCGCGCGCCTGGAACGCGCGATGGATCAGCGCAGCGCCCGCGTGATTCCGGAAGTCCACGCAAAGCTGCCGCGTTTGCGCCGTTTTGCCAATTGGGCCGCGTACTACGTGTTGCGTATGGGCGTCGTGATCGCGGGCGTGACCGGCCGCTACTGAACGCGCCGGAGGAGGCCACGGTAAGATGCTGGCCGGCCGGCGCTGCGACGCCGCACCAGACCCGCGCGAACCAGCGCGCAGGGCGCGATTTCACGCGGTTTTTAAGCCGATGCTGCATTGCGCCGCAAACGGGCCGTGCCGCGCCGCCCGTTTAGAAACACGGGTCTAATTAAAAGCTTGATGCAGATCGGCCCCGCCAGAATAATCTGAACGACCGTTCTTTTTTGGCTTAGACTTCGTGCATTTACGATGGCTTTTTGCTGTCGAATGTGCCTGCCGAAAGCAGCGTCAGGCCAGCAAACGCCCCTGTTTCGGGGGCGCAAGGAACGGAGAGAAAACCATGCGACACCAGTCAGTCCGTCTTGAATCCGCCGCCGCACCTACGCCCTTGCGCAAGGGCGAGATGACGCGCGTGGCGATTCTCGATGCCGCACTGGAACTGTCGTCCCGCGACGGGCTTGAAGGGCTGACCATCGGCCTGCTCGCGGAACGCATGCAGATGAGCAAGAGCGGCGTGTTCGCGCATTTTGGTTCGCGCGAAGACCTGCAGGTGGAAGTGGTGCGCGAGTATCACCGCCGGTTCGAGCAGGAGGTGTTCTACCCCTCGCTGCAGGAGCCGCGCGGTCTGCCTCGCCTGTGGTCGATGGTGCGGCGCTGGATGGAAAAGCGCATCCAGGAAGTGACCACCGGCTGCATCTACATCAGCGGGGCGGTCGAGTACGACGATCGCGCGGAAAGCCCGGTACGTGACGAACTCGTCAAGAGCGTGACGATCTGGCGGGCCGCGCTGATGCGTGCCATCGACCAGGCAAAGGAAGAGGGGCACCTGCGCGCGGATTGCGATCCGCGCCTGATGCTGTTCGAAATGTACAGCCTTGAACTAGGCTTGCATCACGACGCCCGTTTCTTGCGCCTGCCGGACAGTGCCGAGCTTGCCATGGTCGCGCTCAACAAACTGATTCAGTCTTACCGTACCTGAGCCGTCCGGCAACGGCCGCACCATGCCCCGGCAGGGGCGTGCGGCACGCGCGTGTGGCGGCATTGAAAACCTCCAAGGAGTCTTTGATGGGCCAGTACACCGCACCGTTGCGCGACATGCAGTTCGTGCTCCACGAACTGCTCGGCGCAGAAGCCGAACTCAAGGCGATGCCGCAGCACGCGGACATCGACGCGGACACCATCAACCAGGTCATCGAAGAAGCCGGCAAGTTCTGCGCGGACGTGGTGTTCCCGCTGAACCAGCCGGGCGACCGCGAAGGCTGCACCTACGTCGGCGATGGCGTGGTGCACGCGCCCAAGGGCTTCAAGGAAGCCTACCAGCAGTACGTGGAAGCCGGCTGGCCGGCGCTGGCGTGCGATCCCGAATTCGGCGGCCAGGGCCTGCCGATCGTCGTCAACAACGCGCTGTACGAGATGCTGAACTCGGCCGGCCAGGCGTGGACGATGTACCCGGGCCTGTCGCACGGCGCGTATGAAGCGCTGCACGCACATGGCACGCCGGAACTGAAGCAGACCTACCTGCCCAAGCTGGTGTCGGGCGTGTGGACCGGCACGATGTGCCTGACCGAGCCGCATTGCGGCACCGACCTTGGCATCCTGCGCACCAAGGCCGAACCGCAGGCCGACGGCTCGTACGCCATCACGGGCACCAAGATCTTCATCTCCGCCGGCGAACACGACCTGGCCGAGAACATCATCCACCTGGTGCTGGCCCGCCTGCCGGACGCCCCGCAAGGCACCAAGGGCATCTCGCTGTTCGTCGTGCCGAAGTTCATCCCCGATGCCAGCGGCAATCCGGGCGAGCGCAACGGCATCAAGTGCGGCTCGATCGAGCACAAGATGGGCATCCACGGCAATGCCACCTGCGTGATGAACCTGGACGGCGCGCGCGGCTGGCTGGTCGGCGAGGCCAACAAGGGCCTGAACGCGATGTTCGTGATGATGAACGCCGCGCGCCTGGGCGTCGGCGCGCAAGGCCTGGGCCTGACCGAAGTGGCGTACCAGAATTCGGTCGCCTATGCGAAGGATCGCCTGCAGATGCGCGCGCTGACCGGCCCGAAGGCGCCGGACAAGCCGGCCGACCCGATCATCGTGCACCCGGATGTGCGCCGCATGTTGCTCACGCAGAAGGCCTATGCCGAGGGCGGCCGCGCCTTCAGCTACTGGACCGCGCTGCAGATCGACCGCGAGCTGTCGCATCCCGATGAAGCGGTGCGCAAGGAAGCCGCCGACCTGGTGGCGCTGCTCACGCCGGTGATCAAGGCATTCCTGACCGACAACGCGTTCACGTCGACCAACGAAGGCATGCAGGTGTTCGGCGGCCACGGCTACATCGCCGAGTGGGGCATGGAGCAATATGTGCGCGACGCCCGCATCAACATGATCTACGAAGGCACCAACACGATTCAGGCGCTGGATCTGCTGGGCCGCAAGATCCTCGGCGACATGGGCGCCAAGTTGAAGGCCTTTGGCAAGATCGTGCAGGAATTCGTCGAGGCCGAGGGCACCAACGAGGCGATGCAGGAGTTCGTCAACCCGCTGGCCGACATCGGCGACAAGGTCCAGAAGCTGACGATGGAAATCGGCATGAAGGCGATGGGCAACCCCGACGAAGTCGGCGCCGCGGCCGTGCCTTACCTGCGCGTCGTGGGTCACCTGGTGTTCTCGTACTTCTGGGCGCGCATGGCCAAGATCGCGCTGGAAAAGCAGGACAGCGGCGACAAGTTCTACGTCAGCAAGCTGGCTACCGCGCGTTTCTACTTTGCCAAGCTGCTGCCGGAAACCGCGGCGGAAATCCGCAAGGCGCGCGCCGGCAGTGCCACGCTGATGGCACTCGACGCCGACCTGTTCTGATCTGAACGACCGACGGCCGGCAGGGGTGGAGCGGTTGGCGGGCCATGCGTGGCGCGCCGTAACCCGAAGCCCTTGCCGCAACTGCCCTGCCGCCCGGACGGCAGGGGCGCGAGCACACCGAACGCTCGAATACTTCTCTCCCAAACGCTCACTCTCCAAGGAGCGCGCATGTCCAATTTCATCGTCAAGAAGGTCGCCGTGCTGGGTGCCGGCGTCATGGGCGCGCAGATCGCCGCCCACCTCGTCAACGCCCGAGTGCCTGTGGTGCTGTTCGACCTGCCGGCCAAGGAAGGCCCGAAGAGCGGCATCGCGCTGCGGGCCATCGAAAACCTGAAGAAGCTGTCGCCCGCGCCGCTCGGCATCAAGGACGAAGCGGGCCTGATCCGCGCCGCCAACTACGAGGACGACATCGAGCTGCTCAAGGATTGCGACCTGGTGATCGAGGCGATCGCCGAGCGCATGGACTGGAAGCACGACCTGTACAGAAAGGTGGCGCCGCATCTGGCGCCTAATGCGATTTTCGCGACCAATACGTCGGGCCTGTCGATCACGGCGCTGTCCGATGGTTTCGACGACAACCTCAAGGCGCGCTTCTGCGGCGTGCACTTCTTCAATCCGCCGCGCTACATGCATCTGGTGGAACTGATCCCCACCGCCACCACGCAGCCCGAGATCCTCGACCGCCTGGAAGCCTTCCTGACCACGTCGCTGGGCAAGGGCGTGGTGCGCGCCAAGGATACGCCGAACTTCATCGCCAATCGCGTCGGCATCTTCTCGATCCTGGCCGTGTTTGCCGAAGCCGAGAAATTCGGCATTCCGTTCGATATCGTCGACGACCTGACCGGCACCAAGCTGGGCCGCGCCAAATCGGCCACGTTCCGCACCGCCGACGTGGTGGGGCTGGACACCATGGCGCACGTGATCAAGACCATGCAGGACGGGCTGGCCAACGACCCGTTCGCGCCGGTGTACAAGACGCCGGCCGTGCTCAAGGGGCTGGTCGACGCCGGCGCGCTGGGCCAGAAGACCGGTGCCGGCTTCTACAAGAAGGAAGGCAAGCTGATCAAGGTGCTGGACGCCAAGACCGGCCAGTACGTGGAATCGGGCAAGAAAGCCGACGAGATCGTCGTGCGCATGCTCAAGAAGGATCCGGCCGAACGCATCAAGCTGCTGCGCGAATCGACCAATCCGCAGGCGCAGTTCCTGTGGGGGGTGTTCCGCGACGTGTTCCACTACATCGCCGTGTATCTGGAGCAGATCGCCGGTTCGGCGGCCGACATCGACCTGGCGATCCGCTGGGGCTTCGGCTGGAATTCCGGCCCGTTCGAAGACTGGCAGGCGGCGGGCTGGAAGCAGGTGGCCGAGTGGGTCAAGGAAGATATCGACGCTGGGCGCGCGCTGGCGAACGTGCCGCTGCCCGCGTGGGTGTTTGATGGCGCGGTGGCCGAGAACGGCGGCGTGCATGGCGCGCAGGGTTCGTGGTCGCCGGCCGCCAGCGCGTTCGTCAAGCGCGCCGAGCTGCCGGTCTACGCGCGCCAGGTTTTCCGGGCCGCACTCAAGGGCACCGAAGCGGCCGATCCGCGCCGTGCCGGCAAGGCCATCGAAGAGAACGACGGCGCGCGCATCTGGACCAGCGATGGCGCCGACGATGTGCTGATCATCTCGTTCAAGGGCAAGATGAACACGATCGGCCCCGACGTGCTCGACACCATCGTGCGCGCCGTGGAACTGGCCGAAGCCGAATACAAGGGACTGGTGGTGTGGCAGCCGACATCGCTGCAGCTGGGCGCGCCCGGTGGTCCGTTCTCGGCGGGCGCCAACCTCGAGGCCGCCATGCCGGCCTTCATGATGGGCGGGGCCAAGGGCATCGAGCCGTTCGTGAAGAAGTTCCAGGACACCATGATGCGCGTGAAGTACGCCGCGGTACCGGTGGTGCCGGCGGTGTCCGGCATCGCGCTGGGCGGCGGCTGCGAACTGATGCTGCATTCGGCCCGGCGCGTGGTCGCGTTGGAAAGCTACGTGGGCCTGGTCGAAGTGGGCGTCGGCCTGGTGCCTGCCGGCGGCGGCCTCAAGGAAGCCGCGATTGCCGCCGCGCGGGCCGCACAGGCCGCCGGCAGCACCAACTACCTGAACTTCGTCACCAACCGCTTCCAGGCCGCGGCCATGGCGCGCGTGTCGACTTCGGCGCTGGAGGCGCAGCAGATCGGCTATGTCCAGCCGACCGATACGATCGTCTACAACGTCCACGAACTGCTGTACGTGGCGCAGAGCGAAGTGCGCGCGCTGGCCAACGCCGGCTATCGCGCGCCGCTGCCGGGCCAGCTGATTCCGGTGGCCGGCCGCTCGGGCATCGCCACGATCAAGGCGTCGCTGGTGAACATGCGCGACGGCAACTTCATCTCGGCGCACGATTTCCTGATCGCCACGCGCATTGCCGAAGTGGTCTGCGGCGGCGACGTGGAGGCAGGCTCGCTGGTCAGCGAGGACTGGCTGCTGGCGCTGGAACGCAAGGCATTCATCGACCTGCTGGGCAACGGCAAGACGCAGGAGCGCATCATGGGCATGCTGCAGACGGGCAAGCCGGTGCGCAACTGATCAGGCCAACGAGGAACCGACATCATGAAACAACTGCAAGACGCCTACATCGTCGCGGCCACGCGTTCGCCGATCGGCAAAGCCCCGAAGGGCGCGTTCAAGAACACCCGTCCCGACGATCTGCTGGCGACGATCCTGAAGGCCGCCGTGGCCCAGGTGCCGAGCCTGGACCCGGCGCTGATCGAGGACGCGATCGTTGGCTGCGCGATTCCCGAAGCCCAGCAGGGCCTGAACGTGGCGCGCATCGGCGCGCTGCTGGCGGGTTTGCCGAATACCGTCGGCGGCATCACGGTGAACCGTTTCTGCGCCTCGGGCCTGTCCGCGGTGGCCATGGCGGCCGACCGCATCCGCGTCGGCGAATCGGATGTGATGATCGCCGCGGGCGTGGAATCGATGAGCATGGTGCCGATGATGGGCAACTCGCCGTCGATGTCGCCGTCGATTTTCGAGCGCGACGAGAACGTCGGGATTGCCTATGGCATGGGCCTGACCGCCGAAAAGGTGGCCACGCAGTGGAAGGTGAGCCGCGAAGACCAGGACGCGTTTTCGCTGGCGTCGCACCAGAAGGCCATCGCTGCCCAGCAGGCCGGTGAATTCGGCGACGAGATCACCCCGATCGAAGTCGTCGAGAAATTTCCCGATCTCGCCACGGGGCAGGTCAGCGTCAAGACGCGCACCATCTCGCTTGACGAAGGGCCGCGCCCGGATACGTCGGCCGAAGGACTGGGCAAGCTGCGCGCGGTGTTCGCCAACAAGGGCAGCGTGACGGCCGGCAACAGCTCGCAAACCTCGGATGGCGCCGGCGCGCTGATCCTCGTTTCGGAAAAGATCCTCAAGCAGTTCAACCTGGTGCCGCTCGCGCGCTTTGTCTCGTTTGCGGTGCGCGGCGTGCCGCCGGAGATCATGGGGATCGGTCCGAAGGTGGCGATTCCCGCCGCGCTGAAGGCCGGAGGGTTGACGCAGGACCAGATCGAATGGATCGAACTGAACGAGGCATTTGCTGCGCAGTCGCTGGCGGTGATGCGCGATCTCGATCTCGATCCGTCGCGTGTGAACCGCATGGGCGGCGCGATTGCGCTGGGCCATCCGCTCGGCGCGACGGGCGCGATCCGCTCGGCAACCGTGGTGCACGCGCTGCGTCGCCACAACATGAAGTACGGCATGGTGACCATGTGCGTGGGAACGGGCATGGGCGCCGCTGGAATCTTCGAGCGCGTATAACAAAAACGCGCCGCAGGGACGGCCGCCTCACGGGCGAGCCGTCCCGACCTTCGATCAGATGAAGAAATGTATGGACACGAAGATGCCAACACGTTGACGCACTGACCCGGAGGAGAACAAGAAATGCAGGAGACAGCCATTCTGGCCGACGCGGCATGCGACATGCCGCGCACGCTGATGGACGCGTTGGGCGTCCGCACCATTCCGTTCCGGATTCGCGCTGGCGATCGCTTTGTCGCCGATACGCGCGACGAGGCGGCCTTGCCCGATCTCTATCAGCAGTATCTGGTCGGCAAGCAGGATCATTACGCCGAATCGATTCCGCTGCTCGAACGCGAACTCGAAGACCATCTGCTCAGGAACGTGGTGGCGCAATGCGACCGCGCGATCCTGCTGACCATCGCCAGCAGCCGCAGCAAGCTGTATGCGAACGCCACCGGCGCGGTGGTGGGCACGGTCGCGCGCAGTTTCAAGCTGCGCAAGGACGCGGGGCGCAGCGGGCTGTTCGATCTCACCGTGATCGACACCGGCGCGATCGGCCCGGGCCAGGCGCTGATCGTGCGCGAGGCCGCGCGCATGCTGGCAGGCGGGGCCAGCGCGGCAGCGGTGGTCGATGCGGTGGAAAATCGCCTGCGCGATGCGGCGCATATGTTCCTGATTCCCGACGAGCTGTTGTACATGTACACGCGCGCCAAGCTCAAGGGCGAGCACAGCATCACGTGGGGCCGCTATATGCTGGGCAGCGCATTCAATATCCGCCCGGTGATCCGCATGCATCGCGGCGCAACCGAGGCGATTGCCAAGGCGCGCGGCACCGACGAAGGCATCCGTCGCCTGTTGGGTCATGCCGAAGCGTGCATCCGCGCCGGATGCCTGATGACACCGACGATCGCAGCCGCCTATGCGGGCGACGTCGATGACGTGACGGCGTGGCCGGCCTGGCAATCGCTGGCCGATGCGGCCGCCGCGCATGACGTGGAGCTGATGCTCGCGCCCATGAGCCTGACCGTCGCGCTCAATGTTGGCGCGGGCGCGTTCGGCTTGAGTTATCTTTCCGAGACGCCGCCACCGTTTGCGTGAGCGGCAAACATCGAATTCCCACTGGAGACGAGGAAGACATGAGCATTACCACCCGCATCGAGCAGGGCGTGCTGACCATTGGTTTCGATCGCATCGACAAGAAGAACGCCATCACCGCGGCGATGTACCAGACCATGGCCGATGCGCTGCGCGACGCCGAAGGCGACAACGCCGTGCGCGTGATCGTGATCGAGGGCAAGCCGGAAATCTTCACGGCCGGCAACGACCTCGAAGACTTCATGAAGCGTCCGCCCACCCATGAAGAAGGCGGCGCGCCCGCGCCGGTGTTTCAGTTTCTCCACGCCATCAGCCACGCCACCAAGCCTGTGGTTGCGTCGGTCAGCGGCGCGGCGGTGGGCATCGGCACCACGCTGCTGCTGCATTGCGATCTGGTCTACGCGTCGGACACCGCGCGGCTGTCGCTGCCGTTCGTGCAGTTGGGGCTGTGCCCGGAAGCCGCGTCGAGCCTGCTGCTGCCGCGCCTGGTCGGCTATCAGCGCGCCGCCGAGAAACTGCTGCTGGGCGAGGCGTTCAGCGCGCAGGAAGCGCACGCCATGGGACTGGTGACGAAGGTGCTGCCCGCTGCCGAACTGGCGGACCACGTGCGTCAGCAGGCGGCCAAGCTGGCGGCGCTGCCGGCGTCTTCGCTGCGTGAAACCAAGCGTCTGATGAAGGGCGACGACACGCCGGCCGTCGAGAAGAAGATGGCGGAGGAAGGCGAGGTGTTCCGCCGCATGCTGCTGGCCGCCGAAGCGAAGGAGGCGTTCACCGCATTCTTCGAAAAGCGCAAGCCGGACTTCTCGAAGTTCGACTAAGCGTGCGGCCTTGCGCCGCAGGCAGCGCTGCGTCCCTGGCCCGCTCGGGCGAGGGACGCCTGCCGATCGGCGCGTTGCTCAGGCCGTCGGCAATTCGCGCGGCGAGCGGCTTTCGTCGGTGGCCACATAGGTCAGCGTGGCTTCGGTCACCTTGACGATCTCATGGCTGTGGCGCATGCGCTGGGCGTAGACTTCGACCGACACCGTGATCGAGGTGCGTCCGGTCTTGACGATGTCCGCGTAGAAGCTGACCAGATCGCCCACAAACACCGGGTGCTTGAACAGGAACGAGTTGACCGCCACCGTGGCCACGCGGCCCTGTGCGCGCTCGACCGCGGGGATCGAGCCGGCAATATCGACCTGCGCCATGATCCAGCCACCGAACACGTCGCCGTGCACGTTGGCATCGGCGGGCATCGGCACCACGCGCAATGCGGGGTTCTTGCCGCGAGGAAGTTCGGAGATGGGGGCGGATGTGGACATGGTGTCGATCGAGGAGAGGGGGAAATACGGGGCATTCATGGGGCGGGCGGGGCACGGTCTGCCGGACCTGGCGTTCTCTGCGACAATCGCGGCATTGGCCTGAATTCTAACGTATGCGCCGCTACTCCACGACCGCCGAGCCCGTCCCCACGCCGCCGGCAAACACGCTGTTCAAAGACGCGGGCGCTCCCCGCAGCGACTGGCAGACCGTCCGCAACCTGCTGCCCTATGTGTGGCACTACAAGTGGCGTGTGATGCTGGCGCTGGCGTGCCTGGTGGCCGCCAAGGTGGCCAATCTGGGCGTGCCGGTGCTGATGAAGAAGCTTGTCGACAGCATGGACGTGAAGGCCGGCGACGCCGCCGCGCTGCTGGTGGTGCCGGTGGGCCTGATCGTCGCCTACGGCGTGCTGCGCCTTTCCGGCTCGCTGTTCACGGAGTTGCGCGAGATCCTCTTTTCGAAGGTCACGCAAAGCGCGGTCAGGGAGATCGCGCTGCAGGTGTTTCGCCATCTGCATGCATTGTCGCTGCGCTTTCATCTGGATCGACAGACCGGCGGCATGAGCCGCGATATCGAACGTGGCACGCGCGGCATCCAGTCGCTGATCTCGTATTCGCTGTACAGCATCCTGCCCACGCTGGTGGAAATGTCGCTGGTGATCGGCTTCTTCGTCCTGCACTACGACATCTGGTTTGCCGCGATCACGCTGTGCGCGCTGGCCAGCTATATCGGCTTCACGATCGTGGTGACCGAGTGGCGCACGCATTTCCGGCGCAAGATGAACGAACTCGATTCGCGCGCCAACCAGAAGGCGATCGATTCGCTGCTCAATTTCGAGACGGTCAAATACTTCGGCAACGAGGAATACGAAGCGCGCCGCTACGACGAGAACCTGCGCACCTACCGCGCCGCCGCGATTCGGTCGCAGAATTCGCTTTCGCTGCTCAATTTCGGCCAGCAGGCGATCATCGCGGTCGGGCTGATCCTGATCCTGTGGCGCGCCACGGTTGGCGTGGCCGCCGGCAAGCTCACGCTCGGCGATCTCGTGCTGGTCAACACGCTGATGATCCAGCTCTATATCCCGCTGAATTTCCTCGGCGTGATCTATCGCGAAATCAAGCAGGCGACCACCGACATGGACCGCATGTTCGTGCTGCTGGGCACCAACCAGGAAGTGGCCGACGCACCCGGTGCGCCCGCGTTGCGCGTCGACGGCGCCCAGGTGCGATTCCGCCATGTCGGCTTCGGCTACGAAACCAATCGCGTTATCCTTGACGATGTCGATTTCACGATCGCCGCCGGCACCACGACCGCGGTGGTCGGGCACAGCGGATCGGGCAAGTCGACGCTGGCGCGTCTGCTGTTCCGCTTCTACGACGTGACCACGGGCAGCATCGAAATCGACGGCCAGGATATCCGGCGCGTGCGCCAGGCCGACTTGCGCGCGTCGATCGGCATCGTGCCGCAGGATACGGTGCTGTTCAACGACAGCATCTACTACAACATCGCCTATGGCCGGCCCGACGCCTCGCGCGAGGAAGTCATCGAGGCCGCGCGCGCCGCGCAGATCGACCACTTCATTCGCGAACTGCCGCAGGGCTACGACACGCCGGTGGGCGAGCGCGGGCTGAAGCTGTCGGGCGGCGAGAAGCAGCGCGTGGCCATCGCGCGCACGCTGCTCAAAAATCCCGCGATCCTGGTGTTCGACGAAGCCACCTCGGCGCTCGATTCGCGCACCGAGCAGGCCATCCAGGCCGAACTGATGCGGCTGGCGCAGAATCGAACCACGCTGCTGATCGCGCACCGGCTTTCCACGGTGGTGCATGCCGATCAGATTCTCGTGATGGATCACGGCCGCATCATCGAACGCGGCACGCACGCAGACCTGATGCGCGCCAACGGCCGCTACGCCGAAATGTGGCACATCCAGGCGCGCAACGCCGCCAAGGGCGCGCCTGATGCGGAAGCGCTGGCGGTCGACGTCGGCGACGCCACGCAGGACGCCTGATCCGCAAAAAACGCCGCCTCGGATTGTCGACAATCCTGGGCGGCAAGTCGCGCTGACACGGGTGCGCGCACAATCGTGGTTCGTCAATGCACCGCGCGCACGCCTCGCTTCGGTGCGCGATTGCCCCATGCGGGGCTGGCACGGCCCTTGCGAAAAGTCCTTCCCAGAGAGATCAACTACTGGAGAAGGTTCATGCCGCAATCCCCTGTGCGCCGTCATCTGCTGAAGCTGTGCACCGCATTGAGCACCACGATGGTGCTGTCGACACTCTGCGCTGGCACCGCGCAGGCGCAAGCTGCGACGAAGATCCGCTTCCAGCTCGACTGGCGTTTCGAAGGTCCGTCCGCGCTGTTTCTGCTCGGCGAACAGAAGGGCTACTACAAGGCCGAAAAGCTCGACGTATCGATCGACGCCGGCAACGGCTCCGGCAACGTGGTCAACCGCGTGGCGTCGGGCACCTATGACATGGGCTTTGCCGACCTGGCGTCCGTGATGGAGTTCTACGGCAACAACCCGGACGCGAAGAACAAGCCGGTAGCCGTGATGATGGTCTACAACAACACGCCGGCGGCCGTGCTGGCGCTGAAGAAGTCGGGCATCAAGTCGCCGCGCGACCTGGCCGGCAAGAAGCTCGGCGCACCGGTGTTCGACGCGGGCCGCCGCGCCTTCCCGATCTTTGCCAAGGCCAACGGCCTGCAGGCCGCGTCGTTCAACTGGCAGGCGATGGATCCGACGCTGCGCGAAACCATGCTCACGCGCGGCGATCTCGATGCGATCACCGGCTTCTCGTTCACGTCGATCCTGAACCTGAACGCACGCGGCGTGAAGGACGAGGACATCGTGGTGCTGCCGTATCCGCAGTACGGCGTGAAGCTGTACGGCAACGCAGTCATCGCGTCCGAGCAATTTCTCAAGAGCAATCCCGAAGCGGTGAAGGCGTTCCTGCGCGCCTTTGCCAAGTCCGCAAAGGACGTGATCGCCAATCCCGAGGAAGGCATCAAGGCCGTAAAGGCGCGCGACGGCATCATCGACGAGAAGCTGGAAGTGCGCCGCCTGAAGATCGCGCTCGACAGCGTGGTGAAGTCGCCCGACGCCAAGGCCGAAGGGTTTGGCCGTGTCAACAAGCCGCGTCTGTCGCTGATGGCGTCGCAAGTGGCCGATGCCTTCGCCACCAAGGGACGCATCAACCCCGATACGCTGTGGACCGACGCCTACCTGCCGTCGGCCGCCGAACTGGATGTGTTGCGATGATGGCAAGAGAAGCACTGATTGGCGCATCGGGCGGCGTGCCGGCCGACGCCGCGCCGGCCCGTGGCGTTGCCGACAGCGCGGGCGCGCCTGCCGGCAAGCCGTTCGTCGATTTCAACCGCGTGTGGCTGGCCTATGACGACGAGCTGGCACGGCGCGGCGAGTTCGCGGTCGAGGACATTTCGCTGCAGGCGGCCGAGGGCGAGTTCATCGCCATCGTCGGGCCGTCGGGCTGCGGCAAGTCGACCTTCATGAAGCTGGCCACCGGCCTGCGCCAGGCCACGCGCGGCGTGGTCAGCATCAACGGCGCGAAGGTGACTGGGCCACTCAAGCAGGTCGGCATGGCATTCCAGGCACCGACGTTGCTGCCGTGGCGCACCACGCTCGACAACGTGATGCTGCCGCTGGAGATCGTCGAGCCGTACCGGTCGACCATGCGCAAGAAGCGCGACGAGTACGTGGCGCGCGCGCGCGATCTGCTCAAGACGGTCGGTCTGGCCGGTTACGAGGACAAATATCCGTGGCAGCTGTCGGGCGGCATGCAGCAGCGCGCCTCGATCTGCCGCGCGCTGATCCACCAGCCGCGCATGCTGCTGCTGGACGAGCCGTTCGGCGCGCTCGACGCCTTCACGCGCGAGGAACTGTGGTGCGTGCTGCGCGATCTCTGGCAGGCGCAACGCTTCAACGTGATTCTGGTCACGCACGATCTGCGCGAAGCGGTGTTCCTGGCCGATACCGTGTACGTGATGAGCGCGCGGCCGGGACGGCTGCTGCTGCGCAAGGAAATCGACCTGCCGCGCCCGCGTCCGCTCGACGTTACCTACACCGAACCATTTGCCGAACGCGTGCACGAGTTGCGCGAGAAGATCGGCCACGTCAGGCAGCATTGATCATGGCGACGATGACCTCACTTCAGGCGAAGCGCGTGCAGCGCGTCGCCCCCTGGATCCTGTTGGGCGCGTGCCTGCTGCTGTGGCAAGGCGCGTGTCTGGTCTTCAATGTCTCGGACTTCATCCTGCCGAGCCCGTCGGCCATCGTGGCGTCGTTGGCCGAATACGGCGGCGTGATCGCCGGGCATGCGTGGCGTACGTTCTGGACCACGATGGTCGGCTTCGGCCTGGCGATCGTCGTCGGCGTGGTGCTGGGCATGCTGATGGGATCGTCGCGGCTGGCCTATGCGGCCACTTATCCGCTGATGACCGCGTTCAACGCGCTGCCCAAGGCCGCATTCGTGCCGATCCTGGTCGTGTGGCTGGGCCTGGGCGCGGGCCCGGCGATCCTGACCGCATTCCTGATCTCGTTCTTCCCGATCATGGTCAATATCGCCACCGGGCTGGCCACGCTGGAGCCGGAACTGGAAGACGTGCTGCGCGTGCTGGGCGCCAAGCGGCGCGACGTGCTGATCAAGGTTGGCCTGCCGCGCGCCATGCCGTTCTTCTTTGCCTCGCTCAAAGTGGCCATCACGCTCGCCTTCGTCGGCACGACCGTTTCCGAGATGAACGCCGCCAACGAAGGCATCGGCTATCTGCTGGTGTCGGCCGGTTCGGCGATGAAGATGCCGCTGGCTTTTGCCGGGCTGGTCGTTATCGCGGCGATGGCGATGGGCATGTACGAGCTGTTCGCCGTGCTGGAAAAACGCATGACCAGCTGGGCGCATCGCGGCTGACGCGCGCCGGTGCAGTCGCCTACGCGTAGTCCAGCGGCAGCGCCGTGGTGTACTTGATCTGCTCCATCGCGAAACTCGAGCTGACATCGGCCAGCTCGGCGCCCTGGATCAGCTTCTTGTACACCGCGTCGTAGGCGGCGATATCGGGCACCACCACGCGCAGCAGATAGTCGGTATCGCCGGCCATGCGGTAGAACTCGGTCACCTCGGGGATCGACGCCACCAGGCCGTGGAAGGCCTTGAGCCATTTCACGTTGTGCTGGTTGGTGCGGATCGACACGAAGACCGTGACGCCGACATTGAGTTTCGCCGCGTCGAGCAGCGCCACGCGCTTGCGGATCACGCCCGCTTCTTCCAGTTTCTGGACGCGCCGCCAGCAAGGGGTGGAAGTCAGGCCGACCTGCTCGCCGATATCGGCAACGGGCACGGTGGCATCCTCTTGCAGGATGCCAAGGATCTGGCGGTCATAGCGGTCCATCGAAGTTCTCGGACAGGGGTGTGATGGCGTCGGCCGTTCGCAGTCCCTGCCGGGCGCGAACTAGCTGACGATGGTGTCCACCAGCAAATTGACGCCGGTGGCAATGCGATCCTGGTCCACGCCGTAGATATGCAGCGATACGGCAACCGCATCGCTGTCGTTGCCCAGCGCGTGGATATGCTGCAGGCCGGCCGGCACGCTGAAGGTGTCGCCTTCGCCGCGCGTGACGGCGCCAACCTGCGTGGCGGTGCGATTGTCGGGATTCCAGCGGTAATGCCGCTCCGACAGCGTGCCGCGCAATACCCGGTACGCGCACCATGTGCGATGGCCGTGCACCGGACTGTGCTGGCCCGGCCGCCAGACCAGCAGCATCACCGAGTAGCGCTCGAACGGATCGGCATGCACCAGGTGACGCGTATAGGTGGCGGGGCTGCCGTCGAGCGCGCCGGGCGGCAGGCTGGCCAGCAGCGTGTCCGTATCGGGCAGGCTCGCCGCGACATGGGCGGCTACCATGCGCGCGCTCTGCGCCAACGTGGCTTCCATGCCGGAGGCCAGCAGGTTCAGGGACAGACGGGAAGACGGCGCGGCTTGCTGCATGGATGGCTCGATCGGGTTGGCGTGCAATGGCAGTCATCTTAAAAGCGCCTCGTGAGCACAAACATGCAAAATCTGGTCCGGAATGCCGTGAAAGTGTAATCCTGTTCTATTAATCTGCAAATATATGGAACGATTTTGCGCGCCGTGCGCGGATCGGGCCGGCGGGCGATAATCCGCGCCATGGAAATCAAATGGCTTGAAGACTTTGTCAGTCTGGCGGAGACGCACAGCTTCTCGCGCTCGGCCGAGCTGCGCCACGTGACGCAGCCAGCGTTCTCGCGTCGCATCCAGTCGCTGGAAGCGTGGGTCGGCACCGAACTGATCGATCGGTCCAGCTATCCCACTAGCCTGACCGCCGCCGGCAAGGTGTTCTACGAACAGGCGCTGGCGATGCTGGCGCAGGTTAGCGAGACGCGCGCGCTGATGCGCGGCCAGCGCTCTGCCAATGCGCAGGTGCTGGAATTCGCCGTGCCGCACACGCTGTCGCTGACCTTTTTCCCCGAATGGCTCAAGGGCGTCGAACGCCTGGTCGGCACGCTGCCGTGCCGGCTGCGCGCGCTCAATGTCCATGACGCCGTGCTGATGCTGGTCGAAGGCGGCTGCGATTTGGTCATGGTCTACCACCATGCCCGACAGGCGATCCAGCTCGACCCGGCGCATTACGACATGCTCGTGCTGGGCACCGAGCGGCTGTCGCCGTACAGCGTGCCCGACGCGACTGGCCGGCCGCTGTTCCGGTTGCCGGGGACCGACAAGAAGCCGGTGCCGTTCCTCAGTTACACGCCCAATGCGTTCCTCGGCCGCATGGTCGACATGCTGCTGGCCGAATCGCCGGAAACGCTCAAGCTCGACAAATGCTACGAGACCGATATGGCCGAGGCGCTCAAGGTCATGGCGCTGGCCGGGCACGGCATGGCCTTCCTGCCCGAAAGCACGGTGCGCGAGGACGTGGCCGCGGGCCGTCTGGTCCGGGCCGAATCGGCGCGCAGCCTGCCGCAGTCGATCGACATGGAAATCCGGCTCTATCGCGAGCGGCCGACCGACAATGGCGGCGAGCGCCGCGGCAGCCAGTTGCGCCGCAAACGCCAACTGGTGGACAAGGTGTGGGCCGCGGTGGCGGCTCCGCCGGCGGGCAACTAAGCCGGCGGTAGCGCGTTCGAAGGTTATGCATGACTTGCATAACGGCGGTGGGGCGGATGATCAATCGGCATTGGATTCAGAACAGGGGGCGCCGATATCCTGCGGGTCACCTTCACTCGGAACTCTACGATGTCTTCCGCAGCACCGACGCAAAACGTCTCCAACGCTCACGCCCTGCCTTCGTACCTGAACGCCGACAATCTCGGCCCGTGGGGCATCTACCTGCAGCAAGTCGACCGTGTCACGCCTTACCTGGGTTCGCTGGCACGCTGGGTGGAAACGCTCAAGCGCCCCAAGCGCGCGTTGATCGTCGACGTACCGATCGAACTCGATAACGGCACCATTGCCCATTTCGAGGGCTATCGCGTGCAGCACAATCTGTCGCGCGGCCCGGGCAAGGGCGGTATCCGTTTTCACCAGGACGTCACGCTGTCCGAAGTGATGGCGCTGTCGGCGTGGATGTCGGTGAAAAACGCCGCGGTGAACGTGCCCTATGGCGGCGCCAAGGGCGGCATCCGCGTCGATCCGCGCACGCTGTCGATGCCGGAACTGGAACGCCTGACGCGCCGCTACACCAGCGAGATCAACCTGATCATCGGTCCGACCAAGGACATTCCCGCGCCGGACGTCAATACCAACGCCCAGGTCATGGCCTGGATGATGGATACGTATTCGATGAACTCGGGCAGCACGGCCACCGGCGTGGTGACCGGCAAGCCGATCTCGCTGGGCGGATCGCTGGGACGCCATGAAGCCACCGGCCGTGGCGTGTTCGTGGTCGGCTCCGAGGCCGCGCGCAATCTCGGCATGGACGTCAAGGGCGCCCGCGTGGCCGTGCAGGGCTTCGGCAATGTCGGCGCGGTGGCGGCCAAGCTGTTCCATGAAGCCGGCGCCAAGGTGGTGGCCGTGCAGGATCACCGCACCACGCTGTACAACCCGGCCGGGCTGGACGTGCCGGCGATGATGGAATATGCCTCGCACAGCGGCACCATCGACGGCTTCCAGGGCGAAGTCCTGTCGACGGAACGGTTCTGGGAAGTCGATTGCGACATCCTGATTCCCGCCGCACTGGAAGGCCAGATCACCGTGCAGAACGCGCCGAAGATCACCGCCAAGCTGGTCATCGAGGGCGCCAACGGCCCGACCACGCCGCAGGCCGACGACATCCTGCGCGAGCGCAACATCCTCGTCTGCCCGGACGTGATCGCCAACGCTGGCGGCGTGACGGTGTCCTATTTCGAATGGGTACAGGATTTTTCCAGCTTCTTCTGGACCGAAGAGGAAATCAACGAGCGCCTGGTACGAATCATGCAAGAAGCCTTCCGGGCGATCTGGCAGGTTGCCCAGGACAACAAGGTCACCCTGCGTACGGCTGCGTTCATCGTGGCTTGCACGCGGATCCTGCAGGCGCGCGAGATGCGTGGTCTGTATCCATGATACGGACGGTCATGAATCGGGGATCGCGCATTGCTGCGTCGCAGCAATGCTTCCCGCTTTCGTGAGGCATCGAAAAAACGGCGACCGGTTTGTTCCGGCCGCCGTTCTTCTTTTTGGGGCCGATGCAGGCGGCCGCCGGTACGTGAAAGGTGGGTTGGCAGATGTGTCTCATTTTGGCGCATCGCCGCGAAACCATGCCCGATTCGGCACCACTTAGGGGAAAAACCCGTTGTCTTGGGTGACGAGCTAAGCAATACTGTTTCGCCGATGGGACAGTCTGATACAGTCCCGTCTTTCTCTTCATGGTCAAGGAGATGTTATGAATTTTGCCAAGCTGGCTGGCCTGATGATCGCGGCAGGCACGCTGTGCGCAAGTGCCCAAGCGGCCGAACCGCTGACGGGTACGCTGCAGAAAATCAAGGACACGGGTGTCATCACGCTGGGTGTGCGGGATTCTTCGATTCCGTTCAACTACAACCTGGGCGGCGTGCGCCAGGTGGGCTATTCCTACGATATCAACATGAAGATCGTGGAAGCCATCAAGGATCAGCTGAAGCTGCCGAACCTGCAGGTCAAGGAAATCCCGATCACGTCGCAGAACCGCATCACGCTGCTGCAGAACGGCACGATCGATATCGAGTGCGGATCGACCACGAACAACCTGGAACGCCAGAAGCAGGCATCGTTCACCACCAGCATCTTCATCATCGGCACGCGCATCATGGTGAAGAAGGATGGCGGCATCAAGGACTGGGCCGACCTGAAGGGCAAGAACGTGGTGACCACCGCTGGCACGACGTCCGAGCGCCTGCTGCGCAAAATGAACGATGACCAGAAGCTGGGCATGAACATCATCAGCACCAAGGATCATGGCCAGTCGTTCCTGACGCTGGAATCGGGCCGTGCCGTGGCGTTCATGATGGACGACGCGCTGCTCTACGGCGAACGCGCCAAGGCCAAGAACCCGAACGACTGGATCGTGGTGGGCAAGCCGCAATCGCGTGAATCGTATGGCTGCATGATCCGCAAGGACGACGCGCCGTTCAAGAAGCTGGCGGACCACGTCATCACCGGCCTGATGAAGGACGGCCAGATCAACACGATGTACACCAAGTGGTTCATGCAACCGGTGCCGCCGAAGGGTCTGAACCTGGACTTCCCGCTGTCCGAAGACATGAAGGCGCTCTTCAAGAATCCGAACGACAAGGCACTCGACTGATTCTCGCGATCGGAGCAGTGCGAAACGGAAGGATGAGTCCTTCCGTTTCTTTTTGAGGACGCAACATGGATTACATATTTCACTGGGGAGTCTTCCTCGAACAGGCGGCCGCCAACGAGACGTACCTGGACTGGATGATTTCCGGTCTCAAGGTGACGATCGCGCTGGGCCTCAGTTCGTGGATCATCGCTCTGGTCATCGGATCGGTGCTGGGCGTGCTGCGCACCGTGCCGAACAAGTGGCTGTCGGGGTTTGCGGCCACCTACGTCGAGATCTTCCGGAACATTCCGCTGCTGGTGCAACTGTTCATCTGGTATTTCGTCGGCCCGGAGCTGTTGCCCGGCGGCGAGGCGATCAAGCAGATGAATCCGTTCACGCAGCAATTCCTGGCCGCCATGATCTGCCTGGGCACGTTTACCGCCGCCCGGGTCTGCGAACAGGTGCGCTCGGGTATCAATTCGCTGCCGCGCGGCCAGAAGAACGCCGGGCTGGCGATGGGCTTCACGCTCACGCAGACCTATCGCCACGTGTTGCTGCCGATGGCGTTTCGCGTGATCGTGCCGCCGCTGACCTCCGAATTCCTGAATATCTTCAAGAATTCCGCCGTCGCGTCGACGATCGGCCTGCTGGAGTTGGCCGCGCAGGGGCGCCAACTGGTGGACTACACCGCGCGTCCCTATGAGTCGTTCATCGCGGTCACCGTGCTGTACGCGCTGATCAATTTCACGGTGATGCTGCTGATGCGCTGGGTGGAACGCCGCACCCGCGTGCCCGGCTTTATCGGCGGCAAGTAAGGAGCTGGAACATGGCATACGAATTCGATTTCAGCTCGATCAACCCGTCGACGCTGCATGTGCTGGGCGAGGGCATGATGGTGTCGCTGAAGATCACCGTGACCGCGGTGATCGTCGGCATCGTCTGGGGCACGATCCTGGCGATGATGCGGCTGTCGTCGAGCAGGGTGCTGAACCTGTTCGCGCAGGGGTACGTCACGCTCTTTCGCTCGATCCCGCTGGTGATGGTGCTGCTGTGGTTCTTCCTGATCATCCCGCAGCTGCTGCAGAAGGTATTCAATCTGAACGCCGCGTCCGACTTGCGCATGACGTCCGCGCTGATCGCGTTCTCGCTGTTCGAGGCCGCGTATTACTCGGAAATCATCCGCGCCGGCATCCAGAGCGTGTCGCGCGGGCAGATGTTCGCCGCGCAGGCGATGGGCATGACCTATGGCCAGACCATGCGTCTGGTGATCCTGCCGCAGGCGTTCCGCAACATGGTGCCGCTGCTGCTGACGCAGGGCATCATCCTGTTCCAGGATACGTCGCTGGTCTACGTCAGCGCGCTGGCGGATTTCTTCGGCCAGGCCTACGGCATTGGCGAGCGTGACGGCCGTATCGTCGAGATGCTGCTGTTCGCGGGCCTCGTGTACTTCATCATTTGTTTCTCCGCTTCACTGCTGGTCAAGCGTTATCAGAAAAAGGTGGCCGTATGATCGAAATTAATAACGTTTCCAAGTGGTACGGCGCCTTCCAGGTGCTGACGGACTGCACCACCAAGGTCGCCAAGGGCGAAGTGGTGGTGGTGTGCGGTCCGTCGGGGTCCGGCAAATCGACGCTGATCAAGACCGTGAATGCGCTGGAACCATTCCAGAAGGGCGACATCCTGGTGGACGGCACCTCGGTGGGTAATCCGAAGACCAACCTGCCGAAACTGCGTTCGCGCGTTGGCATGGTGTTCCAGAACTTCGAGCTGTTTCCGCACCTGTCGATCACCGAGAACCTGACCATCGCGCAGATGAAGGTGCTGGGCCGTTCGAAGGAAGAGGCCACCGCCAAGGGGCTGAAGTACCTGGAGCGCGTGGGTCTGAAGAACCAGGCGGCGAAGTATCCGGGCCAGCTGTCGGGCGGCCAGCAGCAGCGCGTGGCGATCGCCCGCGCGCTGGCGATGGATCCGATCTGCATGCTGTTCGATGAGCCGACCTCGGCGCTCGACCCGGAAATGGTCAACGAGGTGCTGGACGTGATGGTGCAGCTGGCGCAGGAAGGCATGACCATGATGTGCGTGACCCACGAAATGGGCTTCGCACGCAAGGTGGCCAACCGCGTGATCTTCATGGACGCCGGCAAGATCGTGGAAGACTGCCCGAAGGAAGAGTTCTTCGGCAATATCGAGGCGCGCTCCGAGCGGGCCCGCCAGTTCCTCTCGAAGATCCTGCATCACTGATCGACCGCCGCCGCGGGCGCCGCACGCAACGCGTGCCGGCGGTCGCGGCGCGTTGCCTCGCGGCGCGATCCCCCGCGCCCGTCCCGCATCCCGCTTGACCTTCCCGCAGTTCCTCGACTGTATCTTCGACAGTATCCCCGGCCGTTCGCCTTCAGCGGCTTTCAACCGCCTGACGCGGCGCTCAGGTGCACGCGGTGTTGGCGGCGTTCTTGGCCTGCACCTCGGGCGGGATCGGCACCGTCCAGGTCATAGTCGGCCTGCCGTGTTCGAACATGATCAACTCGCCAGGCGCAAATTGTGTCCAGGTTTCGTTGTCGGTCAGCGGCGCCGTGGCAATCACCGCGACGCGGTCGTCCGGGGTAGTCACCTGCGCGAAATCGATCGACAGATCCGCGTCGATCAGATGCGCCTTCGAGAACGGCCATTGCCTGACGATGTAGTACAGCCGCGTCGAGCAGTGCGCAAATAGCGCCTGGCCATTGCACAGCAGAAAGTTGAACACCCCATGCAGCGTGATGTCGCGCGTGATGTCGGCCAGCGCGTGGCCCAGTTCGTTCAGCGGCGGCTGCGATCCGGGAAAGCGCTTGCGCAGGCCTTGCATCAGCGCGCAGAACGCCAGTTCGCTGTCGGTGTCGCCCACTGGCTGGTAGACGCCGGACAGGTACGGGTTGAAGCCGATCAGATCGCCATTGTGGGCAAAGATCCAGTGCCGGCCCCACAGTTCACGCATGAACGGGTGGCAGTTTTCCAGCCGCACCGTGCCCTGCGTGGCCTTGCGGATGTGGGAGATCACATTTTTGGACTTGATCGGATACCGCTTGATCAGTTCCGCCACCGGCGACGTACCGGCCGACTGGTTGTCGATGAACAGCCGGCAGGCCTTGTCCTCGAAGAACGCCACACCAAAGCCGTCGGCATGATGGTCCGTGACGCCGCCGCGGGCGGCAAAGCCGGTAAAGGAAAACGTCACGTCGGTCGGCGTGGCGCAGTTCATGCCTAGAAGCTGGCACATGGCGGAGGCACCGTGCGGCAGGGGGCTGCCGCTTTGCAATAGAATGCGGTCATTATCCTGCGCGTGCCCGGTGCTGCCAAGAGACCGTCTGCGCGCGCCGCAGATTTCCCGCCAGCCCCTTCCCAGCCATGAGCCAATACAAGATCGCTGTCATTCCCGGAGACGGAATCGGAACGGAAGTGATGCCCGAGGGCATCCGTGTCATGGATGCCGCCGCGCGGCGCTTCGGCATCGACTTCCAGTGGGATCACTTCGATTTCTCGAGCTACGCCTACTACGAGCGCCACGGCAAGATGCTGCCGGACGACTGGTTCGACACACTGACCCGCTACGACGCGATCTACTTCGGCGCCGTGGGCTGGCCGGCGAAGATTCCCGACCATGTGTCGCTGTGGGGGTCGTTGCTGCAGTTTCGCCGCTCGTTCGACCAGTACGTGAACCTGCGCCCGGTGCGGCTGATGCCCGGCATCAAGAGCCCGCTGGCCGATCGCAAGCCCGGCGACATCGACTTTTACGTCGTGCGCGAAAACACCGAAGGCGAGTATTCGAGCATCGGCGGCCGCATGTTTCCCAACACGGAGCGCGAGATCGTGGTCCAGGAGACAGTGATGAGCCGCCATGGCGTCGACCGGATCCTGAAATTCGCGTTCGAACTGGCGCAGAAACGCCCGAAGAAGCACCTGACGTCGGCGACCAAGTCCAACGGCATTTCGATCACGATGCCGTACTGGGACGAGCGCGTCGAGGCGATGGCCGCCAGCTATCCGGACATCAACGTCGACAAGTACCACATCGACATCCTGACCGCGCATTTCGTGCAGCATCCGGACTGGTTCGACGTGGTGGTCGCCAGCAACCTGTTCGGCGACATCCTGTCCGATCTGGGGCCCGCATGCACGGGCACCATCGGCGTGGCGCCGTCGGGCAATATCAATCCGGACAAGATCTATCCAAGCCTGTTCGAGCCGGTGCACGGCTCCGCGCCAGACATTGCCGGCAAGGGCATCGCCAATCCGATCGGCCAGATCTGGTGTGGCGCCATGATGCTCGAACATCTGGGCCACGCCGACGCAGGCGCCGCCGTGCTGCAGACCATCGAGAAGGTCCTGGCCGCCGGGCCGGGCCACGCGCCGCTCACGCGCGATATCGGCGGCAGCGCATCCACGTCCGATCTGGGCCGAGCCATTGCGGAGGCACTGTGAAATTCCAGGGATGTCCTCGCACCTTGCTGCTGGAAAGCTTCCGCGCAGCCGTGGCGGCCGCCGATCCGCTGGAAATCGTCGCCGACCATCTTCCGCCGCCTCACGCCGGCGGCCGCACGCTAGTGGTGGGCGCCGGCAAGGCCGCGGCGTCGATGGCCCTGGCGGTCGAGCGCGCCTATCGCGGTCAGGCCTCGCTGGAAGGCGTGGTTGTGACGCGCTATGCGCACGGGCTGCCCACCGAGCATATTCGCGTGATCGAGGCCGGCCATCCGGTGCCCGACGAAGCCGGTGAAAAAGCCGCCGCCGACATCCTCGCGCAGGTGCAGTCGCTCGGTCCCGACGACCGACTGATCGTGCTGGTGTCGGGCGGCGGATCGAGTCTGCTGTCGCTGCCCGCCGAAGGCATTCCGATGGCAGACCTGAAGGCCACCACGCGGGAACTGCTGCGTTGTGGCGCGCCGATCACGGACATGAACATCGTCCGCAAGCATATCTCGCGTATCCAGGGCGGCCGGCTGGCCCAGGCCAGCCGCGCGCCGGTGACCACGCTGATCGTGTCGGACGTGGCGGGCGACGATCCAAGCGCGATCGCGTCGGGCCCCACGGTGCCCGATCCCAGCACCTACGCCGACGCGCTGGCAATCCTGAAGCGCTTTGGCGCAGCGGTGCCCGCGTCGGTGCAATCGCATCTGGAACGCGGCGCCCGCGGCGAGATTCCCGAGACGCCGAAACCCGGCGACGCGCTGTTCCGCCGTGTGGACAACCGGATGATCGCCACGGCGCACGGCAGCCTGGAAGCCGCTGCGGCGCTGTTCCGCCGCCAGGGAATCGAACCGGTTCTGCTGGGCGACACCGTGACCGGCGAAGCCCAGGAAGTGGCGCGCGTCTACGCCGCCTTGGTGCGCGAGATTCGCAAGTACAATGCCCCGTTCTCGGCGCCTGTGGTGCTGGTGTCCGGCGGTGAATGCACGGTCACATTGCCCAGCAACGCGGAGGCGGCGCGCGGCGGGCGCTGTTCGGAGTTCCTGCTGTCGCTGGCGATCGAGCTTGAAGGCGCGGCCGATGTGCACGCCATCGCGGCCGACACCGACGGCATCGACGGTTCCGAAGACAATGCCGGCGCGCTGCTGACGCCCGACTCGCTGGCGCGTGCGCAGGCGGCGGGCGTATCGGCGCGCCACAAGCTAGATGCACACGATGCCTGGGGATTCTTCGACACCCTGGGCGATCTGGTGGTGACTGGTCCCACACGCACCAATGTGAACGACTACCGCGCCATCCTGATTCTCTGATTCTCGATTGTTCCTGCAGGCCGGCGTCCCGCGACGACCGGCCGATGATTTCAGCCATGACCCAGAAGCTTACGATTACCCGCCCCGACGACTGGCACCTGCATCTGCGCGATGGCGCCGCGCTGTCGGCGGTGCTGCCCGACACGGCGCGCCAGTTTGCGCGCGCGATCATCATGCCGAACCTGAAGCCGCCCGTGACCACGGTGGCGCAGGCCAGCGCCTATCGCGACCGCATCCTGGCCGCGCTGCCGGCCGGCATGGCGTTCGAGCCGCTGATGACGCTCTATCTGACCGACAACCTGCCGGCCGAGGAAATCGTCGCCGCCAAGGCCAGCGGCTTGGTCCATGCCGTGAAGCTGTATCCGGCGGGCGCCACCACAAACAGCGATGCCGGTGTGACCGATATCCGCCGCTGCGCCGCCACGCTCGAAGCGATGCAGCGCGTGGGCCTGCCGCTGCTGGTGCATGGCGAGGTGACCGACGGCGATATCGACATCTTCGATCGGGAGGCGGTCTTCATCGATCGCGTGATGAAGCCGCTGCGCAAGGATTTTCCGGAGCTGAAAGTGGTGTTCGAGCACATCACGACGCGCGATGCGGCGCAGTATGTGGCCGAAGCGGAAGGCCCGGTCGGGGCGACCATCACGGCGCACCATCTGCTGTACAACCGCAACGCCATCTTCACCGGCGGGATCCGCCCGCATTACTACTGCCTGCCGGTGCTCAAGCGCGAGATCCATCGCGAGGCACTGGTCAAGGCGGCGACCTCCGGCAGCGCGCGATTCTTCCTCGGCACGGACAGCGCTCCGCACGCGCGCGGCCTCAAGGAACACGCGTGCGGCTGCGCCGGCTGCTACACGGCACTGCACGCGATGGAACTGTACGCCGAAGCCTTCGACAACGCGGGCGCGCTGGACAAGCTCGAAGCGTTTGCCAGCTTCAACGGCCCGGCGTTCTACGGCATGCCGCGCAACACCGGCACGCTGACACTCACGCGCGAGGACTGGCAACTGCCGGCCGAACTGCCGTACGGCGATGCCACGCTGGTGCCGCTGCGCGCCGGCGAGACGCTGCGCTGGAAGGCCAGCTGAATCGATTGCTGTCGACCATCGATTGGACGCGGCCGTGGTTCCTGCCATTTGCCGCGTCGGCGTCAACTTTGACGCGCGCCTTGCAGGGCGGCGACGATCTGCGCGCCGCGCTGAACGGCATGAGTGCCGGGGCGCTGCGCAATGCGCGCGGACTGCCGCTGCGCTTCATCGCCCAATCCGCGTTGCCCGACGGCGTCGCGTATGAATCGCATATCGACGCCACGGGCCAGGTGCCGACCCGCGACAATCTGCACGACGCCTTCAACGCGCTGATGTGGCTGCATTATCCGCAGACCAAGCAGTTGCTCAACCGGCTTCAGGCCGAAGCGATCGCGCGCGACGGCGTGCAGCGCATGCGCGGCGGCCTGCGCGACGCGGCAACGCTGTTCGACGAGAACGGTGCACTGCTGGTAACCGAGGACGCGGGCCTTGCGCAAGCGCTGCGCGGATTTTCCTGGCACGAACTGTTTTTATCACGCCGTGATGCATGGGCTGGCGCCTGCACGGTATTGCCGTTCGGTCACGCGCTGCTCGAAAAACTGGTGAACCCGTACAAGGCGATCACCGCGCATGTGTGGTGGATCGCCGCGTCTCCGGGCCTTGCGATGGCGCAGATCGACGGCCTGCTGGCGGCATCGCTGACCAGCGCGGCGCAGCAGGGCGCACTGGCCGGCGGCCGCGGCTTTGCGCCGCTACCCGTAATGGGCGTGCCGGGATGGAGCGCCGACAATGCCGATCCGGCGTTCTATGACGACGCCGGCGTGTTTCGCGCGGGGCGCCGTGCTGACCCGACCGCGCATCGGTGTTAGACTGCGGCCCGCAAAGCAGGCCAGACAATCGCTGCTTGCATCGCAAGGTGCAAGGGGAGGAAAGTCCGGACTCCACAGGGCAGGGTGTTGGCTAACAGCCATCCACGGCAACGTGCGGAATAGGGCCACAGAGACGAGTCTTGCCACCGGTTTCGGCCGGTGGGAAGGGTGAAACGCGGTAACCTCCACCCGGAGCAATCCCAAATAGGCAGACGATGAAGCGGCCCGCCGAGTCTGCGGGTAGGGAGCTGGAACCGTCCGGTAACGGCCGGTCTAGAGGAATGGTTGTCACGCGACGTGCGCCGCAAGGCGTGCGACGCGCACAGAATCCGGCTTATCGGCCTGTCTTTGCTTCCGATATTTCCGATATGAAAACGCCCGGCTGCGCCGGGCGTTTTTGCATCTGCGGCGGCCGGATCAGCCTTCGACGATTTCCATCGTGTGCGTAATCTCGGCGGTCTTCGCCAGCATGATCGACGCCGAGCAGTATTTCTCGTGCGACAGCTCGATGGCGCGTTCCACCTTGGCCGGGTCGAGGTTCCGGCCAGTCACGGTGAAATGGAAGTTGATCTTCGTGAACACCTTCGGGTCGGCATCGGCACGCGCCGCTTCCAGCTTGACCGAGCAGCCGCGCACATCCTGCCGGCCGCGCTTGAGAATCAGCACCACGTCATAGGCAGTGCAGCCGCCGGTGCCGAGCAGCACCATTTCCATCGGACGGGGGGCGAGGTTATTGCCGCCGCCGTCGGGCGCGCCGTCCATGGCGACGATGTGACCGCTGCCGGTCTGGGCGATGAAACTCATGCCTTCCGGGCCCATCCATGTCACTTTGCATTCCATTTTTTTGTTTCCTCGGTTCCTGGGTGTCTGTTTGCGCGCATATTCGCACAATGCCGCGCCTTGCATTTCGCCAGTATATGGCATCAAAACGATTGCATCCGGATGCGGGATATCCCCTAGAAAGTTGAGGGTATCCTCTAATGTGGTCTGCAAGCATCGGTGCGAGATAGCAATTAACTCATTGATTTAAAAAGAGTTTGTTGTAAATTTTGTGGATTAAAAGACATTCCGTATTGTGGTATCGAATTTCGTAGTGCAAATTTTCTTGCATCGCAGGGGGCCATATGTATAATCCAATCCATCGAACGACGGCGCATGAGAGCGCGCTGAAGTGCGAAAGCGAAAGCCGGTAACGTACCCCTGATCGCTTGCCGCACCGCCCGCCATGACCGGCCCCGTCGATCGCCCGGTGTCTCCTCCACCCTCCTCCTTTGGTGGATTCGAACCCAAGTCCAAACCGACTTGGGTTTTTTTTCGCCAGTTTTCCGCGCGCGTTTCCGCCATTTGCCCGAAGTGCCGCGCATCAGGACCGGCAAGGTGGCGTCAACCGCATATCCTCACGCGCCCACCGCAACCCGCTTGACGAAAAGCCACAACTTTGCTTGTGCGAAAGCGATGCTGCCCAGTATAATCGTCGGCTTTCCGGTCGTTGCCCCCGGAAAAAATCAGGGAGAGCCTGCAAACACAAGCAGGAAGGTCAGGTCCAAAGGGCCGGCCGATCGACAGGACGCTAAAACGGCGACCGTCACAAGGGCAGATTTCTCATTCAGGAAAAATCATGAAGACCTTTTCCGCCAAGCCTGCAGAGGTAAAGCGCGACTGGTACGTGATTGACGCGACGGACAAGGTCCTCGGCCGTGTTGCCAGCGAAGTGGCACGCCGACTGCGCGGCAAGCACAAGCCGGAATTCACTCCTCACGTCGACACTGGTGATTTCATCATCATCGTCAATGCGGCCAAGATCCGCGTGACGGGTACGAAAGAACAGGACAAGAAGTACTACCGCCACTCGGGCTACCCGGGCGGTATCTACGAAACCACTTTCGGCAAGATGCAGCAGCGCTTCCCGGGCCGTGCCCTGGAAAAGGCTGTCAAGGGCATGCTGCCGAAGGGTCCGCTGGGCTATGCGATGATCAAGAAGCTGAAGGTTTATGCCGAAGCCGAGCATCCGCATGGCGCACAGCAGCCCAAGGTGCTGGAAATCTAAGGGGGCCAATCCATGATCGGTAACTGGAATTACGGTACTGGCCGCCGCAAGAGCGCTGTGGCACGTGTCTTCATCAAGTCGGGCAAGGGCGACATCATCGTCAACGGCAAGCCCATCAACGAATATTTCGCTCGCGAAACCTCGCTGATGATCGTGCGCCAGCCGCTGGAGCTGACCGCTCACGCCGAAACGTTCGATATCAAGGTCAACGTGACCGGTGGTGGTGAAACCGGCCAGGCCGGCGCTGTTCGCCACGGCATCACGCGCGCCCTGATCGACTACGACGCCACGCTGAAGTCCGCCCTGTCGAAGGCCGGCTACGTTACGCGTGACGCTCGTGAAGTTGAGCGTAAGAAGGTCGGTCTGCACAAGGCACGTCGCCGCAAGCAGTTCTCGAAGCGCTAATGCGCCTTTGCCAGGCGCTTCGCACGCCTGGCAAATCCAGAAAAGCCGCACGATTCGTCGTGCGGTTTTTTTTTGGTCGATGATTTGTGTGCTGTCGCGTTATGTGGTGTTTTGTGCGCTTTCCGCCAGGGTCTTGCTCAGGATCGACATCGCTGCCGATTTGCCGACTTTTCATTCGCGCAATGATCGCTCGGAGATACAATCACGGGCCTGCAGAAACGAGGATTTCCAGCGATGGACCGAGCGCATTCCGTCGGGGTGTCACGATGGGCCTGAAGTATCGCCCCTTGCGTCCGCGTCGCCCGCCCAGGTCAGGCCGCGCGGTTATTCGCATGCAGCATCCGTGGCGCGGCCGGGTGATCGGCGGGCTGACTTTCGTGCTGATCTGTGGGGCGGCATGCATGGGCGGCTATAAGCTGGGGCGGCAATCGGTAGGTCCGTTCGCGCCGAACCCTGACCTGCTGGCTGCCAACGCGCGGCTCCGGCAACAACTGGATGAAGTCTTGGCGGAAAGAAGCCGGCTGCGCGCCAGTGTCGACACGGCCGCAGCCGAGATGAGCATGGCGCGCGCCGCACAGGACAGCCTGGGCCAGCAGGTGAAATCGGCCGAAACGGAAATCGCGCAGCTCAAGGAGGATCTCGGATTCTTCGAATCGCTACTGCCCGCGTCGGGCGACACATCTGGCATCCATGTCCGGAGTTTCCGTGTCTCGCAAAGCGTTCCGCACGCCCGTCTTGTGCATTATCGTTTGCTTGTGATGCAGGGCGGCTCCAAAGCCTTTGTCGAACAGCCGGAATTCAAGGGGGAACTCCAGTTTGCGATCTCGGCAATCCGGGGAGGCAAGCCGTTAACCCTGACATTGCCGCAGTCGGGCGATCGGCCGTTGCCCGCGGTCCGACTGACGCATTACCAACGCATTGAAGGGGATCTGGCGCTCCCGCCGGATGTGGAAGTCCGCGCCGTTCTGGTCCGCATCATGCAAGGCGGCCAGACTCGCGCGTCGCAATCGGCAACGCCATAGCGCGTCAAAGGAGAAAAACATGCTGTTTTCGAAGAAGAAAGGCTTGTCCATCGATACGTTGATCGGCCATTCCGCCGCCGTCGAAGGCGATGTGACATTTTCCGGGGGATTGCGGCTGGACGGTCGGGTGCGCGGTAATGTGACCGCCGAGACGGGCAAGTCCAGCATGCTAGTGATTAGTGAAAAGGGTGTCGTGGAGGGCGAAATCCGCGTCGACCACCTGATTCTCAACGGCACGGTGACGGGTCCGGTACATGCGAATGAGCTGCTGGAACTGCAGCCGCACGCGCGCGTCTACGGTGAAGTCCGCTACGCCGCGCTCGAGATGCACCAGGGCGCGATTGTCGAGGGACGACTGGTGCCGCTCATCCAGGGCGAAGTGCGAGCGTTGCCTAATCATGTGCCCGCCGCCGAAGCCCACGACGTCACGGACAGCGGGCACGCTTCTCCGCCGGAAAAGGTCGAAACCGCCGGAAAGGCCGAAGACCCGGAGGATACAGCGGACGCAGAGGACTCCGACGTTGTCGAAGACGCCGAACGGAAGCCCCAAGGCGCCGGCGTGCAATCGTTGCGTCGCTTTCGCTCATCCAGCGCCCCTTGAAAACAAAGGGTTTCGGCACGATTTTTGAGTAGCGCTTAGAATACGGGCGTATCTAACCAGGAGAATCCCCATGAACGCAGTCGCTGAGGCACCCGTTACCGAGGACGTGCCGGCACCGTTCGTCTTTACCGACAGCGCAGCCGACAAGGTCAAGCAGTTGATCGAGGAAGAGGGCAATGCCGAGCTGAAGCTGCGCGTGTTCGTGCAGGGCGGCGGTTGCTCCGGCTTCCAGTACGGCTTCACATTCGATGAAGACGTCAACGAAGACGACACCTCGATGGTCAAAAACGGCGTGACGTTGCTGATCGACTCGATGAGCTACCAATATCTGGTCGGCGCCGAGATCGACTATAAGGAAGACATCAACGGTGCGCAGTTCGTGATCAAGAATCCGAACGCATCGACCACCTGCGGTTGCGGCTCGTCTTTCTCGGTCTGATCGACAGCTTTACCGCAAAGAAAAAGCGCACCTCGGTGCGCTTTTTTTATTCCGACCGCGCGCGCGTCAGCGCGGGTAGATCGCGCCCAGTACGCGCGGCCCTTTTGCGCCGGTCACGGCCGTAACGTTTCCGGGGGCGCGCCGCACGCATTGACGAGCCAGCCATGCGAAGGCAATGGCTTCCACCTGCGACACCGGGACGCCAAAGTCGTCGCTGGCCTGCACCTCGACACCCGGCAGCATGTCGCGCAGCGTGGCCATGAGATGGTCGTTTCGGGCGCCCCCGCCGCAGACGATCAGCCGCGCCGCATCGGCGGCGTACTTTCGGATATCGTCCGCGATGGCCGTGGCAGTGAGCCTCGCCAGCGTCGCGAGTACGTCTTGCCACGACGGTTGCTGGTCGCCCCGGCTGTCCAGGATGCGCTGCAGCCAACCCGGGTGAAACAGGTCCCGCCCGGTGCTTTTCGGCGGCGGCATTTGGAAATAGGGATCGGCCAGCAATCTCGATAGCAACTGCGCATCGACGATGCCGGACGCCGCGCACTGGCCGCGATCGTCGTACGGCACGCCTTGATGACGCTGGATCCAGTCGTCCATCAACGCATTGCCCGGACCGCAGTCGAAGCCGAGGACCGGCGTTCCCGCGCTGGCGGCCGGAAGAACGCTGATATTGGAAATGCCGCCGATATTGCAAACCACGCGCGTCTCGTCACGCACGCCGAACAGCGCGAGATGGACGTCGGGCACCAACGGCGCGCCTTGTCCCCCGGCCGCGATGTCGCGGCTGCGAAAGTCGGCCACCACGTCGATGCCGGCAAGTTCGGCCAGCAGCGCCGGATGCTGGGTCTGGCGCGTATAGCCGATGCCGTCATACTGGCGCGGCCGGTGGCGGATCGTTTGCCCATGCGCGCCGATCGCGGCAACCTGGGCGGCATCCGTGCCGGACGCGCGCAACAATTCCGCAACGCACTCCGCATACACGCGGGCCAGGCCGTTTGCGGCCAGCGCCTCGCGGTGAATCTCATCATCGCCCGGCTGCTGCAAAGCGCCGAACGCCTCGCGCAGTGCGTCGGGAAACGGCACGTGCGCGGCCGCCCGGACCACCGGCTGCGGGCCGGAAAAATCCACCAGCACGCCGTCCACGCCGTCCATGCTGGTGCCGGACATCAGGCCGATATAGCAGTCGTCGGAGCAGTCTTTGGGCGCCGTGGAAGGGGGCATGGGCTCAGTTGCTGGCGGTCAGCACGTTGTAGGTGCGCAGCATGTTGATGCGGCTCAGCATGGCGCTCGAATAGGTCAGGAAATCCGCGCGCGACTTGCCGGTCAAGGTGGGCGCTTCCATCAGCGTCGTGGTCAGCGGATTCTGGGGGACATCGTTGTAGCGGAATTCGTAATGCAGATGCGGCCCGGTGGCCCAGCCCGTCGACCCCACATAGCCGATCACCTGGCCCTGGCTGATGTGCTGGCCTTCGCGGATGCCGGCAAAACCGGACAAGTGCGCGTAGTAGGTGGAATAACCGCCCGCGTGTTGCAGCACGATGATGTTGCCGTAGCCGTTCTGCTGGCCGACGAAATCGACCACGCCCTCGCCCGACGCAAACACCTTGGTGCCTTGCGGCGCGGCGAAATCCACGCCCTTGTGCTGCGCCCACTTGTGATGGAGCGGATGGTCGCGACCGCCAAAGCCCGACGACACGCGCGAAAATTCCACCGGCGAACGCAGGAACGGGCGCTTCATGCTGCGGCCGTCGAAGGTGTAATACGCGCCAGGCTCGCCGTCGTTCGGGGCGTACCAGAGCGCCTGGTAAAGCGTGTTGCGATTGATCAGTTCGACGGCCACCACGCGGCCATTGCGCACGAATGCGCCGTCGCGGAAGCCGGCCTCGTAGACGATGCGGAAGCGATCGCCCCGCGCGATGTCGTGATGAAAATCAATGACGCCCGAAAAGATCGAGATCATCTGGCTGACCACTTCGTCGGGCACGCTGGCCGCGTCCATCGATTTGAAGAATCCATTGGCCTCGATCGCGCCGGACGCCATTTCGTAGTGCAGATCGTTGTCGACCGTCGCCACGCGGGCGCGGTACGTATAGTCGTCGCCGTCCTTCTTTGGCGCCACGCGTTCGATCACCAGCTCGCGCGATGCGCCCGCGTCGCCGCCGAGATTGGCTTGCAGCGACACCAGCAGGTTGCGCTCGTCGATCTCGGCCTGCACGCTCTGGCCGGGATTCAGGTTGAACAGGCCGCGCGCGGTGGGGTTCTTGACGATGAACGCCTGGGCGTCCGGATCGTCGATGCCGAGACGGCGCAACAGCGCCGCGATGGTGTCGCCACGCTGCATGCGTTCCTCGCGCACGTACACGCTGCCGTCTTCCGATTCGGCGAGCTTGTCGAGCTGCTCGCGAACGTCGGGCATGCGCAGCGGCTGGAGCACGCGGGGCGCAAGCGGATCATCGAAGGCGTTGCGGGGGGCAACGCCCATCGCGGCGGCCATGCCGAGCGTGAAGACCGTGCCGACGGCGACGGTCAACTGCTTGCGGCGGCGGGCATGCTGGGGATTCGTAGGGTCAACAAGGACCACCAGCTCGCGCGCGAAAACTTCGCGGAGACTAGACCACATCACGTAGAATTCAAGCTTTCTGTATTGCCAGGGCCGCTGCCGCGACGATATTTCTCGTCTGCCTTCCTCCCCCGAGGTGCGGCGCGGGCGTTGTATGTTTCCGCCTGCAAGGCGGTTGGGCCGACGGATGACCCGTCTGGCGCAAAGCGCGGATTATACCAGAACCATGCTGGCCCTCCGTCGTGGTTTCCCTATAGATTTCAAAGACTTACGTCATGACTGAAGTGTCCCCGGCCGCCGCGGCCAAATATCCACTTACGCCGTCGGTGATGCGCGCATTGGAGATCACCAAGCGCGGCTGCGACGAACTCCTGGTCGAATCCGAGTGGCTGCAAAAGCTCGCACGCAGCGAAGCGACGGGCGTGCCGCTTCGCATCAAGCTCGGGCTCGATCCCACCGCGCCGGACATCCACCTCGGTCACACCGTGGTGTTGAACAAGCTGCGCCAGTTGCAGGATCTGGGCCACCAGGTGATCTTTCTGATCGGCGACTTCACCTCGACGATCGGTGATCCATCGGGGCGCAATTCCACGCGACCTCCGCTGACTCGCGAACAGATCGAAGCCAACGCGCAGACGTACTACAAGCAGGCGAGCCTGGTGCTCGATCCGGCCAGGACCGAAATCCGCTACAACAGCGAGTGGTGCGATCCGCTGGGCGCGCGCGGCATGATCCAACTGGCGGCCAAGTACACCGTGGCCCGCATGATGGAGCGCGACGACTTCACCAAACGGTTCCGGTCTGGGATTCCTATTTCAGTCCATGAGTTCCTTTATCCGTTGATGCAGGGCTACGATTCCGTGGCTCTGCAGTCCGATCTGGAACTCGGCGGCACCGACCAGAAGTTCAATCTGCTGGTGGGACGCGAGCTGCAAAAGGAATACGGCCAGGAATCGCAGTGCATCTTGACCATGCCGCTGCTGGTGGGGCTGGACGGCGTCGAGAAGATGTCGAAGTCCAAGAACAACTACATCGGCGTGACCGAGGCCCCGAACGACATGTTCGGCAAGCTGATGAGCATCTCGGACGACCTGATGTGGCAGTACTTCACGCTGCTGTCGTTCCGGCCGATGAGCGAGATCGACCTGATGAAGGAAGAAGTGGCGCTGGGCCGCAATCCGCGCGACTGCAAGGTGGCGCTGGCACAGGAAATCGTCACGCGCTTCCACAGCCAGGCCGCAGCCGAAGCTGCGCTCGAGGCATTCAACCACCGCGCGCGCGGCGGCGTGCCCGACGACATTCCCGCGGTGAGCCTCGAAGGCGCGCCGATGGGCATCGCGCAACTGCTCAAGCAGGCCAACCTCGTGCCGTCCACGTCGGAGGCCAACCGCAATATCGAGCAGGGCGGTGTCAAGATCGATGGCGCCGTGGTGGCCGACAAGGCCACCAAGGTGGCCGCCGGCACCTATGTAGTTCAGGTCGGCAAGCGCCGCTTTGCGCGCGTGACGCTGCGCTGATACCGGCGCCATGATCGCACTGATTCAGCGTGTCTCGCAGGCGCGCGTCACCGTGGAAGGCCGCACCGCCGGCGAAATCGGCGCGGGTTTGCTGGCGCTGGTTTGCGCCGAGCGTGGCGACGCCGAAGCACAGGCCGATCGGCTGCTGGCCAAGCTGCTGTCGTACCGTGTCTTTTCCGATGCCGAAGGCAAGATGAACCTGCCCGTGCAGAATATCGACGGTCACGGCACGGCAGGCGGCTTGTTGGTGGTTTCGCAGTTCACACTGGCAGCCGACACCAACAGCGGCACCCGTCCCAGCTTCACGCCTGCGGCGTCGCCCGAAGACGGGCGCCGTCTTTACGATTACTTCGTGACCCGCGCGCGCGCCACGCATCCGCTGGTGCAGACCGGCGAATTCGGCGCGATGATGCAGGTCAGCCTGACCAACGATGGCCCCGTGACGTTCTGGCTGCGCGTACCGCCAGCCGGTAACGCGTGACATCGCAAGTCGAAATCCAAGCCAAGGAGATCCTCATGAAACTCTGGAGCAAGGCATTTGCCGACAACGCGCCGATTCCCGGCGAATTTGCGTTCTGTGTGCCCGATGCGGCCAACCACGTGACGCTGTCGAGCAATCGCAACCCGGACCTGCACTGGGACGATTTTCCGCCGGCCACGCGCTCGTTTGTGCTGATCTGTCACGACCGCGACGTGCCCAGCAAGGGCGACGACGTGAACCAGGAGGGCCGCGAAGTGCCCGCGTCGCTGCCGCGCGTGGACTTCTTCCATTGGGTGCTGATCGACATTCCGCCGGGGCTGAACAGCATCTCGGCGGCCTCGCACAGCGACGGCGTGATCGCACGCGGCAAGCCCGGGCCCGAGGCGCTGGTGGGCACGGCCACGGCTGGCGGCCTGCGCCACGGCCTGAACGACTACACCGGATGGTTTGCCGGCGACGCCGACATGAAGGGCGACTACTTCGGCTACGACGGCCCGTGCCCGCCGTGGAACGATTCGATCGTTCACCACTATGTCTTCACGGTGTACGCGCTCGATATCGAACGCGTGCCGGTGGAAGGCAAGTTCACGGGCGCCGAGGTGCGCGCCGCGATCCAGGGCCACGTTCTCGCCGAAGCGAGCATCACCGGCACCTACACGCTCAACCCGCGGCTCGTGAAGTAATCGTTCTAAATCGTTTTAAAAAACGCCTATCCGCAGCCCCCAAGGAATCGGCATGTTGCAAAGCACTGGCCCGCAATCGCTGGCCTACACCCATCTGATCGTGATTCGTCACGGCGAGACAGCCTGGAATCGCGAGCGGCGGCTGCAGGGCCAGCTCGACATACCGCTCAACGAAGCGGGCCACGCGCAGGCGCGCGCGTTGGCCGAGGCGCTGGCGGGCGAGCCGATCGACGCGGTGTACACCAGCGACCTGAGCCGCGCCGCGCAGACCGCCGCGCCGCTGGCGCAGGCGTTGGGCTTGAATGCGCGTGCGGAGCCGCGCCTGCGCGAGCGTTGCTATGGCGATCTCCAAGGCATGACGTACGCCGAGGTGGCGCAACAGCGTCCCGAGGATTTCGCGCGCTGGCAGGCGCGCATTCCCGATTACGCGCCGCCTGGAGGCGAATCGCTGCGCGAATTCCATGAGCGTGCCGTCGAAGTGGCGCTGTCCTTATCGCGGCGTCATCCGGGCGAACGGATCGCGCTGGTCGCCCACGGCGGCGTGCTCGATTGCCTGTATCGCGAGGCGACGGGCATGACGCTCGAAGCCCCGCGCGAGCACGAACTGCTCAATGCCAGCGTCAACCGGCTGCGCTGCGACAGCGTCAATCTGACGATGCTGCAATGGGCCGACGTGAGCCATCTGGAGGCGCTGACGCTCGATGAGGTGGATCGCCGCGTTCCCTGAATCGTCGGCTTAGACTTTCAACCGGAACGGCGTGAAATTGGTGTTCCGGTCATACCAGTCCTCGCGTTCGGCGCGCTTCAGAAAGCCCACCACCTTGTAGGTCACGGGCGTCATCACGATCTCCCAGCCGGTCTTCAGTACGTATTGGGCAATGGCGACCTGGATGACTTTTTCCAGCGGCCAGATGCCGTAGAACGCAATCACGTAGAACAGCGACGAGTCGACGAGCTCGCCGGCCAGTGTCGAGCCGATGGTGCGCGTCCACAGCCAGCGGCCGTTGGTCCACAGCTTCATCTTGGCCAGCGTGTAGCTGTTGGTGAAGCTGCCGCAGCAGAACGCGATCAGCGACCCCAGTGCGATGCGCCAGGTATTGCCGAATACGTCTTCCAGGCTTTTCTGATAGTCGATCATGAACGGCGCCACCGGCATGCGCAGCACCACGAACGCCATGAACGTGGCAAACGCCAGCGCCGCGAAACCCGCCCACACCACGCGGCGGTCGCGGCCATAGCCGTAGACCTCGGTCAGCACGTCGCCAAAGATGTAGGAAACCGGAAAGAACAGCACGCCGGCGCCGAACGTGACGGGCCCGATCCACGGCAGCGTAACCTGCGCCGCCTTGGCCGCCCCGATCAGGTTCGAGCACAGCAATACCGTGACGAAGGCCACCATCACGAGATCGTAGTAGCGGTACACGCGTCCGCTGTGTGCTGCGGCGGGGGCGGAGGCGGCGATGGGTTCGTGCATGGTGACGTCCGGGGCGCGGGATTGGCGCGATTATGCCAGCGAAGCCGCGCCCGCACCGGCGCAAAAAAAAGCTCCCGGCCGAAGCGGGGAGCGATCCATTTGCAACCCGGAGAGGGTCGGTGCGGCTACAGGTCCAGCTTGCTGATCTTGGAGCCGTCCAGCGAGACATCGAACATCAGGCCGGCGTTGGTCTGCACGAAAGCGATCACCGGCTGCTGCGCGGTGACGGTGTCCACCTTGCCATTGGCGCCAACCTTGGCCAGCGCCACGCTCGCGTCCACGCCTGCCGTCCAGCCCTTCGACTGCACGAATTTGTTGTACGCGTCGGGCGTCATGAACATGATGACGACCGAGCGCGACTGGCCGCCGGCGGTCAGCCCGACCGACGCGGCGATCGTCCGATAGTAGCCTTGCGTCGCGCCCTTGGTGCGCAGCGCGCCGTCGCCATACTCGCCGCCCACCACCAGGCCACCGGCCAGCACGCGCGGAAACACCAGCAGGCCCTGTGCGCGGCTGCCCAGGTCGCGCGCGCCGTCCACCGATGCATAGAGACGGTTCAGCGCGCCGTCGACGCCGGCATCGATCTCCTTGCGTTTCGCCGCTACATCGGTGGGCGAACTGCTGCCTGTCGTGGTGCAGCCTGCCGCCAGGCCGGCGGTGGCTACCAGCAGTCCAGACCCGGCGACCCGGGCAACAAACTGACGTCGATCCATGTGGGATTCTCCTCTGATTGGGAAAGGAACTGCGACCGGCGGCTCTCCGATTCGTGCGATCAGCCTGCCTTGGGTGCTTCGATCGTGATGACGACCATTTCGCGTACCACGATCTTGGCCATTTGGCCGGGCCTGACTGCGGCCAGGTCGATACTCGGATCAACGACCTTCACGGTGCGTACCGATTCGCGCGGGCCCGAGAATGTCAGCAGGCGCTGGGAGACGTCCACGCGCGTGACTTGCGCGGTGATCGTGGTGGTGACTTCGCGCACCACGCCGGGTTTGCCGCCAGCGGGCGCACGCGCGACGCGCTCGGTCTGCTCGATCATCGCCACGTCCTTGGTGCCGAGCGGCTCGAGCCCCGCCACGACAGCGGCCTCACGGCGGATCGTGACGATATCGCCCGGGCTTACGTTGCCGAAATTCTGGGCTTCGTCGCCGCCCACCAGTTCGACGACGTTGCCGCCCTCGCCTTGCACGATGATCGCCTTGGTCTGCGGGTCGACGGAGACCACCTTGCCCCTCGCGACATCCTCTTCGGCGAAAGCTTCCGGCCGGGGCGGCGCAACGTTGGGCAACGGCGACGTGGGGCCGGCGGGCGCGGGCGCCATCTGGGCGGTGGCCGTGCCCATGGCCAGCATGGCGAGGCAGGCGGCTAGTGTCGAAGTGGTGAGGCTGGCTCGGCGTTTCATGGCTGTCCTGTTGCGACGTGCGCGTTTGTAAAAAAGGATGCAGCCATTGTGGGCAACTGCTCAGGGCCCAGCAATGCACTTCGAAAAAACTTGGGGACGCCGCGAAAACGTTTAAATGGCGTCCGCAAGGGGCGCCAGCGTCTCTTTGTAATAGCGGGCGATCTACGGCGCGTCGAAGATATCGCCGTCGCGGCTGCCTTGCGGCGAGGCCAGGCCGAAATGCCGGTATGCAGCCGCCGTGGCAACACGTCCGCGCGGCGTGCGTTGCAGATAGCCCTGCTGGATCAGATACGGCTCCAGCACGTCCTCGATGGTGTCGCGCGCTTCGCCGATCGCCGCGGCGAGGTTGTCCACGCCAACCGGACCGCCGTCGAACTTGTGCAGCACCGCTTCCAGCAGCTTGCGGTCCATCAGGTCGAAGCCGACGGTGTCGACATCGAGCATTGCGAGCGCGGCGTCGGCGAGGTCGCGTGTGATCGTGCCGTCGCTCTTGACCTCGGCAAAATCGCGCACGCGCCGCAGCAGCCGGTTGGCGATACGCGGCGTGCCGCGTGCCCGGCGCGCAATTTCCAGTGCGCCGGCAGGATCGATCGTCGCATTGAGCAACTGCGCCGATCGCGCGACGATACGCGCCAGTTCTTCAGGCGTGTAGAACTCCAGCCGCGCCACGATGCCAAAGCGGTCGCGCAGCGGATTGGTCAACATGCCGGCGCGCGTGGTGGCGCCCACCAGCGTGAACGGCTGCAGGTCGAGCTTGACCGAGCGGGCCGCCGGGCCTTCGCCGATCATGATGTCGATCTGGTAATCCTCCAGCGCCGGATACAGGATTTCTTCCACCACGGGCGACAGCCGGTGGATTTCGTCGATAAACAGGACGTCGTTGGCTTCGAGATTGGTCAGCAGCGCGGCGAGGTCGCCGGGGCGCTCGAGCACCGGGCCGGAAGTCTGGCGCAGATTGACGCCCATCTCGCGCGCGATGATGTGGGCCAGCGTGGTCTTGCCCAGCCCCGGCGGCCCGAACAGCAGCACATGGTCCAGCGCTTCGCGGCGATTGCGCGCCGCGTGCATGAAGATGTCGAGCTGGCCGCGCACCTTTTCCTGGCCGACGTATTCGTCGAGCAGCTTCGGACGCAGCGCACGCTCGAACGCCTCCTCCTGGTTGGAAGCCGGCGTGGCGGAAATCACGCGGTCGGGCAGGCGTTCGCCGGTCAGCTTGTCGGTTTCTATCATGGCAGTCGGAAGCAATTTGCCGCCATTCTACGCTGCCCGTCGCGGCTTCCCGCCAAGTGGTCAGCCCTTGGACAGGGCCTTGAGCGCCAGCTTGATGCCCTCCGACACACCGGTTGCGGCCGGCACCTGCTTGATCGCCTGTGCGGCTTCCTTTTCCGAGTAGCCAAGCGCCAGCAGGGCGTTGAGCACATCGACGGCGGTGTCCGACAACGGCTGCGCGCCGGGCACATGCCCCAGATCGGCGCCCAGCTTGCCCTTGAGTTCGAGCAGCAGCCGCTCGGCCGTCTTCTTGCCGATGCCGGGAATCCGCGTCAGCCGGCCCGCCTCCTGCATCGTTACGGCCTGCGCCAGTTCCGGTACCGACAGGCCGGACAGGACTGCCAGCGCCATGCGCGCCCCGATGCCGGTGATCTTGATCAGCTCGCGAAACGTGTTGCGCTCGGTGGCCGAGCCAAAGCCGAACAGCAGGTGCGCGTCCTCGCGGATGATCTGCTGCGTGAGCAGCGTCACCGGCTGGCCGACGGCGGGCAGGTTGTAGAAGGTGCTCATCGGCACATCGATCTCGTAGCCGACGCCATGGCAGTCGACCAGCAGATGCGGGGGATTCTTTTCAAGCAGGGTGCCGGCGATGCGTCCGATCATGGTGTGTGCGATGGGGTGAGAAAGCTGGCCGCAAGTGTAGCGGCCCACGTGTCTATTGTGCTGGCGGCGTATCGACGGCGCGCCGGCCCAGCGCCGGATCGTCGGTGAAAAATCCATCGATGCCGGCGCCGATAAAGGCGCGCACTTCGCGTTCCATGCCGGCGGGATTGCGCGTGGCATCGTCGCCGGGCGCGCGTAGCGAGCGCGGCAGGAAACTGTTTTCGGGCCGGAACGTATAGGGATGGACGACCAGCCCCGCGGCGTGCGCGTTACCGACCAGCGCGGTGGGCGCGCCGAGATTGCCGCGCGCATCGCGCGGGATCACGAGATTCTTCTCGGGGCCGATGCCGTTGGCGTAAGCCGCCACTTCGCGCAGCCCCAGCGGCGTCAGCATCGATGCGTATGTGCGGCTGTCGCCGGCCAGCCCCCAGTCCGCGGGACGGCTGCGGGCGTTGCCGATCAACTGGACGATGCGCACGTTCGGCATCGACGGCCCCAGCAGCCGCTTCATGGTGCGCAGCGGTGCGACTTCGAACGACTGCACGTAGATCGGCGCGCGCCTTGCGTAGTCGTTGCCGCGCAGCGCCGTGGCGAGTTTTTCCTCCAGCGGCAGGCCGATGCCGCGGAAGTAGCTGGGATGCTTCAGTTCGGGATAGATGCCGATGGCGGCCCCGCGCTTGCCGGCAGCCTGTGCGACCAGTTTCAGGATCTCGTCGAAAGTCGGGATCTCGAACTGGTCGTTGAGCTTGGCGTTGTAGGGACGCAGCTTGGGAATCCGTTCACGCGCCCGCATCGTCTTCAGTTCGGCCAGCGTGAAATCCTCGGTGAACCAGCCGTCGATACGCTCGCCGTCTATCACCTTGATGCGCCGGCGATCGGCAAACTCGGGCAGCTCGGCGACGTTGGTAGTGCCGGTGATGTCGTTTTCGTGGCGCGCCACCAGTACGCCGTCCTTGGTCGATACCAGATCCGGTTCGATGATGTCCGCGCCGTCGTCGATGGCCTTCTGGTAGGACGCGAGCGTGTGTTCGGGCCGCAGCGCGCTGGCACCGCGATGGCCGATCACCAGCGCTTTCTGTGCAGGCGCGGCCGGTGGCGGCGTCGGGACCGCGGCGGGGGCCGGCGCAGTGGCCACGGGCGCGCGCGGTGGCGCGACGCAGCCTGCCATCAAGGCGGGTACGGCCAGTGCGAGCGATATGCGAAAGACGAGGGGATGCGACATCGGGGCGTTCCTGAGGGCTTGCTTTCGAACGCCGATTGTATGCGAGCGGCCGATGCGGCCGCGCCGGATTGAGCCGCGCGCAGCGTCGAGGTCAGCCCACCAGCCGGCCGCGCCGCACGCGCATGCCTTTGCGCGCCAGATCCGGCGCCAGGCCAGCCAGAGCGCCAAGCGTGTCGCCGCCATTGGCATGGCAGATCGCCACCCCCAGCGCATCGGCCGCGTCGCTGCTGGGCCGTCCGGACAGCGCCAGCAGCCGCATCACCATCTCCTGCACCTGCTCCTTGTTGGCGCGGCCATAGCCGACCACCGCCACCTTGAGTTGCAGCGCGGTGTATTCGAACACGGGCAGGCCCTGTCCAACCAGCCCGCAAATGGCGGCGCCGCGCGCCTGGCCCAGCATCAGCGTGGATTGCGGATTGACGTTGACAAAGACCTTTTCGATGGCGGCGCAATCGGGCGCGTAGGTGCGCGCCACTTCGGCGATGCCGTCATACAGCGTCTTCAGGCGCTGCGGCAGGCTCTGGTCGCCATTGCTGCGGATCGTGCCGGAGGCGATGTAGGCAAGCTTGCTGCCGTGCTTTTCGAGCACGCCAAAGCCGGTGGTCCGCAGACCAGGGTCGATGCCGAGGATGCGCATGAAGCGGGCAGTGGGAAGGGATGGGCGTAGTGTAGAGGATTACGCCCGGTGGGAGGACAGCAGGCAGACCCGTGGCAGACGCGGGCGCGCCTGCCACGGGGTCATGCATCAATGACGGAAGTGGCGCGTGCCGGTCAGTACCATGGCAATGCCGCGCTCGTCGGCGGCGGCGATCACTTCGTCATCGCGCATCGAACCGCCCGGCTGGATCACCACGGTCGCGCCCGCATCCACCACCACGTCCAGACCGTCGCGGAACGGGAAGAACGCATCCGACGCCACGGCCGAGCCAGCCAGCGTCAGGCCGGCGTTCTGGGCCTTGATGCTGGCGATGCGCGCCGAATCGACGCGGCTCATCTGGCCGGCGCCGACACCGAGCGTCATGCCGTTGCCGCAGAACACGATGGCGTTCGACTTCACGAACTTGGCCACGCGCCAGGCGAACATCAGGTCGTCCATTTCCTTCGGCGTGGGATGACGGCGCGTTACCACGCGCAGTTCCGACGGCTGCACGTTGCGTGCGTCCGGGCCTTGCACCAGCAGCCCGCCGCCCACGCGCTTCAGGTCGTACTGGTTCACACCGCGGCCGAGCGGGATTTCCAGCAGGCGTACGTTCTGCTTGGAGGCGAACACGTTGCGCGCCGCGGTGCTGAACGACGGCGCGATCAGCACTTCCACAAACTGCTTGGCCACGGCTTGCGCCGCGGCTTCGTCCACTTCGACGTTGAAGGCGATGATGCCGCCGAAGGCCGAGGTCGAATCGGTCTTGAAAGCCTTTTCGTAGGCTTCCAGCGCGTTGGCGCCAACCGCCACGCCGCACGGATTGGCGTGCTTGATGATCACGCAGGCGGCGGCCGCGGTGGCGTCGAACGACTTCACGCATTCCCACGCGGCGTCGGCGTCGGCGATGTTGTTGTACGACAGTTCCTTGCCCTGCAACTGCACGTAGTTGGCCAGCGCGCCATCGACGGTCTTCAGGTCGCGGTAGAACGCCGCCGACTGGTGCGGATTCTCGCCGTAGCGCATCTCCTGCACTTTCTCGAACGCCAGGTTCAGCGTCTGCGGATAGTTGCTGCGTGCCTGGTGCGACTTGTCCGCGCCAAGGCTGGTCAGGTAGTTGGTGATCGCGCCATCGTACTGGGCGGTGTGCGCAAATACCTTGGTGGCCAGGCGGAAGTTGGTGTCGTAGCCGACCGTGTTGCCATTGCCGCGCATTTCGTCGAGCACCACGGCGTAGTCGGCCGGATCGACGATGACGGTGACATCGCGGTGGTTCTTGGCCGCCGAACGCAGCATGGTCGGGCCGCCGATGTCGATGTTCTCGATCGCGTCGGGCAGCGTGCAGTCGTCCTTGGCCACCGTCTGCTGGAACGGATACAGGTTCACCACCAGCAGGTCGATGGTCGGGATGTCGTGCTCGGCCAGCGCGGCCATGTGCTCGGGCAGATCGCGGCGCGCCAGGATGCCGCCGTGCACTTTCGGGTGCAGCGTTTTCACGCGGCCGTCGAGCATTTCCGGAAAGCCGGTGTAGTCGGCCACTTCCGTGACGGGCAGGCCGGCATCGGCCAGGAGCTTGGCGGTGCCGCCGGTGGAAAGCAGCGTGACGCCGAGCGCGTTCAGTTCACGCGCGAAATCGACGATGCCGGTTTTGTCGGAAACGGAGAGAAGGGCTTGCTTGATCATGGCTTGGTGGAACGCTTCAAAGTAATCCGTGTTGCTGCAGCTTCTTGCGCAGGGTGTTTCGGTTGATGCCCAGATAGGCGGCCGCCAGTGACTGGTTGCGCTCGGCGCGCACCATCACGGCTTCCAGCAGCGGCCGTTCCACGGCCTCCAGCACCATGTTGTACATGTTGGACGGCACTTCGCCGTCCAGGTCGCGAAAGTAGGTATCCAGGCTGTCCCGGATACATTGATCGATGGCGTTGCGGCTCATGCGGCAAGCAATTCCCGTTTTTTGTTGTTGTTGATATCTTGTTCTTCGTCCGATGCGCCGCTTTCGTCGACATAGACCAGGCGATCGGAAATCGCCGCCTGTTCGTCGAAGAAAGCGTTGACCGCGTCGAGCTGGGCGTCGGTCGATTCCAGCGTGTTCATGCGATGGCGGAACAGGTTCGCGCCCTTGAGCCCGCGCGTGTACCAGGCGATGTGCTTGCGCGCCGTGCGCACGCCGGTGAACTCGCCGTAGAAGGCGTAGTGGTCCGCCAGATGGTGATTCATGATGGCGCGGATCTCGGCCACCTCGGGCGACGGCAGCAGCTCGCCCGTCTTCAGGTAATGCTCGATCTCGCGGAACAGCCACGGGCGGCCCTGCGCGGCGCGACCGATCATGATCGCGTCGGCGCCAGTCACGGCCAGCACGTGCCTGGCTTTTTCGGGCGACGTGATGTCGCCGTTGGCCACCACCGGGATACGCAGCGCCGCTTTGACCGCCGCGATGGTCTCGTACTCCGCCTCGCCGTGATACAGGTCGGCGCGCGTGCGGCCGTGGATCGTCAGCATGCTGATGCCGGCGTCTTCGGCCATGCGCGCCACGCGCAATGCGTTCTTGTGTTCGCGGTCCCAGCCGGTGCGGATTTTCAGCGTGACCGGCACGCGGTCGCCCACGGCGCCCACCACGGCCTCGACGATGCGCACCACCAGCGGCTCGTTCTGCAGCAGCGCCGACCCGGCCGCCACATTGCAGACCTTCTTGGCCGGGCAACCCATGTTGATGTCGATGATCTGCGCGCCGCGGTCCACGTTGTAGCGGGCCGCCTCGGCCATCATCGACGGCTCCGCGCCGGCGATCTGCACCGAGATCGGCTCGACCTCGCCCGCGTGATTGGCGCGGCGCATGGTCTTCTCGCTTTTCCAGAGCTGCGCATTCGACGCCACCATTTCTGAGACGGCATATCCCGCGCCCAACTGCTTGCACAGCTGGCGGAACGGCCGATCCGTCACGCCCGCCATGGGGGCGACAAAAAGGTTGTTGCGAAGTTGATGCGGACCGATCTGCACGATGGCGGGCTGGAATGAAGCGGTGACGATGCAAAAACATGCCCCTGCCGAATCAGTTGCCGGCGAAGTCTGGGGTCATGTGCGAGGGCGGGATTTTACCGCCAAACCGGTACGGTTGCCCAATAAATGAGCAAATATCATTAGGGCCGGCCCTGGGCGGGCCGGCCGGCGCAAATTCTGGCCGGGGCGCTCAGCGGCGGGCGCCGTACATCATCTGCCGCGCCAACGCGTGTTTGAGTGGCGCCAGGCAGGCCAGCGCAGCTAGCGATGCGCCGCGCGCATGCGCCGCGAACGGGCCGCCCACCGCGAACACGCGCGGCAACAGGTCGGTAATGCCGATCGTCAGCGCCCGGTCCACGCGATGCCGGCCCGCAAAGGCCTGCAGCGCCTGGGGTGTGCAGCCGGCACGCAGCGAATCGGCCAGCGCAAATGCATCACGCAAGCCAAGGTTCAATCCTTGGCCCGCCACCGGATGCAACGTCTGCGCCGCATTGCCGACAGCGACCACACGTCGGTCGACAGTGACCGGCGCGGCATTCAGGCCGAGCGGAAACGCGTGGCGCTTGCCCACCAGCGTGAAGCGCCCCATGCGCGTGCCGAATGCCTGGCCCAGATCTTCGGCAAACTCGGCCTCGGGCAGCGCCAGGCGCCGTTGGGCCTGCTCGGGCGCGCAGCACCAGACCAGCGCGTAGCCAGTTGTACCGTGCTCTTCGTGCGGCAACAGCGCGAGGGGGCCCTCTTCGGTGAAGCGTTCCCAGGCCCAGCCCGGCTGCGGCTGCGTGCAGGTCACGTGACCGATGATCGCGGTCTGGCCGTAGTCGCGCCGCCGCGTGGCTTCGGTGCCGCGCGCCAGCCGCTGGGCCTGCTGATGGAACAGGCCGCCTTCTGCCTGCACTGCGATGCGCGCGGCGTAGGCCACCGGCAAGCCGTCGTGATCGGCATGGGCGGCGCCACCAAGTCGCACCGGCGCGTCCGGATGGCGATCGTCCTGGTCGATATGGTCGATGCGCGTCTCGAACGCGCGTGCGAGGCGTCCCGGCGCGGCTTCCGCGGCCCTGGCCAACGCGCGTTCGAGCGTCTGGCACAGGTCGCCGTAGCGGACCACGTAGCCAAGCGCCGGCACGCCATAGTCGTCATGGTGCAGCTTCAGATGGCCCAGGCGGCCGCGCTGCGACACATGGATATGTTCGATCTGCTGCGCCGGCACCGGCCAGGCGCCGATCTGCTCGAGCAACTGGCGGCTGCCATGCGACAGCGCGATGGCGCGTGGATCGCGCGCCGCGCGCGCGGGCGTGGCGGCGTCGATCAGCGTGATGCGCCACGGCGTGGTGCGTAACAGTTGTCCGGCCAGCGCGAGGCCCACCGGACCGCTGCCGACGATCGCGATGTCGCACGGATCTGTGCCGAATGCGGCGTCAGGGCTGTCCGGACGGGTCATGGCTGGCCTCCTGCTGCGGGCGCGCGTCGGCGAGCGCAGCCTGCGCTTCGCCGCGCTTCCACAAGTTGGCGTCGGTGCGGGTCTTTCCGGCCGCCGCATCGCGCATCGCGTTTTCCAGTTTCTGCTGGTGAAAGCCCGGCAATTGCTGGAGTCGCTCAAGCAGCGCATCGTGATTGGCCGCGGTCATCGGCACCACGCAGCCCTGCTGGCTCTGCGCGTCGCCGGCCAGAATCAGCCATGGCGTGCCGGCCCACGGCGCGCGGTCGGACACGCGCACCACCACGCGTTCCAGGGCGTCCCATTCCAGTTCTTCGCGCTGCCCGTCGGGGCGATGCACGACCACGCGGTCGTCGAAGATATTCACCACGAACGGCACGTTGGGATCCACGTAAGGGGCGTGGGGGCGATGCTTCGGGGTGCCCACGCCAAACAGCTTGCTCAATAACGCCTTCATCGCGACGCGTCCTTTCCGTTGTCGCGCATCAGTGCCTCGATCTCGTCGGCCTTCACAGGCACGCCGCGCGTGATCAGTTCACATTCGCCCGCGGTCACCACGGCGTCATCCTCGATGCGGATGCCGATATGCCAGTAGTGCTCGGGCACGTCTTCGGCCGGGCGCACGTAGATGCCCGGCTCGATGGTCAGCACCATGCCAGGCTCGAGCGGACGCCACGGACGCTCGCCCTGCTGGCCGGCCGGCCAGCAGGGCACGCGATACTCGCCCACGTCGTGCACATCCATGCCGAGCCAGTGGCCGGTGCGGTGCATGTAGAAGCGGCGATAACTGCCGCTGGCCAGCACGTCGTCCAACGTGCCTTCCTTGTTGCGATCGAGCAGGCCCGTATCGAGCATGCCCTGCGCCAGCACCTTGACGGCGGCGTCGTGCGGCACGTTGTACGGCACGCCTGCGCGCGTCTCGGCGATGGCGGCTTCCTGCGCGGCCAGCACGAGGTCGTAGAGTTCGCGCTGTGCGGGCGTGAAGCGGCCGGAAACCGGGAAGGTGCGCGTGATGTCCGAGGCGTAGCCGTCGAGTTCGCAGCCGGCGTCGATCAGGCACAAATCGCCGTCGCGCAGTTCCGCCGGGCCGGCGCGATAGTGCAGCACGCAGGCATTGGCGCCGCCCGCCACGATCGAGTTGTAGGCCACGCTCTGCGCGCCATGGCGGCGGAATTCATAGAGCAGTTCCGCCTCGAGGTGATATTCGCGCAGTCCGGCGCGCGACGCTCGCATGGCGCGCACGTGCGCCTCGGCCGAGATCTGCGCCGCGCGCCGCATGGTGGCCAGCTCGCCGGCATCCTTGAACAGCCGCATTTCATCGAGCCAGGTCCGCACGTCCACGGCAACCGCCGGTGACGATACGCCGGCGCGGCCCTGCATGCGCACGGCATCGAGCCAGCGCCGCACGCTCGCGTCGATCTCGGCCGTGGCGCCAAGCGGGTAGGCAAGCTGTGCGCGATTGGCGAGCAACGGCGGCAGCAGCTTGTCGATGTCCTCGACCGAATGCGCCTCATCGAAGCCGAAGGTCGCGCGCGCGCCTTCGGGGCCATGACGGAAGCCGTCCCAGATTTCCCGCTCTTCGTGCTTGGGCCGGCAAAACAGGATGCTGCGGTCGGCCTCGCCGCCGGGCGCGCCGGCCACCAGCACCAGCACGGCCTCAGGTTCGGCGAAACCGGTCAGGTAATAGAAATAGCTGTCATGCCGGTACGGATAGTCGCTGTCGCGATTGCGCATGGCTTCGGGCGCGGTCGGCACGATGGCCACGCCGCCGCCGTTGTCGCGCAGATGTTGCAGCACGCGAGCACGGCGGTCGCGGCACGAACCAAGGAGAGCGGAGTCGGGTGCGGACATGAGGAGAAACCGGTGTGGGGAATGTGCCGATTCTAAACCCGTCGGCGCGTGATGCGGGCGGCGCGCAAGCGCCGCGCCATCGTGGGGCGGTGCAACTACGTGCGCAGTGAACGATCCAGCGCGGCCAGCTGTTCGGGCGTGCCGACATTTTCCCAGCGGCCGTCGAAGCGTTCGCCGCTGGCGCAGCCCGTGGCGATGGCCTCGCGGTAATACGGCGACATCGCCACCTTGCGGCCCGGCTCGATATCGCGAAACAGGCGCGTGTCGTACAGGCCGATGTTGCCGAACGTGAGCGCCTGGCCCGCCGTGGCGTCCGACGGCAGCGCCAGCCGGCCGTCGGCGCCCAGGCAGAAATCGCCGCGCGGATGGAAGGGCGGATTCGGCACCATCACCAGATGCATTTGCGGCCGCGCGGCTGCGCGCATTGCGTCGGCGCGCGGCAGCAGCGTGCGGTAATCGAAATCGCAGAATATGTCGCCCGACACGGCCAGGAAGACGTCGTCGCCGTGGTCGGCCAGCAGCGGCAGCGCCTTGGCAATGCCGCCCGCCGTTTCCAGCGCCGTGTCTTCGGCCGACCAGTGGATGCGCACGCCAAACGCCGCGCCGCTGCCGAGCGCGTCTTCCAGCTGCGCGCCCAGCCAGGCGTGATTGATGACGATCTCGCTCAGGCCGGCGCGCGCCAGTGCCTCGATCTGCCAGACGATCAACGGCTTGCCGCCGACCGCCAGCAGGGGCTTCGGGCACGCATCGGTGAGCGGGCGCATACGGTCGCCACGCCCGGCGGCGAAGATCATCGCTTTCAAATCAGAGTCTCCAGGGCAAGCAGCGTGGCCATGCCGCCGGCAATGGTCCAGCCCACGCTGCGCGTGCGCGCGGCGATCGCAATCGCCACCAGTCCGGCAATCAGTCGCGCGTTATATGGGCTCACGAACACCGCGCCGTCGCGCATCAGCAGATCGGGTGCGATCAGCGCCGACAGCATCGCCGCCGGCACGAACTGCAAGGCGGTGCGGAACCACGCCGGCAGCCGCACGCGGCCTTCCACGGCGATGAACGACAGGCGGATCAGGAACGTGGCCATGCCCGCGCCGATGAACACCCAGAGCAAGGTCATCTGGCTCATGCCGCATGCTCCTGGCTGTCGGACCGGGCGGCCGCGCGCTGGCCGCTGCCGCGGTTGTTGCGCCCAAGCAGCAGCATGCCCGCCGCGATTCCGCCCAGCGCCGCCACCATGATGCCCAGCTTGTGCGGCATCGCGTAGCAAACCACGGCCAGCGCCGTGGCAACCAGTGCGGCAGCCACCTGAGCGCGATGCTTGAGGTTCGGGACGATGATCGCGATGAAGGTCAGCGGCAGGAAGAAATCGAGCGGCCAGTCGCGCGGTACTTGTGCGCCAACCAGCACGCCGAGTAGCGTGGAAAGCTGCCAGCTCGACCACAGCGCTATGCCGGCGCCGAAATAGAACCAGTGGCGATAGCGCGCACGCGGGCCCTCGTCGCCGAGCCGGCGCGTCATGGCCGCGAATGCTTCGTCAGTGAGCAGGTAGGCGATCAGCGCCTTCCAACGGCGCGGCAGTGGCGCCATCGACGCGGCGATCGTGGCGGAATACAGCGCGTGACGCAGGTTGACCATCGCCACGGTGAAGGCAATGATCAGCGCCGGCGTGCCGGCGGACCACAATTGGGTCAGGATCATCTGCGACGCGCCGCCAAAGACCACGGCGCTCATCGCGCAGGCCAGCCACGCCGGCATACCGGCATTGACCGCCAGCACGCCATAGATCAGGCCAAACGGCACCACGCCAAGCAGCATCGGCGCAAGCGCCCGCACACCCGCCCACCATTCGCCGCGGCGCGTGATGAGTGGATCGTTGAGTGTTTCGGAACGATGGGTCACGGCTCAGAATGTGAGCCCGGTGGGGCGTTCAGTGCCTTCCAGCGCGTCGAGCAGGCGCACCAGCTTGCGCATTTCCGAATAGCGGCCGGCCACATTGCGCGTGTACTTCAGCACCAGCGGCAGGTTGGCGAGATAGCCATCCTTGCCGTCGCGATGGTACAGGCGCGCAAAGATGCCCAGCACCTTGAGGTGCCGCTGCAGGCCCATCCATTCGAAATCGCGATAGAAGTCGCCGAAATCGGCCGTCACCGGCAGCCCGGCGCGGCGCGCGCGTTCCCAATAGCGGATCAGCCAATCGAGCTGCTGTTCTTCTTCCCACTCGATATAGGCGTCGCGCCACAGCGATACGGCGTCATAGGTGATCGGACCGATCACGGCGTCCTGGAAATCGAGGATGCCCGGGTTGGGCCCCACGCTGGCGCCTTCGGGCAGCACCATCAGGTTGCGCGAGTGGTAGTCCCGGTGCACGTAGACCTGCGGCTGGGCCAGGTTGTTGGCCAGGATCGCGTCGAAGACCTCGCGCAGGTCGGCCTGCTGGCGCTCGTCGAGGGTCACGCCGAGATGCTTTGCCACATACCACTGCGGGAACAGGTCCAGTTCGCGCGTCAGCAGCGCGCGGTCGTACGCGGGCAGTTCGCCGGGGCGCGTGGCCAGCTGGATCTGCACCAGCGCTGCCGCGGCGTCCGCGTACAGCTGGCGCGCCGACGGCTCGTCCAGGCGCGAAAGATACGTCTGGCTGCCCAGATCGGCCAGCAGCAGGAAGCCTTGCGCCAGATCCTGGGCCAGCACCGTCGGCACGGTCACACCGGCGTCGCCAAACAGTTTGGCGACATGGATGAACGGGCGGCAGTCCTCGTGCGCCGGCGGGGCGTCCATGACGATCGCGGTCGGGTGCGCCGGATGCCCGGTGCGCACGCGGAAATAGCGTCGAAAGCTCGCGTCGGCCGATGCGGGAGCGCACGAATCCGGGTCGATCGACCAGGCCGCGCCAAGTCCGGCGACCCACGTTTTGAGTTGTTCGATGCGCGGGTCGTGGCCCGGGTCGAGAATAAGTGCTGCCATGCCGGAAAGGGAGAATACGATGCCCCGTATAATACCCGACCAGACCCGGGCGCCGGGTGGCCCTCGGGAGGGGCCTTTGTCGCTCCGCAGCCCGCTTTGGCATTGGGCTTTGGAGCTGCCGGCAGCCGTTTTCCGTGCCGCCGCACAAGCGCCCGCCGCCGAGCCGACCGATAACCGTTTGCATGACCGAACAACGACGATCACCGCATCATCCGGCCACCCGACCGCCTGCGCTGGCGGGCCAGCCCCGTCGCGCGTGCGCGCCAGCCAGCGCCTTGCGGCCGCTCGTGCTGGCCATGGCGGGACTTTCGGTCAGTGCGCACGCGCAGTATGGCGCGGGATCCGCGATTCCGAATATCGATCTGGCCGAACCGGTCGTGACGCAGAGCGCCGAGCCGCCCCCGCCGCCGCCCGAATCGGGCGAACTGGTGCCGCGCCTGGCCGAGCCCAAGCCGCGTCCGGCCACTGGCGGCAGCACCCTGGGCGTCACGCCCTCGTCCACGCCGTCGAATCCCAATGCGCCGGCCTATGTGTCCGGCGACCGCATGACCGGCTACAACGAGAAGGGCGTCGAACTCGAAGGCAATGCGGCGCTGCGCCGCGATGGCGCCGTGGTCAAGGGCGACAAGCTGACCTACGACCAGGACACCGACGAAGCCCACGCCACCGGCAATGTGCGCCTGTCCAAGGGCGGCACGCTGGCGGTCGGGCCGGAAGCGCGCATGCGCATCCAGGCCAACGAGGGCTACATGCTGTCGCCGGACTACTATTTCCAGCAGACCGGCGGCTCCGGCAGCGCGGAGCGCGTGGATTTCCTGGATCCGGATCGCAGCACGCTCAAGAAGGCCACCTACACCACGTGTTCGCCCGATAACGCCGACTGGTACTTCAGCTCGCGCAAGCTCGACCTGGACAGCGACCGCGAAGTGGGCGTCGCGTATGGCGGCGTGCTGCACTTCTTTGGCGTGCCCGTGGCCGGCGCGCCCGCGTTCTCGTTCCCGCTCAACGACGAACGCCGCAGCGGCGTGCTGCCCCCGCTGATCGGCTACGGGTCGAAGTCGGGGCTGGACATGACGGTCCCGTATTACTTCAACCTGGCGCCGAACCGCGACCTGACGCTGTATCCGCGCATCCTGTCGTCGCGCGGCGTGCAACTGGGCGGCGATTACCGTTATATCGGCGACGGCTACGCCGGACGGATCCGCGCCGAGCTGCTGCCCGACGACAAGAAGGCCGACCGCGACCGCTGGGCCTACTCGATCCAGCATTCGCAGCGGATCATTCCGGGCATGACGGCGTATGCCAACGTCAGCAAAGTTTCGGACGACCAGTATCCCGACGACCTGACGCGTAGCGTGTCGCAATCGACGTTGCGGCAGTACACGCAGGAAGGCGGCGTAATCTACAGCTGGCAGGATTTCACGTTCATGGCGCGGGTGCAGAAGTTCCAGACGCTGCGCCCCAGCGATCCGTCCTACGAGCGTGAACCGCAGTTGAATGCGAAGTACACGCGCTACGACCTGGGCGGTTTCGACATCTCGGTCGACACCGACTACACGCGCTTCAAGATTCCGCTGCTGAATTCGTCCGGCGCCCAATTGCCGGAAGGCAGTCGCGCCTATTTCCAGCCGACGATCAGCTATCCGGTGATTCGTCCGGGCTGGTACGTGACGCCGAAGGTGATCTTCAACGCGGCGCAGTACAACATGGATGCGGGCACCAACACCCCCGGTGCGCCGAATACCCTGAGCCGCACGATTCCAACGGTCAGCCTCGATTCGGGGATGACGTTCGAGCGCGACGCACCGGGCATCAGCAAGCTGTTCGGCGTGAACTACACCCAGACGCTGGAACCGCGCCTGTTCTATGTCTACACGCCGTTCCGCGACCAGAGCGCATTCCCGCTGTTTGACACGGTGCAGTCAGATTTCAGCTACGGGCAGATTTTCAGCGAGAATCCGTTCAGCGGGAATGACCGGATTGCGGACAACAACAAGCTGACCGCCGGCCTGACCACGCGCCTGATCGAATCCGAGACCGGTGTCGAGCGTTTCCGCGGCACGATCGCGCAGCGCATCGATTTCACCGGCCAGCGCGTGCAGATCAACGGCACCTTGCAGGACACCAAGCCGACATATTCCGACTTGCTGGCCGCCACGACGATCCAGATGTTCCGCGGCTATTATCTCGACGCCGGCATCCAGTGGAATCCGGATCAGAATCGTGTCAATTACTCGAACGTCGCATTCGCATGGCGGCCGGAATCGCGCAAGCTGCTGAACGTCGGCTATCGTTATCGCAGGCCGACTTCGGTGACCGATAACACCGCCATCGACCAGTTCGAGATGTCCGGCCAGTGGCCGATCACCCAGCGCACCTACGGCATTGGCCGTGTGGCGTTCGACAAATCGGCCAACCAGCTCGTGGATGCGCTGGCCGGTCTGGAATACGCGGCCGATTGCTGGGTGGGCCGCGTTGTTTACCAGCGCTTCCGCAACACCACCAACGGATACACCGGCCGGATCTTCCTGCAGGTGGAATTCCGCGGCCTGTCCAAGGTGGGTTCCAATCCGCTGGACATGCTGCGGTTGAACGTACCGGGCTACGAACCGGTCACGGCACGTCCTGTGCCTACGTCTCCGTACGATCACTATGAATGACGGACCAAGATGAAACGTCAAGCCTTTTCCGGGTTGTCCCGCCTGAATTCCTGGCAGCCGCTGCTGCTTTCGGCGCTCCTCGTCACGCTGGCGGCGCCGGCTTCCGCGCAGCTGCGCGCGCCGGGAGGCAGCTCCCGCACGCAGGGCATCTTCCTGCCGCAATCGGGCCAGAGCAGCACCGTGGCGCCCAGCCAGCCGCAGCTTGGCGTGCCCCAGCCGGCGCAGAAGCGCTCGCAACTGGTGGACGAAGTCGTGGCGGTGGTCAACAACAGCGTGATCACGCGCCGCGAGCTGCTCGATCGCGCCGACGAGCTTGAAAACCAGATGCGCGCGGCCAACCGGCCGATCCCCGAGCGCGCAGATCTGCTTGGCGAAGTGCTCGAACGCCTGGTGATGGAACGCGTGCAGACGCAGGCCGCGCAAGAGGCCGGCATCAAGGTGACCGATCAGGAAGTGGATCGCGCGATCGAATCGGTGGCGCAGCAGAACAAGATGTCGGCCACCGAACTGCGCAGCCGCGTCGAGGCAAGCGGCATGACGTGGACGAAGTATCGCGACGAGCTGCGCAAGCAGGTGCAGGTGATCCGGCTGCGCGAGCGCGAAGTCGATTCGAAGGTGCAGGTCTACGACGGCGAGATCGACAACTTCCTGGCCGCGCGCAGCGGGCAGTCGGCTGCCGTCGGCCCGGCGGAATACAACGTTCAGCAGATTCTGGTGCGGGTGCCCGAGGACGCCTCCGACGCGCAGAAGGCGCAGTTGAAGGCCAAGGCCGAGGGGCTGCTCAAGCAGGCCCAGGGCGGCGCCGATTTCAGCGAGCTGGCCAAGTCGAATTCCGAGGCGCCCGAAGCCGCGCAGGGCGGCTCGCTGGGCTTTCGCGAGATCGGCCGCCTGCCGGCCGTGTTCGCCAATGCCGTGGTCGATCTGCAGCAGGGCGCCATTGCGCCCGAAGTGGTGGAATCCGCCAACGGCTATCACGTGATCAAGCTGGCCGCCAAGCGCACCGCGCCCGCCGCGCAGTCGGCCGCAACCGACCACATCACCCAGACGCAGGTGCGCCATATCCTGATCCGCACCGGCCCGAACATGCCGGAAGCCGAAGCGCGCCGCCAGATGGCGACGATCCGCGACCGCATCACGCATGGCGGCGACTTTGCCGATGCGGCGCGCCGCTATTCGCAGGACGGCTCGGCGTCGCAGGGTGGCGAGCTGGGGTGGGTGTCGCCGGGCGAGCTGGTGCCCGAGTTCGAACAGGCGATGAACCGCCTGCGTCCGGGCGAAATCTCCGATCCCGTGGTCTCGCAGTTCGGCGTGCACCTGATCCAGGTGGAAAACCGCCGCGAGACGGAAGTCTCCGCGGAGAAGCAGCGTGATTTCGCACGTCAGGAAGTGCGCGAACAAAAGCTGCGCGCCGCCTATGATGACTGGGTGCGTCAGCTGCGCAGCGCGGCGTACGTGGAATACCGTATCAACCGCCAGCGCTGATCCGCTGCCGACTTCGCCATGCCCGACCCTTCACCTGCCGCCGCGCCGCTGTCCCTGGCCATCACCACCGGCGAGCCCGCCGGCATCGGCCCCGATATCACGATCGGGGCGCTGCTGCAGCTTGCCGGCCATCATGGCGCGCCGGGCGCGGGCAACCAGGGGCGCGGCAACGGCTGCCGCTTCCATGTGATCGGCGATGCGCGGCTGCTGTCGCAGCGCGCCGAGGCGCTGGGCGTGGCGCATGCGTGGAACCGGCGCATTGCCGATGGCGATGTGATCGTCGAGGACATCGCGCTGGGCGTGGACTGCGAGGCGGGGCATCTGGACGCGCGCAACGGCCGCTATGTGCTGGCGCTGCTCGACGCCGCCATCGACGGCCTGCAGGCGGGCCGCTATGCGGCGATGATCACGGCGCCAGTGCAGAAAAGCACGATCAACGATGCCGGCGTGCCATTCACGGGCCACACCGAATACCTGGCCGAACGCGCCGCCGTGCCGCGCGTGGTGATGATGCTGGCCGGGCCGCAGCCCGCGCACGACAACGCCATGCTGCGCGTGGCGCTGGCCACCACGCACCTGCCGCTGCGCGCGGTGCCCGATGCGCTGACCATTCCGATGCTGGTGGAAACGCTGCGGATCGTCGATCACGATCTGCGCCGCCATTTCGGCATCGCGCGGCCGCGCATCCTGGTCACCGGCCTCAATCCGCATGCCGGAGAAGCAGGCCACATGGGCCGCGAGGAAATCGACGTCATCATGCCCGCGCTGGCGCAGGCGTGCGATGCCGATATCGACGCACGCGGCCCTTATCCGGCCGACACGCTGTTCCAGCCGCGCCACCTGCGCGATGCCGATTGCGTGCTGGCGATGTACCATGATCAGGGCCTGGGCCCGCTCAAGTACGGCACTTTCGGTCACGGCGTCAATGTCACGCTGGGCCTGCCCTTCATCCGCACATCGGTGGACCATGGCACCGCGCTAGATCTGGCCGGCACCGGCCAGGCCGAGCACGGCAGCATGATAGAAGCCATCCGCTGTGCCATTACCATGGCCGGTCATGCCAGCGGGCGCCACGACAACGGCGCGTCCGCCAACGGCCGCCACTGACTTATGCGTTCAAATGTGCACCAGGGCCACGTCGCCCGCAAACGATTCGGGCAGAACTTCCTGGTCGATGACGGCATCATCTACGGCATCGTCAATGCGATCGATCCGCAGCCAGACGACATCGTGGTCGAAATCGGCCCGGGGCTCGGCGCGCTGACCGATCCGCTGCTGGAGCGCCTGCCGAGCTTGCAGGTGGTCGAGCTCGACCGCGATCTGGTCGAGCGCCTGCGCCGCCGCTACAGCGAGCGCATCACGGTGCATGCCGGTGATGCGCTCGCGTTCGATTTCGCCCGGCTGCAGCAACCGGGCCGCGCGCTGCGCATCGTCGGCAACCTGCCGTACAACATCTCGAGTCCGCTGCTGTTCCACCTGATGGACTTTGCCGATCACGTCCGCGACCAGCATTTCATGTTGCAGAAGGAAGTTGTGGAGCGCATGGTCGCCGGGCCGGGCAGCAAGTCGTTCGGCCGCCTGTCGATCATGCTGCAGGTTCGTTATCACATGGAACACGTGCTCGATGTTCCGCCCGCGTCGTTCAACCCGCCGCCCAAGGTCGATTCCGCTGTGGTGCGGATGATTCCGTGGCCGCGCGCCGAAGACGGCTCGCTGCGCTCGCCGTATCCCGCGTGCGACGCCAGCGTGCTGGGCGATGTGGTGACCGCCGCGTTTTCGCAGCGCCGCAAGGTGTTGCGCAATACGCTGTCCTTTCTGCGCGATCAGGTCGATTTCGACGCGCTTGGCTTCGACCTTGGCCGCCGCGCCGAGGAAGTGGCCGTGGCCGAATACGTCGAACTGGCGCGCATCGTTGGCAAGAATGCCGTGCCGCCCGCGCTCGGCGCGGCGTGATGGCCGAAACCGTTTCCTGAATACCCTGAAGTCTTAGCGACGCTCATGACAGACCAGACAAAGACCGATACGCGTCCCGTCATCCTGACGGGAGATCGTCCCACCGGACCGCTGCACCTGGGCCACTACGTTGGCTCGTTGAAGAGCCGCGTGAGCCTGCAGGATTCGCACAAGCAATATGTGCTGCTGGCCGACACGCAGGCAATGACCGACAACGCACACGATCCGGACAAGGTCCGGCGCAATGTGCTGGAGGTCGCGCTGGATTACCTGGCCGTCGGCATCGACCCGGCCAAGACCACGATCACGGTGCAGTCGCATCTGCCGGCGCTGGCCGAGCTGACGCTGATGTATCTGAATTTCGTTACCGTGTCGCGCCTAGAACGGAATCCGACGATCAAGGAAGAAATCCAGGCGCGCGGGTTTGGCCGCGATATCCCGGCCGGCTTCCTCTGCTATCCGGCGTCGCAGGCGGCTGACATCACCGGCTTCAAGGCCGTGCTGGTGCCGGTGGGCGAAGACCAGGCGCCGCTGATCGAGCAGACCAACGAGATCGTGCGCCGTATCAATCATCAGGTGGGCCGCGATGTGCTGCCCGAAGCCGCCGCGCTGATCCCCAAGCACGGGCGCCTGCCCGGCGTCGACGGCAAGGCCAAGATGAGCAAGTCCCAGGGCAACGCGATTCCGCTCGGCGCGTCGCCCGACCAGATCCGCGAGGCCGTGCACAAGATGTACACCGACCCGAATCACCTGAAGGTGTCCGATCCCGGCCAGGTGGAAGGCAACGTGGTGTTCACGTACCTGGATGCGTTCGATCCGAATGTCGAGGAAGTGCAGGCGCTGAAGGAACACTACCAGCGCGGCGGTCTGGGCGATATGGTGCTCAAGCGCCGCGTCGAAGGCGTGCTGCAGGAACTGCTGCGGCCGATCCGCGAGCGCCGCGAACAACTGGCGCAAGATCCGGGCTATGTGTTCGACATCCTGAAGAAGGGTACGGCCGAGGCGCGCGAACTGACCCAGCAGACGCTGGACGAAGTGCGCGGCGCGCTGGGCATGTTCTCGTTCCCGAAGTAACGCGCGGCGCGTGGCCGCCATCCCCGCTCTTGCGTGCACGCCAGAGCGGGGCGCACGCAAGGCGGGGCACCCGCTTACGCCTTGCGGTTCACCAGCACGATTCCCAGCAGCACCAGCACGGCCGCCACGGCAAACCGCACGCCGACCTGATCGTGCATCAGCAACACGCCGAATGCCACGCCGAACAGCGGCGTGAGAAACGAAAATACCGATAGGCGCGACGCCAGATACTGGCGCAATAGCCAGAACCAGATCAGATAACTGGCAAAGGCGATCAGCACCGATTGGTAGAACAGACTCGCTACCACGATCCCGGTGATTTCCACGCGATGCGCCTGCCCCGCGGCCAATGCCATCACGAGCAGCAATAGCGCCGACACCCCCAACTGATATAGCAGCGTCTTGCTGGCCGGCGCATGCGACAGTTTGCTGCCGCGCACGACGATGGTGGTGGCGGCCCACAGCGCGCCCGCTACCACGCCCAATGCATCGCCCAACAGGGTGCTGCCGTGCGTGGAGGTTGCAACGATGCCGTCGGCGAACGCCAGCGCCATGCCGAAGAACGCCAGCACCACGCCCAGCCACTGGCCGCGATGCAGGTGCTCGCCGGGCACGAACAGATGCAGGCCCAGTGCGGTGAAGATCGGCGCGGTATAGAGGAAGACGGCCATCCGCGATGCGGTGGTGTGGCCCAGTCCGACAAAGATGCAGAAGAATTCCGCGCCGAACAGCACGCCGGCAATGAGCCCCGCGCGCAGCGTGCCGTCACGTTCCCAAAGCGGCGTGCCGCGCCATGCGGCGAAACCGAACACCAGCAACGCCGCGATCGCGGAGCGCACGCCGGCCTGCAGCACGGCGCCCATCAACGGGGCGGTGACCTTGATCACCACCTGCTGGAGTCCCCATGCGGCGCACAGCAGCACCATCAGTCCGATGGCCGTGCCGTCCAGCGGGCGCCTTGTTATGGTTTGCGTGCTCATTACCCGTCCGTTCAGGGACGAGCAGCGTCGCGCGTGGAATGACGTTCGATGAGTTCGATCTTGTAGCCGTCCGGATCTTCCACGAACGCGATCACGGTCGTGCCGCCCTTGACGGGACCCGCTTCGCGCGTGACCTTGCCGCCCGCGGCGCGGATGCGCTCGCAGGCCTCGGCCGCATTCGGCACTTCCAGCGCGATATGGCCGTAGGCCGTGCCCAGTTCGTACTTGTCGACGCCGTAGTTGTAGGTCAGCTCCAGCACGGCGGTTTCCGATTCCGGTCCGTAGCCGACAAAGGCCAGCCGGTACTTGTATTCGGGATTGTCGCTTTCGCGCAGCAGTTGCATGCCCAGCACGCGCGTGTAGAAATCGATCGAGCGCTGGTAGTCGCCAACGCGCAGCATGGTGTGGAGAAGTCGCATATGGGGCCTTTACCTTTACCTGAGTCAGGTTGTGATGACTGCGAAGGCCAGTATTCTATTCCGCTTGGCGTGAACGCGCCGCGACAGCCGCCGCGTGCGATCCGGGCGGCCCATGCGCATCGATCGGCCGCCGCCTTGCGGCGTGCGGCGAGCGCGCCCGGAAGCCAGCTAGCCGGGGAAGCTCAGAAGGTGGGAAGCAGTTCGGGCGGATGCGCACGCAGCTGGGCGCGCGCGTCGCGGAATTCGGGGAAGATCGATTCCACGGTTTCCCAGAAGCGCGGGCCGTGGTTCATTTCCTTCAGATGCGCCAGTTCATGCGCGGCCACGTAGTCGATCATCGATAAGGGGAAATGCATCAGGCGCCAATTCAGCCGGATCTTGCCATCGGCGGTGCAACTGCCCCAGCGCGTGGCGGCCGACGTCAGCGCGAAGCCCGTATGGCGCACGCCAAGCTTGCTCGCATAGAGTTCGAGCCGTTCGGACAGCAGGCGGCGCGCCTGGTGTTGCAGCCATCCCTGCACGCGATCCTTGATCTGCTGCTCGTCGGCATGGCCAGGCAGCGCGAGGTGCAACACGCGCGTATCGGCCTGGAACAGCAATGCGCCGACCGGCGAATCGAGCTGCAGCGTGATCGGTTTGCCCAGGAAAGGCAGCGTCGCGCCGTCGCGCCATTGCACGGTGGGCAACACACGGCGCGCTTCGCGATGGCGCCATTCGCCTAGCTTGGCGAAGATCCAGCGCTGTTTTTCGACGATGGCCGCCTCGACATCGGCCAGCGTGACCCAGCGCGGCGCGGTGATCGACAGCCCACGATCGTCGACGGTGAAGCCGATGGTGCGCCGCGACGAGCGCTTGAGCGCGTAATGGAGCGTGCGTTCACCGATCTGCAGCATGCGGCCGTTGGGCAGCGCCGGCGGCCACACGTCGGCGCTGGGCGCGGCCGGATCGGCCTGGGGCGCGAGCAGGTTTTGCGGCGCCTGTGCGGGCGGCGCGGGCTCCGCCAGCGGCAGTTCGAGCTGCGCGTTGGGGTCGGCGGTGGGGCGCAGCAGCTTCATGCGGTGGTCTGGCTTCTTGCGTGACGATAGCTTTCCGGATCGATGCGCCGCATTTCGGCCTCGATCCACGCCTCGACTTCCTGGTTCAGCACATCGGCGGTCTTGTTGGCCGACGGAATTGCGTCGCCGATCGAAATCGTGATGGTGCCGGGATACTTCAGGAACGAGTTGCGCGGCCAGTAGCGGCCCGAATTGACCGCCATCGGAAAGACCCACGCGCCGGTTTCCACCGCGAGCCGCGCGCCGCCGCTTTTGTAGCGTGGATTCTCCGCGCCCGAGCGCGTGCGCGTGCCTTCCGGAAACATGATGATCCACGCACCTTCGTTGAGCCGTTCGCGCCCCTGGCGCGCGGCCGAGGCGAACGCGCGCGTGCCGTCCTTGCGGTTGATGTGGACCATCTTGAGCATGCCCAACGCCCAGCCGAAGAACGGCACGAGCAGCAGTTCGCGCTTGAACACAAAGCACAGCGGCTTGGGCATCAGCGCGACGTAGGCGATCGTTTCCCATGCCGACTGATGCTTGGACAGCAGCACCACGGGCTTGTCCAGCATCGCCATCATCTTTTCCATGCCCTCGATGCGGTAGCGGATGCCGCAGATCAGGCGGGCGGCCCCGATCACCAGGCGCGGCCAGCCGCGCACGAAGCGAAAGCGGTTTTCCGCGTTCATGAACGGGAAAACGATGAAGCACGCGCATGCGTAAGGCGGCGTCAGGATCAGCAGGTACAGCGCGAACAGCAGGGAGCGGATAAAGGTCATCGGTCGGGACCGGAATTCATGGAATGGGCGCCGGCGTTGGCTGCTGGCGCCTTATGGGCGCTCTCTGCAATCAGCCATCGTGCGAAGGCGGCCAGATCGTCATGCACGCGCGTGCCGGCGGGCAGTCCGCCCTGGGCCAGCGTCTTCGCGCCCTTGCCGGTGCGCACCAGGTGCGGAATGCAGCCGACCGCCACGCCGGCGTCGAGGTCGCGCAGCGAATCGCCGACCACCGGCACCATGCGCAGCTCGATGCCAAAGCGTTCGCCGATCTGCTCGAACAGGCCCGACTTGGGCTTGCGGCAGTCGCAGTTGTCGGCGGCGGTGTGCGGGCAGAAAAAAACCGCCTCGACGCGCCCGCCCAGATTGGCCAGCGCCTTGTACATCTTCTCGTGCATGGCGTTGAGCGCGCTCATCTCGAACAGCCCACGGCCGATGCCCGACTGGTTGCTGGCGATCGCGACGCGATAGCCGGCCTGGTTCAGCATGGCGATGGCTTCGAGGCTGCCCTCGATCGGCACCCATTCATCGGGCGTCTTGATGAACTGGTCGCTGTCCAGGTTGATCACCCCGTCGCGATCGAGGATGACGAACTTCGGTTGGGCCTGTGGCATGGTGCGCTCCGATGCGGCGTGATGACAGCTTAGGACGCCAGCTTCGAAATGTCTGCCACGCGATTGGCCAGACCGTGCAGCGTGGCCAGCAGCGCCAGCCGGTTGGCGCGCAGCCGTGCGTCCTCGGCCATCACCATGACGTCGTTGAAGAAGCGGTCCACGGCGTCGCGCAGCTGGGCCAGGTCGCGCAGCGCGGCGGTGAAGTCGCCGCCCGCAAAGGCCGCTTCCACGCCCGGGCGCACGCGCTCGATGGCTTCGTACAGCGCGCCTTCGGCGGCTTCCTGGAACAACGACGCATCGACCTGGCCGATCGCCTCGTCGGTCTTCTTCAGGATATTGGTGATGCGCTTGTTGGCCGCGGCCAGCGCTTCGGCCGCGGGCAGCGCGGCGAACGTGCGCACGGCTTCCATGCGCGCCAGCACGTCGTGCAGCGATTGCGGACGCAGGCTGACAACCGCTTCCACCTCATTGGTGGTGTAGCCCTTTTCCTTCAGGTAGCCGCGCAGGCGGTCGTAGAGGAAGTCGGCGATGGCGTCGCGCGACGGCTTCACGGCGGCGATGCCGGCGAACGCCTGGCCGGTCAGATCGAGCAGCGTGTCGATCGACACGGCCAGCGGCTTTTCGATCAGCATGCGCAGGATGCCCAGCGCGTGGCGGCGCAGCGCGAACGGGTCTTTCTCGCCCGTGGGCTGCAGGCCGATGCCCCAGATGCCGACCAGCGTTTCGAGCTTGTCCGCCAGTGCTACGGCCGTGCTGACGTTGCCTTGCGGCAGTGCGTCGCCGGCAAAGCGCGGACGGTAGTGTTCGGAGCAGGCCAGCGCCACGTCCTCGGCCTCGTCGTCATGGCGCGCGTAGTAGGTGCCCATCGTGCCTTGCAGCTCGGGGAATTCTCCCACCATGTCGGTCAGCAGATCGGCCTTGGCCAGTTCCGCGCCGCGCATTGCGGCGGCCTTGTCGGTCGCGGCGCCGGCGGCGTTCATCGCATCGGCAATATGGCCGGCGATCTGCTGCAGGCGCTGCACGCGGTCCAGCTGGGTGCCGATCTTGTTGTGATAGACCACGTTGGCCAGCAGCGGCACGCGCGATGCCAGCGTCTTCTTGCGATCCTGGTCGAAGAAGAACTTGGCGTCGGCCAGGCGCGGACGCACCACGCGCTCGTTGCCGGAGATGATCGATTCCGGCGTGTCGGTGGCCAGGTTCGAGACGATCAGGAAGCGGTTGCGCAGATGGCCGGCGGCGTCGGTCAGCGCGAAGTACTTCTGGTTGGTCTGCATGGTCAGGATCAGGCATTCCTGCGGCACGGCGAGGAACGCTTCCTCGAAGTGGCACGGGTACACCACCGGCCATTCGACCAGGGAATTCACTTCGTCGAGCAGCGCGTCCGGCATCACCACCTGATCCGCGCCAGCTTCCTTGAGCAGTGCGCTGCGGATGCGCTCGCGGCGCTCGGCGTAGCTGGCCACTACGTGGCCTTGCGATTCGAGCTGCGCGGCGTATTCGGCGGCATCGGCGATCTCGATCGCGCCCTGCGACAGAAAGCGGTGGCCTTGCGTGACGTTGCTGGCCGGCAGGCCGAGCACCGATACCGGCACGATTTCCGCGCCATGCAGCGCGATCAGGCTGTGGGCCGGACGCACGAAATGCACGGTCGTGCCGTCCGGGCGCTGATAGCTCATGACCTTCGGAATCGGCAGCTTGCCAAGCGTATCGTCCAGCGCTGCCTGCAGGCCGTCGGCCAGCGTCGCGCCGCGCGCGGTGTAGCGGTAGAAGAACGCATCGGCCTTGCCGTCCGAGGCGCGCTCCAGCGTTTGCCAGTCGATCTCGGCCACGCCGACGGACTTGGCCAGTGCCGCGAGCTTCTTGGCCAGCGGGGCGGTGGGTGCGCCGCTGGCGTCGAGCGCCACGGTCACGGGCAGCACCTTCTCGCGTTGCTCGCGGTCCGGCGCGGTCTTGCGCACGCCGGTGACCAGCGCGGCCAGCCGGCGAGGCGTGGCGTACGGCGTCACGGCGGCGCCGGCGTCGAGCAGGTCGCGTGCGCCGAGGCCATCGAACAGACCTTGCGCGAAGGCCTCGCCCAGACGGGCCAGCGCCTTGGGCGGCAGTTCTTCGGTGAACAGTTCGATCAGCAGCGAATCGGTCATGGGTTGCGACATGAATCTATCCAACAGGTATGGGCGCGCGCGTCAGCAGCGCGGCGCGAGATTGGGTTCCACGCCAGACAGCAGCCACAGGCCGTTCTGCTGGCGGAATTGCAGCGTGGTGTAGGCGCATTGCGCCACCGCGCCGGAAGCGCCGCGGGAGCCCGCGGCTGGAAAACGTGCGTCGATGCGCTGCGCGCGGCGGTCGTAGCGGATTTCGTCGATCCGTCCGCCGACAAAGAAATCGATTTTCTGCGGTAACTGCGACGCCGAATAGTAGGTGCGCACGGAGCGGCGCGGGCGGCCGTTATGCTCCTGCCACTCGACCCACTGCAGCGGATAACGGATCGCGCTTTCGTACGCACGCAGCGGCACGCGGTGCCAGCCGATATCGCGCGAGCCGGACAGATCGCACGAGAACGAGCGCACCAGCTGCGTCCATTGATCGATCGCGTTGAGCGACGGGCGCCAATGCCGCGTGATGGCCTGCTGCAGCGCCTGCGAGTCGGCCTCGCAGATATTGGTCAGATCCGCCGGCAGGTAGAGCGCCTGGGGCGCGGGCGCGGCTGCCGCGCGCGCCGCCGCATGGGCTGCGCCCGCCAGCGGCAGGCCCGCCGGTACGGCCAGCGGCAACACAAACGCGGCGAGCGCGAACGCGCCGCGCACGCGCGCCATCATGAACGGGCTCCGCACATCGGGAAGCCAAGCGCCTCGCGTGAATCGTAATAGGCTTGCGCCACCTGGCGCGACAGATTGCGGATGCGGCCGATATATGCGGCGCGCTCGGTGACCGAGATGGCCCCGCGAGCGTCGAGCAGATTGAACGTGTGGGCCGCCTTTAGTACCTGCTCGTAGGCGGGCAGCGCCAGGCGCGTGTCGTTGGTCTTCGGCGTGCCGTCCTCGTTCTTCTCGCCGGTATCGCCCATCAGGCGTTTGGCTTCGCCTTCATGTTCGGCGAAATGGCGGAACAGGATCTCCGTGTTGCTGTGCTCGAAGTTGTAGGTGGATTGTTCCACCTCGTTCTGGTGATAGACGTCGCCGTAGGTAAGCCGGCGCGTGACGCCGTTTTCTTCCCACTCGGTCCACACCAGGTCATAGATGTTCTCGACCTTCTGAAGGTACATCGCCAGGCGCTCGATGCCGTAGGTGATTTCGCCAGTGATCGGCTTGCAGTCGATGCCGCCGACCTGCTGGAAGTACGTGAACTGCGTCACTTCCATGCCGTTGAGCCAGACCTCCCAGCCCAGGCCCCAGGCGCCGAGCGTGGGGTTTTCCCAGTCGTCCTCGACAAAGCGGATGTCGTTCTGCTTCAGGTCCAGCCCCAGCGCTTCGAGCGATCCCAGGTACAGCTCGAGGATGTTCTCGGGCGCGGGCTTGAGCACCACCTGGTACTGGTAGTAGTGCTGCAGCCGGTTGGGATTCTCGCCATAGCGGCCGTCCTTGGGCCGGCGCGACGGCTGCACGTAGGCGGCGCGCCAGGGCTCCGGGCCGATCGCGCGCAGGAACGTGTGCACATGCGACGTCCCCGCGCCGACCTCCAGATCGATCGGTTGCAGCAACGCGCAACCCTGCCGGTCCCAGTAGGCCTGCAGGGTGAGAATCATTTGTTGGAAGGTCAGCATAAGAAGACGAATGAGAAAGCCGGCAGGCAAGTGCGCGATACGTCTCGCGACGGAATTGCCAAACCTTGAATTCTATCGGGTTTTTGCTCCGGCTCAGCCGCGAGGCGGCAGGAAATACATGGGGCAGGGCACGGAATATGCATGCTCGCGGTGTCGGCGCGGCGCAACGGGTCGGGTAAATCCTGACATGGGTTTCAGAACCGTCTGATACGTGCCGATACCATTTTTGGATACAGTGCAAGCATGCAGCCACGCATGAAATTCAAACGGCTGCAAGCCGGATCGCAAGGCCCAGGGGTCCCAGGCGCAAAAACTGCAATGCGATCCGGAGGATTTCGATAACTATTTTTGGGGATTGGTCATGTCGCTGCTGTCTCGCAAACCTTATATCGTCGCCCTCGCAGTGATGGCCGCCGCGGCCGCCGTGTCGCTGGCAAGCTCGCTGGTCAGCTAGGACGCCGCGCCCGGCGCGCGCGCCAGGCCAGCAACAAGACCAGCGCGCTGCCCGCCAGGGCCGGCACGTTTCCCCAGCGGATATACGGTGTCAGCCCCTGCATACCTTGCACGGTGGCGCTCAGCGTGCCGATCTCGAACGTCGGCAGCTTGGCCTGGACGCTGCCGTCCGGCCTGACCACCGCCGTCATGCCCGTATTGGTGGCGCGCAGCATCGGACGGCGCATTTCCAACGCGCGCATGCGCGAGATCTGCAGATGCTGGTCCAGCGCAATGGTGTCGCCAAACCAGGCCAGGTTGGTCACGTTGGCCAGCATATTGGCTGGCGTGGCCTGCTGCCGCAGCGTGGTGGCGATCTCCTCGCCGAACAGATCCTCGTAGCAGATGTTCGGCGCCACATGGATGCCGCGCACCGGTACGGCCGGCTGGTCCAGCGTGCCGCGGCGGAAATCGCCCAGCGGCATCTTCATCATGTCGACGAACCACCGGAAACCAAACGGGATGAATTCGCCGAACGGCACCAGATGATGCTTGTTGTAGCGGTAGAGCTGTTCCTGTTCCGGGCCGATGGCAAACACGCTGTTGGTGAAATCCACCGGTGAATCGGCGCCCGCCGCACCAAAGATGACGGTCGTGCCGGTCCTCTCCATATATGCGCGCACCGCCTTGGCGATGTCGATCGGCAATTCCTGCAGGATCACCGGGAACGCAGTCTCGGGCGTGACCACGAGGTCGGCCGGTTCCGCCGTAATCAGGTCGCGATACAGTTCCAGCGAGCGCTGGATGCCGGCCGGTTCGAACTTGATGTCCTGGGCGACGTTGCCCTGTAAGAGACGCACATGGATCGGTTTGCCAGTCGGCGTCGTGTAGGCGATCGGAGCGAGTGCCGCGCCGCCGCCCAGCACGCCGGCAACGATGACCGCCGACGCGGCGGCCTGGGGCCGGGCGCCGTGGCGCTGGCGCCGCCGCCATGCGCCGATGCCGACAACCAGCAGGCCCGACGCGCTAGCCGCCAGGAACGTAATGCCGTAGACGCCGATCAGCGGCGCAAAGCCGGCGAGCGGACCGTCGGTATGCGCATAGCCGCTACCTAGCCACGGAAAGCCGGTGAAGACCACGCCGCGCAGCCATTCGGACAGCGCCCATGTGGCGCCGAACGCCAGCGCCGCCAGAATGCCGGCGTCTGAGCGTGCGGTCAGCCAGCGCCATGTGCCAGCTGCCAGCGCTGGCCAGATCGACAGGTAGCCGGCAAACAGCACCACCGCCAGCGCAGCCATCCATGCCGGCATTTCGCCATAGACGTGCATGCTGATGTAAAGCCACCAGATACCCGACAGAAACCAGCCCAGCCCGAAGGCAAAACCCGTGGCCGCAGCGGTGCGCGGGCGCGGAGCATCGGCGATCAATGCCACAAGACCGGCCACCGACAGAATCTGCAGCCACCACCAGTCGTGCGGCGCAAAAGCCTGCGTGTGCGCTACGCCCAGCACGGCTGCGATCAGCAGGCGATAGACAAGACCCCTGCGTGAGGCGCTGCCGAGTGGATCGGCGGCCAGCGAGTCCGTGCCAGAGCGTGCTGGAAGGCCAGGCGGTAGATCGGCGCGACGGTTGCCCACGGCGTCGGGCGTGCCGACACGCTTCATGCCTCAGCCAGGCCGTTTGGTTCGGCCGGCGCTTCGCGGCGCACCAGCAGCAGATGGACCTGCCGCGCATCGGCGCGCAACACTTCGAAGCGGATCGGCGGCAGTGTGATCACCTCGCCGCGATGCGGGACGTGGCCAACGTGGTTAGTCAGGAGGCCGCCGACGGTGTCGACATCGTCATCGGGAAAGGCCGTGCCAAACGCTTCGTTGAACTGTTCGATCTCGGTCAGCCCGTGCACGCGCCAGGCGCCGTCGGCGGTGGGCAGGATATTGTCCTGGTCTTCATCGAGGTCGAATTCATCCTCGATATCGCCCACGATCTGTTCCAGCACGTCTTCTATCGTGACAAGCCCCGCCACGCCGCCGTACTCGTCGACAACGATCGCGATGTGGTTGCGGTTGATGCGGAATTCGCGCAGCAGGATGTTCAGGCGCTTGGATTCCGGAATGAACACGGCCGGGCGCAAGGTCTCGCGCAGGTCGAAATTCTCGTCGGTGTAATAGCGCAGCAAATCCTTGGCCAGCAGGATGCCGATGATGTTGTCGCGATTGCCCTCATACACGGGAAAGCGCGAGTGCGCGGTCTGCTGCATGTACGGGATAAAGCTTTCCGGCGCATCGGCGATATTGACCGCGTCCATCTGGGAGCGGGGCACCATGATGTCGCGCGCGGTCAACTCGGAAACCTGGAACACGCCCTCGATCATCGACAGCGAATCTGCGTCGATCAGGTTGCGCTCATGCGCATCCTGCAACACTTCCAGCAGTTCAGCGCGCGTGTCGGGTTCGGGGGAGATGAAATCTGAAAGACGTTCGAGAAGGGATCTGGGGCGATCCGTCTGCTTGTGGTTGGCAGATTTCGAACTGGGGTAAGGGTCGTTCATGTCGCGGCTAGCGCGTGGTGGAGAGTGATTGAAGGATACACGAAAAGGCTCAACTGGCCGGGGTGGGCGGTGGGCGGGTTTCAGGGCCCATTTGCGGGGTATCGGTTACATATTTAATGAAAATGTGATTGGCGCTGCATCGTCAGTTGAGTTGACTGCTGGTTTCCGTATCGACCACGGAGGCGATGGTGGGAATCTACTACGCAGCAGTCGAAGACGATCCGCTGGATAGCGGTGCCGGAAGCCGGGTCTTGCCCGGCGCCTCGCACAGCACCATCGAAGGTGAGGACGGCCGCCCGCGCAGGTTGGCGCTGCTTGGGGATCAGGCATGGTGCGACGCCTGTCGGAGCGCGGGCCCAATCGCCATGGCGCCCGGGTCGCCGCAGAGAAACCGGATGATTGACTTCACCGCAGGAGGAGCGCGCCAGGCGCTGGGCGGCGACCTCGTGCTGTGCAAATGCGCGCGCCATCCCCGGATCATCCCTGTGTACGGGCGGCGTTGGACGGTTAATCCCGATGTCGGAGCAGCGCAGGGTGGCTTTTCGTCCGGTTTCGATCGGGAACGTGCGTCCCAATCAACCGCCTTTGACGAGCATTTCGTCATTCACAGCCGCGAGACCGGGCTGCCTGCGGCGGGCTTTGCATGGTGCGTTCGCACCGCGTCCGGAGATCTCGAAGGTGTCACCCTGGCCGACGGCACGACTGCCGCGGCTTGCGGCAGCGCGCCGGAGGTGGTGTCGCTGATCTATCTGGTGCAAACGGAGATGGGAATTCGGCCATGAGCGTAGCGACTTCGATATTGAGTCCGGTGAGCCATCGGAAAGGAAAGGTGGTCGAGGCGGACGTGATGTATCTCGACGAGATTCCCGTTGCGATGGACAGGATGGGATGGCGGGTGTCCGCGGCCCTGATGCGTCGATGGTTTTCGACGAAGCCGGCTTGGGCGATGCCTGCTCACCTGAGGGGCGAAGACGCAGGGGATCCTCGATTACTACCAGCAAGTCAAGTTGATAGCCAGATAGTAAAGATGAAGTGGCTTCTTGAGTTTCCGCGTGTCGTCCCTGTATTTGAGGATCTTTGCCAGGGTTGGAACACAAAAAATGGACGAGACCAACTTGTTAAGCATTTGAAAAAAGCTGGATGGTCTCCGGGCAAGCAGATCAAGCTAGGGTATGGCCTGGAAAATGCATGGGAGCTCGATAGGACCTGCCAGGTGAATTACAGGACTTTCGGTTCGTATTTCGATACGCTAGACGATCTCTTTGGGTCGATATTCAATGCCACGTTGAAGCTTGCGCTTGTGGGGAAAACATCCCGTGGGATATTTTCGAATAAAAATATATTCGAAATAGAGCGCATGGGCGTCTACGTTCGCGATACCTACGACTTCAATGCGCGAAGATATGAGGATGAATTATTCGGGCTGGGTATCTGGAGTCGAAAACGGTGTCTCACCAAGCTTGAGATAGCGAAATACAAGTCGTACTCCAATGAATTGAGAGCCGGGGAATTTCCAGGCTTTGTTCCAGTGAAAAATACCGATTTTCGTCGGTGGCAGCATGCCAGAAATGAGGGTGGCGATTTCTATGTTTTTTCGGACGTCATGTGGTTGCCGGCTAATGTGAAATACGTTGCGCTCTAGCACACCGCGCGAATAGCGTCGCAGTTAGGGAAGGATTGCAAACGATGGGCGTAAAACAAAAATGGTTAGCGGCTGGTATTTTGTTTTGTGCGGTTGCCTATGGCACTTATTGGTGGTGGAAGCAAGGTGAGCCGTTTGGCGGCCGCTGCTACAGCCCGAATCATGATTACTACGTGCAGCGATATCAGAACCTGAACCTCATCGCGCTGCTTGTTGGCATTGGGATGCCAGGACAAGGCAGCGACAGCTTTGTCGGCTACTCCCGCCTGTATGACAGAAAGGGAAAACTGATGCACGAGATATTTGGCGACCTTGTTCATGGGCCGAGCCCTCTCTGGCTCGATACGGAGGTTACCCTCTATGCCGGCAATGACTACGACGTTGTTCAACTACCGACTACGGTCGGCGAAATTCCCATCGGCTACTACGGCGACTGCTACTAGGACGTGGTATGAATTTCTATTGCGGCTCGGATCGGCTGATTTATTTTGTGATCGCTGCAATCTCATTGCTGCGATGAAAATATTCGGAGCACTTGGAAAAAAGAAGATAGCAGTCACCGCAGCGATGCTCATGCTCGGTTTGTACCTCATCTGGAAACCTGGCACCCCACTCGGCGACCGCTGATATAGCCCAAATCATGGCTATTTTATTCAGCAGTACCAGAACATCAACTTGTGGGCGCTGGCCGTCGGAACGTCCCTATCGCATCATTGGACTGATGCTGCTCTCACTCGTCGGCGCCGTTTGGTGGTGGGGGGCGCCCTATGACGGCCAATGTAATAGTCCTAATGGCGACTACTACATATTGAGCCGCCAGGATTGGCTCTCATATGCATTGCCAAGAACGCTGGGTGAAGATGGCGTGCAGCGACTCTATGACAAGCACCACAAGCACTTGCATACCCACACCGGATCGCTGGATGGTCAGGCCGGGCCATTCTGGTACGGCAAGACTGTTATCTTTCTTGGCGACGACGGGGAGGTGATAGACCTTCCATCTGATGGTGGTGATGGCGAGACGTACAGAAATTGCTATTAAGCGTCTACCTCAGGTGGCCTCAAGCAGTCCCGAGCCCTGCGACGTCCCCACGTCGCAGCGCATACAAAAACGGCCAGCGCAGTGCCCGAATAGCCCCGGGGCTATCGCGACCTTTACTTCACCTGATACGGATCCGGATACCCCAGCGCCTGCATCGTCTCCGTCTCGATCGCCTCCATTTCCTCGGCCTCGGCGTCGTCGTCGTGCTCGTACCCCTGCGCGTGCAGCACGCCATGGACGATCAGGTGCGCATAGTGTGCTTCCAGCGCCTTCTTCTGCTCGCGCGCCTCGGCTTCCACCACCGGGCAGCACAGCACGATATCGCCGCTGACCGGATCGTCGGCGTTTTCCGCGTAGGCGAAGGTCAGCACATTGGTCGCGTAATCCTTGCCGCGGTACGTGCGATTGAGCGTTCGGCCTTCCTCTTCGTCGACAAAGCGCACGGTCAGCGCCGCGTCAGCGTATAGCGCCGACTTGACCCACTTCTGGATCTGCTTGCGTGAAGGCAGTCCCTCGCGCTTTGCCATGCCGTCGCCAATCTGGACATCGAGTTCGAATTCCGGCGGCGTGGCCGGCGTGCCGGTGGTGGTCACGATCGGCGTGGCGGTCACGGCCACCGAGAGCGCATCGGCATTGTCAGGGCGCACCAGCAAGCCGGCCTGCTGATGCGTGTCGGTATGTTCGGCCAGCAGGGCCACCACGCCGTCGCCGGCTTGCGACAGGTCCAGCGTCAGGCTGCGGCCATCGGCAAGCTGGATGCGCAGCGCGTGCGCCGAGGCCTTGCGTGCGCGGCCGTTGCCGTCGAAGAGGACCAGGCTGGCGGTCTGCGGGGTGGTCTTCGGGTGCTTCTTGGTCAAGATCAGGCGTCCTTGTGCTGGGCGTGGAATTCGTCATAGGCCTCGACGATGCGGGCCACCAGCGGATGGCGCACTACGTCGATGCTGGAAAAGCGCGTGAACGACACGCCACGCACGTCGCGCAACACGTGCTGCGCCTCCACCAGACCGCTTTTCTGGCCGCGCGGCAAGTCGATCTGCGTGGTGTCGCCGGTGATCACGGCCTTCGAACCGAAGCCGATCCGGGTCAGGAACATCTTCATCTGTTCCGGCGTGGTGTTCTGGGCTTCGTCGAGGATGATGAACGCGTGGTTGAGCGTGCGGCCGCGCATGTACGCAAGCGGCGCGATCTCGATCATCTGGCGCTCGAACATCTTCTGCGTGCGATCGAATCCGAGCAAATCGTACAGGGCATCGTACAGCGGGCGCAGGTACGGATCGACCTTCTGGGCAAGGTCGCCAGGCAGGAAGCCGAGGCGTTCTCCGGCCTCGACGGCGGGACGCGTCAGCACGATGCGCTTGACAGTGTCGCGCTCCAGGGCGTCCACCGCGCAGGCCACCGCCAGGTAGGTCTTGCCGGTGCCGGCGGGACCGATGCCCAGCGTCAGGTCGTGCGACAGGATGTTGCGCAGATAATCGCGCTGCATCGCCGTGCGGCCCTGCAGGCCGGCGCGGCGGGTGTGCAGCACCGGCGATTCGTCTTCCACGCCCGGCGCGGCATCGTCGTCGTTGTCGGGCAGATAGGCCCCGTGCGCGGCGATCTGGCGCGCTTCCACCAGTCCGAGCTGCACATCGTCGATCGACAGCGCCACGCGCGCGTTGTTGTAGAAACGTTCCAGCGCCAGCGCGGCGTCCTGTGCGCGATCGCCGCGCACGGTCATGCGATGGCCGCGCCGCTGGATCGTCACGTCGAGCGCCTGCTCGATTTGGCGCAGGTTTTCATCGAGCGGCCCGCACAGGTTCTGCAGGCGTGTGTTGTCGTCCCTGGGTGCGACGAATTCTGCGGTTGGAATCTTCATATGGCCTTACTGACGCACGACGAGTTCACCGCGCAGCGAATGCGGGAAAGCCTGCGTGATGTTCACGTCGACCATCTGGCCGATCATGCGGTCCCGCTGCGCTTGTGGCACGCCGGGCAGCGCGAAGTTGACCACCCGGTTGTTCTCGGTGCGGCCGTGCAGTTCGCTCGGGTCCTTGCGCGATGGTCCTTCCACCAGAATGCACTGCACCGTGCCGAGCATGCCCTTGCTGATGCGCACCACGTTTTCTTCGATCGTGGCCTGCAGCGTCTGCAGGCGGCGCAGCTTCACCTCGTGCGGCGTATCGTCGTGCAGGTTGGCGGCCGGCGTGCCGGGGCGCGGACTGAAGATGAACGAGAACGACGTGTCGTAGCCGATCTCGTTGACCATTGCCATCAGCTTGTCGAAATCCGCATCGGTCTCGCCGGGGAAACCGATGATGAAATCGGACGACATCGACATGTCCGGCCGGATCGCGCGCAGCTTGCGGATGATGCTCTTATATTCGAGCACGCTGTAACCGCGCTTCATCGCCATCAGCACGCGGTCGGACGCATGCTGCACGGGCAGGTGCAGATGGTTCACCAGTTTGTCGCAGCGTTCGTACAGCTCGATCAGGCGCGTGGTGAATTCCTTCGGATGGCTGGTTGTGTAGCGAATCCGTTCGATGCCCGGAATTTCGGCAACGTATTCGATCAGCAATGCGAAGTCGGCAATCTCGCTGGTGCCGCCCATCGCGCCGCGATAGGCGTTGACGTTCTGGCCCAGCAGCGTCACTTCGCGCACGCCCTGTTCGGCCAGACCGGCCACTTCGGCCAGCACGTCCTCGAACGGGCGCGACACTTCCTCGCCGCGCGTGTACGGCACCACGCAATAGCTGCAGTACTTCGAGCAACCTTCCATGATCGACACGAAGGCGCTCGGGCCGTCCACGCGCGCCGGCGGCAGGTGATCGAATTTCTCGATTTCGGGGAACGAGATGTCGACCTGCGACACGCCGGTCTGCTGACGGCGGTGGATCAGGTCGGGCAGGCGGTGCAGCGTCTGCGGGCCGAACACGACATCGACATACGGGGCGCGCGACACGATCGACGCGCCTTCCTGGCTGGCCACGCAGCCGCCCACGCCGATCACCAGATCGGGTTTGACGGCCTTCAGCGCCTTCATGCGGCCGAGTTCGGAAAATACCTTCTCCTGGGCCTTTTCGCGGATCGAGCAGGTGTTGAACAGGATCACGTCGGCGTCTTCGACGTTGTCGGTGGGCTCCATGCCCTGCGTGGCGTTCAGCACGTCCACCATCTTGTCCGAGTCGTACTCGTTCATCTGGCAGCCGTACGTTTTGACAAATACCTTCTTCATGGTGCCGGTCTCAGTGGTTTACCTGGGGGCATCAGGGGCACAACAGGTCGATTCAAAAAATTGGCGTCAGTGGGCGGCCTTCCAGGCCTTCACTTCTGCATCGGTCATGACCCAGGCCGTGAGCAACTGGCCGTACAGGTCGAGCTTGTAGCGCACCGGCAGCTTCTTGTTGGCGATGGCCGCGGGATTCACCAGCAGCGTTTCCGTGCTGAAGATGCGCAGGCCGGGCGCTACGCCCACCACCTTGCCGTCGAGCTTGGCCTGCAGCGGATCGGTGGCCGAGGGCCGGGCCAGTTCCATGCGCGCCATCGCGGCGTCGGCCGGAATCACACGCACCGGCGCGCCGGGAATCGCCGTAGCGTCCTGCGTTGACTGTGCGAAAGACGGCGCGGATGCGGCGGCGGCGAGCAGCAGCGTGGCCACGCACGCGGCGCGCGGCAGACGCGAAAACAGCCTGGACATGGGGACTCCCGACAAGAAAGATGCGAGCGTTTTATTGGATACCGCCGGCGCCGGGTGTCGTCATGCTTGCAGCCGCTTCGCGCAGGCAGGCTAACCCGCGATTCTACCCTGATGTCCCGGGTGCAGGGGAGCGCGGGCGCGCCCGTTGTGGCGCAATCCTTACATGGTGCGGATCGCTCCGATCGCTTGGTCGTTCCGGTCGACAAGCCGCCGGGGCGCAGCCAAAACGGCCGCTCAGAACAGGCAGGACGCTTCCTGCAGCACGCGCTGCTTGGACACGGTGCCGAGCAGTTCGCGGTTGGCGGCATCGCGGATCAGCGGAATCCGGTTGATGCCGTGTTCCGAGAAGATCGCCAGTGCGTCGCGCAGCCGCGAATCGGGCGTGAGCGACGGAAAACTGGCGTCGCATAGCGTCAGCAGCGCCGGATCGGCGCCGTCGCGTTGCGCGCGCTGCACCGCGTGGATCGACACCGCGCCCAGCAGCGCGCCGCCAGCGTCGACTACATACAAGTAGCGCGTGCCGGTCTCGGCAAACTTGTCGGCGGTCTGGGCGAGCGTGGCGGAGGGATCGATAACCGTGTCGGTCGGATCGCACAGGCCAGCCAGCCGAAGTCCGCGCGCCCGTTCCGCTGCGGCCGAGGCCTGGGCGCGCTCCACCACCACGCTGTACAGCGACAGCGTCTGGCAGCGCGACGCCGTGTAGAACGCGGCCACCGCGCCGATCATCAGCGGCAGCAGCAGTGTCGGCGCCAGTGTCATTTCGAACACCATCAGGATCGACATCAGCGGCGCCTGGCTGGTGGCCGCAAGAAACGCCGTCATGCCGACCAGTGGCAGCACGGGTGTGGCGGTGCCGTCGGGAATCATCAGCGCCAGCATCTGGCCAAGCGCGGCCCCTACGAACATCGACGGCGTGAACACGCCGCCCACCGCCCCGGACCCCATGCTGATCACGGTGGCCAGCAGCTTGGCCAGCAGCACGCCCCACACGGCCACCGAGAGCGGCTCGTTATGCAGGATCGTCTGGATCGTGTAGTAGCCGTTGCCCACCACCTCAGGCACCACGACCGCCAGCGAGCCCACCAACAGGCCGCCCAGCGCGAGGCGCACGATCGGTCCGCCCGGCACGTGGCCGAAAGCGTTGCGCGCGATCGTGTTGGCGCGCATGAACAGTGCGCCCGACACGCCCGCGATCACGCCAATGCCGGCGGCCGCCAGCATCAGATGCGGCTGTTGCAGCAGATCGGGCGCGATATGGAGGCCGGAGTAGAGCGGCTCCAGTCCGCCGCGCCACTGGCTGACCATGGTGCCGGCGACGGAGGCCAGGAACAGCGGCATCAGACGCTGCACCGCCAGTGCGCCGAACACGACTTCGGCGACAAACACGGCCGCCGAAAGTGGCGTGTGATACGCCGTGGCCAGCCCCGCTGCCGCGCCGCATGCGGTCAGCATCCGCCGCATATTGCTGTCGCCCACGGCCTGATCGGCGCGTGACGACGGAAAGACCGAACCAGTCAGCGCCGCCAGCTGGATCATCGCGCCTTCCTTGCCCACCGAACTGCCCGAAACGATCGAGCAGAACGACGCCAGCGCGCGCAACAGCGTGATTTTTACCGGCAGCCGGCCCGTGCCGCGCGCCACGGCTTCCATGTATTCGCTCGGCAGCGATTCGGTGCGCGCATAGCACTGCGCCGCCACCAGCAACGCGCCGGCCAGCGCGCCGCCCAAGGCGGGAATCACCACGCGCCAGGCCAACGCCAGCCCGGCGAAGATCAGCACGATATCGGCGTCCTTGTGGAACATCACCAGGCCGCTGGCTTCGAGCGCGTCCTTGAACAGCGTGGTGACGATGCCGGCCAGAATGCCGACGGGGATGGCCGCAAAGAGCGTGACTTCCTGGTCTTCGAGAAAGCGGAGCCGCATGGCAGTGGAACCGGGAATGGCGGTGGCGCGGGGAAGGGCGCCATGATAGCGCAGCGCCACCTCGTTGCCGGCGTCGGTACGGTCTGTCGCCAGGCTGGTACACTACGGGCCTTTCCAGCCCGGAGGCGGGGGCAATCGACCCGTCCCGCCGGCCCTGACCCTCAGGTACGGTTTTCTACCCGAGCCGCCCCACGATTGGCGCACTTCTCTTGCGCGACGGGCGGCCGAAGCGTCCTTTCATGTCTTTTTCCGAACTCGGCTTGTCCGACAAGCTGGTGCGTGCCGTGGCCGAACAGGGCTACACCACGCCGACCCCGATTCAGGCGCAAGCCATTCCCGCAATTCTTAAAGGTGGCGATCTTCTCGCCGGCGCCCAGACCGGCACCGGCAAGACGGCAGGCTTTACGCTGCCGATGCTGCAACTGCTGTCCGACACCGCGGGGCGCGATCCGGCGGCGCGCGGCGCCCGCCCGACCGTGCGTGCCCTGGTCCTGACGCCCACGCGCGAGCTGGCGGCGCAGGTCGAGGAAAGCGTGCGCAACTATGGCAAGTACGTGAAGTTGCGCTCGATGGCGATGTTTGGCGGCGTGGGCATCAATCCCCAGATCGATGCCCTCAAGCGCGGCGTCGATATCGTGGTGGCCACGCCCGGCCGTCTGCTCGATCACGTGGCCCAGCGCACGATCGACCTCGCACATGTCGAACTGCTGATCCTCGATGAAGCCGACCGCATGCTCGACATGGGCTTCATCCACGATATCCGCAAGATTCTGAACGTGCTGCCTGCCAAGCGTCAGAACCTGCTGTTCTCGGCCACGTTCTCGGACGAGATCCGCGCGCTGGCCGACCGGCTGCTGAACAATCCGGCGTCGATCGAGGTGGCGCGCCGCAACACCACGGCCGAAACCGTCGCGCAGCGCGTGTTTCCGGTCGATCGCGACCGCAAGCGTGAACTGTTGGCCCATCTGGTGCGCCAGCACGACTGGCACCAGGTGCTGGTGTTCACGCGCACCAAGCACGGCGCCAATCGCCTGGCGGAGCAGCTTACCAAGGACGGCCTGTCGGCGCTGGCGATCCACGGCAACAAGAGCCAGTCGGCGCGCACGCGCGCGCTGGCCGAATTTAAGGCCGGCACGCTGCGCCTGCTGGTGGCGACCGATATCGCGGCACGCGGCATCGACATCGACCAGCTGCCGCACGTGGTCAACTTCGACCTGCCCAACGTGCCCGAGGACTACGTGCACCGGATCGGCCGCACGGGTCGCGCGGGCGCCGAAGGCGAGGCGATCTCGCTGGTATGCGTTGACGAGCATGGCCTGCTGCGCGATATCGAGCGTCTGATCAAGCGCCAGATCGAACAGGTGGTGCTGCCCGGGTTCGAAGTCGACCCGAGTATTGCCCCCGAGCCGATCCAGAAGGGACGTCAGCAGCGCAATGCGGGCGGCGGCCAGAGCCGTGGCGCCCAGCCGCGCGGCAATGGCGGTGGCGGCAATGCGCCGGCCAATGGCGGCGAACGCCGTCAGCCGCGCGCGCCGCAGGGCCAGCGCCAGAACGCCGCGCCGCCGGCCCGCGGTGAAGGCCGCAACGGCGCAGGCAATGGCAAAAGCAACGGCGCAGGCAACGCGCCGCGCAATGGCCAGGGCCAGACCGGGGCACAGACCGGCGCCCAGGGCGACGGCCGCAAGGGACGTGACGGACGTGACGGACGTGATGGTCGTGACGGACGTGACGGTCGGCGCGATGACGGTTACGCCAAGGCCGCGAGTCCGCGCCCGCAGCAGCCGCGTCCGGCCCAGCAGCCGCGTCCGGTGCAGGAACCCGCCGCGGCCGCGCCGGCGCGCAATCGTCGTCCGGCGCCGCAGGCAGCGCTGCTTGGCGGCAATCGCAAGCCGGCGCAGTAACCACGCCACGGAGCGCCCATCGCCATGACCCCCACGGATGAACCCGCGTCGAACGACGTCCCCTATGCGGGACTGACGCCCGAGTGCATTCTCGATGCGCTTGAGTCGGCGGGGTTCTATCCGGATGGTAGGCTGCTGGCGCTCAACAGCTACGAGAACCGCGTATGGCAGGTGGGCATCGAGGATGCGTCGCCGGTAATTGCCAAGTTCTACCGGCCCGGCCGGTGGAGTGACGCGGCAATTCTTGAAGAACACGCGTTCGTGCAGCAACTGGCCGACGCCGAAATCACTGCCGTGCCGGCGCTGTCGGCCGCGACGCAAGGGCAGACACCCGGCACGCTGCTGAAGCACGCCGGATTCCGCTTTGCCGTGTTCCCGCGCTGCGGCGGCCGCGAGCCGGCGCTCGACCAGGCCGACACGCGCACCTGGCTGGGCCGCTTTATCGGCCGCATTCACGCTGTCGGCGCATCGGCGTCATATCAATCACGCCCTACGCTCGATGCCGAGACCTTTGGCGTGGCGTCGCGCGACTACCTGATCGCGCACGACTGCATTCCCGCCGATCTGCTGGCTCCATGGCGTGCCGCCGTGGATCTCGCGCTGGATGCCGTGCGCCGTTGCTATGACCGCGCGGGCGCGGTGCGTACGCTGCGTCTGCATGGCGACTGCCATCGCGGCAATGTGCTGTGGATCGACGAGGCCGACGCGCGCGGCCGTGGCGCGCCCGGTCCGCATTTCGTGGACTTCGACGACAGCCGCATGGGCCCGGCGGTGCAGGACTTGTGGATGCTGCTGGAAGGCGATCGCGCCGCGATGCAGGATCAATTGGCGGACATCGTCGCCGGATACGAGGACTTTGCCGATTTCGATACGCGCGAGCTGTGGCTTGTGGAAGCCCTGCGCACGCTGCGGCTGCTTCACTACAGCGCGTGGCTGGCCAGCCGCTGGCGCGATCCCGCGTTCCCCGCGGCATTCCCGTGGTTCGGCACCGCGCGTTACTGGCAGGATCGCATTCTGGAACTGCGCGAACAGATCGCGCTGATGGACGAGCCGCCGCTCTGGTCAGCCTGACCGAGCGCACGCCAGCGAGGGGACAGCCGCGCGGCATCGGATGAAATCGGGCCGCGCTGTGCCCGCGTCGCGTGGCTCTGCTGATTCAGGCGGGTTTGTCCGCCTTTGGTGCCTTCACTAGGATCACCGGACAGCTGGCTTGCGCCAGCACACGTCCGGCCACCGATCCGATCACCGCATCGAGAAACGTACCGCGTCCGTGCGTGCCCATCACTATGGCGCTCGCTCCGATCGACTTCGCGTGATTGAGAATCCGTTCCGACGCAAACCCATGCATGGCGTGGCGTTCGAACGGAATACGGGCCGCTTCCAGGATCGTGCAGACCGACGCCATCGCTTTCTCGCTGCCCTCGGCGTGCCAGGCATCGATAGTCTCCTTGTTGACGAAGGCGCGCACCTGGCCGGTGACATCGGGCGAGACGTGCACCACATGCACCATGAAACCAGGTTGCAGCAGCTTGCCATCGGCAAGGAAGCGCGCCGCGGCATCGCTGAATTCAGAACCGTCGGTCGCAAGAATGATATGGGGCATGGTTCGATCTCCTGGTTGAAAGCGGGCGGCATCTTTGACGCCATGCTGCCCATCATGGCACGCAAGAGAGTGCCTACACCGTAACCTAGATCAAATTTCGGCCGAAGATTTTAAGGATTTCACGATTGTCATCTTTCGTGCCTTGTGTTGCGGCTTTGGCCGTTGCCCGCGCTTGCACGCGCACGGGGCGGGGTCGATGCGCCCGGTCATGTCAGGCGTCAAGCAGCCCCATCAACGGCGCGAAATGCGGGCTGCGCGGCGCCAGTTCGCGCTGTTCTTCGAGGATATGGCGCAGGATCTCGTGCGTCGTGTCGGGATTGGCCAGCACGACGCGAAACACCGCGATCGCCCGTCCATCCCACTGTGCGGACGTCAGTTGGGTGCGCGACACGAACGAGTGTCCTGCTTCGCGCTGCATTTCCTGGATGCTGATGGTCAGCGCGTCCAGCGCCTGCAACAGTGCCTCACGCTTCGCCGCCGATGCGAGCGGCAACGCGGCGCGCACCGCTGCCGGCACGTATCGATAGGTCAGGATGCAAAGCTGCGGCGCACTGTCGAGTTCGAAATCGGGCTGCTGTGCGATCAGCGCGGCAAAGAACTTGGCGTTGTCGATGCCGGTGTCGATCAGCCGGGCTAGCCCCTTGCGGCCCAGCAGATGCAGATTCGCATACAGCATGAGCGCCGCGGCGCCGCGCGAGCCTTCCAGCGTGTGCCGTCCGAGATCGACCGATCCCTTGCGCACGATGTAGTTGGCGTGCTGGATGATCTCGTGCGTCCAGGCAGGATCGCGGAACAGCACCATGCCGGCGCCCATCGGCACGTAGAACTGCTTATGGGCGTCGATCACGACGGAATCGGCGCGCTCGATGCCGGCGAAGCGGCCGCGCTCGCGCTCGGAAAGCAACGAGGCGCCGCCCCAGGCCGCGTCGACATGGAAATGGCAGCCTTCCTCGCGGGCGACATCGGCGATCTGGTCGAGCGGGTCGACCGCGCCGGTTTCAGTCGTGCCGGCGATGCCGACGATGGCCATCGGGCGGATGTTGCGACGGCGCAGGTCGTCCAGCGCCGCGCGCAGCAGGTCGATACGCATGCGGCCGTCCGCGTCGACGCCGACCGGGATCAGGTTGTCGCGGCCAATCCCAAGCACGTCGGCGGCCTTGCGCAGCGAATAGTGGCCGCGCTCGGAAACCACCACGGCGAGGCCGTCGTAGCCGTAATGGCGCAGCGCCGCCGCCAGGCCCGCCTCGTTGATGCCGGCGAAGCCGTCGCGGGCGCGCAGCGTGTGATTGCGGCTGGCCCACAGCGCGGCAAGATTGGCCGTGGTGCCGCCCGAGCAGAAGGCGCCAAGCGAGTGTTCCGCGCTATGCAGCCATCGCGCGTAGAAATCGCCGTCCTGCCCGAAGACCAGCTTGTGCAGCATGCCGATGACCTGGCGCTCCAGCCCGGTCAGCGCGCCGGACGTTTCCAGCTTGACCACGTTCTGATTCAGGGCCGCGGCAATCTTGGCCAGTGCCGGCATGAACGACGGCAGCGACGAAGTCATATGACCGACGAACCTGGGCGACGCCACCGGCATCACATGGCGGAAGATGTCGTGCAGCAGATGATCGGCGTGCACCTGCGGCGAGGTCGGATTCTCGGGCAGATCCACCGACGCGAACGCGGCTTCGCGCGTGGCGCACGCGCCCACCGGGTCGTAATCGGCGCTGGCGAAAAAGTCTGCGGGATGATCGGCGATGCGCCGCTCGAGATCGTCGAACGCGCCCCGATCCGCATCGAACCAGTGCAGCGGACAATCCGTGTCGCATTGCGTCTCCTGCGGCGTTGTCTCGCGATCGATGTTCGACGTCTGCGTGCTGCGCGCCTTCATTTGCTTCATCCAGTCCAGTGTGCCGCCGCCGGTGGCGGCGATTCGCTGGATTATGCCGGATAAGGCGAGCCCGCCGTCGTTGCGGCTCGCGGCGATGGCGTCGTCCGCTGGCGGCGGGCCGTCACCACGCCAGCTGATGGCGTCGCGCAAACTCCGCCATGTCGATCAACGATTCGCAGCCGAGCTTGGCCATGATGCTGGTCTTGTGCGAGCTGACGGTCTTGTTGCTGATGCCGAGCACATCGGAGATGGCCTTGTTGGAATGGCCGGCGGCCAGAAATCGCATCACGGTCAGTTCCCGACGGCTCAGGATCTGAGTCGGATCGGCGGGATTCATGACCGACCGGCGCAGTCGAGGCAAAGTGGACAGCGGAAACACCGTATAACCGCTCATGATGGCGCGCACGGCCTCCGCCAGGCCGGCAAGCCCCGCGCCCTTGTCCACAAAGCCGTGCGCGCCGCCCAGCAGTGCGCGCTCCGCAACGTGTGGCATCGCGGACAGCACGAGAATGCGCGAGGCCGGGCAGGTGGAGACCAGCTCTTCGAGCACTGCGTCGCCGGGCACGTCCGGCAGTTGCAGGTCGACCATGACCAGCTCGGCAGTCCGCTCGCGCATGGACCGCAACGCGCGCGTGCCATTCTCGGCGACGCGGACTTCGTCGAAGCCAAGGTGGTCGGCAAGCACGCTGCTGACGGCGCGGCAAATGGCGGGATGCGGATCGATGACGAGTGCAGTGGGCATTTCGATTCTCCGTAAGAACGAACTAGCCGCAGCATAGGAGCCTCGATGGTGCGCAGGCTGCAAAACGGTCTGAAAATGCCCCGCGAAAGGTCCGAGTGTTTCGCCGAAATTTCGCCTGTTGAAGATTTGTGTCTGAATACGCTGCGAGCGTGCGCTCGTGGCGAGGATGACACCAGATAGCAACCGGCCGACCCAAAGCAAAAAGCCGCAATCCCGTGAAGGACTGCGGCTTTTCAAATAGATGGTGGCGAATCAGGGACTCGAACCCCGGACCTGCGGATTATGATTCCGTCGCTCTAACCGACTGAGCTAATTCGCCAACGAAGACCGCAATTATACCTGCGTCTTGCGGCCTGTCAACACCTTCGTGACAACTTTCCGCAAGCTTCGGCAGTTGCCCAAAAAAATGGCAGACCCGCGGGTCTGCCTGGAAGGCGGCCGGCCGGATTGGCCAGCCATCCTGAGCGAGGGCTACCGGTCCCTCCGGTGAAATATCCGCCTAGACGTCAGCCTGTTAGTCGTTGGCGTAGATGTCGACATCCTTGGTCTCGCGGATGAACAGCGCACCCAGGATGAAGGTGGCGGCCGCGATGATGATCGGATACCAGAGGCCGTAGTAAATGTTGCCGTTCTGGGCCACCAGTGCGAACGAGATCGTCGGCAGCAGGCCGCCGAACCAGCCGTTGCCGATGTGGTACGGCAGGGACATCGACGAGTAGCGGATGCGCGTCGGGAACATCTCCACCAGCATGGCCGCGATCGGGCCGTAGACCATCGTCACGTAGATCACCAGGATGACCAGGATCACCAGCACCATGATCGTGTTCATCTGCGCCGGGTCGGCCTTGGTCGGATAGCCGTGCGAAGTCATTTCGCTGCTGACGGCTTTCTTGAACTCGGCGATCTGCTTCTTGCTGGCGTCGTCGAACGAGCCGTTGGCGACGCCGGCGTCGAAGGCCTTGATTTCCTTGTCGCCGATCTTTACCGACGCCACCGAGCCGGCCGGCGCCTCCACGACTTCATAGCTGGCCGAAGCCTGCGCCAGCGTGCGCTTGACGATATCGCAGGAGCTGCGGAAGTCGATTTCCCGGGCGATCGGGCTGCCCTGGAACGAGCAGGTCTTCGGATCGGCTGTGACGACGATCTGCGCCGATTGCTGGGCGCGTTCCAGTGCCGGGTTGGCGTAGTGGGTGAGCGCCTTGAACAGCGGGAAGTAGGTCAGCACGGCCAGCGCGCAGCCCAGCATGATGATCCACTTGCGGCCGATCTTGTCCGACAGCGAACCGAAGAAGATGAAGAACGGCGTGCCGATCACCAGTGCGCCGGCGATCAGCAGGTTGGCCGTCTTGGCGTCCACCTTGAGCACCTGCGTGAGGAAGAACAGCGAGTAGAACTGACCCGTGTACCAGACCACCGCCTGGCCCGCGGTCAGCCCGACCAGCGCCAGGATCACGATCTTCAGGTTGCGCCATTGGCCGAAGGCCTCGGTCAGCGGTGCCTTGGAGGTCTTGCCTTCGGCCTTCATCTTCTGGAAGGCCGGCGATTCGCTCATGGACAGGCGGATGTACACCGACATGGCCAGCAGCAGGATCGACACCAGGAACGGAATGCGCCAGCCCCATACTTCGAAGTTCGTGCCGGTGGCCTCGCGGCACAGCAGGATCACGATCAGCGAGAGGAACAGGCCCAGCGTGGCGGTGGTCTGGATCCACGCGGTGTAGGCGCCGCGCTTGCCGTGCGGGGCGTGCTCGGCCACATACGTTGCCGCGCCGCCGTATTCGCCGCCGAGCGCCAGGCCCTGCAGCATGCGCAGCAGGATCAGGATGATCGGCGCGGCCCAGCCGATGGTGGCATAGCCGGGCAGCAGGCCGACGATGAAGGTCGAAAAGCCCATGATCAGGATCGTCACCAGGAAGGTGTACTTGCGACCGATCATGTCGCCGAGGCGACCGAACACCAGTGCGCCGAACGGACGCACGATAAAGCCCGCGGCGAAGGCCAGCAGCGCGAAGATGAATGCAGAGGTCGGGTCCAGGCCGGCAAAGAACTGCTTGGCAATGACTGCCGCCAGCGAACCGTACAGGTAAAAGTCGTACCACTCGAATACCGTGCCGAGGGAAGAGGCCAGAATGACCTTTTTCTCTTCCTTCGTCATCGGCGCATTGTGAGCGGTGCCGCCAGGCACGGCTCCAACGTTATGCGCGTTTGCCATGTTGTTGTCTCCTCCGTTTTCCGGATCGTTGCGTCTGTGCGTCTTCCGTCGAAAAGGTCCCCGTCCGCAGGTCATACGTGTGCACGTACCGACCCATCTGGCAGGGTTGCAACGATTGTGGGAGGCGAAACTTACTGAGTTCTGACAGATGAGCCGCAAATTAAGCGGAAATCGTCGGGGTATACGCTAGGCGGCGAAAGCGCAATAGAGCACGGAATTTTGTTGCGGCGCGATGCTGTCGCAGCCACTTGCGCGCTCACACGCGCGCTGCACGGATCTCGCTATGCAGCATGGCGTAGCGCGATGATGGCAAACCCTTACAGAGACGGCATACCGCGATCGTCAGAATCGGACGCCGCTGCGGCGCTCCCGGCCTGCGCGAGTTCCTCGGCGTGGAGGTCGTCGTCGGCGCGGTTCATGTGCCAGGCATAGAGCGCGGCCATCAGTACATAAAGGATCAACGATCCCTGCGCCGCCATCCAGAATGAAAACGGCCAGCCAAGGAAATCGAAATCGAGTTCACGCGCGAACCAGCTCACGACGAAGGTCGCCGCGAACCACGCGACCAGCAGTGCCCCGATCCAGCGCAGGTTGTGATGCCATGCGCGCCGCTCCACGGGCGTCATGCGGTCGGGCGGCGATTTTTTCATGACGCGCCCGCCTCGCTTTCGGCCAGCCGCAGCGTCACGCGCAAACGCGCGCCGGCCAGCCGCGGCGACGCCTGGTAGACGTGGTCCTCGATGCTGACTTCGCCGCCATGCTGCTGCACGATCTCGCGCACGATGGCCAGACCCAGGCCGCTGCCTTCGGTGTTGGTGCCCAGCACGCGGTAGAAGCGTTCCATCACGCGTTCGCGCTCCCCCGGGGCAATGCCGGGCCCCGTGTCTTCCACGTCGAGATAGGCGAATGGCTCGAACGCGTCGCGCGTCACGCGCACCGTGGCGTGGCCGCCGGCCGGCGTGTAGCGAATGGCGTTGTCGACGAGGTTGTTGAGCATTTCGGTCAGCATCAGCCGGCTGCCCATGACGCGCACCGGATGATCGTCGGCTTCCAGCCCCAGGTCGATCTGGCGCGCCCAGGCTCGCGGTAGCCAGTCCTTGACCACGTCGCGCGCCAGTGCGGTCAGGTCGAGCGGCGTCATGCCGTCCGCGCCGGCAAGGTTTTCCATGCGTGCCAACGACAGTAGCTGCGTCACCAGATGCGCAGTGCGTTCGGAGCTGCCCGCAATCTGCGCCAGCGAGCGGCGCAACTCCTCCGGCGATTGCTCGCGCTGCGCCAGTTCCGCCTGCATTCGCAAACCGGCCAGCGGCGTCTTCATCTGGTGCGCGGCATCGGCGATGAAGCGCTTTTGCGTCTGCACCGATTGATCGAGCTGGGCAAGCAGGCTGTTGAACGAGGCCACCAGCGGCGTGATTTCCTGCGGCGCGGCGCGTTCGTCGATGGGGCTCGTGTCGCCGGGATTGCGCGCGCGGATGCGCTGCTGGATCGCGGTAAGCGGAGCCAGTCCGCGCGTGAGACCGAACCATACCAGCACCACCGCAAGTGGCAGGATCACGAACTGCGGCAGGATCACGCCCTTGATGATCTCGTTGGCCAGCCGCGCGCGCTTGTCCAGCGTTTCGGCCACCTGGACCAGCACCGGCTGCGTGCCGTCGACGCTCTTCAGGTTGACATAGGTATAGGCCACCCGCACATCGTTGCCCGCCACGCGATCGTCGCGCAGCGACACCAGACCCGCGTGCCCTTGCTCGTCCTCGGGCGGCAGCGCCAGGTCATGGTCGCCGGCCACATACTCGCCGTGCTTGCCTACCACCTGGTAATAGATATTGTCGGTTTCATCGGCGCGCAGGATTTCGCGCGCGGACAACGGCAGCTGCAGCGTGACGCGGCCGTTCACCTCGCGTACCTGCTGCGACAGCACGATCGCGCTGGCCTCCAGCGAACGATCGAAGGGACCATTGGCGATCGACTTGGCGACCAGATAGGTCACGGCGATGCTCATCGGCCATAGCAGCAGCAGCGGCGCCAGCATCCAGTCGAGGATTTCGCCAAACAGCGAACGCGGCGCGGCGTTGGCCGCAGTTTCCTCGAGATGGGGCAGGGCGTCGGCCAGCGCCGCGTCCTCGGCAGCGGCGTCCACCAGCGTGGGTCGCACCGGATCGGGCGGGCGCGGGGCGCCTGCGGCGGAATGGCGTCGCCATGGCAATCGCAGCAGGCTCATAGGGGTTCCGGATCAGCCCTGCGCGGCCAGGGCGGGCTGGATTTTCTCGAGACAGTAGCCAAGTCCGCGCACGGTGGCGATGCGGATGCCGCCCACCTCGATCTTCTTGCGCAGCCGGTGCACATAGACCTCGATCGCGTTGTTGCTGACCTCCTCGCCCCATTCGCACAGATGGTCGACCAGCTGTTCCTTCGACACCAGCCGGCCGCTGCGCGTCAGCAGGATTTCCAGCAGGCCGATTTCCCGCGCCGACAGATCGAGCATCTGCTCGTTGAGATAGGCGATGCGTCCCACCTGGTCGAACGCCAGCGGCCCGTGGCGCATCAGCGTGGCGCCGCCGCCCGCGCCGCGCCGCACCAGCGCACGCACGCGCGCCTCCAGTTCGGACAGCGCGAACGGCTTGGCCATGTAGTCGTCGGCGCCCAGGTCCAGGCCCTTGACCCGTTCGTCCACGCCGTCGGCGGCGGTCAGGATCAGCACCGGCAGGCTGGCGCCGCGCGCGCGCAGGCGCTTGAGCACTTCCAGGCCGGGCATGCGCGGCAGGCCCAGGTCCAGGATCAACAGGTCGAAGGTTTGGGTGGACAATGCCGAATCGGCTTCGACGCCGCTGGCGACGTGGTCCACGGCATAGCCGGAATGGCGCAGTGAACGTGTGAGGCCGTCGGCCAGCACATCGTCATCTTCGGCGATCAGAATGCGCATGATTTGTCTCCACCCTAGGCCGGCATTGCCGGCCGCCGGTTGCGGTACCGGTGGGGCTTGCCAAGCATACTGTTTTTTTATACAGTACCCGACATTCCGCGCGTGCTTTCCCAAAAGAGGGCGCGCAGTGCCGGGCCAGGCGCCAGAATCTGCCAAATTTCCCGGAAAATCCCCGGAAATTGGCTTCAGAATCGGGCGCCGCGCCGCATGCGGCCTATTTATACACCATTGAATCAAGGACGACCATGGACGACAAGAAGGCCGGCGCCGGCGTGAGCGCTGAGAAGCAGAAGGCGCTTGCCGCCGCGCTCTCCCAGATCGAGAAGCAGTTTGGCAAGGGCTCGATCATGCGCCTGGGCGATGGTGACATCGAACAGGATATCCAGGTGGTGTCCACCGGGTCGCTGGGTCTGGATATCGCCCTGGGCGTGGGCGGCCTGCCGCGCGGCCGCGTGGTCGAGATCTATGGCCCCGAATCGTCGGGCAAGACCACGCTGACGCTGCAGGTCGTGGCCGAAATGCAGAAGCTGGGCGGCACCTGCGCATTCATCGACGCCGAACATGCGCTCGATGTGCAATACGCCAGCAAGCTGGGCGTGGACGTCGGCAACCTGCTGATCTCGCAGCCGGACACCGGCGAGCAGGCACTGGAAATCACCGATGCGCTGGTGCGCTCGGGCTCGATCGACATGATCGTGATCGACTCGGTGGCCGCGCTGGTGCCGAAGGCCGAAATCGAAGGCGAGATGGGCGATTCCCTGCCAGGTCTGCAGGCCCGCCTGATGAGCCAGGCGCTGCGCAAGCTCACCGGCACGATCAAGCGTACCAATTGCCTGGTGATCTTCATCAACCAGATCCGCATGAAGATCGGTGTGATGTTCGGTTCTCCCGAAACCACCACGGGCGGTAATGCCCTGAAGTTCTACGCTTCGGTGCGCCTCGATATCCGTCGCATCGGCTCCATCAAGAAGGGTGACGAGGTCGTCGGCAACGAGACCAAGGTCAAGGTCGTCAAGAACAAGGTGTCGCCGCCGTTCCGCGAAGCCTTTTTTGACATCCTCTACGGTCAGGGTATTTCGCGTCAGGGCGAAATCATCGATCTGGGCGTGGATGCAAAGATCGTCGAGAAGTCGGGCGCGTGGTACAGCTACAACGGCGAGAAGATCGGCCAGGGCAAGGACAATGCGCGCGAATATCTGCGCGAGAACCCCGATATCGCCGAGGAAATCGAAAACAAGGTGCGCGCGGCGCTGGGCGTGGCCCTGACCAACGCGGCCGTTGGCGCGCCGGCCGAAATCGAAGGCTAAAGGTTGCCGCTCACCGGCACGGAAGGCCGTCGCATGACAGTGCGGCGGCTTTTTTATTGGTAACGCACGATCAAACCTGATGGCCGCTTCTCGACCACCGCTCTCGCTGAAAGCCCGCGCAGTCGGTTACTTGTCCCGCCGCGAGCACAGTCGTGCCGAGTTGGCGCGCAAGCTGGCGCCACATGCCGAATCGCCCGAGCAGGTGGAAGCCCTGCTCGATGCGCTGGAGCGCGAAAACTGGCTGTCGAACGATCGCTTCGTCGATAGTCTGGTGCACCGGCGCGCCAGCCGATATGGCGCGGCGCGCGTGATGCAGGAAGCCAAAACCCATCAGCTGGGCAGCGATCAATTGCGCGATCTGCAGGAGCGCTTGCGCGATTCCGAACTGGGTCGCGCCACGGAGGTCTGGCGCAAGCGCTTTGGCGCGCCGCCGGAAACGCCCGAAGCGCGCGTCAAGCAGATCCGCTTCATGATGGCGCGCGGATTCTCGCGCGCGGTCGTGGCCAAGATCATTCGGCGCGCCGAGGACGACACGCTGGACGATTGGGAAAATTCCGACTCTTGACCTTTGACGTGGGCGGTTGCATACCTGCGTACGCATAAGGGGTATTTGGCTGGACGTCAAGGCAGTTGTCGTACCACTGGTGCAACGCAGCGGGGCGCCTTGCCATGGCGACGCATCCCATATGTGGCGCGGGTTTGCCGGCCGCGCTGGCGCAACAATCCACCCTGGACAGAACGTTGCGCAGGATGTTCCCGGGCAAAGCGACGCGGCATGTTAAACTCCACGAGTTTTCCCGGCCAGGTGGCCGTCCGGCCCGCGCCGGGCCGCCTGCCGCGATGTTTGCCCCCGATTACCGCCACAACTGCCTGCCGCGTCAGCCCCTGGTGTCATGCCGCTTTCCCCGCCAGCCAATCGATCCTTGCGCCACCGCCGTGCCATCACGGCCGAGGCATATTTGCGGGATGACGGCCTGTGGGACATCGAAGCGCGCCTGACGGACACCAAGCCGCGCGACATCGAACTGGCCGGCAACCGCATCCGTCCGGAAGGCCAGCCGTTGCACGATCTGTGGCTGCGCGTGACGATCGACCTGCGCCTCAATATTGTCGATGCCGAGGCGTGCTCCGACTGGGTGCCGTATCCGACTCACTGCGACACGATCGGCCCCGCGTACCGCAAGCTCATCGGCCTGAACCTGATGAAGGGCTTTCGCAAGGCGGTGCGCGAACGGCTGGGCAGCGTGGCCGGATGCACCCATCTCACCGAGCTGGCCGGCGTATTGCCGACCGCCGCAATCCAGGCCTTCGCGGGCGACGTGTTCAAGATTCGCGACGGCCTGGAAGACACCAATCCCGAACCGCCCATGCAGCTTCATGGATGCCACGCGCTCCATTTCGAAGGCGAGGTGGTGCGACAGTTTTACCCGCGCTGGTATGGTCACCAGCCGAAACCGAAAGCCGGCGCTGCGGCGTCGTCCCCCCAGACCGCGTCACGCGCCGATGCCCCTGCATCAGGTGGCGAAGACACCCTGGCCCACCGGCCCAACGGTACGTCGGGCTGACCGTCACGGTCGGCCCTGGAACAGGCGAAAGATCTCGTCTGCGAATTTTTTCCCAATCCCTTTACGCCTACCCGAAAGGAAACACGCATGAATATCCATGAGTACCAAGGCAAGGAAATCCTGCGCAAATACAATGTGCCGGTTCCGCGCGGCATCCCGGCATTCTCGGTCGAAGAGGCCCTGAAGGCGGCTGAACAACTCGGCGGCCCGGTGTGGGTCGTCAAGGCGCAGATCCACGCAGGCGGCCGCGGCAAGGGCGGCGGCGTGAAGGTGGCCAAGAGCATCGACGAAGTCAAGACCTACGCCAGCAACATCCTGGGCATGACCCTGGTGACGCACCAGACCGGTCCGGAAGGCAAGAAGGTCAATCGTCTGCTGATCGAAGAAGGCGCCGACATCAAGAAGGAACTGTACGTTTCGCTGGTGGTGGACCGCGTGTCGCAGAAGGTGGCCCTGATGGCATCGAGCGAAGGCGGCATGGACATCGAGGAAGTCGCTGCCCACACCCCGGAAAAGATCCATACGCTGATCGTCGATCCGGCCGAAGGCCTGAAGGACGCCGACGCGGACGACATCGCCCGCAAGATCGGCGTGCCCGACGCCAGCGTGCCGCAGGCGCGCCAGGCGCTGCAAGGCCTGTACAAGGCCTTCTGGGAAACCGACGCTTCGCTGGCTGAAATCAACCCGCTGATCCTGACCGGCGACGGCAAGGTGATCGCGCTGGACGCCAAGTTCAACTTCGATTCGAACGCGCTGTTCCGTCACCCGGAAATCGTCGCCTACCGCGATCTGGACGAGGAAGACGCCAACGAAATCGAAGCCTCGAAGTTCGATCTGGCCTACATCTCGCTGGATGGCAACATCGGCTGCCTGGTGAACGGTGCGGGCCTCGCCATGGCCACGATGGACACGATCAAGCTGTTCGGCGGCGAGCCGGCCAACTTCCTGGACGTTGGCGGCGGCGCCACGACCGAGAAGGTGACCGAAGCCTTCAAGCTGATGCTGAAGAACCCGAATGTGCAGGCCATCCTGGTCAACATCTTCGGCGGCATCATGCGCTGCGACGTGATCGCCGAAGGCGTGATCACCGCGTCGAAGGCCGTGCAGCTGGGCGTGCCGCTGGTCGTCCGCATGAAGGGCACCAACGAGGAACTGGGCCGCAAGATGCTCGCCGATTCCGGTCTGCCGATCATTTCGGCCGACACGATGGAAGAAGCCGCCCAGAAGGTCGTGGCCGCGGTCGCTGGCAAGTAAGGACAACTTTCGTTGCCGCCCGGCCACAGCTGGGCGGGGCGACTAAAAGGACTAGCAAATGAGCATTCTGATCAACAAGGACACGAAGGTCATCACCCAGGGCATCACCGGCAAGACCGGCCAGTTCCACACCCGTGGCTGCCGCGACTATGCCAACGGCAAGAACGCGTTCGTTGCCGGCGTGAACCCGAAGAAGGCCGGCGAAGACTTCGAAGGCATCCCCATCTACGCCAGCGTGAAGGACGCCAAGGAACAAACCGGCGCCACCGTTTCGGTGATCTACGTGCCGCCCGCTGGCGCTGCCGCCGCCATCTGGGAAGCCGTCGACGCTGACCTGGACCTGGTGGTCTGCATCACCGAAGGCATTCCTGTTCGCGACATGATGGAAGTCAAGGACAAGATGCGTAAGCAGAACAAGAAGACCCTGCTGCTGGGTCCGAACTGCCCGGGTCTGATCACGCCGGACGAAATCAAGATCGGCATCATGCCGGGCCACATCCACCGCAAGGGCCGCATCGGCGTGGTGTCGCGCTCGGGCACGCTGACGTACGAAGCCGTGGGCCAGCTGACCGCGCTGGGCCTGGGCCAGTCGTCGGCCGTGGGTATCGGCGGCGACCCGATCAACGGTCTGAAGCACATCGACGTGATGAAGATGTTCAACGACGATCCGGATACGGACGCCGTGGTCATGATCGGTGAGATTGGTGGTCCGGACGAGGCCAACGCGGCCTACTGGATCAAGGAAAACATGAAGAAGCCGGTGGTTGGCTTCATCGCCGGCGTGACCGCGCCTCCGGGCAAGCGCATGGGCCATGCTGGTGCGCTGATCTCGGGCGGTGCCGACACGGCGCAGGCCAAGCTGGAAATCATGGAAGCCTGTGGCATCAAGGTCACCAAGAACCCGTCGGAAATGGGCCGCCTGCTGAAGGCAATGCTGTAAGCAGACCCACCCGACGTCATGTGGCCGGTGACCGTTCCGGCGCCCGCCCCATGACTGCTTCGCCGCTGCCCGCGCAACGTCCACGCGACGGTGCACGGGCCGCAAGACATTGCCCCCGCCTTACCTGCGGGGGCAATGTCGTTATGGCGCCGCGCCCCCTAGGGTATATCCCGACATCAGTACGGCCGCCATTGAAACCGAATCGAAAGGTTCGTACGATAAATCTTCATGTCTGGTAATTCAGACATCCGAAAGCAGGCAGTAGGGCATCTGCTGCATGCACGGAACATAACTTTGGAATTCGAGGAGTCTTGCCGTGGAATTGTTGTCCAGCAGCACGTTCTGGATTGCGCTGGGGTCGATCATCCTGACCAATATCGTCCTGTCGGGCGATAACGCCGTGGTGATCGCGCTCGCATCGCGCAACCTGCCCCCCGCCCAGCAAAAGAAGGCGATTTTCTGGGGCAGCGCCGCCGCCATCATCATGCGGGTGGTACTGACCGTCGCCGCAGTCAAGCTGTTGAGCCTGCCGTACCTGAAGATCGTGGGCGCCATCCTGCTGGTCTACATCGGCGTGCAACTGCTGACCGGCGAAGACGACGAAGACGGGCATGACGCCAAGGACAATATCTGGGCCGCGATCCGAACTATCCTGATCGCCGACCTGGTGATGTCGCTGGACAACGTGGTGGCCGTAGCCGCCGCCGCGCAGAAGGGCCCCGAGGGCAGCCAGCTGATGCTGCTGATCATCGGTCTGGGCCTGTCGATTCCGCTGATCGTCTTTGGCAGCACGCTGCTGCTCAAGGTGATGGAGCGCTTCCCGATCATCATCGTGCTGGGTGCCGCGCTGCTCGGCTACCTGGCTGGCGAAATGCTGGTCAGCGACCCGGTCGATGCCGCGTGGTTCCAGGTGCATGTGCCGCACGCCCATGTGGTCTTCGGCGTCGTGGGCGCCGTACTGGTGGTACTGATCGGCAAGCTGCTGCAACGACGGTCCGCACAGACGGCCTGAGCACCGCGCCGATTTCATCGCGAGCCTGAACGGGCGGCCCAAACGGGTCGCCCGTTTTGTTTTTACGGCGTCAAATCGCGGCATCCGCACCACGGATTCCTGTGAATTTCCAAGCAATTTCCAAGAGCCCGGCGGAGTTGTCCGAGGTCATTTGCGCTTCGCCGGTGTTTTCCGATGATGACCCCTGTGCCTCGCGTGGCCGCCGCGCCATCCGCAAGGCACGCAACCTTCCACATCGAAGACAAACGCAAGCAAAACGCAAAGGGATCAATCCATGCAATCCAAACTCATCGCCAGCCGCAGCACATCGTCGATACCGCGCGGCTTTCCGCGCCAGCAAGCTGGTTTTACGCTGATCGAGCTGATGATCGTCGTGGCCATCATCGGCATCCTCGCCGGCATCGCCATCCCGCAATATCAGTCCTACATCACGCGGTCACAGTTGTCCGAAGGCATCAGCCTGGCATCCGGGCAGAAGCCCGCGGTGACCGAGGCGTTCTCGTACAACGGCACATGTCCCGACAACGCCGTCGGCGCCAGCGACGGGATCCCGCTCGCCACGGAGATCGTCGGCAACTACGTCAAGAGCGTGGAGGTGGGCGGCACCGCCACCGACGAAGGCGGCTGCACGATCACCGCCAATTTCAAGGACGCGGACATCGCCAGCGGACTGCTCGGCAAGTATGTGCGGTTGACCATGAGTAACGCGGACAAGGGCTCGCTAGTGTGGCTGTGCGAATCGTCGGCAGACGAGAAGTACTTGCCACAGTCGTGCGCACCGGCCGGGAGCGAAGCCGGCGCCTGAGCGGCATGCAGGCCGGCGCTGACCGGACATGCATCATGCCTCGCCCAGGAAGCGTCAGCATTTTTCGCCGGCGCTTCTTGGTTGGTTACGGGCCACGCTATCATGGCGCCTTTGTCCTCATACTCGTGCGCATGCCAGCACATAGAGCCACGATTCCGGCGACGATGATCGTCGTCGCATTTACCCTGCCGCTGCTGGTGTCCAAACACACGCTGCCGTTGGCCACGTTCTATGGCGAATGGACGGCAGCGGTGCTCGCGGTCATGCTGGTCGTTGCGATGGCATTCGCGAGTGGTACGGCAGCGCCCGCCCGGGATCGCAAAGGGTATCCATGGGTAGCGTTGTTGCCGGTCTGGCTGATCGTCACCACCATTCTGCAGGCGGCATCGGGAATGGCCGACATCACCGGAAGCCGGCTGACGACCCAACTGGTGCTGGCGCTGGGCGGCGTGCTGATGTGCATGGCGTGGCGGATGGGGCAATCGATGTCCACCGATCAGCGCGCAGGCGTGGTCGACGCGCTCGCCATTGCATTCCTGATTGCCGGATTGCTTGGCACGCTGGCGCAGTGGGTTCAGGTGTTCCACATGGAAGACCAGATGTTCGGTCTGGTGTCGGAGTACTTCTACGACACCAACCGGCGATTGTGGGGCAACCTGAACCAGCCGAATCACCAGGCTACGGTCAATGGCCTGGCGCTGGTGGCGGCGGTGTGGCTGGCCACCCGTGGCTGGCTGCGCTTTCCCAGTTGGCTCGTGGCCACGGTGCTGCTCGAAAGCGGCATTGTCCTGACGGGCTCGCGGACGGGGCTGGTACATGTCGGGCTGGCTGCCGTGTGCGCACTGCTGGCAGCATGGATGGCGCGCGGCACGCCGCGCGGCGCGGGCTCGCCGATGCATCGCGCGCCAGGGTTGGTCGCCGCTGCACTGATCCTGATGATCGGCGTCGTGGTGCTGCAACCGGCCATCAAGATGGCGGGGCAGGTATTCGACTGGCGGCTGTTCGACACGGTCCAGCAATTGAAATCGGGAAACCAGATTTCGTATCGCAGCGCGTTATGGGCGCAGGCCCTGTCGATGTTCCGCGTGCATCCGCTGTTCGGCGTCGGCTATGGCGAATTCGGCTGGGGACAGTTCCAGGAAGCGGCGCACGTCCGGGTCGTCGCCGAGATGTCATTGCATGCCCACAACGCCGTCCTCGATCTAATGGCCAAGACTGGCCTGGTCGGCACCATTGGCGCAGCGGTCGTGCTGCTGGCGTGGCTATGGCGCGTGGTGCGCGACCGTGTATGGCTCGCGACGCCGTCCGAACGCGCCATGGCCGTGCCGATGCTGGCGTGGCTGGCAATGCTGGGCGCGCATTCGATGCTCGAGTATCCGCTGCATTACCTCTACCTTTTCTTGCCGTTCTGCTTCCTGCTAGCGTGGCTTGAGCCAAGCGGCTTTGGCCGGGCCTTGCCGCGACCGGTACTGGCAGCGCTCGGCGTTTTTTTTGTCGCGGCGTCGGCTGCGGTGCTGGTCACGCAGTGGCAGGACTACAGGCGGGTCGAAGCGCGCGAATACGCCAGTGAGGAACATCGCGACAGTTTGCCGATGCCCCGGTATTGGTTCCGCGCGCATGCGGAATCGGACGCCGCCGAGCACGTTGTCATCACGGCAACCAATGCGGCGAGCCTGCTGCCTGCGCATGTCTCGGCGCTGCATTTGTTGCCGACGCCGACGATGATTCGCCGCAGCGCGTGGCTGCTGGCGCTGATAGGCGAGCCGGCGCGCGCGCGCTTATGGATGGAGCGCTTGGCCTTCTACTATCAAGGCGACGAGAGCGCGCAGTTCAATGCGCTGGTTCAGGACTGCGACGCGATGGACGCGGCGCATCGCCCGAAGGAATTCTGCGCGTGGGCAAAAATCCGCGCCCGGCAAATACACGACTGACACGCGAATGACGCCCGAATGACGCCCGAATGACGCGCGGCGGATGGCCGGCAGGCAAGTCGGTCGGATGCTTCGCTGGTCGACTCGCACAGGCGGCGCCGGATTTGTCAGCGCACGTATCCGGGCGGCGGTGGGGGCGGATAGTAAGGCTGATAGTTGGCCGGCGGCATCGCAGCCCGGACCGGCGGATTCGCGACCATCTGGCCATACACGGGCACGCGGTTTCCGCTCGCATACATGCACTGGACATAGGCTGCATCGTATTGTCGCTGCGTGCCGTATCCCGCGTTATAGGAATTGCCGGCTCCGACCGCAGCGCCGGTCAGCAGCCCCACGCCGGCACCCACTGCGGCGCCGGACCCGCCATTAAAGGCAGCGCCCGCAGCGGCACCCAGCGCCGTACCAACTGCGGCACTGCCTACGGCCGCGGCGTTGGCATTTTGCTGCGGGGTCGAGCCGCCCACTTGCCCGAAGGCAAACTGGCGGCAGTTGTAGTCGTCGCCGCGGAACTGGTCGAAGGTCTTGTTGGTGCCCGGCAGCGCCATGACGCTCGGGCCGGACGGGATGACCGCGCAGGCGCCAAGCGCAAGCGACGCGGACATCAGCAGGCAAAATGAACGCAGTCTCATGAGGTGGCTCCGGGCATGGGGTTCGCGGGCGCCGAAGAAGACGGCGCGTGGGGCTGTTCGCGTTGCCAGCCGCCGGGGCATTCCCTCACGTAAGGGTAATAGCCTTCCGGCTGGGCGCAGCGATACCACCAGGCATTCGGAGAGGAGCCGTCGGTGGCTGTTGGATTGCCATCGGTGCCTTGCTCGATATATTGGGGCGGATTTGCGGGCGGAACCGCAACTACGGCCGGCCCCGGATAGTAGCCCGGATAGTAATAAGGCCCGTAGGGATACCAGCCTGGTCCCCACCCCGGACCCCAGCCCCATCCGGGCCCGACATAAACGCCCACGCCGACGCGTGCACGCGAGTGGTAATAACCGTGGGCCAGCGCGGTGGTGCTGACCGCAGCCGCGCTTGCCGCGGCCAACGCCAGAGCTATCTGGCAGAGCTTGCGCCCGTTCATGATGTGTACCCCAAGTTGCTGCCTGTCCAAAACGTTTGAGGCGCCGGTTCGGCGGACCGATCGGCTGGCACGTCTTGTATTGAATATCAATTTGCCTCAGACAGCGGCACTTGGGGCGGTGCGAAATGTGGCGTTACCTTTATTACGGACGCGACAATGAGAGAAATGTGACGCTACGGATCACCCCGCCGCAGCGGCTACCAGGTCCAGGGACGCTTGGTGTCCATATGCTCACGTACGCCGCTCAGCATCATGCCGGCGAGATTGGCGACAGCACCCACCGCGCCATCCATGGCTGTGTTGGTCTGTCCGTTCCATGCGGAGACAAACGCCTGCCTGCCGAACGTGGTGGCCTCGGCGACGTGCGCCGCGGTCGGGCCGCGATCGCCGTCGCCCACCTTGGCGATACTGTCCCGAATCCGCGCGTGGGAATCCGGCAACAGCGGCACGCCTTCGATATCGAGTTGCGTGTTCACCATGTCGACAGCGGCCAGGTAAATCTTTGAGCCCCTGTCGAGCGAGTCCGCCTTGATTGCTGCAATCTGCCCACGCAACTCCGCGCGTTTGGGATCGGCAAAGACGTGGGGCGGCAGCGTTCCGGGCGGCCGGATCGGGCTGAGCACGCTTCGGAAGAGGGCGTTTGCCGCGGGCAACACGCCGAAAAAGGGACTGCGATGGGGATCTGACGGATTTGGCATGACGATGTCCCGGAGATGTTGATCGATAGGATGCTGAGGTTGTCCGGATCAGAAAAGTCCTGATCGGCAACTGAAACATCCTAAAGCCGCCACGCCATGTGCTCTTATGACCTCACGCAAGAATCAGTCCGATCTTTGCCCGGGCACGCACTGTCAAGTCCCCGCCACCCAATCCCCCGACTTTCCCCCGTGCTTTTCCAGCAACTTCACGTTGCCCATCACCATCCCCCGGTCCACCGCCTTGCACATGTCGTAGATGGTCAGCAGGGCGACCTGCACGCCGGTCAGCGCCTCCATTTCCACGCCGGTCTGGCCGTGCGTTTCGGTGCGCACCACGCAGGCGATGGTCGAACTCGGTTCGTCCAGTGCGAAATCCACGGCCACCTTGGTGAGTCCGATCGGATGGCAGAGCGGAATCAGGTCCGACGTGCGCTTGGTTGCCATGATGGCGGCCACGCGCGCAATGCCCAGGACGTCGCCTTTCTTCGCATTGCCGTCGCGCACCAGTGCAAAGGTGCCGGGCTGCATGGTGATGGTGCCGGTTGCCACGGCCACCCGGTGGGTGCTGGCCTTGTTGCCGACGTCGACCATATGGGCCTGTCCGGCGGTATCGAAATGGGTGAGCTGACTCATGGGCGGAAGTGAGGGAACAGGGCAAACAGGGCTGAACGTGGCGGCGCATCGGGCTGGGGCTTGCCCGATGGGAACGCCATCCGGAGGCCGCTATCATAGCAATATGCCCAAGAATCCATGGCCTCGCCGCCTGCCCGACCGGTTGAGCGCCCCAGTTGTCCAACCCGGCACGCCTGCCGCCCGCACGCCGCATTTCACGCGGGCGATGGCGGCCGTGCTCGTCCTGACTATGGCCGCGCCGGCGTGGCCGCAAGGCACGCCCGCCGCGACCGGCGCGAGCGCCATTTCCGCATCGAAGCCCAGTCCGGCGGCGGGCGTCAGCACCCGCCTGCCGGCGACGCCGGCGACATCGCAGGCGGCCGTGCCGACGCCGGGCCTCACCGGCGACGTGAGCGATCAGGTCTACGACAACCTCAGCCGCAGCGTGCGTGCGGGCCAGAAATCGGATTTCGGCCTGCGCAGCGGCAACACGGTGGTGGAAAGCGCGGGCATCCAGTTGCCCGACATGGGCGACCCGTCTACCGCGTCGTTATCTCCCGACATGGAAAAGCGCTTGGGCGATCGCATCATGCGGAGCATTCGGCGCGATCCCGACTATGTGTCCGACCCGCTGCTCAATGATTACCTGAACGCGCTTGGCTATCGCCTGGTCCAGGCCGCGCGCCGCCAGAATCTGGCGGGATCGAACGGCGCCGGCACCTTTGCGACGGGATTCGAGCTGTTCGGCGTGCGCGACCGATCGATCAACGCCTTCGCCATGCCGGGCGGCTATATCGGCGTGCACACGGGGCTGTTGGTTCAGTCGGAAAGCGAATCGGAGCTGGCGTCGGTGCTTGGCCACGAAATCGGCCACGTCACGCAACGTCACATCGCGCGCGGCATCACCAGCCAGGACCAGTCGATGTGGATCGCGTTGGCGTCGATGGTGCTTGCCGGGCTGGCCGCCACCAAGAGTGGTGACGCGGCCGCCGCGTTGGCCATGGGCGGGCAGGGCGCGGCAATTGCCAACCAGTTGTCCTTCTCGCGCGGCGCAGAGCGCGAAGCCGATCGCGTTGGTTTTCAGATCATGACGGCCGCCGGATTCGATCCCCAGGGCATGCCCGATTTCTTCCAGCGGCTGCAGCGGGTGATGGGCATCTCCGACAATTCGGTCCCCGCCTACGTGCGGACTCACCCGCTGACATCCGAACGTATCGCCGACATGCAGGATCGCGTGCGCCACGTTGCCGCGCGCAAGGTCGGCAATACGCCTGACTATGAATTCGCACGGGCGCGCGCGCGCGTGTTGCAGGAGCCGACGCCGAATGACCTGCGCAATACGTTACAGGTGTTCCAGGCGCAAATTGCCGGCGCGTCGCCGGTGCGGTTGCCGGCGATCTACTACGGTATGGCATTCGCCAATCAAAAGCTCGGCCGTTTTCCCGATGCGGAACGGGCGCTGGCCGAAGCCCGGCGGCTCTACGGCAACATTCCCGGCGCCACGTCGGGAACGCCGATGCTGGACGTGATGGCGGTGGAACTGGCGCGGGGCGAAGGCCGGATGCAGGACGCGATGAACCAGGCGAGCGCCACCCTGAAAGCATTTCCGTTATCGCACGCCGCCGCCCTGGCGTACGCCGACACACTGCTGGCCGCCAATCGCCTTGACGAGGCCGTGGCGTTCCTGCGCTCACGCACGCGCGAAGAATCGGGTCGCTCGGAATGGTGGGAAATGCTGGCGAAAGCGTACGCGGCGCAGGGCAAGCGTCTGCAACAGCATCAGGCGATGGCGGAAAAATACGCGATGGACGGTGCGTACCAGGCCGCGATCGAGCAGTTGCAGATTGCCCGCAAGGCGGGCGACGGCGATTTCTACACGCTGTCCGAAGTCGACGCGCGCCTGCACCAGCTTCAACTGCAATTCAAGGAAGATCGCCAGGACAACAAGGGCATGCCGAACTGAACCGTGGCACGCCGGGCACGATACGATCGTGCGCCGCGCGCCCGGTTGCCGATCATGGCGCCGCCGGCGCCCGCACGAATCCGAAGCGAGCCGGCACTTCGGCCTCGGCGATCGGTTCGATGTCGATGTCGCGGCCGTCGTGATGGAATACGCCCAGAGCCGCGCCGCAGGCATCGCCGTGCCAATCGCATGCGCCGCTGAAACCGTCGAGGTCGTGATCGTGCAGCAGCGCGGCTTGCACGCCGTCCACGCCTTCGATGCAGCCGGCCAGCACGACGTTGCCGTGTTCATCCGCGAAGCACGCGTCGACCGCGAATGCCCTGCCCGTTGAGGTTTCGAATGCGCCATCGTGCAGCCGCACGATCCACGGCGCATACATCAGCGAGACAAAGACCCGTTGCGGACCATTCTGGAAGTACCACGCGCCATGCGCATCGCGCGTGTAGTTGCGCTCGATGAATCCGATCAGCGCCTCGTGCCGGATGGGGTCGCCCGACAGGCCGTGCTGCTGAGCGTATTCGTTGCGCATGCGCCATTGGCCGCGCCGATCCAGCAATAGCCAGCCGTAGCAGTTAGGCACGTTCGGCCAGCGTGCCATGGCTTGCTTGACTACCTCGTCCATGGTCTGTCTCCTTTATTTGCCCACGCTATCGAAGAAGTCGAGTATGCGCGCGGGCAGCCATTCGATGTGGCCGGCCACGGGTAGCAACGGGAGCTGGCCCAGCAGCCCGCCGCGCGGCGTCATGAAGCCGACATGCCCGCCGTGCTCCGGCTGTTCCAGCAGGACGTCGGCGCTCACCTCGGCCGGGCCGGGCAGATGGCGCGCCGGCAAAAACGGATCGTTGCGCGCATTGAGCACCAGCGTGGGAATGCGGATCTCGCCAAGGATCGGCTTGCTCGAAGCGCGCGTCCAGTAGTCGTCGGTATCGCGAAAACCGTGCAGCGGCGCCGTCACCACATTGTCGAACGCGTACAGGTCGCGGCTGGACAGCATCGACTGGCGGTCGAACAGGCCGGGAAACTGCTCCAGCTTGGCCAGCGACTTGCGCTTGAGCGTTTGCAGGAACATGCGCGTGTAGATCATGTTGAAGCCGCTCGACAACGCCGCGCCGCCGGCTGCGAGATCGAGCGGGGCGGAGACCGACGCGGCTGCGCGCAGGAAATTTGCGTCGCGCCCGTCCTCGCCCAGAAAGCGCAGCAGCGCGTTGCCGCCGAGCGAAATGCCGACAGCCAGCATCGGCCGCATCGGCGCCGTCGCGCGCAACTGGTCGCGCAGGCGATGCAGTACCCAGCGGATCTCGGCCGAATCGCCGGAATGGTAGAAACGCGGCGCCTGGTTGAGCTGTCCCGAGCAGCCGCGAAAATGCGGGATCACGCCCTGCCAGCCGCGCTCGCGCAGCGCCACCATCAGCGTTTGCGCGTAATGGCTGCGGGAATCGCCTTCCAGTCCGTGGAACATGACCACCAGTGGCGCGTCGGGCGCGGCGGCGTGCGTGGTCCAGTCGAGGTCGATGAAATCACCATCGGGCGTGTCCCAGCGTTCGCGGCGGAACGTGATGCGGCGATGGCGCGTGAAGCGGGCCGGCAGGATGGTCTGCGCGTGTCCGCCGCGCAGCCACCAGGGCGTGTCGAAAGCGTTGCCGAACTGCATCGCCGGAATGGGACGGCTCAGTGCAGCGCCTGTCCCGGTGCAACGGCCACTGCGGCCACCTGCACCGCGTTGGCGGGGCTGCAGTGAATGTGGGCCAGGCGCCAGCCTTCGTGGTTCTGCATCAGCACGTAGGTGGTATGCACGAAAAGATCGGCTTCGACCCGTCCTTCGCCAAAGCGCAGGGCCTCGGTCACGTCGAAGATCGATACGCCCAGCGATGCGTGGCTGCTGGTCTCGATCGCGTCGATCAGCACCGGCTGTTCTTCCAGCAACTGCGCAAACGCCTGGCGCAGGTTTTCATGGCCGATCAGACGCTGGCCATCGGGCATCACGCAGGTCACGGAATCTTCATCGAGCCAGAGCCGCAGCGCGCCATCGGCATCGCGCAATTTCATGGCTTCGCGGAAGGCATCGACGATGTCTTCTGCGGAATCGAACAGGCGGGCGAAACGGGGCATGTTGTGTGATCAGGGACGGTGCAGGAGCTTGCGCAACTCGACGAACACCATTTCGGGTTCGATCTCCTTCAGGCAGCGCAGATGGCCGAGCGGGCACTCGCGTTTGAAGCAAGGGCTGCACTCGAGTTGAAGCCACATGATACTCGCAGCCTGTGACAGCGGGGGCGTGTGGCGCGGGTCGCTCGAACCGAACACGGCCACTTGCGGCCGGTTCAGCGCGGCGGTCACGTGCATGAGCCCGGAATCGTTGCAGACCGCGGCCTCCGACAGCGCCAGCAGATCGACCGCATCGTCCAGCGAGGTCTGGCCGCACAGGTTGCGCACGAACGGCGCGCCCTGGACGATCTCGTCGGCAATTTCGGCGTCCTTGGCGGACCCCAGCGTCACCATCTGCGCGTATGGGTAGGAGCGGCGCAGCATCTGCGCCAGCGCCGCGAAATGCGCGGCCGGCCAGCGCTTGGCCGGGCCGAATTCGGCGCCGGGGCAAAACGCGATCAGCCGTGTGCCGGGCGCGATGCCGAAGCGCTCGGCCGTGGCGGCCATGCGCGCGGGATCCACCTTGAGCCGGGGGTCGGGAATCGACTCGGGAAGGCGCGCGCCGGGCTTGAGCGCCAGGCGAGCATAGTGCTCCACCATCGGCGGACGATTGTCGCGCGGCGGATTGGCATGGCGAATATTGAGCATGCCGAAGCGCGCTTCGCCGCGATAGCCGATGCGCAGCGGAATGCCGGCCAGGAACGGGATCAGTGCCGATTTCAGCGAATTGGGCAGCACGTAGGCCACATCGTAGCCTTCGTGCTTGAGCTGCTGCGCGAACATCAGGCGCGCGCTCAGCTGCAGCTTGCCGTGGGCGAGATCGCTCGGAAACACCTTGCTGATCTCAGGCATGCGCGCCAGCACGGGCGCGACCCATTTGGGCGCGAGCGCGTCGATCATCAGGCGCGGATGCCGGGCCTTGATCAGCGCAAAGAGCGGCTGCGCCATCAGGGCGTCGCCGATCCAGTTGGGGGCAATGACGAGGGCTTTTCTCATTTTGTGGGGATTGCGTGGCCCTGTTTCACGATGCCCGGGCGTGTCAACGCCCCGGGGCGCTGGGCGGCCCGGGGCGTCAGATCGAAACGCAGGCGAGGGACGGGGGCCGCGCGGGTCAGTGGTGGCCCTTCAGCACGGTGCCCGGCTTGAGCTTGTACACGGTGCCGCAGTACGGGCATTTCACTTCGCCGGTGTCCGCCACGTCCAGGAAAACACGAGGATGATAGTTCCAGGCCGGGGTGTTTCCGGTGGGGCAATGCAGCGGAATGTCTTCTGCGCCGATTTCGACGACGGTTGCGGTTTGCGTCATGGTGTAGCGGTTGTCTTGCGGGGAATTGAGTTCGCTCGGGGGCTTGGGCGCCGGATCAGACCAGCGTCAGCCACTTCCTGTATTTTTCGTCGGTGCCGCCGACGGCGGCGAAGAACGCGTCCTGCACGCGCTTGGTGATCGGGCCACGACGGCCTTCGCCAATGACGCGGTCGTCCAGTTCGCGGATCGGCGTGACTTCGGCGGCCGTGCCGGTGAAAAACGCTTCGTCGGCGCAATACATCTCGTCGCGGGTGATGCGCTTTTCGCGGACTTCGATGCCGAGGTCGCGGGCGATGGTCAGCGTGGCGTCGCGGGTGATGCCGTCCAGGCACGAGGCCAGATCCGGGGTGTAGATCACGCCATTGCGCACGATGAACACATTCTCGCCCGAGCCTTCGCTGACGTAGCCGTCGGTATCGAGCAGCAGCGCTTCGTCATAGCCCAGCCCGGTGGCTTCCTGGTTGGCCAGGATCGAGTTGATGTAGTAGCCGCTGGCCTTGGCGCGCACCAGAGACACATTGACGTGATGGCGCGTGAAGGACGATGTCTTGACGCGGATGCCGCGCTCCAGGCCTTCCTCGCCCAGATAGGCGCCCCACGGCCAGGCGGCGATGGCCACGTGGATCGTGTTGCCCTTGGCCGACACGCCAAGCTTTTCGGACCCGATCCACACCAGCGGGCGGATGTAGCACGACTCCAGGTTGTTGGCGCGTACCACCTCGCGTTGCGCGGCTTCGAGCGTCGCCTCGTCGAACGGCATGGCCATCTGGAAGATCTTGGCCGAGTTGAACAGGCGGCGCGTGTGCTCTTTCAGGCGGAAGATCGCGGTGCCTTCCGGGGTCTTGTAGGCACGCACGCCTTCGAATACGCCCATGCCGTAGTGCAGGGTGTGCGTCAGCACGTGAATCTTGGCGTCGCGCCATTCAATCAGCTTGCCATCCATCCAGATCTTGCCGTCGCGATCTGCCATCGACATGGTTGTCTCCCTGAGCACCAACAAAAGTCGTAAAGGCTGCATTGTAAGCCGCGGGGCCTTGTGTGCCAACGCGAAGGCCGGACGCACCGTTCTACAATCGCACCTTCAGCCCAGCCCCGATTGAGTGCGTGCCACAGACCGATCCGACCCCTGATCCCCTTGCCGCCGCCGCGGACGCGCCCTGGCAGGACGCGCTTGGCGCACTCGAGGCGCTGGCCGGCGGCGCGACGCCGGCCGACGACGCGCAGCCCGGGCGACGGCTGTTGTGGGCGATCACCGTCGACGCCGACGGCGAGCCAGGCACCATCGAGGTGCTGGAGCAGACCCGCGGCCCGCGCGGCTGGAGCAAGCCGCGTCCGGTGCCCCTGGCGCGCGTGGCCGCCGACGAAACCCTGGCGCCCTGTGACGTGCGCGTGGCGCGCGCCATCCGGCGCGACAGCTCGCGTAATCGCCGCCACGTGCTCGATCGCGCCGCCGCCATGATGGCGCTGGTCGGCCATCCCGGCGTGGTGCTGGCGCATGCGCCGACTATTCCGATGGAAGTGGTGGAATCGTCCCCCGCGCTGGAAGCGTTGCGCGAGGGCGACCGCTTCGTGCTGCGCATCGTGCCGCCGCTGCGCGCACCGAAATCGATGGAGGATTTTCTGCCCCCAGCGGCGCGCGAGGAAGCCGAGGCACTGCGCCAGATCACCGTTCTGCAGGACGGTGCGCGCCGCTTGCGCGTGGTCCGCTTCACGGCCGCCCAGCAGAGCGCGGCCAAACTGATTGCCGATGGCCTCACCGTGCCAGCCGATGCGGAGGCGCGGCTGGACAGTACGCTGCGCGCGCTGGCCGGGCACTTCCAGATCCATGCCGATCATGCCGGCGAGGCGCGCGAGCGCGCCGCCGAGTCGCGGCTGCGCGCCGAAGTGGCGCCGGTTGGGCGCGGCATCAGCCTGCGTCTGGTGGTCACGCCGTTCGGCGCGGCCGGCCCGCGGCTGGCGCCCGGTCATGGCCGCGCAACGTTGATGGCGACGATTGGCGGGCAAACGCTGGTCACCCAGCGCGATCCCGATGCCGAACTGGCGCATGTGGCACAGGTCTTCGATGCGCTGCCGTTCCTGGTGCGGCAGTCGCCGGCCAGTGGCGAATATCACTGGACGCTCGACGACCCGGAAGATGCGTTGACGGCCATCGAAGTGCTGCCGGGGCTTGACGCCGTGATCGATCTGGAATGGCCGCGCGGGCGCGAGCTGCGCGTGGTGCCCGCCGATCTGCCGCAATTGTCGGTCAGCGTGACCACCGGCGACGAATGGTTCAAGCTGGTCGGCCAGCTTCAGGTTGCCGAGGGCCTGGTGTTGTCGCTGGAAAAGCTCGTGGCCTGGGCGCACGGCCACGCCGGCCGGTTCATCCCGATGGAGCATGGCGTCTACGTGGCGCTGACGCGGCAGTTGCGCGACCGGCTGCGCGATCTGGCTTGCGTCGGCGACGGCGTGCGCGACGGCATCCGCGTGCCGCTGGTAGCCACGCCGTGGCTCGACGATGTGTTGGCCGGCGTGGGCGTCGATCCCGATGCGCATTTCCGCACGCGCGTGAAGCGGCTGCGTGACGCGCGCCAGACCGATGCGGCGCTGCCGGCCACGCTCGCCGCCGATCTGCGGCCATATCAGGTCGAAGGCTTTCGCTGGATGATGTCGCTGGCCGAGGCGGGATTTGGCGCGTGCCTGGCCGACGACATGGGCCTGGGCAAGACGCTGCAGGCGCTGGCGTTGCTGCTGGCGCGTGCGGGCGGCGGCGCGGCGCTGGTGGTGGCGCCCACGTCGGTCTGCGGCAACTGGGCGGCCGAAGCGCGCCGCTTTGCGCCCGCGCTGCGCGTGCTGTCCTACGCTGAGGGCGACCGCGACGCGATCGTCGGCCAGGCGGGCGCTGGCGATCTGGTCATCGTCTCCTACAACCTGCTGCAACAGGAGCGCAAGGCGTTCTGCGAGCGCGTCTGGCATACCGTGGTCGCCGACGAAGCGCAGTCGTTCAAGAATCCGGCGTCGCGGCGCGCCCAGGCGATGTTTGCGCTGCAGGCCAACTGCCGGATCGCGTTGTCGGGCACGCCCGTGGAAAACCGGTTGGCCGAACTGTGGGCCGTGATGCGCTTCTGCAATCCCGGATTGCTGGGGTCGCTGGCGCGCTTCAACGAGCATTTCGCCAATCCGATCGAACGCAACGGCGCGCGCGATCCGCGCGTGCGTTTGCGCCGCATGATTGCACCGTTCGTGCTGCGGCGGACCAAATCCCAGGTTCTCGACGAACTGCCGCCGCGCACCGAACTCGTGATCCGCGTCGCGCCCGAGCCGGCCGAGGCGGCGCACTACGAGGCGCTGCGCCGCCAGGCGCTGTCCGAAGCCGAACGCGCGCTGCTGCGCCCGCAGCGGGACAAGCGCGCGCCTGCCGCATTGCCGGAAGCCGAGGCGCGCATCCACGTGCTGGCGCAACTGATGCGCATGCGCCGCGCCGCCTGCGATGCGCGCCTCGTGACGCCTGAAGTGGGGCAGCCCGGCGCAAAGGTGCGCGCATTTGCCGAACTGGCCGCCACTCTCGCCGCCAATGGCCACAAGACGCTGGTGTTCAGCCAGTTCGTCGATTTCCTGCAACTGCTGCGCCAGTCGCTCGACGACGCCGGCCTGGCGTGGCAATACCTTGACGGGGCGACGCCCGCGGCCGAGCGCACGCGGCGCGTGGCCGCCTTCCAGGCAGGCGAGGGCGATATCTTCCTGATCAGCCTGAAGGCCGGCGGGTTTGGGCTGAACCTGACCGCGGCGGATTACGTGGTGATTGCCGATCCGTGGTGGAACCCGGCCGCCGAAGACCAGGCGATGGGCCGTGCGCACCGCATCGGCCAGCAACGGCCTGTCACGGTCTATCGGCTGATTGCCGCCGGCACGATCGAGGAACGCATTGTCGACCTGCATCAGGGCAAGCGGGCCCTGGCCGAGGGCGTGCTGGACGCGCAAGCGGGCGAGGCGGTCGGCCGCGAGGCGGTGCTTCCGGACATCGACGATCTGGTTGGTCTGCTGCGGCGCTAGCCGTCCCATTTCGTCGGGCGGGGTTTGGCACCAAACGGTATACAAAATCGTCCGCATTTTGGTGCGCCGCGTGGCATTGGGGCCTCACCATCTGCCTGAAGAGTGGCTATTTTCCTTGTTGCGGTGCATCCAACCCTGGCATAAATACTGCCTTGTTATTCGAATAAGTATGAATATAGTATACCGATCGATGCACTGAGATCGTGACAGACCCGGCTGCGTACCGCCCAGCCGGCCCATGACAATATCGGAGCCCCCGTGACCCAGCCTGACCTGAAACCGGCCGATTCGCCCCGGCCGGAGGCCCGTTTTCTTCCAGCGCATGTCGCGGCCGCGCAGCTGGCGCGCGGGGAAACCACCGCGCTGGCGTTGGTGGAGGCGTGTCAGGCGGCATGGTCAGCGCACAACGGGCAAGTCAATGCGCTGGTGCTGGCCGATTTCGACGCCGCGCGCGAGGCCGCTGCGCAGAGCGACGCGCGCCGTCGCGCGGGCCGGCTGCATGGGCCGCTCGACGGCATTCCATTCTCGATCAAGGAATCGTTCGATGTCGGCGGCTGGCCCACCACGTGCGGCGCGCCGGCGCGCCTCGCGCACCGCGCAACCGCGGACGCCGTGGTGGTCGAACGACTGCGCGCGCATGGGGCGGTGCTGCTCGGCAAGACCAATGTGCCGCTGGGCCTGCGCGACTGGCAAAGCTACAACGCGATCTACGGCACCACGCGCAATCCGCACGATCTGACGCGCACGCCGGGCGGATCGTCGGGAGGCAGCGCGGCGGCGGTTTGCGCGGGCATGAGTTTTTTCGATGTCGGTTCCGATATCGGCTCGTCGCTGCGCAATCCCGCGCACTACTGCGGCGTGTTTTCGCACAAGAGCAGCCACGGCATCGTGCCGCTGCGCGGGCACGGCAATGGCGCGGACAGCTTTGCCGAGCAGGACATCAACGTGGCGGGCCCCATCGCGCGCAGCGCGCGGGATCTGGAACTGGTGCTGCGCGCGATCGCCGGTCCCGATGCGGGTCACGCCAGCGCGTGGCAACTCGATCTGCCGCCTTGCGAGCGCGCGCATCTTGCCGATTTCCGCGTGGCCGTGCTGCCCACGCACCCGCTGGCCGAAGCCGATGCCGCCGTCAGCGACGCCATCGCCGGTCTTGGGGAATGGCTCGCGCGGCAGGGCGCGGCGGTCGCCTGGAACGTCCGCCCCGATTTCGACGCCGCATCGCTGTGGCGCACCTACGTGCTGCTGCTGCGCGCCACCACATCGTTGCATATGGATGACGCTGCGTTTGCCGATGCCATGGCACGTGCCGCCGGCGCCGATCCGGCCGATGCGACCTACGCCACGCTGCAGTTCACCGGCGCCACGCTGAGCCATCGCCAGTGGCTGTTGCTGCAGCACACGCGCGAAACGTTTGCGCGGGCATGGAGCCGCTTCTTCTGCGACTACGACGTGCTGTTGTGCCCGGCGGCGTCCACCACCGCGTTTCCGATCGACGAGGCCGGCGAGCCCTGGCAGCGCTCGATCCGCGTGAACGGCCAGCCCTTGCCGCTCACGTCGCAGCTGTTCTGGGCCGGCCATTCGGGACTGTGCGGCCTGCCGTCGACGGTGGCGCCGATCGGACCGGCGCGCGACGGGCTGCCGGTCGGGGTGCAGATCGTGGCGCGGCGCTTTGGCGACCTGACGTCGCTGCGCTTCGCGCAATTGCTGGAAGACGCCGGCCATGCATTCCGGCCGCCCGCCGGGCTGCCCGCGTCGACACATATCTGAAGAATCTGAAGACCCAAAACAGGAACAGGGGAGGAATCGATCATGCTGGACTGGTTCAGGGAGTTATCGCGCGCCGAGCGCAAGGGCTTTTACGGAGCGTTCCTCGGCCATGCGGTCGATGTGTTCGACTTCATGATCTATTCGTTTCTGATTTCGACGCTGCTGGCGCAGTGGGGCATGAGCAAGTCGATGGCCGGCGCCATCGTCACGTGGACGCTGGTGTCGTCGCTGGTGGGCGCCATCGGCGCGGGTCTGTTGGCCGACCGCTTTGGCCGCGTGCGCGTGCTGCGCTGGACGATCCTGGTGTTTGCCGTGTCGTGCTTCCTGTGCGGCATCGCCAACTCGCCCGAGCAGTTGATGGTGTTCCGCATGCTGCAGGGGCTCGGCTTCGGCGGGGAATCGTCGCTGTGCATGGTGCTGGTGACCGAGCTGATCCGCAATCCGGCCCACCGCGGCAAGTATTCGGGTTTCACGGCCAGCAGCTATTCGTTTGGCTGGGGCGGCGCGGCGATTGCCTACGCCATCACGTTCAACCTGTTCGAGCCCGAAATGGCGTGGCGCGTCTGCTTCTTCCTGGGCATCCTGCCTGCGCTCGTGGTGGTGTACCTGCGCCGAAACCTGCAGGAGCCCGAAGTGTTCCTGAAGAGCCGCGCGGAGCGGGGCAACGCGTCGCCCGCAGCCGATCTGGCGCGCGTGTTCCGGCGTCCGCTGCTGCGCAAGACCGTGCTGTGCAGCCTGCTGTCGGGCGGCATGCTGGGCGCCTACTACGCGATCGCCACATGGCTGCCGACGTTTCTGAAGACCGAGCGCGGTCTGTCGGTATTCGGCACCAGTTCCTACCTGGCCGTGACGATCCTCGGATCGCTGGTCGGATACGTGGCCGGCGCCTATGCCACCGACCGCTGGGGACGCCGCCTCACCTATATGGCGTTTGCCGCCGGCGCGTTCGTGATGGCGATGATCTACATGGTGATCCCGGTGTCGAACACCTCGATGCTGTTCCTCGGTTTCCCGCTGGGCGTGCTGATGCAGGGCGTGTTTTCGGGGATCGGCGCGACGATTTCCGAGTCGTATCCCAGCAGCGTGCGCGCCACCGGCTACGGTGTGTCGTACAACCTCGGCCGCGTGATCGGCTCGTTCTTCCCGCTGGCGGTCGGCTGGCTCAATAGCGGACGCACCACGCTGGCGTTGGCGATCGCCATGGTGGCCGGCGTCGGCTATGCGCTGGTGATGGTGTCCGCAGCGCTGCTGCCGGAAACGTCGGGCATCGATCTCGGGCAGGCGGGCGGCGGGGACGACGGCGACGAGCCCACGACCGCCGCGGCGGCGCCGTTGCTTGCGCCGGCGCCGGGCAAGCCGGCCTGAAGCCGGCCGGAAGCCACCAAAAGCCGCCCGACGCTCGCGCATTGGTCGCGAAACAACAGTCAGTTCCTCACTTTTAAGCTGCTGCTTACCTGCGGCTGTCCCACGCCTATAATGGCTGCTTTGCTTCCCGGTTGCGCCTGGCGCGGCTGGGAAGTCCCCCGACGGCCACGCCGCGCAAGACGGCCTGCCGTGTCTTCTCTTCTCATTTCGCCATGACACCCCGACAGTCGTCTCCGGTGTGGTTGCGCCTCTGGCATCGCTTTGCCGAGGTGGAACGCAACGCCTTTCTCGACGGCGCGCGATTCTTCGCGCCGTCCTTGCCCGCGGTTTTTGCCTGGGGGCTGGTGACCGGGGTGGCCATGAGCAAATCGGCGCTGACCGTGCCGGAAGCCATCGGCATGTCGCTGCTGGTGTATGCCGGATCGGCGCAACTGGCCGTGCTGCCGTTGTTTGCCGCGGGCATGCCGATCTGGACCGTGTGGCTGACCGCCGCGGTGGTCAACCTGCGCTTCGTGATCTTCAGCGCCGCGCTGCAGCCCCACTTCAATTACCTGCCGACGCGCCGCCGTACGCTGCTGGGCTTTTTCAACGGCGACCTGCATTTCGTGTATTTCATGCAGCGTTATGTCGAGCCCGGTTATGTGCCCGGCAAGGAAGGTTTTTTCTGGGGCATGGCGCTGATCAATTGCGCCACGTGGCAGGTGTCGTCGATCGTCGGCATCCTGCTGGCCAGCCTGTTTCCCGATAGCTGGGGACTGGCGCTGGCTGGCACGCTGGCGTTGATTCCGCTGATGATCGCGACGATCAACTCGCGCTCGATGCTGATGGCCGTGGTGGTGTCGGCCGTGGTGGCGCTGCTGTGCTTCGACCTGCCGTACCGTCTGTCGCTGGTGATCGCGGTCATGGCGGCGATCGCGGCGGGCATGGCCAGCGACGAATTCGCGGCACGCGCCGCATTGCGCGGCATCCGCGCCCGCAAGGAACGCCATGTGCAGTCGGGAGACCAGGCATGAGCCACCTGGAAACCTGGATCGCCATCGTCGGTATGACCGTGGTCACGGTGCTTACGCGCGCGCTGTTCCTGATGGCGGGCGAGCGCGTCACGGTGCCGGACCGCATCCAGCGCGCCTTGCGCTACGCGCCGGCTGCGGCGCTGGCGGCAATCATCCTGCCAGACCTGCTGACATTCGAAGGCCACTTCACGATCGCGCCCAGCAACGACAAACTGATGGCCGGCATCGCCGCCACCGTCTGCTATCTGCTGACGCGCCGCATGGTCGGCATGATCGTGGTGGGGATGGGCGTCTACACTGCGCTGCGCTTTCTGGGCTAGTTGTGCTGCCACCTGGCGGGCTCGGCCATCACGCTGCCGAGCCGCGTCAGCAGATGCGACAACTGCGCCTGCGTGCCGGTGTTGGTCTTGGTGAAGATCGATTTCAGCTGGGAGCGGCTGGTTTCGCGCTTGATGCCCAGGTGCGCGCATGCGTCCGGCAGGCCCATGCCCTGCGTCAGCAGCATAGCCAGACGGTTTTCTGCGGGCGTCAGTCCGTACAGGTCGCGCAGTACGGCCGGCGCGGCGCGGGGCCCGTCGTGGCTCTCGTGGATGCTTGCCAGGATCGGCCGGCCCGGCCATGTTGACGGCAGGGAGTTGGTCGGCGTCAGTCCCACCGCCACGATCTGCGTGGAGCGTCCGTCGGCACCGACTGCCTGCACGGCCTGGATGGGGAGATGCGCGGCCGGATTGGACAGCGCGCGCAGCACGTCCGTAAATGGGCGCGACAACTGCCAGCCGCCGAGGTCCGGCGATGTCGAGGCCGCGGCGCCGCCCGCGCTGGCGGCGAGATCGCCGACCGTCACCGCCGGCAACAACCGCTGCGCCCATGGGGCGCCCGCATCGTTGGCAAGCAGCACCTTGCCCGATTCGGCGAAGACGATCACGCCGAATGGCAGGCGGTTGAAGAGGTCGGTGGACACCCGTTCGTGGGTGGCGGTGACGAACGTCCGGTCGGACAGCGATATGGCTTCGCGTAGATGCGGGATGACCCAGTCCAGCGCGTATGCATCGTGCTCGGAATAGCCCGCCTCTCCAGGCATGCGCTGCAGCGTCAGATAGACGTCGTACGAAGGCTTGCGATCGACCAGATAAGTCAGGGCTGGCGGCTGGGCGCTTTCGCCGGACGACGGCTCGTCGTGCAGGTCGCGACTGTCGGCTGCGACGGGCGCCAGCTTGCGGCGTTCAATGTGCCAGCCACCGATCGGCAAGCTACTGGCGCGCGGCAGGCCAAGGTGCCGACGAGGCCACGGCGGCTCCGGCGCACCTTCCACCGTCCGGTTCGCGCTGGCGCGTACGTGCACCGTCCCGAGACCGGTGTCTACGAACAGAAGGGATGCCTGGGCGCTGTCGCTGAGCAGGCACAGCGCGTGCAAGCCGCGCTGCCAGGCCTGGGGCTCGACGACCCCCTTATAGAGGGCGCGAATGGTGTCGTGCTTTGCTCTGTCTTCCATGGGGTTGTCCTTCATGTCTCTGATGCCACGCGCGTGCAAAGGCGGACGATGCGCGTATCGATAAGCATTTCGGAACGGGCTGGCTGAGCAGCCGTTGGAGGCGCAATGATGCGGGCGGAATCTCAGCCGCTGTTGAGCGTGGAAGCCAGCCTGGTGAGCAGGTGCGTCAACTGTGACTGGCTTGTGCAGCCGGTCTTGAGGAATATCGACTTGAGCTGCGTGCGCGCCGTCTCATGGCGGATGCGCATCTGACGGCTGGCTTCGGGCAGACCCTCGCCAGTGGCCAGCCGCGAGACCAGACGGCTCTCCGCCGGCGTCAGGCCGTACAGAGTGCGCATCACCGTGTCGAGCAGCACCGACGGCGCGGCGGCTTCGTGCACGATGACCAGCGCCGCCGGCTGCTGCCATTGCGACGCCAGCATGTGCGCGGCGGGCAGCGGCAGCACCAGCACTTCAGCCTGGTTGCCGGCGTTGTCGATCGCCCGGGCGGCCTGGGCACCCAGCGGATTGAGCGGGTCGCAGGCGGCCTGCAGCATGTCGGCGAAATGGCGTGAGAGCTGCCACTCCGATGTCTTGCCGGCCGGTTCCAGCCGCCGCACCCAGCGTTCGCCCGCCGTATTGGCAAGCAGCAGCCGGCGGTCGCTGCTGTAGACGGCCACGGCAAACGACAGGCGCTCGAGCAGCCGCGCCGACAGCGACGCCATGGTCGACAAGGCCAGCGTGCGGTCGCGCATCGCCATGGCGGTGCGCATGTGCGGGATCACCCAGTCGAGCTTGCGGGTGTCCTCGCCGCTGAACGCGTCCTGCGACAGCGCCCGCTGCATCGAGAAATAGACCTCGTAGCGCGGCTGTCTTTCCACCAGGCAAGCCACATACGAGCGCAGGCCGAATCGATGGAAGAAATCGCAGTAAAAGGGATGGCGTGCCATCGCCTGTGGGCCCAGGTCGCGCGCATCGACATACCAAGCGCCGGGCACCAGCCGCGGCGCGAACGCCTTGGCCGGATCGATCGGCTGGAAATCGTTTTCATAGGCGGCGAAGAGTTCTTCGACTGGATTCACGATCTCGTTGACCGTGATCTGGTCGTTGACCGTGTCCCACACCATCATCGAGGCGTGCGAGGTGTCCGCAATCTCGGTCAGTGCACGCAGGCTCTGTTGCCACGCTCCTGGGTCCAGGATGCCTTCGTAAAGACCACGGATAGCGCCGTGGATCGTCGCTTGGTCCATTACTTACCCCCCTCATTGCGGCAGCTTCCAGAATCCCGAGATACCCGACGAGCGTGACTCGTCGTGGTCCCGGGAATTGTTGTGTCATAACTCCGATCTTTGTCGGACTCGGCAATGATGTACCAATTTTGTCAAACTAGGCTAAGTGTCTGACTATGCATACGTTTAGTACATTACTGGCTACCTTACAGCAAACCCAGAACAGAAATTACGGAAACTTAACCCCCTCTAAGGAGGGGTAATGCATTGCCATCAAATGTGGTCGATAGGGCGTGTACTAGGCGAATGCGCGAAACCCCAACAGTGATCGGGTAAAATGCCGGTTTTTCCGACAATCACGGACGGGCTTGCCCATGCCGTTCGCGTCTCCGCTCTTACCTCCATGACTTCTGTCCTGCGTCTTTCCGATCTCATTTCCCAAGGCAAAATTTCCGGCAAACGCGTCTTTATCCGCGCCGACCTGAACGTGCCCCAAGACGACGCGGGCAACATCACCGAGGACACGCGCATCCGCGCCTCGGTGCCCGCCATCCAGGCCTGTCTGGACGCCGGCGCCGCGGTGATGGTGACGTCCCATCTGGGCCGACCGACCGAGGGCGAGTTCAAGCCCGAGGATTCGCTGGCTCCCATCGCTGCGCGCCTGTCGGAATTGCTCGCCAGGCCGGTGAAGCTGGTACAGAACTGGGTCGACGGCGTGGAAGTGGCGCCCGGTCAGGTGGTGCTGCTGGAAAACTGCCGCGTCAACAAGGGCGAGAAGAAGAACAGCGACGAGCTGGCGCAGAAGATGGCCAAGCTCTGCGATGTGTATGTCAACGATGCATTCGGCACTGCGCACCGCGCCGAAGCCACCACGCACGGCATTGCAAAGTTTGCGCCGGTGGCTTGCGCCGGCCCGCTGCTGGCCGCTGAAATCGACGCGCTGGGCCGCGCGCTGGGCCAGCCGGCCCGCCCGCTGGTGGCCATCGTCGCCGGTTCGAAGGTTTCCACCAAGCTGACCATCCTGAAAGCACTGGCCGACAAGGTCGACAACCTGATCGTGGGCGGCGGCATTGCCAACACGTTCATGCTGGCTGCCGGCCTGAAGATCGGCAAGTCGCTGGCGGAAGCCGATCTCGCCGGCGACGCCAAGGCAATCATCGACATCATGGCCGCGCGCGGCGCATCGGTACCCATCCCCGTCGATGTGGTGTGCGCCAAGGCGTTCAGCGCCACGGCCGAAGCCACGGTCAAGGACGTCAAGGACGTGGCCGACGACGACATGATCCTGGACATCGGGCCGAAGACCGCGGCGATGCTGGCTGACCAGCTCAAGGCCGCTGGCACGATCGTCTGGAACGGCCCGGTGGGCGTGTTCGAGTTCGACCAGTTCGGCAACGGCACCAAGGTGCTGGCCGAAGCCATCGCCTCGTCCAAGGCCTTCTCGATCGCCGGCGGCGGCGACACGCTGGCCGCCATCGCCAAGTACAACATCGCCGACCGGATCGGCTATATCTCCACCGGCGGCGGCGCCTTCCTGGAATTCCTGGAAGGCAAGAAGCTGCCGGCTTTCGAAGTGCTGGAGCAACGCGCCGCAGGTTGAGCGCCAGCCCGCGGCGTCGGCGCAAGACGCCGCAAGGGCCGGAACCCGTTGAGAGTGGCTCCAGAGTCCCGAACCAGGAAACCGTCCGAATGACCCGTTCCACCAAGATCGTCGCCACCATCGGCCCCGCCTCCAGTTCCCTGGACATGCTGACCCGCATGATTGCGGCCGGTGTCGACGTGGTGCGCCTGAACTTCTCCCACGGCACGGCGCAGGATCACATCGATCGCGCCGCGCTGGTGCGCGAAGCAGCCGCTGCGTGCGGCCGCGAGGTGGCCATCATGGCCGACCTGCAAGGCCCCAAGATCCGCGTCGGCAAGTTTGAAAACGGCAAGGTCACGCTACGCCCGGGCGACGCGTTCATCCTCGATTCCACCTGCGAGATCGGCACGCAGGACCGCGTGGGCCTGGACTACAAGGACCTGCCGCGCGATGTCGGACCCGGCGACGTGCTGCTGCTGAACGACGGCTTGATCGTGCTGGTGGTCGATCGCGTGCTCGGCACCGAGATCTTCACGACCGTGCGCGTGGGCGGCGATCTGTCCAACAACAAGGGCATCAACCGCCAGGGCGGCGGCCTTTCTGCGCCGGCGCTGACCGCCAAGGACATGGAGGACATCAAGACCGCCATGGCGCTTGGCGCGGACTACGTGGCCGTGAGCTTTCCGAAGAACGCCACCGATATGGAAATGGCGCGGCAGCTGGCCAACGTGGCGGGACAGCCACATGGCCACAAGGCCCGCATGATCGCCAAGATCGAGCGCGCCGAGGCGATCCGCCCGGGCGTGCTCGAAGAAATCCTGCAGGCCTCGGACGGCATCATGGTGGCGCGCGGCGACCTGGCCGTGGAAGTTGGCAACGCCGCGGTTCCCGCGTTGCAAAAGCGCATGATCAAGCTAGCGCGCGAAGCCAACAAGCTGACGATCACCGCCACCCAGATGATGGAAAGCATGATCGTCAATCCGGTGCCGACGCGCGCCGAGGTGTCCGACGTGGCCAACGCCGTGCTGGACGGCACCGACGCCGTGATGACGTCGGCCGAAACCGCCGCCGGCCGCTATCCCGTGGAAACCGTCGAAGCCATGGCCGCAATCTGCCTGGAAGCGGAAAAATCCGAAGTGGTGCAGCTCGACACCGACTTCCTGAACCAGACCTTCGCGCGCATCGACCAGTCGATCGCCATGGGTGCGCTGTTCACGGCCTATCATCTAGGCGTGAAGGCCATTGCCGCGCTGACCGATTCCGGCGCCACCGCGCTGTGGATGAGCCGCCACCGCATTCATGTGCCGATCTACGCGATGACGCCCAACCTTGCCTCGCAGCGCAAGATGCAGCTGTACCGCAACGTGGTGGCGCTGCCGTTGCAGTCCAGCACGGACCGCGACGAAGCGCTGGAGCAGGCCGAGGAGCTGCTGCTTGCGCAGGGCGCCGTGCAGCGTGGCGATTTCATCGTGCTGACAATTGGCGAGCCGATGGGCCAGCCGGGCGGCACGAACACGCTCAAGATCGTCCGGGTGGGCGGCGGCCGATAGGAAAACGTCCCATGTGGCGCGGCGGACAGACCGGGGCGCCACCGATGCGCGAACCTGCCCGGCGCAGCATCCAGAAGAATTCAGACATACCCAAGCTTTTTACATTCAGGAGTTAGACATGCCACTCGTATCCATGCGCCAGCTGCTGGACCATGCCGCCGAGAACAACTATGGCCTGCCGGCCTTCAACGTGAACAACCTCGAACAGGTGCAGGCGATCATGCAGGCCGCCGACGAGGTCAATGCTCCGGTGATCATGCAGGCGTCGGCCGGCGCGCGCAAATACGCTGGCGAGCACTTCCTGCGCCACCTGATCGAAGCCGCCGTGGAAGCCTACCCGCACATCCCCGTGGTGATGCACCAGGATCACGGTCAGTCGCCGGCGATCTGCCAGGGCGCGATCGATCTCGGCTTCTCGTCGGTGATGATGGACGGCTCGCTCAAGGAAGACGGCAAGACGCCGTCCGACTACGAATACAACGTCGACGTGACCCGCAAGGTGGTGCAACTGGCCCACGCCGTGGGCGTGACAGTGGAAGGCGAACTGGGCTGCCTGGGCTCGCTGGAAACCGGTGAAGCCGGCGAGGAAGACGGCATCGGCGCCGAAGGCAAGCTCGACCACTCGATGCTTCTGACCGATCCGGAGCAGGCCGCCGACTTCGTCAAGGCCACCCAGCTGGACGCCCTGGCGATCGCCATCGGCACCTCGCACGGCGCCTACAAGTTCACGCGCAAACCCACCGGCGACATCCTCGCCATCGGCCGCATCAAGGAAATCCACGCGCGCATTCCGAACACCCACCTGGTGATGCACGGTTCGTCGTCGGTGCCGCAGGAGCTGCTCGAGGAAATCCGCAAGTTCGGCGGCGACATGAAGGAAACCTACGGCGTGCCCGTGGAAGAAATCCAGGAAGCCATCAAGTACGGCGTGCGCAAGATCAACATCGATACCGACATCCGCCTGGCGATGACCGGCGCGATCCGCCGCTTCTTCGTGGAGAACCCGAGCAAGTTCGATCCGCGCGAATACCTGAAGCCGGCCCGCGAAGCCGCCAAGCTGGTGTGCAAGGCCCGCTACGTGGCGTTCGGCTGCGAAGGCCAGGCCAGCAAGATCAAGGCCGTGTCGCTGGCCGACGTGGCTGGCCAGTACAAGGCCGGCAAGCTCGCCCAGGTCGTGCAGTAAATCGCATTGCCGCCCCGGCCGCGCTGCGCGCGCACGGGGCGTTCGTACTTCATGGGGCTTCGCATCGTGCGTGAAGCCCCGCTTGTTTTCAGCCGCCGCCGCACTCACACCATGTCTGACGCCCTCTACGAATCCTCCATCCAGTCCCTGCCGCTGCTCGGCCGAGGCAAGGTCCGCGACAACTACGCCGTCGGCGACGACAAGCTGCTGATCGTGACCACCGACCGCCTGTCGGCATTCGACGTGATCATGGGCGAGCCGATTCCGGCCAAGGGCCGCGTGCTGAACCAGATGGCCAATTTCTGGTTCAGGAAGCTGGCGCATATCGTGCCGAACCACGAGACCGGCGTGAGCGCCGAAAGCGTGGTGGCGCCCGACGAAGTGGCGCAGGTGCGCGGCCGCGGCGTGGTGGTCAAGCGCCTGAAGCCGATCCTGGTCGAGGCAGTGGTGCGCGGCTACCTGGCCGGCAGCGGCTGGAAGGACTACCAGAGCACCGGCAAGGTGTGCGGCATTGCGCTGCCGGCCGGTCTGCAGAATGCGCAGAAGCTGCCCGAGCCGATCTTCACGCCGGCGGCCAAGGCCGAGATGGGCGAGCACGACGAGAACATCTCGTTCGAGGAAGTCGAGCAGCGCATCGGCCGCGAACTGGCCGAAAAAATGCGCGAGATCTCGATCCGCCTGTACAAGGAAGCGGCCGAATTCGCCGCGACGCGCGGCATCATCATTGCCGATACGAAGTTCGAGTTCGGCCTGGACGAAGACGGCACGCTGACGCTGATGGACGAAGTGCTGACCGCCGATTCGTCGCGCTTCTGGCCGGCCGACTCCTATCAGGTGGGCACCAATCCGCCATCGTTCGACAAGCAGTTCGTGCGCGACTGGCTCGAAGCCGTGCGCATCGACGGCAAGCCGTGGCCGAAGACCGCGCCGGCCCCGAAGCTGCCCGACGACGTGGTGCGCAAGACCGCCGACAAGTACCAGGAAGCACTGACGCGCCTGACCGGCGAGCAGCTGCAATAAGCCGCAAGAGGTTCCAGACATGAGTGATGCAGCAAAGCCGGTGGTGGGCGTGGTGATGGGCAGCAGTTCCGATTGGGACGTGATGCAGCACGCCGTGGCCATGCTCAAGGATTTCAATGTGCCGTTCGAAGCGCAGGTGGTTTCCGCGCATCGCATGGCCGACGACATGTTCCGTTACGCCGAAAGCGCGCGCGGTCGCGGCATTCGCGCGATCATCGCGGGCGCCGGCGGCGCCGCCCATCTGCCGGGCATGATTGCCGCCAAGACCATCGTGCCGGTATTCGGCGTGCCCGTGCCGTCCAAATACCTGCGCGGCGAGGATTCGCTGCTGTCGATCGTGCAGATGCCCAAGGGCGTGCCCGTGGCCACGTTCGCCATTGGCGAAGCCGGTGCCGCCAACGCCGCGCTGCACGCGATCGCCACGCTGGCCGCCACCGACGACGCGCTGGCCAACGCGCTCGAAGCGTTCCGCGCCCGTCAGACCGAAGCGGCCCGCGCCATGACGCTGCCCGTGTAAGGCCGTCCGCCGCCGCAGCCACATCGCATCCACGTCGTAGTTGCCGTACCCGACCCCGTAGTTACCGAAGCCGAGCCATGCCGACCGATATCCATCCTCACCTGTCCGAAGCGCACACGCCGGAGTCGCGCGCCGAATTCGGCGTTGGCGGCCCCAGCGCCCCGATCCTGCCCGGCGCGTGGCTGGGCATGCTCGGCGGAGGCCAACTGGGCCGCATGTTCACGCATGCCGCACAGTCGATGGGCTATCGCGTCTGCGTGGTCGATCCGGACCAGGACAGCCCCGCCGGCAATGTGGCCGATCGCCATATCTGCGCGGCCTATACCGACGAGGCCGCGCTGGCCGAAGTGGCGAGCCTGTGCGAAGCGGTAAGCACCGAGTTTGAAAACGTGCCGTCGATTTCGCTCGACCGGCTCGAGCAAGCCGGCGTGTTCGTCGCGCCGCGCGGCTATTGTGTGTCGATCGCGCAGAACCGGATCGGCGAGAAAAAGTTCTTTGCCGCGTGCGCCGAGCGCACCGGCGTGCCGCCCGCGCCGCACTGGGTGATCCAGCATGACGCCGATGTCGACAACGTGCCCGAGCACGTGCTGCCCGGCATCCTGAAGACCGCACGCATGGGTTACGACGGCAAGGGCCAGGCCCGCGTGAAGACGCGCGACGACGTGCGCGCTGCCTGGAAGGCGATGCAGCACGTGCCGTGCGTGCTGGAACAGATGCTGCCGCTGCAGTACGAGGTCTCCGTGCTGGCGGCGCGCGCCGCCGACGGCAGCACCGCGACCTGGCCGCTGGCGGAAAACGTCCATCGCGACGGCATTCTGTTTGCCACCACGATGCCGTCGACCAGCGTCTCGGGCGACATCGCCACACGCGCGCGCGCTGCCGCCGCGATGATCGCGTCGGAAATGGGTTATGTCGGCGTGCTGTGCATCGAATTCTTCGTGCTGACCGACGGTACGCTGGTGGCTAACGAAATGGCGCCGCGTCCGCACAATTCGGGCCACATCACGATGGACGCCTGCGAAACCAGCCAGTTCGAGCAGCAGGTGCGCGCCATGGCCCGCCTGCCGCTGGGCAGCACGCGCCAGCATTCGGCCGGCAAGATGCTCAACCTGCTGGGCGACTGCTGGTTCGAATTCGGGTTGGAGCGCACGCCGGCATGGAACGAGGTGCTGGCGCAGGCCGGCGCCAAGCTGCATCTGTACGGTAAAAACGACGCGCGCCCGTCGCGCAAGATGGGCCACGTGAACTGCGTGGGCGACGACGCGGCCGCCGCGGCCGCCGCGTTCGATGTTGCCGCGCGCGCCTTGCATATCGCGCTCTGATTCCGGGCCATACCGAATGTCCTCACGTATGCCCACGGCCGCCGAACTTGACGAAGCGGTCCGTCTGCTCGAAGCGGGCCAACTGGTGGCCTTTCCGACCGAGACCGTGTACGGGCTTGGCGCCGATGCCGAAAACCCGGAAGCCGTCGCGCGCATCTTTGCCGCCAAGGGCCGTCCCTCGAATCACCCGGTGATCGTCCATGTGGTGGACGGCGCCGATGTCAGCTACTGGACCGACGAGGTCCCCGAGGCCGCGCACAAGCTCATCGATGCGTTCTGGCCCGGCCCGCTGACGATCATCCTCAAGCGCGCCGCGCATATTCCGGCCGCAGTGGCCGGTGGCCAGGACAGTATCGGCCTGCGTTGCCCATCGCATCCGGTAGCCCAGGCGTTGCTGGCGCGCTTCAAGCGCGGCCGCGGTGGTATCGCCGCACCTTCCGCGAACCGTTTCGGACAAGTGAGCCCGACCACCGCGGAACACGTGCGCGACGAGTTCGGCGGCACGGTGTACGTGCTGGAGGGCGACGGTGTGGACGTGGGGATCGAATCGTCGATCGTCGATCTGTCGCGGCTCGATACGGCGGGGCCGGTGCTGTTGCGCCCCGGCGCCATCACCGCGGCGATGATGGCCGATGTGCTGGGCACGGTGCCGCTGCCGCCCGACGCCGCCGCGCCGCGTGCGTCCGGTACGCTCAAGGCGCACTACGCGCCCCGCACCACGCTGACCCTGGCGCAGCCCGATGCGCTGCCGCAATACGTGCAGGCGTTGCCGGAAGGCCAGCGGCTGGCGTTCATCGGCCATGCGCCGGCCAGCGCCGACCCGCGCTGCGTCTTCGTGCAGGCGCCGGCCACGCCGGAGGCCTATGCGCAGGCGCTGTACGGGCTGCTGCGCCGGCTAGACAAGGAAGGCTATCAGCGGCTGGTGTTCGAGCCCGTACCCGATGACCATGATTGGGACGGTGTGCGGGATCGCCTGGGCCGCGCGGCGGCGGCATTCGAAGATCGCTGAGCCGTCAGCACAACGCCTCGGGCCCGACAGCGGCCCGCCTGCCGACAACAAAGGGCGCCGCGGCGCCCTTTGTCATGGATGCGATGCGCGCGCCCGGGGCCGTGCCGGATCCGCGAACCAAGGCACGGTGGACCGGGGCGCGCCGATTCATGCGCCGATCAGCGCGCTGAGCTCGGCGTCACATGGCACGACCGGTCAGGGCGCGCCCTTGTAGACCCATTGCATCAGCGCGTCATGCGCCTCCTGCGCGGCGGATGCGTTGGCATGGTTGATGTAGGCCACCACCACATAGCGCTCGCCGTTGAGCGCATCGACGTAGCCGGCCAGTGCGCGCGTATCGGACAACGTGCCGGTCTTCAAATAGGCGTTGCCCGCCGCATTGGCGCGCGTGAGCCGGTTGCGCAGCGTACCGTCAACGCCCAGGATCGGCAGCGAATCCATCAGCACGGGCCCGACGTCGCTGGCCAGCGCCTGCTGCAGCAGGCGCGCCATGTCGTAGGCGCTGATCCGTTCGTCGCGTGACAGCCCCGAGCCGTTCTCCAGCACCAGCCCTGGCATGTCCAACCCCTGGCGGGTCAGCCAGCGCTTGATCACGCGCGTCGATTTCTCGGTGCTGGCCGGGCCGGCGCGTTCCATTTCCGCGCCGATCGTCAGGAACAGCTGGCGCGCCATCACGTTGTTCGAAAACTTGTTGATGTCGCGCACGATGCTCGACAGTGGCTGGCCATAGTGGCGCGCCAGCAGGAACGCGCCACGCGGCACCGTGCCGCTGCGCAGGCCCGGCGGCCTGGCGAAGCGCCCGCCCGCCGTCTGCCATTCGGCGACGAAGCCGCCCCAGATGAAATCGCTGTGCGACAAGGTGGCCAGATTGACGACCTGCTCGCCGCAATCGCTTGAATACGCGCCGTCGAACGACGCGATCACGGTGCCGTCCGGCTGCGGCATGATGCTCGGCGTGGCGCGCGATCTCCCGTCGCCGCAGCGGCCGTTGGCCAGCGTCATGTGATTGTCGACCCGCAGTTGCGCCAGCGCGGGCGTCACGGCGACGTCCACGCTGCGCTTGGCGGCGTCCGGTGTGATCGTGAACGAGAGCGTCTTGAATGCGTACAGCAGCGCATCGGGATTGACGTTGTAGGCGCGCTGCGATTCGCCGTCGATGGTGTAGCCGCTATCGCCGCCCTCGGCAAAGAAGCTGCGGTCGAGCACGACGTCGCCATTGATCGTGGTGGCGCCCGTGGCGCGCGCCGTGGCCACCAGCTTGGCCATTTCTTCGGGCACCAGCTTCGGGTCGCCACGGCCGCGCAGATAGACGTTGCCGTTGATCACGCCGTCCGGGCCCGGCTGGCCGTCGGCGTACAGCGACGTCAGCCAGCGGTATTCGGGGCCCAGCAGCTGCAGGCCCGCAAACGTCGTGACCAGCTTCATGGTCGACGCCGGGTTCATCGGCGTCTGCGCGTTCCAGCTGACGCGGGCCTGCGGCGCGCCCACTTTGACGACATAGAAGCTGGTGGCGGACAGCGGCACGTGCGCACGCTGCAAGGCTGCGGTGACCGTAGACGGCAGACCGGAACGCGCGGCGGCCGGATCGGCGGAGGCCGCTGTCTTGGTCGAGGCGTGCTGCGTGCTGGCGGCCTTGGCATGCCGGACGGGTTTGGCGTGGGCTCCGGACAGGCCGAAGACGAGCAGCACAGTCGTCGCGATGACCGGAGACAGGCTGCGAAGGAACAGGGGCGGGCGGTTTGGCATGGCGAGCATGTTAACGCATGGCCCATGCCTGCCGGATGACGTCATGCGGCCGTTTCAGGCCCTATTTCCTTGCGGAGGTCGACCACGCGCCGCGTGGCCGAGCCGTGAGGCGATTTTAGTTTGCCGACTGGCAATCCTGCGTGGCGACATTGGCCGCGGCCGCCGGCCTGGCACCCGAATTTGCGCCCGGCGTGGCGTTCGGGATCGGGAAGATCAGGTCATACGCCCAGTTGTAGAAGAACGCATAGACCATGTAGAAGCCCGCCACCGCAATATCCATGATGAAGGCGTCGATCAGGCTGATGTTCAGGTACCACGCCACCGACGGCAGGAACACCAGCAGCAGGCCGCCTTCGAACAATATCGCGTGCAGCACGCGCACTGGCGTGGACTTCTTCAACTGCCCGGTGTAGCGCAGCATCGCGCGGTCGAACAGGATGTTGTAGACGTAGTTCCAGGTGGCCGCGATCAGCGATGCCACCGCGCCGACGATCCCCATCTGGTGCAGCTCGTAACCAAACACCAGACTGGCAAGCGGCGCGAAAGCCATCAGGCCGATGAGCTCGAAGCCTACGGTATGACGGATCCGGTCTGCAGTGGTGCGCATGGTGCTCTCCTCGTTGCCAAATATGGCGAAACAGCGATGGGTACGGATTCTATCGGCAAGACAGCTAACGGCAAGTTGGATACCATCTGGTTTTCCGATACATCGCCGCCCGAAGCGCAGAGGAGCCGTCATGAGCCTGTCGATCGATCAACTGCAGGCGTTCGCCGCCGCCGCGGAAACGGGATCGTTTTCGGCTGCGGCACGCCGGTTGGGCAAGGCGCAATCGGCGGTCAGCGCGGCGGTCGCCAATCTCGAAATCGATCTGGACAGCGTGCTGTTCGACCGGAGTGCGCGCTATCCGGTGCTGACGCCGGCCGGCGAGCGATTGCTGGTGGAAGCGCGTGTGATCCTGGAGCGCTGCGAGCATTTTCGCGGCGTGGCCCGCAGCCTTGGCGAAGGCGTGGAGTCGCGTCTGACGCTGGCCGTCGACGAGCTATATCCGGAAGAGACGCTCGGCGTGCTGCTCGACGAGTTCTCGCAACGTTTTCCCGCCGTGGAACTGGAGCTGCTGTTTCCTCTGATGGAGGACGTCAGCCGCCTCGTGCTGAGCCAATGCGCCGACCTCGGCATCATGTGGCGCCAGGAAGTGTTGCCCCCTGAACTGGCGTTCCACGCGCTGGGGTGGGTCCCGATGCCGATCATCTGCGCGCCCGACCATCCGCTGGCAGCGCAGACGCGCGTCGACTTCGAGGAACTGAAGCGCTATCGCCAGTTGATGGTGGCCACGCGCAGCGACAGCGAAGAGAAGAAGCGCTTGCGTATCGCCGCCGAAGTCTGGTGGGTGGAAAGCCAGTGGGTGATCGTCGAACTGGTCAAGCGCAGGCTGGGCTGGGCCTTCGTGCCCTGGCACGTCGCCGCCAACTCGCCCGCGGCGGCCGGGCTGGTGTCGCCGCACCTGACCTTCCAGGACCAGGACTGGCCCGTGGCGATGGAACTGGTGTGGCACAAGCAGCGCCGCCTCGGCAAAGCCGCCGCGTGGCTGCGCGAGCGCGTAAGCCAGCAGGCGTTGCCGGTGCCGGAGGGGCGGTAGGCGCGGGGGCGTCTAGCGGTCGATAAACCATCGCCCGAAGTTGGCGGCACGCCAATCCGCCCGGGTCGGCGGAAACGCGATGGTCTGGATTTCGAACGTGCCATCGCCGGCCTCCACGGCGGCATCGGTGTAACGAATCTCGCTCCCACCGATGACGAATTGATTGCGGTGTGACCACGGTTGGAAATGGTAGTGGCGTTGCGCCAGTAGCTCGCCGCCCACGGTGTAGACGCGCAGGCGCGCATCGTTCAGCTTGCTACCGGGCTCCCCGTCGATGTTGCAAACTTCGATGACATATTGCGAGCCGGCGATCATCTCTTCGACGGACCCGCAGTCCCACGCTCGGGGCTTCAGGTTAGCGGCATGGACGATGACGGCGATGAACAAAAGGAGACAGGTTACGAACAGCGTGCGCAGCCGGATGTAGATCTTCTCGGACATGATTGGAAGCGCTCAAGGATCGTAGGTCAGGCGGACGACGTTGGCCGTCAGCCAGTCCCAGTACGTCGGAGGAAACCGCAGGAATTTCTCTTCCGGGAGATCGATGTTCTGGGTTTTTGTGGCGTCGGTGTAGCGGATGCCGTCTGCGAGATATTCAATCTCGCCCAGCCGGGAAAACCGCAGTATCAGAAAGGAGCGCTGCGCCAGCAGGCGGCTTTGATCGACTGAGTAAACCCGCAACCGGCCCCGCTCTTCGCCCGTCTCGAAATTCACGTGGAAGCAAAGTTCGGTTCGATATTCCACACCTGAAAACGTCCTGACTGGTCTGTCGCAAACGCGTGCTTCGCGATCCGAATAAGTCGCCGCGAGAAACAGGCCGAATGGAATCGCCACAAGCGCAAACAGATAGGCGAGTATCAACAGGGAAATGTGCGCGGTTTGAAACAGCCTTTTCAGCATTGCTTTTCCAGGTCGACGTGTATCGGATGCGACAGACGCAACGTTGCGAAATCCGAATAAATCAGAAAGTCGCCCCCACGGTTGTGCTCAGCCTGCCAGGCCCGAAAATCCCGGTTACGGACCGGGTAGTACACGCTTTCTGGCTCAAGCCTGTCTTTGATCGCCACCGGAAGCAATTTCGTGTCATCGGGTTCCAGTCTCACATCGAGCCAGGATCCTTCTTCGACTAGGTCGCTCAAAAAATGGGCGAGCGCGGCGACAGGTAGCACTACCAAGCCCCGTTTGTTCCAGTGTCCCAAGTACTGTGATGAGCGGTGCGAGTCTTGAAACGAATAGCTGTCGCGCATGTACAGATGCACATGAGTGATGCATGCATGAACCCGATAACAAGTGGGCTCGCTCTCGCTGACGCTGGTCCGAGGAAGCTGCTCCCGCGATAGCTCTGCCTGTGCGATGGCCGCGTAAAAGTTGAACCTGCCAAGCGCGGCCGACAGGTCCGTCATGCCGATAGGCAGCCATTTCCCACCGCTGACCGGCGCATGAGACAAAGTGTGTTGCATCCCGACGCCCACATATTGGTATTGAAATTCGCTGTGCAGCTTCTGCAAATCTCCGCGACAGTAGGCGAACGTATCAAGGACGCCGGTGAATTGCGGCTCAGTCTGCAGAAATTTCTCCAGATTTTTCCGCAGCGCTTCCCTCGATATTCTCGTGTCGAGTTTCCTCAAGAGTTCGTCATACCGCTCGCGAACCCGTCCAAATCTGAACAGCCATTTCAACCGGATCGTCTTGGTATCGATCATGTCGGGGTCATATCGACCCTCGACATAGGTCCGCTTCTTGGCGTCATACCGATGCGCATTAAACCGCCGTCCGTGGAACCAGCGTTCGGCGAACTGCGCGGCAACTGGAAAATCCTCCGCGCGCATGGCGGCCGGCAAGTCATACAGGTCGAAGGGCGCGAGCCCGCGTGCCTGTTGGGCCGGGGCACTATCAAAGAAGCGATAGGTGGGTCGCGCGGTAACTGGCGGTGGGTGCTCCGCCTTGGATGCGTTTGCTGCGTCAGTTGAATCCGCGCCACGGGGCTGCGCGGTGTAGTACGGCCAGTCAAATAGAGGTGGCGGAGCCTTATGCAGGCTCAGGCCGAAATCCTTGATGTCCATCGGCGTGCAGGCACGCCGCCCGTCATAGAGCTTCCAGCGTCGCTCGATCGCCAATATCGGATCGAGCTTGTTGCGGATGTATGGCTGTGGTGCCTTGAACTCTTTGGCGCCTTCAAAAGACATGTCGCCCCCTGGGAAATTGGGGGCGACAGCCGGAACGCTAGCGCGATCGTTCCTGGCTGTCTCTCATCGTTTTACGACATCACTGCGTCGCCGCCGCCGACCCACCCGCCCCCTCCGCCTTCCCCACCTCCACGTCATGCCCATGCCATCCGCCGCCCAGCGCCTTGATCAGCGTGATGGCTGCCGTGTACTGGCGGCCCATGATTGTCAGCGTGGTGTTTTCCGCCGTGTAGGCTGCGGTTTGCGCGGTCAGCACATCGAGCAGGCCGGCCGTGCCCGCCTTGTAGCGGTTGTTGACCAGCGCGAGCGCTTCACGCGCGGAACGCAGCGCGTCGTTCTGCACCGCCGACTCTTGTTCCAGCACGCGCGCCGACGCGAGGTTGTCCTCGACTTCCTGGAATGCCGTCAACACCGTTTGCCGATAGTTGGCGACCGTTTCGTCGTACGCTGCCACCGCCTGCGCCTTGTTCGCGGCGCGCAGGCCGCCGTCGAACACGGTGCCGGCCAGGCCCGCGCCAAGTGACCACACGCGATCGGGCAGCGACAGCCAGCGCGCCAGCGTGCTGGCTGTCAGCCCACCGGTGGCTGACAGCGAAAGCGTCGGATAGTAGGCCGCCTGCGCCACGCCGATGTTGGCATTGGCCGACGCCATGCGCCGCTCCGCGGCAGCGATATCGGGACGGCGTTCGAGCAGTTGCGAAGGCACTGCCACCGGCACGACCGGCAGCGTATCGCGCGAATCGACCGCAGCGATGTTGAGTTCCGCGGGCGGCTTGCCGACCAGGATCGCGATCGCATGTTCCAACTGCGCGCGCGTGATCTGGATGTCGAGCTGCTGGGCCTGCGCGGACTTGAGCTGCGTTTCCGATTGCAGCACGTCGGAGCGCTGCGCGGTGCCGGCCTTGTACTGGTTCTGCACCAGTTGCAGCGACTTGGCGTAATCGGCCACCGTACGATCGAGCAGTGCGCGCTGCGCATCGGCCACACGCAGCAAAAAATAGCTTTGCGCCAGCGTGGCCTGCGTCGACAGCAGCGTCGATGCCAGATCGGCCTGACTTGCCTGGGCGCCGGCTTCGGCGCTTTCCACCTGCCGCCGCACGCGTCCCCAGACGTCGATCTCCCAACTGGCCGACAGCGTGGCGCTTTGTCCGTTCACCACGGCGCTGTTTGCTCCGGCCGCCCCGCGCGACACCTTGGCGTTGGCGCCAAGCGTGGGGAAATAGCCGGCGCGGGCCGCTGCCAGCGACGCCGCGGCCTGCCGATAGACCGCTTCGGCTGCCTTGATGTTCTGGTTGGACACCTGCACCTGCGACATCAGCGCATCGAGCGCGGGATCGTTGAAGACGCGCCACCAGTCGGGGCGCGACATCGCGTCCTGCGGCTCGGCGGTCTTCCAGTCGCCCGTCCACGCGGGCATCGTGTCGCTGGCTTCCTTGAACGCTTGCGGCACGGGCGCATCGGGACGCTGGTAGTCGGGGCCCACGGCGCAGCCGGCCAGCATCGCACAGGCGAGCGCGACAACCGGGAAGGAGGGGTAGCTACGAAACATGACAGTTGCCTTCTTCAGTGTTCGAGACGCGGCGCGGCGCCATCGCCTGCGTCGCGGCGACGCCGCGCGCGCCAGGCGTTGACGCGCAGACGCCAGCGATCCAGCGTCAGATACACCACGGGCGTGGTGTAGAGCGTCAGCAATTGGCTGACCACCAGGCCGCCCACGATCGAGATGCCCAGCGGCGCGCGCAACTCGGCGCCGTCGCCACGGCCCAGCGCGAGCGGCACGGCGCCCAGCAGCGCAGCGGCCGTGGTCATCATGATCGGGCGGAAGCGCAGCAGGCAGGCGCGATAGATCGCTTCGCGCGGCGTGAGTCCCTCGCGCCGCTCCGCGTCGATGGCGAAGTCGATCATCATGATCGCGTTTTTCTTCACGATACCGATCAGCAGGATCACGCCGATCAGCGCGATGATGCTGAAATCGGTCTTGAACAGCAGCAGCGCCAGCAGCGCGCCGACGCCCGCCGAAGGCAGCGTCGACAGGATCGTCAGCGGATGCACATAGCTTTCGTAGAGGATGCCCAGCACGATATAGATCGTGATGATCGCCGCCAGAATCAGGATCGGCTGGCTCTTGAGCGAATCCTGGAACGCCTTGGCGCCGCCCTGGAAATTGGCCTGCAGCGTTTCCGGCGCGCCAATTTTCGCGAGCGCCAGGCGGATCGCGTCGGTGGCCTGCGACAGCGAGAAGCCTTCGGCGAGGTTGAACGAGATCGTCGACGCGGCGAACTGTCCCTGGTGGTTCACGCCAAGCGGCGTGCTGGTCGGCGTCACGCGCGCAAAGGCCGACAGCGGCACGCGGTGGCCGCCGCCGGTGACCACGTAGATGTCCTGCAGCGCGTGCGGACCCTGCAAATATTCCGGGCTCAGTTCCATCACCACGCGGTACTGGTTCAGCGGGTGATAGATGGTCGAGACGAGCCGTTGGCCGAACGCATCGTTGAGAATCGCGTCGATCTGCTGCGCCGTGACGCCAAGTTTCGATGCGGCATCGCGGTCGATGATGACCGAGGTCTGCAGGCCCTTGTCGTTGGTGTCGGTGTCGACATCCTCGATGCCCTTGATGTTGGAGATCGCCGCGCGCACCTTGGGCTCCCACTCGCGCAGCACGTCCAGGTCGTCGGACTGCAGCGTGAACTGGTACTGTGAACTGCTTTGCCGCCCGCCCACGCGGATGTCCTGCACCGATTGCAGGAACAGGCTTGCGCCTGGCTCCTTGGCGAGCTTGCCGCGCAGCCGCGCGATGATCTGGTCGGCCGATTCACGGCGCTCCGACAGCGGCTTGAGCGTGACGAACATCTGCCCCGTATTGCGCTGCGATCCGCCGGTGAATCCGGTGACGTTGACCACCGCCGGGTCGGACTGCACGATCTTGATGAAGTTGTCGAGCTTGGTGCGCATCAGCTGGAACGACGTCGCCTGGTCCGCGCGGATAAAGCCGATCAGGCGGCCGGTGTCCTGCTGCGGGAAAAATCCCTTCGGCACGATCACATACAGATAGACGTTCAGCGCGATGGTCAGCAGCAGCACCACCCACACGACCGGACCGTGCCTGAGCGCCACGCCCAGCGTGCGCGCGTAGCCGTTCTGCAGCGACATGAACATGCGCTCGGTGGTGCGGTGGAAACGTCCCTGCGTTTCCTCGCGCACCGGACGCAGCAGCTGCGCGCACATCATCGGCGTGGTGGTCAGCGACACCACCAGCGAAACCAGGATCGCCACCGACAGCGTGATCGCGAATTCCTGGAACAGCCGGCCGACGATGCCGCCCATCAGCAGCAGCGGGATGAACACGGCGATCAGCGACAGGCTCATCGACAGTACCGTGAAGCCGACTTCGCGCGCGCCGCGCAGGGCCGCCGCCACCGGTTTCATCCCTGCCTCGATGTGGCGCGAGATGTTCTCCAGCACCACGATCGCGTCGTCGACCACAAACCCGGTGGCGATGGTCAGCGCCATCAGCGACAGGTTGTTCAGCGAGAATCCCGCCAGGTACATGATCGAGAACGTGCCGACCAGCGACACCGGCACGGCAACGCTAGGGATCAGTGTGGCGCGCACGTTGCGCAGGAACACGAACACCACCATGATCACCAGCGCCACCGAGATCATCAGCGTCTGCTCGACTTCGCGCAGCGACGCACGAATGGTGGGCGTGCGGTCCATCATCACGTCCATCGAGATCGTGGCCGGAATCATCTTGCGCAACTGCGGCAGTATCTCGTTGACGCGATCCACGGTCTCGATGATGTTGGCGCCAGGCGAGCGATTCAGCACCAGCAGCACCGACGGCTTGCCGTTGGCCGACCCCGCATTGCGGATGTCCTGCACCGAATCGACCACGTTGGCCACGTCCTGCAGCCGCACCGGCACCGCGAACGAGTTGGGCCCGCGGTTGTTGACGTTGCCGCCCGTGGCGCCGGTGCTGATGGTGGTGGTGCCGCTGCTGGTGGTGATGGTGGTGGTGGTGACGCCGTTGACGGTCTTGGTGCTGACGTTGCCGCCCGCCGCCGCGTTGGCGGTGCTGGCGATCAGCGCGCCGGCCGAGGTCGACGAATAGGTGCCCGGCGTCGCGTAGCGGATGATCAGCGGCATGTAGTCCTGAGCCGCCATCGCCTGATCGTTCGCGTACACCTGCCACGCCGTGTTGGCATTGTCGAGAATGCCCAGCGGACGATTGGCGTTGGTGGCGCTGATCGTGTTGCGCACATCCTCCAGCGAGATGCCGTAATGATTGAGCGCCGTGGGATTGAGCTCGACACGCACGGCGGGCAGCGACGATCCGCCGATCGTCACCTGACCCACGCCTTCCACCTGCGAGAGCTTCTGCGAGAGGATCGTCGACGCCGCGTCGTAGAGCTGGCCGCGCGTCATGGTTGGCGACGTCAGGCCGATGATCATGATTGGCGCGTCGGCCGGGTTCACCTTGCGGTAGGTCGGGTTGTTCGGCAGGCTGGTCGGCAGCGTGGCGCGCGACGCATTGATCGCGGCCTGCACGTCGCGCGCCGCGCCGTCGATGTCGCGCGACAGGTCGAACTGCAGCGTCACGCGCGTGGAGCCCAGCGAACTGTTGGACGTGATCTCGGTGACGCCGGCGATCGCGCCGAGCGCACGTTCCAACGGCGTGGCGACGGTGGCGGCCATCGTCTCGGGACTGGCGCCGGGCAGCGAGGCCGATACCGAGATCGTCGGAAAATCCACCTGCGGCAATGGCGAGACGGGCAGCAGCCGGAACGCGGCAATCCCGGCCAGCAGGATGCCGATGGTCAGCAGCGCGGTGGCGACCGGGCGATGGATGAAGGTGGCCGACAGGTTCATCAGAGATTCGGCTCCTGCGGACGCGCGGCCGGCCCGTTGGTGCCGTGTCCGTCGTTGCCGCCGTGTCGATCGTTGCCGCCGCCCTCGTCGGGATCGCCGAACTTGCGGCTGCGCCATGCCTTGAGGCGATACGCGACGCGATCGAAGGCCAGGTAGATCACCGGCGTGGTGAACAGCGTCAGCACCTGGCTGACCAGCAGGCCGCCGACCATCGTGATGCCGAGCGGACGGCGCAGCTCAGACCCGATGCCGGTGCCCAGCATCATCGGCAGCGCGGCCAGCAGGGCGGCCATGGTGGTCATCAGGATCGGGCGGAACCGCAGCAGGCACGCCTGATAGATCGCATCGCGCGGCTTCATGCCGTGTTCGCGCTCGGCCTCCAGCGCGAAGTCGATCATCATGATGGCGTTCTTCTTGACGATGCCGATCAGCAGGATGATGCCGATGATCGCGATGATGCCGAGGTCCTGGCCCGACACCAGCAGCGCCAGCAATGCACCCACGCCGGCCGACGGCAGCGTCGAAAGAATCGTCACCGGATGGATCGTGCTTTCGTACAGCACGCCCAGCACGATATACATCGTCACCACCGCCGCCAGGATCAGCCACAGTGTGTTGGAAAGCGATGCGCGGAACGCCAGCGCGGCGCCCTGGAACTCGGTGGCCATCGAGATCGGCAGGCCGATTTCCTGCTCGACCCGCGTGATCTTGTCGACCGCGGCGCCCAGCGATTCGCCCGGCGCCAGGTTGAACGAGATCGTCGCCGCCGGAAATTGCCCCTGGTGGTTGATCACGAGCGGGCCGGTGCGCTCGGAGATGCGCGCGATCGACCCCAGCGGCACCTGGCCGCCCGACGACGACGGCAGGCGCAGTTCGGCCAGCGAGGCCGGACTGACGCGGAACTCGGGCATCGTCTCCAGCACCACGCGATACTGGCTCGACTGCGTGAAGATGGTCGAGATCAGGCGCTGGCCGAACGCGCTGTACAGCGCGCTGTCGATCACCGCCGTGGTGATGCCAAAGCGCGCCGCGGCGTCGCGGTCGATCTCGACGAACGCGCGCAAGCCGTTGTTCTGCTGGTCGCTGGCCACGTCGCGCAACTCGGGCTCCTGCTTCAGACGCTCCACCAGCTTGGGCACCCATTCGGCCAGCACGGCCGGATCCGGATCCTCGACGGTGAACTGGTATTGCGTGCGCGCCACGCGGTCCTCGATGGTCAGGTCCTGCACGGGCTGCATGTATAGCGATACGCCGCCCAGCTTGTGCACCGCGTCCTGCAGGCGCTGCGTCACGACTTCCATCGAATCGCGCTCACCCTTGGCCTTCAGGTTGATCAGCATGCGGCCCGCGTTGATGGTCTGGTTGGTGCCGTCCACGCCAATGAACGACGACACGCTGGCCACCGCAGGATCCTGCAGGATGATCTTCTGCACGGCTTCCTGCTTGCGTCCCATCGACTGGAACGAACTGGTCTGCGCGGCCTCGGTGATGGCCTGGATCACGCCGGTGTCCTGCACCGGGAAGAAGCCCTTGGGCACCAGCAGGTAGAGCAGCCCAGTCAGCACCAGCGTGCCGACGGCCACCACCAGCGTCGCGGTCTGGCGCGCCAGCACCCAGTCCAGTGCGCGCCCATAGTGGTGGATCACGTTGTCGAAGAAGCGCCCGGTGGCGATATGGAAGCGCGACAGTTCGCTCTCGGGCACATGGCGCAGCAGGCGCGCGCACATCATCGGCGTCAGCGTCAGCGAGACCACCGCCGAGATCAGGATCGACACCGCCAGGGTGATGGCGAATTCGCGGAACAGCCGGCCCACAACGTCGCCCATGAACAGCAACGGGATCAGCACGGCCACCAGCGAGAAGGTCAGCGAGATGATGGTGAAGCCGATCTGTTTCGATCCCTTCATCGCCGCTTCCATCGGTGGATCGCCTTCCTCGATGTAGCGCATGATGTTCTCGATCATCACGATGGCGTCATCGACCACAAAGCCGGTGGCGATGGTCAGCGCCATCAGCGTGAGGTTGTTGATCGAGAACCCCGCCAGGTACATCACGCCGAAGGTGCCCACCAGCGACAGCGGCACGGCCACGCCCGGGATGATGGTGGCCGGCACGTTGCGCAGGAACACGAAGATCACCATCACCACCAGCGCGACGGCCAGCAGCAGTTCGAACTCGACGTCCTCGACCGAGGCGCGGATGGTGGTGGTGCGATCGGTCAATTGCTGCACGTGCACCGAGGCCGGCAGCGACGACTGCAACTGCGGCAGCAGCGCCTTGATGCGGTTGACCACCTCGATCACGTTGGCGCCGGGCTGGCGCTGGATGTTCACGACGATGGCCGGCCGAGCGTTGGCCCATGCGGCCAGCCGGCTGTTCTCGGGACCGTCGACGATCTCGGCCACGTCGGTGATGCGGATCGGCGCGCCGTTCTGGTAGCCGATGATGATCTGCCGGTATTCGTCGGCCGATTTGAGCTGGTCGTTGGCGTCGATGGTGGACGCGCGCGCCGGACCGTCGAAGCTGCCCTTGGCGCCGTTCACGTTGGCGCTGCCGATGGCCGTGCGCAGGTCGTCGATCGACATGCCCAGGTTGGCCAGCGCCGTGGGATTGGCCTGGATGCGCACCGCCGGCCGCTGGCCGCCGCTGATGGTGACCAGGCCCACGCCCTGGATCTGCGAGATCTTTGCCGCCACGCGCGTATCGACCATGTCCTGCAGCTTCGGCAGCGGCAGCGTGTCCGACGTCATCGCCAGCGTCATGATTGGCGCATCGGCCGGATTGACCTTGCTGTAGACCGGCGGCATCGGCAGATCGGCCGGCAACAGGTTGCTGCCCGCATTGATAGCGGCCTGGACTTCCTGCTCCGCCACGTCCAGCGACAGCGACAGTTCGAACTGCAGCGTGATGACCGACGCGCCGCCCGAAGACGACGAGGACATCTGCTTGAGGCCCGGCATCTGCCCGAACTGCCGCTCGAGCGGCGCAGTGACCGACGAGGTCATCACGTCGGGGCTGGCGCCCGGATAGAGCGTGGTGACCTGGATGGTCGGGTAGTCGACCTCGGGCAGGGCGGAGAGCGGCAGCAGCCGGAATGCCACCAGCCCCGACAGCAGGATGGCCAGCATCAGCAAGGCCGTGGCGACCGGCCGCTCGATGAAAATGCGTGAGGGATTCATGCCGCTCCTCGACTCCTCGCGTTACTGCTGCGGCCGCTGGCCGACGCTGGCGGCGGGATTTGCCGGCGTGTTGGTGGTCGGATTCGGATTGGTGTCCGCGTCGCGCAGGCGGCGGCGCTCGCCGCCCGCGGCGGATGCGTCGCTGGCAGCGCCATGCGCGCCGCTCGCGCCACCGTGTGCCGCGCCGTGCGCACCGCTCGCGCCATTGCGCCGTCCGCGCGCGCGCGCCGAGCTCGCTGGCGTCAGTTGCGCCGCCCGCGCGGCCGGGTCCACCGCTTCGACGACCATGCCTTCCTTGAGCCGGTCGGCGCCGTCGACCACCACACGCTGGCCCGGCTCCAGGCCCTTCAGCACGACGGTGCGGCTGCCATCGGTCGGTCCCAGTGTCACCACCTGCACCTTGACCGCGCTGTCGTCGCCGACCACATAGACGAAGGTGCCTTGCTGGCCGCGTTGGATCGCCGCCACCGGGATCACGGTGGCGTCTTCCATGGTGTCCACGCGCGTGCGTACATTGACGAACTGGTTCGGGAACAGCATGCCGTCGGTATTCTGGAAAATGGCCTTGAGCTTGACGGTGCCGGTGGTGGTGTCGATCTGGTTATCGGTGGTCAGCAGCGTGCCTTCGGCCAGTTGATTGCGCATCTGGCGATCCCACGCCTGCACCGACAGCTTTTCGCCCGCATTAAGCTTCCGGAGCACGGTCGGCAGGTTGTCCTCGGGGATCGTGTACAGCACGGTGATCGGCTGTATCTGCGTGATCAGCGCAATGCCATTGGTGTCGCCGGTGCTGACGATATTGCCCGGATCCACCTGGCGCAGGCCGATGCGGCCGGAGGTTGGCGCCACGATGCGCGTGTAGCTGAGCTGCAGCCGCGCGTTGTCGACGTTGCCCTGGTCGGTCTTGACCGTGCCTTCATACTGGCGCACCAGCGCGTCCTGGGTATCCACCTGTTGGCTTGAAATCGAATCCTGCGCCAGCAGCGTCCTGTAGCGTTTCTGGTCCAGCCGGGCGTTGGCCAGCAGCGCCTGGTCGCGCGCGAGCTGACCCACCGCCTGGTCGAGCGCGGCCTGGAACGGGCGCGGGTCGATTTCCGCCAGCACGTCGCCGGCCTTGACCATCTGGCCTTCCTTGAACAGCACCTTGATCAGCGGACCCGACACCTGCGCGCGCACAGTGACGTTGGCCACCGGCGTGACGTTGCCCAGGCCATTGAGCACCACATCCATGTTGCGTTTGCCGACCGTGTTGACCACCACCGGCGAGCGCGGCATGGCGTTCGGCCCACCGGGGCCGCCCCCTGCGCCCGGCCCGCGCCTGCCCGCCGCGCCGCTGGCGCCCGCGGGCGCGGCGACGGCGCCTTCCTGCGCGGCCTTGCGCTGGCTGTGCCAGTACCAGCCGGCGCCTGCCAGCACGACGATCACCGCGACGGCGATCCAGACACGGCGGCGCGAGCGGGCCGGGCCGCGCGGCGGATTGGGGGGAAGAGGCTGACCTTGTTCTGGGTGGGACATGACCGGAATCCTGGGAACGGCACGACGAAAAAGGAGCGCGTGCCAAACGGTATTCGCACAGCGACTTGTGACGGCGAAGTGGCAGCAGTATGCCGCATCGCGAGGGCAGGGCGACTCGCCGTCTGATGGGATGGCGCCCGGCAGGGCGCGTCATGGGATGAAGAATAATGTGCCGCCGCCATCCCACGTATTTCGCCCCTTCCCGCTTTTATTACAGCGGATTACGAGCGGCGCGGGTGTAACCTCCGGAAACAAAACGTCTGAGCCGATTTGCAATGTGCAGGCAGCGGCCTGACTATCATGGTGCCTATGCGAACGAATCAGCCTACCCAGATTCTCGTCGTCGATGACGATCCCGAACTGCGCGACCTCCTGCGCGAATACCTGACATCGCAGGGCTTTGCCGTGTCGGTGCTTCATGACGGCGACGGCCTGCAGGCCCGGCTCGAGCGTGAGCGGCCGGCGCTGATCGTGCTGGACCTGATGATGCCCAAGGTGGACGGCCTGACCGCGCTGCGCAACCTGCGGGCCAAGAACGACGACATCCCGGTGATCCTGCTGACCGCGCGCAGCGACGAGATCGACCGCATCGTCGGCCTGGAGATTGGCGCCGACGACTATCTCGGCAAGCCGTTCTCGCCGCGCGAGCTGCTGGCGCGCATCAACGCGGTGCTGCGCCGCAAGCTGGCACGTCCGGCTGCCGCGCCGGAGGACCGCGAATCGATGACCTTCGGGCCGTTCCGCGTCAATTTCCGCCAGCGCTCGCTCGATCGCAACGGCCAGGCCGTGTCGATCAGCGACACCGAGTTCGCCTTGCTCAAGCTGCTGCTGATGCATCCGCTCGAAGTGCTGTCGCGCGAGCGGATCGTCGAGCTGATGTACGGCACGGCGAACGGCATCAGCGATCGCGGCATCGACGTGCAGATCTGGCGCCTGCGCCGCCTGCTCGACGAGGACGCGCAGCGCCCGCGCTATATCCAGACCGTGCGCGGCCGTGGCTATACCTTTGTGCCGGACGAGGCCGAGGACAGTATTCCGCAATGAAGCTCCGGATCGACACCCTGTTCGGCCGCATGGCGCTGCTGATTGCCGCCGTGCTGGTGATCAGTCATTTCTCGTGGCTGGCGATCCTGCGCATGGACCGGCGCCAGCAGCAGATCGACTATTCCGTCGAACAGATGCTCTTCCAGCTGGACAGTATCGAACGGGCGCTTGACGCCCGGCCGCCCGTGCAACTGCCCAGCCTGGTGGAAGTGGCCGACAACGCCGAGGCGGACCAGCATGCGGCGGCGCCGCGTGCGGGGCGGCCGCGCCGGCTCGTCGAACAGTTCACGGGACGCTTGCCGCAGGGTTCCGAGGTCAGGCTCGAGGACGAAGCCTCCACGCCACGGCTGTGGATCAAGCTGCCCAATCGCAACCGGTGGATTGCGATGCCGATCCTGTTTGTGCACAACCCGCCGCCGGACAACCGGCTGATTCCGGGCGTGGTGCTGGTGGTGGGCGTGGCTATCGTGTTTGCGCTGTTCGTGGCATGGCAGCTCCAGCGGCCCGTGCGCGACATGGCCGAGGCGGCCGAAAAGCTCTCGCGCCAGCAAAGCGTGGCGCCGCTGCGCGAGCGCGGTCCGCATGAATTACGCCAGTTGATCGAGCGTTTCAATCGCATGGTGGCCGATCTGGTGCGCATCGACCAGGAGCGCAACACCATGCTGGCTGGCATCGCGCACGATCTCAAGACGCCGCTGGCGCGGCTGCGGCTGCGCGCCGAGATGCTGGCCGATCCGAAGGCCGCCGCCGGCGTTACGCGCGACGTCGATTCGATGTCTGCCATCGTCGAGCAATTCCTGACCTTTGCGCAGAGCAGCGAGCCGACCGCGCGGCCCGTGCCGGTGGACAAGCGCATCGTCGAACTCGCCGCATCGCTGCAGGAACAGGATCGGCAGGTGGTGTTGGAACTCGCCGCCGGCGAGGGCTTCCGCATGATCGCCACGCAGCTGGACCGCATCATCGGCAATCTCGTCGACAACGCCTACGCCTACGGCGCGCCGCCCGTGTACGTGGCAACGGCGCGCACGCAGGAAGGCTGGCGCCTGACGGTGGAGGACCAGGGCCCCGGTATTCCGGACGACGCCATCGAGCGCGTCACCATGCCGTTCGTGCGGCTGGATCCGGCGCGCGGCGGCAATGCGCATTCGGGGCTGGGGCTGGCCATCGTGGATCGGCTGGTCAGGCAGTCGGGCGGACGCCTGTCGATCGCCAATCGCACGGAAGGCGGCTTGCGCGTGGAGATGCTGTTTCCGTTTGCGGCCATCGCCCAGGCGGCCTGAGCAAAAGGCGCCGGGCCAGATTTATCGCGCCGAGCCATGCATCGATCGGCGCGCACCATGCAGGCTGGGGCAGGAAGGCTGTGGTCCTCAGGCCTTCTTCTTTTCGCCGATGCGGCTTTCCTTGCCTGCCAGCAGCTTGGCGATGTTGCCGCGATGACGCACGATCAGCAGCACGCTGATGACCAGAATCGCGCCCGCCACGATATCCACGCCTTCGATCAGCACGTAGAAGAACGGCGCGAAGATCGCCGACACCAGCGCGGCCAGCGACGAATAGCGGAAGAAGAACGCGATGATCAGCCATGTGGCCAGCGTACCGGCGCCGAGCACCGGATCGATGGCGAACAGGATGCCCGCGGCCGTGGCCACGCCCTTGCCCCCCGCGAAGCGGTGGTAGAGCGGAAACAGGTGTCCGAGGAACACCGCCAGCGCCACCATCGCGATGCCGGTTTCATCCACGCCGTACGCGGGCCCGAAATGCTTGGCCAGCACGACCGCCACGTAGCCCTTCAGGCCATCGCCGATCAGCGTCAGGATGGCGGCCTTCTTGTTGCCCGTGCGCAGCACGTTGGTGGCGCCGGGATTGCCGGAACCGTAGCTGTGGGGATCGGGCAGGCCCATGACCTTGCTGACCACGACGGCGAATGAGACCGATCCGATCAGATAGGCGATGACGGCAAAAATCAGGTTGACCATTATGTGGGGACAAGACAAGGGATTTCAGGCTGGCGCGATTGTAGCGCGCCGTCGCGTCCGGGGACTCCGTGATTTCCCGGTATCGACGCATCAGTCCGGCAGCGCGCATTCCACGGGCTTTGCGCCCAGCACGTCGGTCAGCACGGCCGGCGCGATGCTGACCAGATAGCCGCGGCGCCCGCCGTTGATGTACAGCGTGTCCAGCGCCAGCACAGATGCCTCGACATAGACCGGCAAGGTCTTGCGGGTGCCGAACGGCGACGTGCCGCCCACCATGTAGCCGCTGTGGCGCTGCGCCACTTCAGGCTTGCACGGCTGTACGCTCTTGCAGCCGATCTGGCGCGCCAGATTCTTGGTCGATACCGAGCAGTCGCCGTGCATCAGCACGATCAGCGGCCTGGCGGCTTCGTCCTCCATGACCAGCGTTTTCACCACCGCATGCTCGGGCACGCCAAGCTGGCGCGACGATTCCGCGGTGCCGCCGTGGTCGACGTAGTCATAGGGATGTTCGCCGAATGCCACGTTGTGCTTGCGCAGCCATTGGGTAGCGGGAGTCTCGGAAACGTGCTTGGTCTTGCTCATGATTCGTCGAAACCGCACGGCGTCAGCCGCGCGGATGGTGGTGCAGGTGCAGCTCGCGCAGGCGTTCGCGCGCCACGTGCGTGTAGATCTGCGTGGTGGAAATATCGGCGTGTCCCAGCAGCATCTGCACGACGCGCAAGTCGGCGCCGTGGTTCAGCAGATGCGTGGCAAACGCGTGGCGCAGCGTATGCGGGGACAACGGCGCATGCACGCCCGCCGCGCGCGCGTGTTTTTTGATCAGGTGCCAGAACGTCTGGCGCGTCATGCCTTCGCCGCGTTGCGTGACGAACAGTTCGTCGCACGCGCGGCCGGCCAGCAGCACCGGCCGGGCTTCGGCAAGGTAGCGCCGCAGCCAGTCGCCGGCCTGCACGCCAAACGGCACCAGCCGCTCCTTGTTGCCCTTGCCGCCCACCACGCGCGCCACGCCTTCGTTGAGGCCGATCTCGATCGTCTTCATGGTGGTCAGCTCCGACACGCGCAGCCCGCTCGCATACATCAACTCCAGCATCGTGCGGTCGCGCAGGCCCAGCGGCGTATCGGTGTCGGGCGCTTCGAGCAGCGCTTCCACCTGGCCTTCGGTGAGCGTCTTGGGAAAACGCGGCGGCTGCTTGGCGGGGCGCAGCAACAGGCATGGATCGGCCTCGATCAGATGCTCGCGCAGCGCCCAGTGGTAGAAGCGGCGGAATACCGCGAGGCGGCGATTGGCCGACGATGCGCGCGTCTGGCCGTGTCGCGCCGAGAAATATCCGGACAATGCCGCATCGTCGACGGTCAGCAGCGCGCATGTTTCGCTCTCGTGCAGCCAGCGCGCCAGCATCGCCAGATCGCGACGGTACGCGTCGATGGTATTGCGCGACAGGCCGTCTTCCAGCCAGAGCGCATCGCAGAACCGGTCGATCAGCGACAGGTCGTCGTCGAGCGTGGCCGTCATAGCAGCATCGCGCCTTCGTGGCGCAGCAGCCAGCGCTTGACGCCCAGATGAAAGCCTTCCTCGCCGTGATGCGCGAAGCCGCCCAGCCCGTTGGCCGCCACCACGCGATGGCATGGAATCACGATCGGAAACCAGTTCTGCCCGCAGGCCTGGCCCACGGCGCGCGGCATGCTCTGCAGCGTCTTGGCGATGGTCCCGTAGGTGGTCAGTCCGCCGCGCGGCACGGCGCTGATGGCGTGCCATACCTTGCGCTGGAAATCGGTGCCGCGCGTGGCCAGCGGCAGGTCGAAGCGGTAGTCGGGATCGTCGTAGTAGGCGGCCAGCTGTGCGGCCACGCGCTGCGCCAGGGCGCCGGACGGTGCGATCGCGGCAAAGCTGTCGGGCAGGTAGACGATCTCGTGGACAAGCGCGCCATCGTCATCGACACGAATGCCGACTTTGCCGAACGGTGCGGGCAGGATGGCATCGAAGGGACGTTGCATGGCAAAAGGCAAGGCGGAGGCGCCGGTTGATAGGGCAGGCATGAATTTTATGCCGATTTCGCGCGCCTGCCGCCGCCCACGAAAAAGGGCCACCGAAGTGGCCCTGAATTGGCGGCTGCCGGCTTGCCGGAGCCGTCCGGATTACTGTTCGAGCTTGATGTTCTGAACCTTCACCAGGGTCTTCATCTTGTCGAATTCCTTCTTGATCTCGGCGGCGTGCTGCGCCGGCGTGTTGCCGGACGGCTCGGCGCCGGCGGCGCGCAGCCGGTCGGCAAAGCCCTTGTCCTGCAGCGCCTTGACGACCGCGCCGTTGAGCTTGGCGATGACGTCGTCAGGCGTGCCGGCCGGCGCCACCAGACCATACCAGGCCGGATCGTTCGGCTCCTTCAGGCCCATTTCGCCGAAAGTCGGCACATCGGGCAGGCCGTCCACGCGCTTGTTCCACGCCACCACCAGCGCGCGCAGCTTGCCGGCCTTGATGTACGGCATCGACGACGGCAGGTTGTCGACCATGATCGGCACCTGGCCGGCCAGCACGTCGTTCAGCGCCGGGCCCGCGCCACGATACGGGATGTGGACCATGAAGGTCTTGGTCGATACCTTGAACTGTTCGCCCAGCATGTGGCCGAAGCCGCAGGTGCCCGACGAAGCGTACGAATACTTGCCCGGATTGGCCTTCAGCACGGCCAGGAATTCCTTGTAGTCCTTGGCCGGGAAGTTCGGGTTCACCGCGATCACGTTGGCCACGTTCGCCACGTTGGCGATGGGCTTGAAGTCCTTGATCGGATCGTAGGAGAGCTTCGGGTTGCAGGCCGGGTTCACGGCCATGGTCGACACCGTCGAGATGCCGATGGTGTAGCCGTCCGGGGGGGACTTGGCGATCGCGTCGGCACCGATCGAGCCGCCGCCGCCGGCGCGGTTTTCCACCACCACCGGCTGGCCCAGGATGCGGCTCATCTGGTCGGCCACGCCGCGGCCCACGATATCGGTGGTGCCGCCCGGCGCAAACGGAATGATCAGGCGGATCGGCTTGGTCGGATAGTTGCTTTGCGCGTGTGCGATCGAAGCCACCGACGCGGCGGCCGCGATGGCGATGGTCAGTGCGGTTTTGCCAGCTTGCATTTGAAGAGAGTCTCCCGTTCTAAAAGCCGGGCGGATCGCGCCCGGGGAGGTCATGAATCGCCGGCGTGCCGCGGGTTGCGGCGGTGCGCCGGCGTGCTTGAATTCAGCCGCCCAGCAAGCCGCGCTTCAGATCGCGGTCCACCGGGTGTTCACCGAGAAAAATGCGCAGTACGGCCTGGTAGAAATCTTCACCCGGAATGGTCTGCCCGCGCGGAATGCCGTTCAGAGTCACGGCGGTGCCGCCGTCGGGGGTGAAATCGAAATTGATGATGTCGCCGCGGTGCGCCGCGCCCATCTGCGTCATGGTCCGTTCCAACTGCGCCACGCGATCGGACAGCGAGCGCATTTGCAGCGCCGAATGGTTGTCGCGCAGGCCTTCGTTGAGCGCCTTGACGAACGTCGCCGAGTCCACCTCGCGCAGCGGACGGATCTGCAGGCGCTTCGGCCCCGGCGTACCCAGCACCACCGTGGCGTTGCGCGCGCGCTCGGGCAGGTACAGCGCCGCGGCGTAACCCTTGATCACGAAGACTTCGCGCAGGCCCGTGCCATTGAGCGGCAGATGCTTGCCGCCCAGCCGCGCCGCGTCGTCGAAGCGCACGCCTTCGATCTCCTTGGCCGATGCCGTGGGCAACAGCAGGCCGAACGCCAGCGTTGCGCACAGCGAGGCGGCAAGGCGGCGGGGAAATGCGGATCGGCGGGGCGTTGACGGCTCGGACTTCATGGTGCGACGGGCGGCGAGAAGCTGCCGGCAAGACGAAATTCAGCGTGCCATGCTGCAGGAAGTCTGAAAGAATACCCATCCGGATCTGCCCTAGGCTTCACTTTTGGCGAAGCCTGCCGTCGGCCCCGACGACAACCAGAAAAATATCTCGAGACATGTCTTCCGCCCTGTTGCTGGTGCCGGATTTCAGCCTGATTCTGATCGGCTGGCTGCTGGTGCGATACACCTCCTTCGATCGCGGTTTCTGGGGCGGCGTCGAGCGCCTGGTGTATTTCGTGCTATTCCCGGCGCTGCTGTTGCAATCTACCAACAGTGCCAAATTCGATTTTTCCTCCACGTCGGCGATGCTTGGTCTGGCGCTGGCGACCATGGCCTTCGGCATGGTGACCGGCTATCTGGTCAAGTACGTGCTGCGCCCGGATCCGATCGATTTCGCCTCGGGTTTGCAGACTGCATTCCGCTTCAATTCGTATATCGCGCTCGCGCTGGCTGCGCGCCTGGGCGGCAGCGAGGGGTTGGCGATGATGGCGCTGGTGGTGGGCGTGACCGTGCCGATCTGCAATATCGTCGCGGTGTGGGCGCTGGCCAAGCATGGCGAAGCGAAATTGCTGCGCGAACTGGCGCGCAATCCGCTGATCGTCGCCACGGCCATGGGCCTCGTCACCAACCTGCTCGGCCTCCATCCGCCCGAGGTGATCGCGATGACGTTGAGCCGTCTCGGCTCGGCGTCGACGGCGCTCGGGCTGATGACCGTCGGCGCCGGGCTGCAGCTGAGCGGCGCCACGGGCAGCGTGGGGCCGATGGCGTGGTGGACCGGCGTGAAGCTGCTGGCGATGCCGTGTTTTGCATGGATCGTCGGCCGTCATCTGCCGCTGACCACGCTGCAGTACCAGATCGCGGTGGTCTATGCGGCGTTGCCCACGGCTTCCAGCGCCTACATCCTGGCGGTGCGTATGGGTGGTAATGGGCCGATGGTAGCGGCGACGATTTCGGCGATGACGATCGCTGCCATCGTCACCACGCCGGTGTGGCTGTCGCTGGTCAGCTGACGGCGGCGCTTTCCTGGGCCAGCGCCCAGTCGATATGCTCGCGCACCAGCGGCGTGGCGTCGTTGCGCCGGGCGAGCAGGGCGGCCCGGATGCGCGCGGCCAGCGCCGCATTGTCGTGCGACGCCGCGCGCAGGCTGTTGCCCAGGCCCACCGCCAGGTTGCGCAGCCAGCGTTCATGGCCGATGCGCCGGATCGGGCTGCCTTCCAGCCGCTGATTGAATTCCGCCTCGCTCCAGCCGAACAGCTCGACCATGTCGGGCGAATCGAGGCCGTTGCGCACATCGAAATCGGGCAGCGTGGCGCGATGCGCAAACTTGTTCCACGGACACACCAGCTGGCAGTCGTCGCAGCCATAGACGCGATTGCCCATGGGGGCACGCAACGGCTCTGGGATCGCGCCCTTGTGCTCGATCGTCAGGTAAGAAATACAACGGCGCGCGTCCAGCCGATACGGTTCCAGGATCGCGCCGGTGGGGCAGATGTCGATGCAGCGGCGGCAGTTGCCGCAATGCGGCGCTTCCGGGGCATCGGCCGGCAACGGAATATCGACCAGGATTTCGCCGAGGAAGAACATCGATCCGCCATCGCGATCGAGCAGCAACGTGTGCTTGCCGCGCCAGCCCAGGCCGCCCTGGCTGGCCAGCGCCACTTCCATCACCGGCGCGGAGTCCGTGAACACGCGATAGCCGAACGTGCCGATCTCGGCTTCGATGCGCGCGGCCAGTTGCTGCAGCCGATTGCGCAAGACCTTGTGGTAGTCGCGGCCGCGCGCATAGAGCGAGATCGCTGCGGTGGCCGGATCTTCGAGCCGCGCCAGTTCGTGGCGGCGCCAGTCCTGCGGGCCCTGCGCGGGCAGATAGGGCATGCGCGCGACGATCGCGCGCACCGTGCCGGGCACCAGTTCGCCGGGCCGCGCGCGCTTTGTGCCGTGGTTGGCCATATAATCCATGTCGCCGTGGTAGCCCGCCTGCAACCACGCCAACAGGCCCGCCTCGGCGTGCCGCAGGTCGACATCGGCGATGCGTATCGCATCGAATCCCAGCTCGCAGCCCCAGGCGCGAATCGACGCCGTCAGCCGCGCCATGTCCTCCTCGCCTGCCTGCCAGGACGCATCAGGCGCCTGCGCGGCGGACTGCGGGGACGTCGCGGACACGGAAGACAACGGAGAGGGGGCGGGCGCTGCACGGTCGATCATCCCTGAATTGTACGCAATGCCTTTGCTCGAAGAACGCATCCTGCCGCTTCCCGATGAAGCCGCCACGCACCGGCTGGGCGCCGCACTGGCCCAGGCGGTGAGCCAGATGCCGCCGCGCACGGTGCATGTGCAACTGTCCGGCGACCTCGGCGCGGGCAAGACCACGCTGTCGCGCGCCGTGCTGCGCGCGCTCGGCCACGCCGGCAAGGTGCGCAGCCCCACCTACACGCTGTGCGAGCCCTATGCCGTGCAGCGCGCCGATGGCTCGGCGCTGACCGTTTACCACTTCGACCTGTACCGTTTTGCCGATCCCGAGGAGTGGATCGACGCCGGTTTTCGCGACTGCTTTGCCGAGCCCGCCTTCAATCTGGTGGAATGGCCCGAAAAAGCCGGTCGCCTGCTTGGGGAACCCGATTTGCACGTGTTGCTCCAATCGGACATTCGCGGGCCGCGAATCGTCGATAACGAGGCCGAAGCGGGCGCCGATCGCCGCATGGCAACATTGCGCGCCTATACTCCCACTGGACTTATCCTGCTGAACGCATGCTGATCAAGCGACTCGCCACCGACCGACCCGATGGACCCGACGGACTGCTGCAGGCCCGCCGCAAATGGATGGCGCAGGCCCTGAAGTTTGGCGCCGGGACGGTGGTGCTGTCCCTGGCCGGACCGCAGATCGCGTTCGGCGCCGGCATCGTGGCCGTGCGCGTCTGGCCCGCGGAAGACTACACGCGGGTGACGATCGAATCCGACGAGAAGCTCGTCGCCGTGCATCAGATGATCCGCAATCCGGACCGCCTGGTGGTCGATATCGACGGCCTGGACCTGTCGCCAACGCTGCGCGAACTTGTCGCCAAGATCACGCCGAACGATCCCTATATCCAGTCCGTGCGGGTTGGCCAGAACCGGCCGCGCGTGGTGCGGATGGTGTTCGATCTCAAGGAAGACGTGTCGCCGCAGGTGTTCACGCTGCTGCCGATCGGCGACTACCGCAACCGTCTGGTATTCGACCTGTATCCGGTCAATCCGCCCGACCCGCTCTGGAAGCTGGTGCGCGACACCGAAGACAAGCAGCGCCGTTTCGCCGCGACCACGCCGCCGCCGGGCAACGATGCGGTGGCGGGCGCAGCGGCCGGAGCCGAGGAAGACGCGATCGGCGCCATCGTGCGCAAGTTCGAGGATCGCGGCCAGCTGCCGCCGGCCACCACCGCGCCGCCGCCGGCTGTGGCGGCCGTGAAGCCGAAGCCGTCCACGCCGTCCGCGTCCGACAAATCCACCGTTGCACCGCCGCCCATTGCGCCGCCGATCGCCCAGACCAACGTGCCGCCGCCGAGCCAGTTCAAGATGCGCCGGCTGCTGACCGTGGCCATCGACCCGGGCCATGGCGGCGAGGATCCCGGCGCAATCGGCGCGGCGGGCTCGCGCGAAAAGGATGTGGTGCTGCAGATCGCCTCGCGGCTGCGCGCCAAGATCGATGCGCAGCCCAACATGCGCGCGATGATGACGCGCGATTCGGATTTTTTCGTGCCGTTGAACGTGCGCGTGCAGAAGGCGCGCCGCGTGCAGGCCGACCTGTTCGTGTCGATCCACGCCGACGCCTTTGTGTCGCCGGAGGCCAAGGGCGCATCGGTGTTTGCGCTGTCCGAGCGCGGCGCCTCCAGTTCGGCCGCGCGCTGGCTGGCCAACAAGGAAAACAACGCCGACCTGATCGGCGGCACCAATATGGGCAACAAGGACGCTCAGGTGTCGCGCGTGCTGCTCGATCTTTCCACCACGGCGCAGATCAACGACAGCATGCAGGTCGGCAAGGCCGTGCTGTCGGAAATCGGCGGCATCAACCGGCTGCACAAGGGCAGCGTCGAACAGGCCGGCTTTGCGGTGCTCAAGGCGCCGGATATTCCGTCGATCCTGATCGAGACCGCGTTCATCAGCAACCCCGAGGAAGAACGCAAGCTCAACGACGACGCGCACCAGGAGCAATTGGCCAACGCCATCCTGCGCGGCATTCGCGCCTATTTCGCGAAGAATCCGCCGCTGTCGAAAAACCCGTCGGTGTGAGCGGGGATACGCCGCAATCCGCGGCAATCGGTGGCAACAAAAAACGGCGCCGAGGCGCCGTTTTTCATGTGCGGGCGGGCGATGTCACGCGCGCACCGCGTTGCGTTCTTCCTTGACGTCGTCGCGATTAGCGTAGCGCGCGGCAATCACCGAGCAGACGATCAACTGCAACTGGTGATAGACCATCAGCGGCAGCACCAGCAGGCCCAGCGCCGGATGTCCGGCAAACAGGATCTTGGCCATCGGGATGCCGTTTGCCAGGCTTTTCTTCGAACCGCAGAACACGGCCGTGATTTCGTCCTCGACCGAAAACCCGAGGCGTCGCGCCGTAAAGGTGGTGGTGCCCAGGATCACGAACAGCAGCACGGCGGCGATGCCCATCACGGCGCCAATGGTCTGCCAGTGGTACTGGTGCCACAGTCCGGCGGCGGTGGCATCGCAGAACGACGAGTAGACGATCAGCACGATCACGCCGCGGTCGATCTTGTTGGTGATCTGCTTTTTCTTGGCCAGCCAGTTGCCGATCAGCGGACGCGCGGCCTGCCCGAGCGCGAACGGCAACAGCAGTTGCAGCGCCACGCCCATCAGTGCGCGGCCCAGCGGCATCGATGCGCCGCTGGCGCTGATCACCAGGCCCATCAGCAACGGCGTCAGCGCCATGCCGATCAGGCCAGAGATCGTCGCGTTGAAAATGGCGCCCGGGACATTGCCGCGTGCCATCGACGTCATGGCCACGGAGGACGAAACGGTCGACGGCAAAGCGCACAGGTAGAACACTCCCAGCAGCAATTCGGGCGGCAGCGTGTTGCGCAGCGACAGCATCAGCAGCGCGCCGACGATCGGAAACACGATATACGTGAAGCTCTGCACGAACACATGCAGTCGCCAGTGCTTTGCGCCGGCCACCAGTTTGTCGCGCGACAATGCCGCGCCGTGCAGGAAGAACACCAGCGCGACACCGAGATTGGTGACGATGCCAAGGTGCAGCGGGCCGTCGCCGGTGCCGATTTGCGGGGCGATCAGCGCGATGCCGATGGCGGTCAACATGATCAGGACGAATCCGTCGATCAGGTCATAGATTTTCTTGAAGGGAGCGAGGATGGCGGACATCGGGATAGTGCGTAAGGGTTTCCGCTTGGTATTGGACGCCTGTCTTGTCTAGAATGCAAATTCATTTATTTCATTCATTCATTTGACCGTTGCATGAATTACACATTGCGGCAGTTGCGGGTGTTTCTGGCGGTGGCGGCGCATGGCAGCTTCAGCCGCGCGGCGGACGCCGTGGGCCTGACCCAGCCCGCCGTCAGCCGCGGCGTGGCGGAGCTTGAGGAAGCACTTGGCGTGCGCCTGCTGGATCGCACCACGCGCGAGGTGGTGCTGACCGATGCGGGAACGGCATTGGTGCCGGCGTTGGAGCGCCTGTTGGGGCAGTTGGACGACACGCTTGAGGAAACGCGCCAGCTTGGCGAGCGTTATCGCGGCCGTGTCGTGATCGCCAGCGCGCCGACGATTTCCGCGCGCCTGATGCCAATGTACGTCGCGGCCTGCGCGAGCCAGTATCCCGAGATCCGACTGTATGTGCGCGACAACGTCCAGGCCGACGGCCTGGAGCAGATCCGCGCTGGCGCCGTGGACTTTGGGGTGCTGATCGACCCGCTGGCGCGAGAAGGGCTGACCATCGCGCCGCTGGCCACCGACCCGTTCTGTTTCGTCTGCCGCCGCGACCATCCGCTGGCGAATGCCGATTCGGTGCCGTGGCGTGCGCTGCACGGCGAACGGCTGGTCCTGCTCGACTTCGCGTCCGGCAGCCGGCCGCTGATCGACCGGATTCTGGCGCGGCACGGCGTGGCGCCCCAGGTCGTGCAGGAACTAGGGCATTCGGCCAGCGTGTTCGGCATGGTGGAAGCGGGCATCGGCGCGTCGGTGCTGCCGTCGTTCTCGCTGCCGTTGCCCGAGGCGTCGCCGCTGGTATCCCGGCCGCTCACGCCGCGCGAAGAGCGCAGCATCGTCATGGTCCGGCGCGAAGACCGGTCGCTGTCGCCAGCCGCCGCTGCGGTCTGGCACATGGTCCAGACCATGCCGATTCCGTCCGAGGCCGTCGCCGTCTGACTACAGCGCGCGTGGCACGGCGGTGATCATCGCCGCTTCGAGCGCAAAGCTGCCATCTGGCTGCACGCGATAGCGGTCACGCACTTCGGCGGGCGCCTTCTGCCACAGGTGCAGGATGGCCGCTTGCGCAACCTCCGGCGTGCGCATGCGCGCTACCCAGCTGTCGAATTCGATGTCGATGCGCCAGACCGGCGACACATCGACACTGAATCCCGCCGTCTCGCACATCTGCGCCCATGCCGTCGGGGTGTAGTCGCGGATGTGCGACGGATCGCGCAAAAGTTCCACCGATTGAAGCCAGGTGTCGCAAAGCGGATCTTCGGCGCCGACGATGTCGATCAGCACGATCTTGCCGTTCGGCTTGAGCACGCGGCGGATCTCGCGCAGCGCGGCCGGAACATCGCGCCAATGATGCGCGCTCATCCGCGACACCACGGCGCAGAAGCTGGCGTCGGCGAACGGCAGCACTTCGGCTGCGCCCTGTTGCGTTTTGATATGGCTCAGGCCGCGATCGCGCGCCGCGTGGGCCACCACATCGAGCATTTCCGCCGACAGGTCGTACGCCACCACTTCGCTGGCCATTGCCGCCGCGGCGAAGCTGGCGTGCCCCGCGCCGCAGCCCAGGTCGAGCACGCGGCTGTGCGGCACCGGTTTGAGGTGCGCCAGTGCCAGCTTGAGTTGTTCCAGATCGGCGCCTTGCGCATGCACGGTGCTGGTGAGGTAGGCGTTGGCGGTGGCGCCGAATTGGGCGGCGACGAGTTCTTGTTGTTGCATGAGGGGTGCCTCGTTCTTGTGCAGGTGAAAAAAGGTTGTCCGGCCCCGGGGGTTCACGTACTGTAGACGCCGTGTTTTCCCGGTACAAGTCACACTTTTATCCTGGTATAAGAGTCACCAGCCATGCCTGTAGAACCGGTGGGTCCCTCTTCGCGAGAAGCCGAACTTGGCGCATTTCTACGCAGTCACCGCGAGCGCCTGACGCCGGCCGATGTCGGCCTGCCACCGGGCAGACGTCGCCGCACGCCCGGCCTGCGGCGCGAGGAAGTGGCGCAGTTGTCCGGACTCAGTGCCACCTGGGTGACTTGGCTGGAGCAGGGCAGGCCGGTGGCAATGTCGGCGCGCGCGCTGACAAGCCTGGCGCTGGCGCTGCGACTGTCGCGCGCCGAGCGCGCCTATCTGTTCGCGCTGGCAGGCAAGCCCGAACCGCGGCAGGACGCCGAGCCCGCGGTCCCGGCGGCGCTGCTGGCCAGCGTGCAGGCGATTGCCGCGCCAGCGTATTTGCTCGATCGGCAATGGACGGCGCTGGCCTGGAATGCCGCCGCGGCGTCGCTGTTCGTGGGCTGGCTCGATCCAGATAGCGAGGAGCGCAATCTGTTGCGTGCGATGTTCCTGTCGCCGCCGCTGCAGGCGCTGGTGGAAGACTGGCCGCATCGCGCCGCGCGGCTGGTGGCCGAATTTCGCGTCCATAGCCTGCGCCACGCCGAGGATCCGCCCACGCGCGCGCTGATCGATCGGCTGCTCGAGGACAGCCCGGCTTTTGCCCAGGCATGGCGCTCGCAGGATGTGGAAGAGCGGCAGGGCGGCCGCCGCGGCTTCCATCACCCGGCGCGCGGGTTGGTCTACTACGAGCAGTTGTCGCTGGTGCCGCCGGCGTCGCCGGGCCTGATGCTGGCGATGCTGTTGCCGGCGGAGACCATTGCGGGGACGTAGCGCTTACTTCGGCTGCATCCGGATCGCGCCGTCAAGGCGGATCACTTCGCCGTTCATCATCGGGTTGCCGATAATGGCCTGCACCAACCTCGCATATTCGGCCGGTCGCCCAAGCCGCGGCGGGAACGGCACCATCTTGCCCAGTGCGTCCTGCACTTCCTGCGGCATCCCCAGCAGCATCGGCGTTTCGAACAGTCCTGGCGCGATCGTCATGCAACGCACGCCATCGCGGGACAAATCGCGTGCAATGGCCAGCGTCATGCTGACCACGCCGCCCTTGGACGCGGCATACGCGGCCTGGCCGATCTGGCCGTCGAACGCTGCCACCGATGCGGTATTGATGACGACGCCGCGCTCGCCCTCGGCGTCGGGCGTGTTCTGCACCATGGCCGCCGCCGCCAGCCGGATCATATTGAAGGTGCCGATAAGGTTCACGCGGATCGTCTTTTCGAATGCATCGAGCGGATGCGGGCCGTTCTTGCCCACGGTCTTCGACGCCACGGCGATTCCCGCGCAATTGACCAGCCCGGACAGACGGCCCAGCTTCAGCGCGGCGTCGACCGCGGCCTGGCCGTCGGATTCGGACGCGACATCGCATTTCACGAATTGCCCGCCCAGTTTGCTGGCCAGCGCCGTGCCGGCCGCTTCGTTGAGATCGGCGATCACGACCTTGCCGCCGGCGTCGGCCAGCATTTGGGCGGTGCCCGCCCCCAGACCCGACGCTCCGCCGGTGACGATGAAAACGTTCCCCTGGATGTCCATCCGCTTGTCTCCTTGTTGTGAGTGCCGTTTACGTTAACGTAAATCGGTGCGCAAGGAAACGGGAACGATGAAGGGTTTGCCACCGGGCCTGCGGGCGGCCCCGGCGTTTCCCCCAAACGGGTGTCGCAAACAAAAACGGCCTGGGAAAACCCAGGCCGTTTCGGTGTCGGATGCGGATCGTGCGACTTACTTCAGCGCATCGAATACGCTGGCCGTGATCTTGTCGACATCGCCGACGCCCGAAATCTTGCGGTATTTCGGCGGTGCGACGCTGGCCGAGGCGTCGCCCTTGGCGGCCCAGTCGGAGTAGTAGTCGACCAGCGGACGGGTTTGCTGCGAATAGACCTCGAGGCGCTTGCGCACGGTCTCTTCCTTGTCGTCGTCGCGCTGAATCAGGGGTTCGCCAGTCTCGTCGTCGACATCGGGCGTCTTCGGCGGATTGAACTTGACGTGATAGGTGCGGCCGGATGCCACGTGCACGCGGCGTCCGCTCATGCGCTCGATGATCGCGTCGAACGGCACGTCGATTTCCAGCACGTAGTCGATGGCCACGCCGGCTTCCTTCATGGCCTCGGCCTGCGGGATCGTGCGCGGGAAACCGTCGAAAAGATAGCCTTTGGCGCAGTCGGGCTGCTTAAGACGGTCTTTCACGAGGCCGATAATGATGTCATCGGACACCAGACCGCCTGCGTCCATCACCTTCTTGGCTTCGATGCCCAGCGGCGTGCCGGCCTTGACCGCGGCGCGCAGCATGTCGCCCGTGGAAATTTGCGGAATGCCGAACTTCTCGCAGATGAACTTGGCTTGCGTGCCTTTGCCGGCGCCAGGCGCGCCCAACAGGATCAAACGCATTTACGGGTCCTCAAGGTATTTGAATTCGGTCTGGCGGGAGGTATCGACGGAGGGTAACGCCGCAACTTGACGCAGGACTTACGCGTCGTCATGCCGGACGTGAAGGTCAAGGCATATGGCGCGGTCCACGCATGCACGGCGCCCGAAGCGCTGCGGCGACTGGCCGGTCGTGTCGACGACGGCAGCGGCGCGCATCCGGGCTGGCTCGATCTCTATCTCCCCACCGAGCCTTTGCCGACGCGCGCGGCGCGCCAGCGGGCTCTGTATCGGCAGGCATTATGCCATGGCGCATAACGATTCGGCCTGCACTGAAGTTGCAGCAGTATGAACTTCAACGGACAACTGCGGTCTATGCGGCCGCCAGCCACGCCCGTGGCAGCCTCAGGGGCCGTCCTGCGCCATGCCTTGCGCCCACAGTGCGCGCACCCGTTCCAGGTCCGCCGCGGTATCGACGCCCGGTGCCGGCGCGGCATCGGTGACCATCACGCCGATGCGCTCGCCGTGCCACATCGCGCGTAACTGTTCCAGCGCTTCGGTTTGTTCGAGCGGCGCGGCGGCCAGCGTGGGAAAGCGGCGCAAAAATCCAGCGCGATACGCATAGATACCGATATGACGCAGCACCGGCATGTCCGGCAGCGGCACCTGCGCCGAAGCGGCGGGTTGCTGCGGCACGGCGGCCCAGGCGTCGCGCGCCCAGGGGATCGGCGCGCGAGAAAAATACAGCGCGCGCCCCGCGTTGTCGCACACCACCTTCACCACGTTCGGATTGAACACGTCGGTCACGTCATGCAGCGGATGGGCGGCCGTGGCCATGGCGCAGTCCGGATGGGCAGCCAGATACAACGCGACTTCGTCGATCAGGGTCGGGTCGATCAGCGGTTCATCGCCCTGCACATTGACCACGATGGCGTCGTCGGCAAGCTGCAGTTGCGCGGCGACTTCGGCCAGGCGGTCGGTGCCGGAGGCGTGGTCGGCGCGCGTGAGCGTAGCCTGCACGCCGTGCGCGGCGCAGGCCGCCGCCACTTCGGGCGCGTCCGTGGCGACCACGGTGCGCTGGGCCGACGACGCATGCGCGCGTTCGGCCACGCGCACGATCATCGGATGGCCGCCGATATCGGCCAGCGGCTTATTGGGCAAGCGGGACGATGCCAGCCGGGCCGGTATCACCACCGTGAATGCGGGAATGCTCATGGGCGTCGACAGGGAAGGACGGCGGATCAGTTGCCGGCCGGGCCGGCCGGTTCCACGGGCACCACGCGCCCCGGCACGGTCTGGCGCGCTTCATCGGCCAGCATGACGGGGATGCCGTCGCGGATCGGGTATGCGAGTTTGTCCGCGTGGCAGATCAGTTCCTGAGCGGCGCGGTCGTATTCCAGCTTGGCCTTGCACAGCGGGCAGACGAGGATTTCAAGCAGCCGGTTGTCCATCCTGGTGTTCCTTGTCGAGACCGTTCGTCGCGCCCGTGGCGGTGGTATGCCCGGTGGTAACGGGAGTGGCGACGGACGGGTTGCGCGCCATCACGGCGCGGCGGATTTTGTCGATCAAGCCCGCATCGATCACGGGCGTGGTGGGAACGACCCAGATCCTGGGGTCGTCGAAGCGCTCGCATTTTACGGCATCCTTCTCGGTGATCAGGATCACGTCGGCATCGAGCGCGCTGTCGTTGCCCGCAAACGGGTCGTCGGCAAAGTCGTAATGGTCGGGCAACGGCATGGTGGCGGTCGGCGACAGTCCCGCGCGCCGCAGGCTGGCGAAGAAGCGTTCCGGATTGCCGATGCCGGCGGCAGCCAGCACGCGTTTGTCGGCAAACTGCGAGACCGGGCGCGCCATGGTCGGATCGATCAGTTGCCACGCCTGCTCCAATTCCAGGCGCATGCCGTAAACATCGGGTTTGTCGGGCGTCGCCTTGAAGTTGGGGTCGTTGATCAGCGTGGCGTCGCGCGGACGGCTCAACGGTTCGCGCAGCGGGCCGGCCGGCAGCAGCAGCCCGTTGCCGCCCATGCGCGCATCGAACATCACGATCTCGAAGTCGCGCTGCAACCGGTAGTGCTGCAGGCCGTCGTCGAGCAACAGCACGTTCACGCCGGGGTGCGAGACCAGCATCGTCTGCGCGCATAACGCGCGATCGGGGAACACCCAGACCGGCACATCGGCAGCGCGTGCAATCAGCAGCGGTTCGTCGCCGACATCGCTCGCCTTCGAGGTGGGCTTGACGCGGCGCGGGTGCCGCAGCTTCACGCCATAGCCTCGCGACACCACGCCGGGCCGCAGGCCCGCCTCGCTCAGCGCCTGCGCCAGCGCGATCACGGCCGGCGTCTTGCCGGTGCCGCCCACCGTGACATTGCCCACCACGATCACGGGCATCGGTAGCCGCGTGGACTTGAACCAGCCGCGCTGGTAGGCGATGCGGCGCGTGCGCGCGATGAGCCCGAACAGCAGCGACAGCGGCCACATCAGCCAGGCAAACCAGCCGCGGCGTTGCCACTGGGCGGTGACGAAGTCGGCAATTCCGTGTCGGGGAGCGGGCATGGGCAGCGGTGAAAAGGGGCGGAGCGGACGCCCCCGTCGCCGGGACGTCCACTGAATGCAGACATTATGGGCATCGCGCGGCGCACGCGGCAAGTTTGCCGTCCATCTCACGCGGCGCGGCCGGAACGGCGCCTCAGCGCTGCTGCGTGCTTTGCGTGGCGAAGGTCAGGCGCGACAGGCCGGCCACACGCGCGGCCTCCATCACATTGATCACGGCCTGGTGCGTGGCCTGGGCGTCGGCATTGACGATGACCACCGGCGGCGGTCCGTTGCCGGCCGGGCCCGCCGCGCTGCGTAACTGGTCGGCCAGGCTGGTGACGTCCTTCTGTTCGAGGATCTGCTTGTTGACGGAATAGACGCCGCGCGCCGACACCGACACGACGATTTCGCTCGGACGCTGCTGCGCGCGGTCGGCGTCGGCCGTGGGCAGCTGGATCTGCAGTTCGGTAAAGCGCGAGTACGTGGTCGTGATCATCAGGAAGATAAGGATCACGAGCAGCACGTCGATGAGCGGGATCAGGTTGATCTCCGGCTCCTCGCGCCGCTGGCGGGAACGGAAACGCATGTTGGCGTGCTCCGGTGCGCGTCAGCCCCGCCGTTGCGGCAGGATGGCGTCCAGGAAGGCGGTGGCGCGGAATTCCAGCTCCGCCACATAGTCGTCGACCAGTCGGCGGAAATAGCGCCAGAAGATCAGCGCGGGAATGGCCACGATCAGGCCGAAGGCGGTGTTGTAGAGCGCCACCGAGATACCGTGCGCCAGTTGCTCGGGATTGGCGCCGGTGCCGCCCTGATTGCCGAAGATCTCGATCATGCCGACCACGGTGCCCAGCAGGCCCATCAGCGGCGCCACCGAGGCAATCGTGCCGAGCGCATTGAGGTAACGCTCGAGCTCGTGCGCAACGATGCGGCCGGCTTCCTCGACTACGTCCTTCGCGGCATCGCGCGAGGTCTGCGGCTGCAGCACCACGTGGCGCAGACCGGCGGCCAGCACGCGGCCGAGCGGCGAATTCTTTTCGAGATTGCTGACGACTTCCGGCGTGGCCTTGCGCTGCTGCGCGGCGGACAGCGCCTCGTCATAGAGCTTGGGCGGCAGGATCTTGCTGCGCTTGAGGGAAACGAAACGTTCGACGATCAGTGCAAGCGCAATGACAGACGCGAGCAGCAGCGGCCAGATCGGCCAGCCGGCCGCTTGAATGATGGAAAACACGTGGACCCCCGAATTCTACGAACGAACGACAGACCCGAAACGGAACAAACGGAACAGCTAGCTGGACGAAATGCGTGGCAGCCTTTGATGCACGTCGACTTCGCAACGTGCAGCGGCAATGCTCGAAAAATTGCAGGCGCCACTCTAACCCGCGCCTTGGCGCGCGGCAAGCCACGGGGATCAAGCCCTTGTCTGCGGCTTTCCACACCAAACCGGGATAGTGCTGTGGACGGTTTGTGGAAAGCCTTCGGAAAAGCCGGCTAAGCCTTTGATCGTAAAGGACATCGCAGGGCCTGCCTGATTTTTGGGCAAAGCGCCCGAAACAGGCCGCCCATCCGCCGCAGGGGGGTGTCTGCAACTGTTTTCGCACGGTTGGTAACCATTTCGAGGGGCTTTCCACACGTGGCAGGGACAGCATTGTGGACCGGCTGTGGAAAGCAGTCTAAGAACCACCCTAAAGTACTGATTTAAAAGCCGAAGTTTTCCGCTGCTCAAAGAATGTGCAAACGACGTCCGGGCAGATAAGGATCGTCAATCAGACAAGTCGCAGAGTTTCCACATGGAAACAGGACAGGACTGTGGACCGGTTGTGGATAAGCGTGGGAGAAGCGACGTAAACCGTTGATCCGTATGGAAAGCCCGCGTTGTGCCTAAAAAACGGGCAACCGATGGTATTAGCCTGTCCGGCTGATTGACATGGGCATCGGCAGACGCGGGCCGTTACCACAGCACAAGCCGGCTGGGAACGTATACGTTGTCCACAGATCCAGCTCTTGACAAATCATTTATCCAAAACTTCTGTGGATAACTTTGTGAACAAGCCCGCACCGATTTCGATAAGTGTTTGACGCGTAAGGTTTTCTCTTACATTGCCTGTTTTTTGGCCCCGGCCGAAAATTCATAAGAATCAATGGCTTGTACGGAAGTATGCGGATCCTGGGGAAATGCATGTGAGGTGTGCGCTGCCTCTTGACAGACCCGTTATGCTGTGGACATGTCCATCCGACGCCGCCTGTGCGGTAGCCGCGCCATGCCAGAGAATGAGAACCCTTCGCGTTTTGCGCCGCCTCAGCCGCTCTCCCGCACCCGTGACGTCATCCCCGTCAGCGAACTCAACCACGCCATCGCCGGTGTGCTCGAACGCAGTTTTCCACTGGCGTGGGTAAGGGGAGAAATCTCAAATTTCACCCGCGCGGCCAGCGGGCATTGGTATTTCTCGCTCAAGGACGCGCGCGCGCAGATCCGCTGCGTGATGTTTCGCGGCCGCAACCAGCATGTCGACTTCGCCCCGCGCGAGGGCGAAGCCGTGGAGGTGCGCGCCGTGGTGTCGATGTACGAGGCGCGCGGCGAATTGCAGCTCGGTGTCGAGGCGATGCGCCGCGCGGGCCTTGGCAATCTCTACGAAGCGTTCCTGCGGCTCAAGGAAAAACTTGCACAGGCCGGTCTGTTCGATACCGAACGCAAGCGGCCGATCCCGTCGCATCCGCGCGCAATCGGCGTGGTGACCTCATTGCAGGCGGCCGCGATGCGCGATGTGCTGACGACGCTCCAGCGGCGCGCGCCGCATGTGCCGATCATCGTCTATCCGGTGCCGGTACAGGGCGCCGGCGCCGCCGAAAAGATCGCCGCGATGCTCGATGTGGCCAGCGCGCGGCGTGAGTGCGACGTGCTGATCCTGTGCCGCGGCGGCGGCAGCATCGAGGACCTGTGGTCGTTCAACGAGGAAGTGGTGGCGCATGCGATCGCGCGCAGCGCGATGCCGGTCGTGTCCGGGGTCGGCCATGAAACGGATTTCACGATTGCCGATTTTGTGGCCGACGTCCGCGCGCCGACGCCGACGGGCGCGGCCGAACTGGTCAGCCCCGATCGCGCGCATCTGTTGCAGGCCACGCGCCGCGCCCGCGATGCGCTGGCGCAATGCATGGATCGCCAGCTCGAACGGCGCGCCCAGCACCTGGAATGGCTGGCGCGGCGCCTGCGCAGTCCGCAGTCGCAACTGCAGGAGCGCCGCGCGCGCGTCGACAATCTGGCGCGACACTTGCGTGCGGCATTGCGCGATACCGTGTCGGCGCAGCGGCATCGTCACGATGTCCTTAAGATGCGCTGGCGCGCCTGCAAGCCCGATGTGGCGCGCGCGCAGGCGGAACTGACGCGGCTGGCCGCGCGCATGGAAGCGGCGGCCGAGCGGCGCCACGAGCGCGAGTCGCAGCGGCTGGCGCGGGTATCCGGCGCGCTGGAGTTGCTGGCGCCGCAACGCACGCTCGAACGCGGCTATGCGGTGTTGCTCGACAATCGCGGCCGCGCATTGCGATCACCGGCCGAATTGCGCGCGGGCAGCGTGATCGAAGCGCGGCTTGCGCAGGGCAGTGCCGACATCGAAATCGCCGGCGTGCAAGCCAAGCTGGAGACGTTCTAGATGCATTCCGTTGAGACTGATTCTCAATCGATAGAACGGGTTTCCTGACTGGCCGCGCGGGAAACTAACATGACACCAGGGGGCTTTCCGGGGCCGTTTGCGCGGGTCTGGCAAGTCACCTACAATCGGCCACTCTCCCCACCCAACAGAGACAGAACAATGGAACACACGCTCCCTCCTCTTCCGTACGCGCATGACGCCCTGGCTCCGCACATCTCCAAGGAGACCCTGGAGTTCCATCATGACAAGCACCACCAGACCTACGTCACGAACCTGAACAACCTGATCAAGGGCACCGAGTTCGAAAACGCGTCGCTGGAAGAAATCGTCAAGAAGTCGTCGGGCGGCATCTTCAACAACGCTGCCCAGGTCTGGAACCACACCTTCTACTGGGAATCGATGAAGCCGAACGGTGGCGGTCAGCCGACCGGTGCCCTGGCCGACGCGATCAACGCCAAGTGGGGTTCGTTCGACAAGTTCAAGGAAGAATTCACGAAGGTTGCCGTCGGCACGTTCGGTTCGGGCTGGGCCTGGCTGGTCAAGAAGACCGACGGCTCGCTGGACCTGGTGTCCACCTCGAACGCCGCCACGCCGCTGACCACCGACGCCAAGCCGCTGCTGACGTGCGACGTGTGGGAACACGCCTACTACATCGACTACCGCAATGCCCGTCCGAAGTATGTCGAGGCATTCTGGAACGTCGTGAACTGGGATTTCGCCGCGAAGAACTTCGCCTGAGCGAATCTGTAGCGTGACAAGATAGTTTTAAAAGCGGCGCGATAGTCTGGAAAAAATCTAAACGATCGCGCGCTAAAGTTTTGTGAATGGCACCCCAAAAGTTGGAGACCGACTTTTGGGGTGTTTTCATTTATGGGTACGCCCGCGCTGTTAAGACAGACAGACGGACAGACGGTCGTTCAGTCGCGTCCCAGCGTGTTACGCCGCAATAGGGGTCCGGGCTTCCCGACGCAATTCCTGAGGGCTTGCGCCATAGGTGCTGACGAAGACCTCGCGGAGGTGGTTGCGGTCACGAAAGCCGGTTTCTCGCGCGATGACTTCCAAGGGGTGGCGGCCGCGCTCAATCATGGTGCGTGCCGTCTCGATGCGTAGCTGTTTTATCGCCTTGGCTGGCGATTGGCCGGTCTCGGCCTGGAAAATGCGCAGAAACTGCCGCGTACTGAGATGGGCGGCGCGTGCCAGTTCCTCTACGCGCAGGGGTCGTGCCAGGTTCTGGCGCGCGTATTCGAGTGCAGTCTGGATGCGGTCCGATTTCGGCGCGAGCTTCAGCATTGCGGACTGCTGGGACTGGCCGCCGGCGCGTCGCTGGTTCATGACCATCACGCGCGCGACTTTGGTTGCCACTTCATGGCCCAGGTCTTGTTCGACCAGACCGAGGGCGAGGTCCATGGCAGCGGTCAAGCCAGCCGATGTCCAGATGCCGCCATCCACAACGAAGATGTGGTCGGATTCGATCTGCGCGTTGGGGCAGCGGGCCTTCAGCGCATCGGCGTAGGCCCAATGGGTGGTGGCGCGCTTGCCGTCGAGCAGGCCGGCGTCTGCCAGAACGAATGCGCCGGTACAAAGTCCCGCGGTCCGGCGCGAACGTTTCGACGCCGCCCGGACAAAATCCAGTTCCGCAGCCGTGCTGGAGCGCTGGGTCGGGTCGACAATGCCGCTGATCATCCAGGTATCGGCATCAGTGCTCTTGTGAATGGGCTCGGTCTTGACGGAGATGCCTAGCGACGCATGGACGTCCCCACCCGATAGCGAGTAATTGGTCACGGCGTACACGCGCTCGCGGGCCACGACGTTGGCGAACTCGAACACGGATTGTGTACCGATGGCCATGACCTGGAATTCGTCCGTCAGAAAATATCCGATTCGATGCATCGCTCCACCCGCACTGCTATCCGAAAAACCGGATTATAGGTGGCTCGCGAAATATATGCCGGTCAGGAAAAATCGACGCTGGCCCCCGGTGGCGATCGCCGTACTCGATGCTTCGGCGCTCTCAGGCCGGGGTGCAGGCGGCTTCCAACGCGGTGCGCGTTTTGTCTTCGGATGCTGGGCGGCTGCCGGCTGTCTGGCAGCTTTCCAATGCCGAGGACAGCCAGTCCACAAAAACGCGCAGCGCCATCGATTCACGCGTCCTGCATGCATAGATGGCATGGATCGGCCGGGCTAGCGGGCGGCAATGCGCGAGCACCTCCTTGAGCCGTCCGCTGGCAAGGTACGGCGTTGCCACGGTATCCCAGACCTGAATGACCCCGCCATTCTGCAAACCATATTGAAGCAGCAGGTCCATGTCGTCGAAGACGATGGATTCGGGCAGCGGGTGCCGGATGCTTCGGCCGTCCAGTGCGAAGCCGAATTCCAACGGTCTGCCGTCGCCCTGATGGGAAGCGTGCGCCGTGCGATGCGATGACAGGCTTTGCACCGTGTCGGGACATCCATGTCGCGAAATGTAGAGACCGGCTCGCCACCGTGATCAACTGGTACGTTCCAACCTGACGGCTGAAATGGCACGAATCCTCGAGCTCGCCCAGCCGGACCGCGCAATCGATGCCATCGCGGATCAGGTTCGACGAATGCCGTGGCGTGGAAACCTGCAGGCTGACATCCGGATATTGGAGACGGAAGCGGGCGATGTGTGGCATCAACTGGCGTGCAATGTCGCCGGGCAGTTCGACACGCAACTTGCCGCTCGCTTGTCCTGCACACGATCCGATCTTGGATCTAAGGTCGGTAATGTCGGCGAGAATCTTCAGACAGTATTCGTAGAACGTCATGCCGGCGGACGTCGGCCGAACCTGGCGGGTCGTGCGGTGCAGCAGCTTTACTTGCAGATGAACTTCGAGCTGCTGAATCAGCAAGCTGGCGGACGCCTTTGGTATGCCCAGAAGGTTGGATGCGCGCGTGAAATTCTCGCATTCGACGATCCGCGCAAAGACTTCCATCGCTTGCAGCATGCGTTCCATGGACCTTCCCCCCCTGTGTCACGCCTTGATGATGGTTCGAGTGTAGGGGCGGCGGCGCCGATGCAACAGTCGCAATTGGCGCATGGTGGACGACACGTTCGTATAGTTTCCCTGCTCTGTGGCCGGGCCGCCGGTATCAGGGGGCTGTGTTCAGCACCCGGGACAGCCAGCCGACCAGGTCGTCCGGGTCCACCGGTTTGTCGAGCATGCACACCGCGCCGTGCTTCCTGGCCTGTTCGCGGCAACGCGACGTGGCATTGGCGGTCACGAAGATGCATGGCGTATGCACGCCTGCGGCGCGCAGTCGGCGCAGCAGTTCGATGCCCGAGATGGCTTCCAGCGCGATATCGCAGATCAGGCAATCGTAGGCAGTGTGGCTCGGATGGGCCATGAAGCCTTCCGCGGAGGAGAAGAAGGCTGCGCCCCAGCCAAGTGAACGAATCAGCGCGCCAGTGGATCTACGAACGGATGGGTCGTCATCGATGACACAAACAATCTTGGCGGGCACGGGCATCAGCGTTGGAACGGGCAAAACATAGGGGAGCGCCTTGCGTGGGTGCGCGCGCTTGATGGGACATTAGCGCAATCACGGTACGGGGACACTTATACGGGAGTATCGCGTTGCCTACGCCATCGCACATCGGGTTTGCACCGAAGGGTGTCGCGATGCCGCGCTTGCCATCGGCATGAGCGCCACAGCCGTCGGCGCTTGAGGCTATACATTCGTATAGTTGCCGACACATTCGCCGCATGGCATTGCTACCATGGCGGACGCAGACCCGCCGCAACAATATTCTTCTCTATGCGCCATCCCGATACCGACGTTTCCGCGCGTCGCTGCAAAATTGAACCGGAGGGAAGTGAACGTGTGGAATCCACCAGCCAGATCGTGGACGAGACCTTTCGCTTCGCGCCGATTCCCATCCTTGTGGAAGATTGGTCCGGCATACGGCAGTGGGTCGATGAGCGCAAGGCCGAGGGGGTGCAGGATCTCGACGGCTATCTGGACGAAAATCCCGCGGCGATCCAGCAGTTGCGCGACTGCCATCACCGCTTCGTGGATGCGAACGACGCAGCATTGAAGTTGTTCGATGCCGCATCGCGCGAAACGTTCTTCGCCGCGGCAAAGGCATTGCTGCCGGCCAGCCGCCCCAGCAATTCAAAGGTACTCAAGGCCATGTTCGATGGTGAGACCGCCTGCCAGGGCGAACGTACCCTCACATCGCTGACGGGCCGGACGATTCCCATCGTGTGGCGTTGTTCGTTGCCAACGGACCCCGCCCGCTATACGCGGCTGCACTTCTATGCGTTCGATATCTCCGAGTATCAGGAGAACATCAACCGCCTGCAGGTCATGCGTGCGGAGATGGCGCGCGCGGGACGCATTGCACTGGTGGGGCAACTGGCTGCATCGATCACGCACGAGATCAGCCAGCCGTTGTCTGCCACGCGGACATCGATCGAAGCCGCTGCGCGGTGGCTCGATCGTGATGGACCCGATATCGCGGAAGCCATGGCGTCCGTACGTGACGCGCGGCGCTGGGCGCGGGATGCTACCGACATCTGCCACAGGCTGCGCGGATTCATGACGCACACGCCCGTGCAGGCGCGGTTGCTGTCCGCAGCCGAAGTGGTGGCATCGGCGATCTACCTGATCTCGCCAGAAGCGCGAGCCAGGGCCATCGAGGTCGAGACGTCGGTGGACGAAGGCCTGCGCGTGCTGGTGGATCGTCTGCAACTACAGCAGGTACTGGGCAACCTGCTGCTGAACGGCATACATGCCATCGAGGCCACGTCGGACGCGCGGGCACGCAAGCTGACCGTGCACGTCGAACCGGAGGGTGATGCCAGCCTGCTGTTCAAGGTGGAGGACACCGGCCATGGCATCGATGCCGCGTCGCTCGAAACACTGTTCCAGCCGTTCTCCACATCGAAGTCAGAAGGCATGGGCGTGGGACTCTCCATTTCCAGATCCATCATCGAAGCGCACGGTGGACGCATCTGGGCCGAATCGGTCGAGGGAAAAGGCGCGACTTTATGCTTCACCTTGCCCGGCGCAAAGGCCTTCGCCGCATAGTCAGTAGCGGACGCGCGTCTGGTGATGCTGTAGCGCCCTCACCGCCGCGATAGCGCCCAGGGCCGCGGCCGAAATCGTCCAGGCTGCGGCCATCCGGCTTCCCGCCCATGCATTCCACGTGGCAACCAGTGCCGGGGCCGTGCCGCCGAACACCGCGACACCGACTGCATAGATAAAGGAAAGCGATGTGGCGCGCGACGTGCTGCGCACTGTCGACAGCAGCAGGGCGACAGTCGGCCCGGCGGCCAGACAACTCGCGGCCGTCACCGCGACAATGCCAGCGACAAAGAAGCCGTTGCCCACGCCATGCACTGCAGCGAGATAGGTGGGCACCACGGCGATGATCGAAGCCAGACGCGCCCAGATGACGACGGTGGCATATCCGAGACGATCGGCAAGCCATCCGCCGACGATGGATGCCGCGGACGTGATCGCGCCCAGGGCGAGCGTTACGAGAAACGATTGCCGCAGCGTTGGCATGGTGCCCGCCATTTCGAACGGGGCAGTGAAGGTGGCGACATAGGTTGGCACGGTGCCGCCTGCGATCAGCAGTGTCCCGAGTGCAAGGACTTTCCAGCCTTGCAGGCGCCCGACATCAACCTCCGCAGTAACCGGCCGAGGAATGTCGTGAGTCAACAGGCGCCGACGCAACAGCACCTGGACCGGGATCATCATGACAGCCAGAAGAAAAGGGATTCGCCATCCCCATGCGTCGAGCTGCGCGGCGGTGAGCAGGTCATTCATCAGGAAGCCGCAAGCGCCGATAGCCAGCAACGCGAGCCCCTGCCCGGCAAGCAACCAGCCGCAGTAGAGGCCGCGGCGCGCCGGCGCACATTGTTCGATCAGGTACGCACCTGCCGCGCCAATTTCCCCACCAATGGCGAATCCCTGAAGCATCCGGCAAGCCAGCAGCAGAAGCGGTGCTGCAACGCCCAGGACGTCGTAGCCGGGCAATAAAGCCATGCCAAGCGTGCCCGCGGCGACCAGTGTGATGTTGAGCACCAGCGCGGGCTTGCGTCCCACGCGATCCGCATAGGCGCCCAACACCAGCGCACCGATCGGACGCATCAGAAACCCCGTGGCAAAGGTGCCGAACGCGGCCAGCGATGCGACATCCGAGTTGCCATGCGGGAAGAATGCCGCGCCGATGAAGCGGGCAAACGTGGCGTAGGCGAAGTACTCGAAGAACTCCAGTGCATTGGCAAGGACCACCGTCGCCAGCGCGCGGGGATTCAATGTCTTTGTCACGGACAAGGCGCTGTGCTAGCGGGACATCGGCTCGATGCCGAGTACCTGCGCCTTGCGCACCAGATCGGCAACGGAGTTCGATTTCATCTTCTTCATGGCGGTGCCGCGATGGACCTTGACGGTAATCTCGCTGATGCCGATGCCGGCTGCAATCTGCTTGTTCAATGCGCCGCCGACCACGTAGGCCAGCACCTCGCGCTCGCGCGAGGTCAGGGATTCGTACAGATCGATGAGGGTGCTGCGCTGGTAATCGGCCTCAAGCCGCTTCTTGTCCTGCGCCAGAGCGGCCGTGACGGCATCGATGACGTCCTGCTCGGCCAGCGGCTTGAGCAGAAAATCAGCGGCGCCCGCTTTCATCGCCTTGATACAGATGCTCACGTCTGCAAATCCCGTCATGAAGATGATGGGCATTTGCTGGTTGGCCTTCTCCTGCTGCTGGAAGAACAAGCCGCTTTCACCGCGCAGGCGAACATCGAGCAGCATGCAACTGGGTCCGGCGTTCTTCTCCGACGCCTTGAATGCCGCCGTACTGTCGAAGCTACGGACCGTGAATCCCACGGAGCGCAGGAGGTTATGCAATGACGAGCGGGTGGATTCCTCGTCGTCGATGATGTAGACGACTGAAGTCGCATCCTGGCTTTGGGCATTACTGGACATGCTTCAATTCACGGGTTTGGTAAGACTGTCGAATCGCGTTGGCGAAGACGTGATTGCAAGCGTCACGGTCGCGGCGATTGTCGCATAACCGTCCCGCGCAGGTTGGCCGAAAACGGCCGCAAAAACACCTGTCGAAGCGGATCACGCAACGTCTGCCCTGAACGATTGTTCGGCTTGGATGGAAGTACTGTTCAGGCGTCCACGCTTTATCAGCTCTGGCTTTGCGGCTAACTTTCATATCGAAGCAGCGCTCGGAAATGATGCTGCCGATGGGTGAGCACGACGCTCCTGGATGGGTTTCGATGTCCGAAAACCTCACGATAAATGTCGTTTCCGATGGATCGGAAAAGGGCAATGATGAGGTCTGGGATACGTGTTCACGTCGCATCGATGGTCAATGCAAGGTTGGACAAAATGAATGCTTCAATGGCCGAAGCCTCGGCAAGCCTTAACGCCAGAACCCGGTTCGTCGATGTGCCGGGGCGGCGTCTCGCCTATCGCACATTCGGCAGCGGCAAGCCGATTGTCCTCTGTGTCCGCTTCCGCGGCACCATGGACGCCTGGGATCCGCTGTTCCTCGATAGCCTGGCGGGCCAGGGCTTCCAGGTAACGGTGTTCGACTACAGCGGCTTGGGGCAATCCACCGGCGACCCTACCTATCAGCCTGCGGCGCTGGCCCGTGATGCGATCGATCTGATCACCGCGCTGGACCTGGGCCGCGTCATCATTGGCGGCTGGTCGGTTGGCGGCATCGCGGCACAGCTCGTGATGACGATGGCGCCGCAACTGGTCAGCCACACCGTGCTGATCGGCACCACCCCGCCGGGCACTCTGGCCAAGCCCGGCGAGGCGCTCTTCTATACGCTGGCAAAGCGCGAGAACGACTTTGATGATTTTGTCAGCCTGTTCTTCGAACCAACCTCCCCCGAGAGCGTGGATGCGGCCAGGCTGTCAGCCGATCGGCTCGCTGCACGCAAGCTCGATGTCAGTCCGGAAGTGCCGTGGCAATGGGCCGCGACGCAGCTTGGCGACGGTCCAAAGAATCCGGTCTTTCCGGTTGACGCGGTGCTGCAAGCGCTCAAGTCCACACGGATCCCTGTCCTGCATCTCGGCGCCGATCACGACATCGTGTTTCCGGTGGAGAACTGGTACGCGCTCAACAATCAGTTGCCGACCTTGCACCTGGTGACTTTTCCGCGCGCCGGCCACGGTCCACAACTCCAGTACCCCGAGGCATCCGCGCGACATATCGCCGCGTTTGTCGACGCCCACGCGTAGCGCAATTCCGCCGGTATCCGGCGCGTGAGTGGCGCCGCGCCAGGAACTTCGAGCCCAGCCTCGAAGCGAATGGTCTCGCGCTCAAAAAAGCAAACCAAGCAGAAGGTAAAACATGTCTGACCTGATCAATTTCGCCATCGATGCCGCGGGCGGCCTCGAACGCTTCCAGCAATTCAAGCGTGTCTCGGCGCGCCTGCACCACACCGGAATACTGTGGAATCTGAAACAGCGCGAAGGGGTGCTGACCGATTCGCGCGTGACCGTGGACCTGCATGCGCAGCGGGTCTCGCATGAGCCGTTCGCACCGACCACCAATCATTCCGTCTTCACGCCGGATCGTGTCGAGATCCGGCAAGCGGACGGCACGCTCGTCGAAGCGCTCGATCATCCGCGCGCTTCGTTCGCTGGGTTCGAACTCGAAACCCCCTGGTCGAATCCCCAACTGGCGTATTTCGCGGGCTACACGATGTGGACGTATCTGACGTCGCCATTCGTGCTGCGTCATCCCGGCGTGGTAGCGACCGAGATCGAGCCGTGGGTCGTCGATGGCCTGTCCTGGCGCCGTCTGCGTGTGAGATTCCCGGATACGGTGGCGACGCATAGCGCGGAGCAAACCTATTACTTCGACGCGGACGGCATGCTGCGCCGTCATGACTACGAAGTGGACATCCAGGGCCGCAATGCAGCCGCCCGCTACCTCAGTGATTATGTCGAGGTGCAAGGCATACGCATGCCCACGCGCATGCGCATCTATCCGCGTACGCCAGAGAATCTCGCGATGCCCGAGCCGCTGATCGTGGGCGTGGATCTGTCCGACTTCCGCTTCGAGTGAGGCCATCACGATGACCGCAAATCGAACCTACCGCGCTGCGGTAGCCGTGGCGCCCGGCAAGTTGGCGATGATCGATCGGCCGATCGAGGAACCTGGGTTCGGGCAAGTCCGCATTCGCGTCGAAGCCTGTGGTGTCTGCCACTCTGACAGTGCGACGGTGGCGCGGGCACCGGCGGACCCGGAACATCCACTGACGCCCGGCCATGAAGTCGTAGGCCGCATCGAGGCGCTGGGTAACGGCGTCGAGGGCTGGCAAGTGGGCCAGCGCGTAGGGGTGGGCTTTCTGGCCGGCGAAGACCGCACGTGTCCGTCGTGCCGCCAGGGCGATGTCGTGAATTGCCAGAATCCGGTGATCACGGGCATGACGACCAACGGCGGCTATGCCGAAAGCATGCTGGCAGAAGCGCGCGGTCTGGTGCGTGTTCCCGATGCGCTCGATGCCGCCGAAGCGGCGCCGCTGCTGTGCGCCGGCCTGACGACATTCAACGCCCTGCGCAATGCGAATGCGCGGGCAGGCGATGTGGTCGCGGTGCATGGCCTGGGCGGCCTGGGCCACCTCGCCGTGCAGTTCGCCCGCAAGATGGGTTTCCATACGGTGGCGATTGCGCGCGGCGCAGACAAGGCCGAACTGGCGGCCCAACTCGGCGCCCATCGCTATATCGATTCTGAAAGCGAAGATGCCGTGGCGGTGTTGCGCAGCCTGGGCGGCGCGAAGGTGGTGTTGGCGACGGCGCCGACCGGTGCCGGCATGTCCGCGCTCGTTCCGGGCATGGCGGCGCGCGGTCAGTTGATCGTGGTGGCCGTTCCGGGAGATCCCATCACGCTGCCCGCCACGGATCTCGTGTTCGGTGCGCGTGCAGTGGTGGGTGCACTGACCGGAACCGTCTTCGACAACGAGCAGACATTGGCCTTCGCCAATCTGCAGGATGTGCGTCCCATGATCGAAACGTTCCCGCTGGAACAGGCCCAGGCGGCATATGACCGCATGATGCGCGCCGATGTGCTGTTCCGTGCCGTGTTGGTCATGCCGGCCTACGCCGGCCCCTCCGTATGAAGGATGCCACGATGACTCGCATGAATTCCTCGAATGCCCCCACCCAGTACGCCGAGGCGGCTGGCGTGCGCTATGCGTATCGCCGCTTCGGCAACGCTAATGGCGGGCTGCCGCTGCTTTGCCTGCAGCATTTCACGGGCACACTCGACAACTGGGACCCGGCCATCGTCGATGCACTATCGGCGGATCGCGAGATCATCCTGTTCGAGAACGCTGGGGTTGGCAGATCCGGCGGCACCGTGCCGGCATCGATCACAGCGATGGCGGATCACGTTCTGCAATTCGTTGGCGCCATCGCGCTGTCGAAGTTCCACATCCTTGGCTATTCGCTCGGCGGATTCCTGGCGCAGGAGATTGCCATCGCAAAACCTGAGCTGGTTGCACGCATCGTCCTTTCCGGCAGCGCGCCAGAAGGCGGCAAGGGCGCCGGCATGGATCGTCCGGAACTGCTTGCCATCTATACCGATGCCGAGATGCCGATGCACGAGAAGCTCAAGCGGCTTTTCTTCCCGGAGACGCCCGATGGCAAGCAAGCTGCACAAGCCTTCGTGGATCGTCTGGCGTCGCGAACCGGCGAAGCGGACCTGCCGGCCAATGCCGAGGTCGCGCCGGCGCAGCTTGGCGCCATGATCGCCTGGGCGAACTGGCCGGGCGATGTGGCGCACAAGCTGGCGTCGATCCCGCATCCGGTGCTGGTTACCAATGGCGACAACGACACCATGATTCCCACGCGAAACAGCTTCGTGCTTGCGGAGGGGCTGCCGAATGCCACGTTGATCATTTATCCCAACGCTGGCCACGGCGCGCTGTTCCAGTATGCGTCTACCTACGTCGCACATGTGCGAGAGTTCCTGCGCGGCGCGTGAGCGCGCGTTTTTGCCCTATCGAGGAGTCATGCAGAATGAAAGCGATTGTTTACGACAAGGCTGGCCTGCCGATCGAAGACCCGCGTGCCCTGTACGAGATGGAACTGCCGCGACCGGAACCGCAAGCGCGTGACTTGCTGGTCAGGATCGAGGCGATTGCGGTGAACCCGGTGGACAGCAAGCTGCGTCTCGGTGTGCAGCCGGGTGGCCCGCGCGTGCTGGGCTGGGATGCGGTCGGCACCGTGGAAGCCGTTGGCGCAGCGGTGGAACTGTTCAAGGTGGGCGACAAGGTCTGGTACGCCGGCGACATCACGCGACAAGGCAGCTACGCCGAATACGGTCTCGTCGACGAACGGATCGCAGGCCACTGCCCCAAGTCACTGAAGACCGCCGATGCTGCGGCCCTGCCGTTGACGAGCATTACCGCGTGGGAATTGCTGTTCGATCGCTTGCGTATTCCGGAGGGCGGCGGCCAGGGACAAAGCCTGCTGGTGATCGGTGCCAGCGGCGGCGTCGGCTCCATCCTGATCCAGTTGGCACGCAAGCTGACGGCGCTGACCGTGATCGGCACGGCGTCGCGACCCAAGACCCAGAAGTGGGTCGGGGATCTTGGCGCGCATCACGTGATCGACCACAGCCAGCCGCTGCAGCCGCAACTGGCTGCGGCAGGCATCGACCAGGTGGACCACGTCATCAGCCTCACACATACGGACAGCTATTACGCGCAGATCGTGGAACTGCTCAAGCCGGAAGGCCAGTTGGCATTGATCGACGATCCTGCCACGCTGGACGCGATGCCGTTGAAGCGCAAGTCGATTTCCCTGCATTGGGAGTTCATGTTCACGCGGTCGATGTACCGTGCGGCCGACATGATCGAACAGCACAAGCTGCTGGATCGCGTGGCCGCGCTGCTCGACGAAGGTGTGCTCAAGACGACGGTCGGCGAGCACTATGGCGACATTACGGCCGACAACCTGCGTCGTGCGCATGCGGCGCTGGAGAGCAACAAGACCGTGGGGAAAATTGTCCTCGCGCGTAGCTGACCTTGCTTCCAGGACACACCATGACTGACAGCGCAGCAACGGTTCCCGTCGCCGAGACGCCGAACGGGTTTTCGATTCCGGCCTCTGCGATGGGCATTGTGCTCGGCATGGCCGGTCTGTCGAACTGCTGGCGAGTCGCGCACACATTGTGGGGCGTCGGGACGGACATATCCGACATCCTGTTTGCAGTGACGACGCTCATCTGGGCGGTGCTCGTGCTCGCCTTCGCCGCCAAGTGGCTGACGCATCGTGACGAGGCGCTGGCCGAAGCCCGACATCCGGTTGCGTGCTGCTTCATCGGGCTGGTACCGGTGGCCACGCTGCTCGTGGCCGTCTGGCTGCACGGCTTTGCTGAGGCACTGGGCACGACGCTGATCGTAATTGGTGTCGTCGCCCAATTGGCTTTCTCCACGCTTCGCAGTGGCGGCATGATGCGTGGCGGCCGCAAGCTCGGTGACACCACAGCGGTCATGTATCTGCCCACAGTGGCCGGCAATTTTGTCTCTGCGATGGCCGTGAGCTCGCTCGGTTGGATGGATCTGGGCAAACTGTTCTTCGGAGCAGGGCTGTTCTCGTGGTTCGCCCTCGAGTCGATCATCACCTATCGGTTGCATCTGGGCGACGAACTGGCACCTGCGCTGCGGCCGACGCTGGGCATCCAGTTGGCGCCGCCGGTGGTTGGCGCCACTGCATACCTTGCGGTCACAGCAGGCAGCGTGGACTGGCCTTTCTATGCCATGTTCGGCTACGGAGTCTTGCAACTGCTGTTCCTCGCCAGACTTGCACCGTGGTTTCTCAAGTCCGGCGCGACCCCGGGATTCTGGGCCTTCAGCTTCGGCATCACCGCGCTCGGGTTGTCGTGCATGCGCGCGGCGACCCTTGCGCCGGGTTCGTTGTTCGCGAGTCTTGCGTTGCCGCTGTTCATCTTCGTCAATGTTGCAATCGGCGCGCTGATCGTGCTGACGCTTCGGCTGCTGTGGCAAGGTCGCTTGTTCCGTCGACTTGCCTGACCGGCTGAACCCCCGGCGATAGCGGTATTCGGCCGCCGCGACTTCCGAAAGTGGCGGCGGCCGCCTGGCACGCTGGCTGATATCAGGATTTGGCCAGACGGCGCTGGCCGTATGAATCGACGTCCAGTGCGTCGTGCTTAGTACTCGGTCACCGGCGCATGGATCGGCGCGATCGACGGGTGCGGCGTGGCGGTGCGCTGCGCGGCCTTGTGGACCATCGTGTAGGCGTAGTCGATGCCCATGCCGTAGGCGCCCGAATGTTCCTTCGCCAGGCCGGTTACCGCGTCATACGTTTCCTTGTTCTTCCAGTCGCGCTGCCATTCCAGCAGCACTTGCTGCCACGTCACGGGCACCACGCCGGCCTGGATCATGCGCAGCATCGCGTAGTCGTGCGCTTCCTTGGTGGTGCCGCCCGAGGCGTCGGCCACCATGTAGATCTCGTAGTCGCCTTCGAGCATCGCGGACAGCGCGAAGGTCGTGTTGCACACCTCGGTCCACAGCCCGGCCACGACGATCTTCTTGCGACCGTTGGCGGCCAGCGCGTCGCGCACCTTCTGGTCGTCCCAGGAATTCATCGAAGTGCGTTCGAGCGTCTGCTTGCCGGGAAAGACGTCGAGGATTTCGGGATAGGTGTAGCCGGAGAACGATTCGCTTTCCACGGTGGTGATGGTGGTCGGCACGTCGAAGATCTTCGCCGCCTTGGCCAGGCCCACGACATTGTTCTTCATGGTCTGGCGGTCCATCGACTGCACGCCAAAAGCCATCTGGGGCTGGTGGTCGATGATGATCAGCTGGCTGTTGCGCGGGGTCAGGACTTGCAGTTTGGCGTTCGACATGAGATTTCTCCGGTAAAAAATATTCAATTGGTTTGAGGTTTGGTCTGGCAGCGCTGATTTGGCTTAGTTGCGTTGCTGCGCTGTCCATGTGCAGAACTATAGCGATCGGCTCGGCGGCGAAAGTGATCGATCGTTGCAATAGTTATTCAAATAAATTGAATCGACATTTTGGGAGGAATGTCACCGATGAGAGGTTTCCGCGTAGCATGGCGGCGCCCCAATCGTTCCGAAGCCTGACTCCAGGCACCATTCAGCACCGCAACATGCGATCCATGTCCTTTCCGCTGGCCAACGTCGATCTCAAACTGGAGGCCGACTGGGAAGATGGCGACCGTATATTTGGCCGTTGCCGGCGCTTTCACGCCGACGCGCTGGTGTCGCAGACGCTGGCGGTGTGGCCCGCTGGCGATCACAGCGCGCCTGCAACGCTGACGCGGCTGGCGCATGAGTTCGGACTGCGCGACACGCTGCACGGCAGTTGGGCCGCGCGGCCGCTGGAATTGCTGCGCGAGGGCGGCAATACCGTGCTGCTGCTCGAAGACCCGGGCGGCAGTCCGCTGAGTGGGCTGATCGGGCGTCCGATGGCCATCGGACAGTTCCTGACGATCGCCATGGCGATTGCCGCCGCGGTGGGCGGCCTGCACCAGCGCGGCCTGATCCATAAGGACCTCAAACCCTCGCATATCCTGGTCGCCGATTCGCACCGGCATGCATGGCTGCTAGGCTTTGGCATCGCCTCGCCGATTCCGCGCGAACCGCAGTCCTACAGTAGCCTCACCGAGATCGCCGGCACGCTTGCCTACATGGCGCCCGAGCAGACGGGCCGCATGAACCGGTCGATCGACACGCGCAGCGACCTGTATGCACTGGGCATCGTCTTCTATCAGATGCTCACCGGCGAGCTGCCGCTGCAAGCGTCGACGACGCTGGACTGGGTGCACAGCCATCTCGCGCGCCAGCCGGTTCCGCCCGCCGATCGGTTGGCCTCGATTCCGCCGGTCGTCTCGGCGCTGGTGATGAAGCTGCTGGCCAAGCCGGCGGAAGAGCGCTACCAGACAGCGGCAGGCCTCGAGGCCGATCTGCGCCGCTGCCTGCACGCATGGGAAGCGCGGCAACACGTCGATACGTTCACGCTCGGAGAACACGACCTGTCGGACACGCTGGTGATTCCGGAACACCTCTACGGCCGCGAGCGGGAGATCCGCAGGCTCGTGGCGGCGTTCGACCGCGTGGCCGCGGGCGGCGGCATGGAAGTGGCGCTGGTGTCGGGCTACTCGGGCGTGGGCAAGACCACGATCGTGCATGAATTGCAGCGCGCCACCATGCATCGGCGCGGCATGTTTGCGGCCGCGACGGCCGATCAGCATGGCGAGCGCATCCCGTTCGGCGCGCTGGCGCACGCGGTGCGCGGGCTGGTCCGCTCGCTACTGGGCAAGGACGAAAGCGAACTGGCCGAGTGGCGCAGGGCGCTGGCGATGGGACCGTACACGGCGCTGCTGCTGCCGCTGATTCCTGAACTGCAGCAGTTGCTGGGCCCGTTGCCGGCGCCCGGCGAAACGCCGCAACGGGAAGCCTCGCACCGCATCGCGCTGGCGTTTGGCGGCGTGATCCGCGTGTTCGCGCAACCGGCACATCCGCTGACGCTGTTCCTGGACAACCTGCAATGGCTCGACGCCGCCACGCTCGATCTGCTGCAACGCCTGGTCAGGCAATCCGAGATCCGCCACTTGCTGCTGGTCGGCACCTATCGCAGCAACGAAGTCGCTCCGGGCAGCGCCTGGGAAGCCACCGCCGAGTCGATCCGGCGCAGCGGCGCAGCGGTGGAGAACATCGAACTGGAGGGTCTCGATGCGGCCAGCATGAGCCAGTTGCTTGCCGACGCGCTGCACGTTGCCGCGCCGATCAGCGCGCCGCTGGCGCGTCTGGTGCACGAGAAGACCGCGGGCAATCCGTTCTTTGCGATCAGCTTCATTACCGAACTGGCCGAGGAAGGGCTGCTGCATTTCGATCACGGACGCGCGCGCTGGGCCTGGGACCTGGCGCAGATCCAGGCCAAGGATTACACCGACAACGTGATCGAGCTGATGCTCGGCAAGCTGGGTCGCCTGCCGCCTGCCACGCAGCAGGTGATCATGCACCTGGCATGTCTGGGCAACGACGCATCGTTTGCCAATCTGCAGATGGCGTGGCGCGGCGAAGCCGAAACGCTGCAGTCGGCACTGTGGGATGCGGCGCGCACCGGGCTCGTGATCCGCGGCGAATCCGCCTATCGTTTCCGGCACGACAAGATCCGCGAAGCGGCGTATGCGCTGATTCCCGAGGATGCGCGTCTGCACATGCATCTGGCCATCGGATGGCGCCTGGCCGGGAAAACGCCGCCGTCCGAGCTGGCGCCCAATATCTTCGCCGTTGTCGGGCAGCTCAACCGCGCGGTCGACCTGATCGACGCCGCCGCAGAGCGCGAGCGCCTTGCCGAGCTGAACCTGCTGGCGGGCCAGCAAGCCAAAGGCGTATCGGCCTACGCCATCGCGCTCGATTACCTGATCGCGGCTGCGGCGCTGCTACCGCCCGTCGCTGCCGAAAGCCAGCAAGCGTTGGCGTTCGCGATCGATTTCGGCCGCGCCGAATGCGAATTCATGACCGGCCAGTCGGACCTCGCGCAACAGCGCCTGCGCGCATTGGTGCAGCGTGCCGAGAGTCTGCCGGCGCTGGCGAAGGTCACGCAGTTGCAGCTCGAACTGCTGCTGACGGGCGGCCAGCGGCAGCAGGCCGTGGAGGTGGGGCTTGCATATCTGCGGCGCACCGGCATCGACTGGACCGCCCGGCCCGGCGCGGACGATGTGCGGCGCGAACGCACGCGGATGTGGCAGCAGCTTGGCACCCGGCCCATCGAAGCGTTGGGCAGCTTGCCACCGATGTCGGACGCACAGGCGTGCGGCACGATGGGCGTGTTGAGCGCGTTGATGCAGCCCGCCTGGTACACCGACGACAACCTCCGCGCGATGGTGATTCTGCGCATGGTCAACATGAGCCTCGACTACGGCAACGCCGATGCGTCGTGCGTCGGCTATGCGTGGCTGAGCATGATCCTGTCCGCGCAGGGCGGCACGTACGACGAAGGCCTGCGCTTTGGCCGGATGGCCATGGAGCTGGCGGAACAGCGCGGCCTCGATCGCTTCCGGGCACGCGTCTACCAGATCGTCGGCGGCAACGTTCTGCACTGGACGCAGCCGATTCGCAACGCGCGCAGTGTCTTGCGCCGCGCGCTCGATGTCACAGAGAAGCTGCGCGATTTCACCTACGCGTCGTATATCTACAGCAACGTGGTCACGCAATCGCTGGCCGGAGGCGACCCGCTCGACCAGTTGCAGGGCGAGGTGGAGGCCGGAAACGTGCGGTCTTGGGGCGCGCGGTACGGACTCGTGGCGGACCGCATTGCGCCGCAGTTGCAGCTGATCCGCACGCTGCGTGGGCTCACGCCGAGCTTCGGCAGCTTCGACGACGACAGCTTCGACGAGGCGGCCTTCGAGCAGCGCGTCGCCGGCGATGTCGGCCTGTCGCTTGCGGCGTGCTGGTACTGGATCAGGAAGCTGCAGGCGCGCTATCTGGCGGGCGACCACGCCGCCGCCTTGCAGGCGGCCGAACGCGCCAACGTGCTGCTATGGACCTCGCCGTCGTATTTCGAACAGGCGGAGTATCAGTTCTTTGCCGCGCTGGCCCGCGCGGCCAGTTGCGAGCAGGCTTGCGAAGGCGATCTGACCTACCATCTGCACGCGCTGGCGGCACATCGTCGCCAACTGGAGGAATGGGCTGGAAATTGTCCGTCGACGTTCGGCAATCGCGCGGCGCTGGTGGCGGCGGAAATCGCGCGGATCGAACGGCGCGATATCGACGCGATGCGCGAGTACGATCTGGCGATCGCCTCTGCGCGCGACAACGACCTGCCGCATGTGCAGGCCCTTGCCGCCGAACTGGCCGGACGCTTCTACCTGGGCCGGGGCATGGAGCGCGTGGCGCGCAGCTATCTGCAAGACGCGCGCGCGGGCTACCTGCATTGGGGCGCGCTTGGCAAGGTCTGGCAACTCGATGCGCAGTATGCGGGTTTGCTGCGGGCAGAGCGCGCGGCGTCATCGGCCGGTACCATCGACACGCCGTTGCAGCTGCTCGACCTTGCTACGGTGATTGCGATATCCCAGGCCGTGTCCGGGGAAATTCGTCTCGACAGGCTGATCGAGATCCTGATGCGCACGGCGATGGAGCAGGCCGGCGCATCGCGCGGCGTGCTGATCCTGCAGGACAAGACCGATCGTCACGTTGCGGCGGAAGCGACCATCCAGGGCAATGCCATCGCCGTGCAACTGCGCAACTGCGCGCTGTCCGAGCATGACCTGCCGGTCTCGGTGATCCACCATGTGCTGCGCGCGGCCGAACATATCGTGCTGGACGACGCCGTTGCGCAGCGTCCTTATTCCACCGATCCCTATCTGCGCCAGCGGCGCGCGCGATCGATCCTGTGCCTGCCGCTTCTGAATCAGGCCAAGCTGATCGGCGCGCTGTACCTGGAGAACGATCTGGCGACGCGGCTGTTCGTGCCGGCCCGCACCGAAGTGCTGAAATTCCTCGCATCGCAAGCCGCCACCGCGCTGGAAAACAGCCGCCTCTATCGCGAAAGCCAGCGCGCCGACGAAGCGTTGCGCCAGGCCGGGGCCGAACTTGCGCACGTGTCGCGCGTGATGACGCTGACCACGCTCACGGCGTCGATCGCGCATGAAGTCAGTCAGCCGCTCGCCGCCATGGCCATCAACGCCAACGCGGCCCTGCGCTGGCTGAAACGACCGGAGCCCGACTTGCGCGAGGTGGAGTCGTCACTGCACGAGATCGTGGCCGCCGGGGAGCGCGCCACGTCCGTGATCGCCGGCATGCGCGCGATGCTGAGGAAAGCCGATGTGGTGGTGGCGCCGTTGTCCATCAATGCGGTGATCCGCGATACGGTCACGCTGATTGCCGGCGAGCTGGCGCGCCACGATATCGCGCTTCATCTTGCGCTGCATGACGCGTTGCCCGATGTGGCGGGCGACAAGGTGCAACTGCAGCAGGTAATCCTGAACCTGGTGATGAACGGCATCGAGGCCATGAAGGACGTGGTGGCGCAGCCGCGCGAACTGTGGATCGAATCCTCGTCGTTGTCGTCAACGTCGTCCGCGTCCGATGGCGTGACCGTCGCAGTGCGCGATGCGGGGCCCGGATTTTCTCCGCAAGACGCGGAACGGCTTTTTGAAGCGTTCTACACCACCAAAGGCGAGGGGATGGGCATGGGGTTGTCGATCTGCCGCGCGATCATCGAAGCCCACGGGGGAGAGTTGCGCGCCGCGCGGAATCATCCATCGGGCGCGGTGTTCCAGTTCACACTGCCACGCGCGGCATCGGTTGCGGCCAGTCCCAGCGCATCCGCCGGACCGTGACCGGCCGTCGCGCCGCCAGGTCTGTTGTGCTCGATGGCGCGACGATGGCGCCATCGTCGCGCGTTATTGCGCGGTCCAGCCGCCGTCCATGGCCCACGCCGCGCCGCGCACCTGATCGCCAAAGGGCGAGCACAGCATCAGCACCAGATTGCCGAGCTGTTCGGGCGTGACGAACTGGCCCGACGGCTGCTTGTCCGACAGCAGCCGCGCCTGCGCCGCCTCGCGGGTGATGGCGTCGCGCTTGGCGATGGCATCGATCTGCGCGGCTACCAGCGGCGTGAGCACGAAGCCCGGGCAGATGGCGTTGCAGGTCACGCCCGTGGCGGCCGTTTCCAGCGCCGTCACCTTGGTCAGGCCCACCAGCCCGTGCTTGGCGGCCACGTACGCGGCTTTGCCAGCCGAGCCGACCAGCCCGTGCACCGACGCGATGTTGACGATGCGGCCCCAGTTGCTGGCGCGCATGCCCGGCAGCGCGAGGCGCGTGGTGTGAAAGCTCGAGGTGAGATTGATCGCGAGGATGTCGTCCCACTTGTCGACGGGAAAATCCTCTACCGGCGCCACATGCTGGATGCCCGCGTTATTGACCAGGATGTCGACGCCGCCGAAGCGCTCGCGCGCCATCGTCATCATCGCTTCGATCTCGTCGCCATGCCGCATGTCGGCGGCGTGATGCAGCGCCTGCGCGCCGGTGGCGCGGATCGTCACGAGCGCAGCGTCGACATCGCCAAAACCGTTCAGCACGATATTGGCGCCAGCTTGCCCCAGCGCCTGCGCGATGCCGAGGCCGATGCCGCTGGTGGATCCGGTGACCAGTGCGGTCTTGCCTTGCAGATTGACCATGAAAAACTCCGGCAAACGTTAGACGAGACCCGTGGTGTAGAACACCGCGATCACAAAGAACACGGCCAGCGTCTTGATTACCGTGATGGCAAAGATGTCGCGATACGACTCACGGTGCGTCAGGCCCGTGACGGCCAGTAGCGTGATGACCGCGCCGTTATGCGGGAGGGTGTCCATGCCGCCGCTGGCCATCGACACCACGCGGTGCAGCACTTCGAGCGGAATCTGCGCGGCCTGCGCGCCCTGGATGAAGACGTCCGACATTGCGGCCAGCGCGATGCTCATGCCGCCCGACGCCGACCCGGTGATGCCGGCCAGCGTGCTGACGGAAACCGCCGCGTTGACCAGCGGATTCGGAATGCTGCGCAGCGCGTCGCTGACCACCAGGAAGCCGGGCAGCGCGGCGATCACGCCGCCGAAGCCGTATTCGGAAGCGGTATTCATCGATGCCAGCAGCGCGCCGGACACGGCGCTCTTGGTACCCTCCGCAAAGCGCTGGCGCACGGCGCCGAATGCGGTGACCAGCACGATCACGATGCCCAGCAGCAGCGCGCCCTCCACGGCCCAGATCGCGGTCACGCTGGCGATCTTGGTTTCCACCGGCTTGGGCAGGCCCGGCAGCGACACGCTATTGGATTGGCCGTACCACAGCGGAATCATGCGCGTGAGCCAGAAGTTGGCCACGCCCACCACGATCAGCGGCAGGATGGCCAGCAGCGGCGGCGGCAGCTTGCCGCCTTCCACGCGTTGCGGCTCGTTGATCAGGTTGGTGCCGTAGCCTTCGCCGCGCGCGGCAGCCGCGCGACGCCGCCATTCCAGATACGACAGCCCCACCACGATGATGAACAGCGATCCCGCCACGCCCAGCGCCGGCGCGGCCCACGACGTGGTCTTGAAGAACGTGGTGGGAATGATGTTCTGGATCTGCGGCGTGCCCGGCAGCGAATCCATCGTGAACGAGAACGCGCCCAGCGCGATGGCGCCCGGCATCAGCCGCTTGGGAATATTGCTTTGGCGATAGAGTTCGGCGGCAAACGGATAGACCGCGAACACCACCACGAACAGCGACACGCCGCCGTAGGTCAGCAGCGCGCACACCGCCACGATCACGGCATTGGCGCGCGAGCGGCCGATATAGCGGATCGCCGCGGCCACGATCGATTCCGAAAAGCCCGACAGCTCGATGACCTTGCCGAATACCGCACCAAGCATGAACACCGGGAAATACAGCTTCACGAAGCCAACCATCTTCTCCATGAAGATGCCGGTAAACACCGGGGCCACGGCGGAAGGATCGGTCAGCAATACCGCGCCCAGCGCGGCGAGCGGCGCGAACAGGATCACGCTGTAGCCGCGATAGGCGGCAAACATCAGGAACGCCAACGCGGCGAGCACTACGACAAATGACATGGGGTCTCCATTGCTTGTTCTTGGATTGCAGTCCGCCGGCAGCGCCGCGCGGATGCAAAGGGTCCCTGATGCATGTGACAGGGGATCGCTCTGTTAGCAGTCTCCATGCCACGCCGGAAAGTTGCGGGTAAGACGCAAAACTCCGACTATAAACCATCGTGTCTCGTGTGTGAGACACAGCACCCGCCCACGTCGCCGTCACGTCTCGAATATGAGACACTCCGCATCTACAGAATGAGACAAAACGGAGACACTCGATGCAAAAGATCGCCGAACCAGGCGGCGCGCTGCTGTTCGACTACGACGATGTGGCGCGCCGCGCCATGGAAACGCTGTTCCGCACCTTCGAAAATTTCAGTGAAGGCACGTTCGTGGTCGACGAGCACGCGCGCGTGGTGTGGATCAACAAGCGCTACGCCGCGCGCTTCGGCTTTACCGACCCGCAGGCGGCGATCGGGCTCGACTGCGAGCAGGTGATCCCAAACAGCCTGATGCGCGAGGTGGTGACCTCGGGCAAGCCGATCCTGCTGGACCTGCTGGAAACCGACCGCGAGCCGATGATCGTCACGCGCCTGCCGATCAAGGACGACGCCGGCCGCACCATCGGCGCGGTGGGGTTTGCGCTGTTCGACGAGCTCAAGGCGCTGACGCCGATCTTCGCCCATTACTCGCGCGTGCAGGCCGAACTGGCCGCGGCGCGCAAATCGCTCGATCAGGTGCGGCGCGCCAAGTACACCTTCGCGAGTTTCGTCGGCACCACGCCGGCCGCGCAGGAGGTGAAGCGCCAGGCGCGGCGGGCGGCGCTGGTCGAATCGCCGGTGCTGCTGCTGGGCGAAACCGGCACCGGCAAGGAACTGCTGGCGCATGGCATTCACGCCGGCTCCGCGCGCGCCGAGCAGCCGCTGGTCACGGTCAACGTGGCGGCGATTCCCGACACCCTGCTTGAAGTCGAGTTCTTTGGCGCTGCGCCGGGCGCCTATACCGGCGTCGACCGCAAAGGGCGCGTGGGCAAGTTCGAACTGGCAGATGGCGGCACGCTGTTCCTCGACGAGATCGGCGAGATGCCGTTGGCCCTGCAGAGCAAGCTGCTGCGTGCGTTGCAGGACCGCGAATTCGAACCGCTGGGATCGAACCGCATCGTGCGCAGCGACGTGCGCATCATCGCCGCCACATCGGCCGACCTGCCCGCGCTGGTGGCGGCGGGGCGTTTCCGCGCGGATCTCTATTACCGGCTCAATGTGCTGACGATCGAATTACCGCCGCTGCGCGAGCGGCGCGACGATCTGCTGCCGATGGTCTACGCCATCATCGAGGAGTTGAGCATCAAGGCCGAACGGCATCCGCTCGGCCTGCGCGACGACGCGCTGAAGCTGCTGCGCGACTATGACTGGCCGGGCAACGTGCGCGAACTGCGCAACGTGCTGGAGCGCGTGGTCATGCTGTGCGACGAGGACAGCGTCGACGCCGCCGCGCTGGCGCCGCTGCTGGGCACGCGTCGCGCTTCGGCGCCGGGTCATGCGCCGGCCGATGCGCCAGCGCCGCCGCCAGCCGTGTCCGGGGTGGCTGCCGATGCGGACGGGGCCGATTCGGCGCACGCTGCCGCCGTCGCCCCGGCCGTCCTGGCGCAAGCCTCCGCAATGCCCGCCGCGGCGACCTGGCCCGCCACGCAAAACTATGCCGAAGCGATGGCCCGCTTTGAGACCGCGTTCCTCACGCAGGCGCTGGAAGCGTGCGGCGGACGCGTCGCGGAGGCCGCCGCACGCGTCGGCATCAGCCGCGCCGCGTTCTACCGCAAGCTGGCCGCCGCGCGGTGATCACGCGCTGATCGACTCTGCGCCCGGCCCGCGCGCGCCGAAGTGGGACGAAGCGGGCCGGGTATGTCCGCTGGTGCATCGCGCCGATCGTCACGCCGCCGTGATAACGTCGCGCGAGGCACAGGTCACAGGAGTTTTCATGCATTCGGGCATCGTCGACGCCGGCTATGGTTCCGACCCAGTCGGTCTGGTCAGCGGCTATCTGTTCGAACCCGGCAAGCCCGCGCGCGAGATCGACTCTCATGGCGCCGCCGCGTGGCTGGCCGCGCACGCCACGCCGTCGAGCGCCGATGCGCCGGGGCGCGAAGGTCCGTTTATCTGGCTGCACTTCAACCTGTCGCACAGCGCGTGCGAGCGCTGGATGCGCGCGCAGCTCGGGTTGCCCGAGGACTTCTTCGAGGCGCTGCGCCAGGGCTCGCATTCGACGCGCATCGAACGTCAGGACGCGGCGCTGCTGGCGGTGGTCAATGACGTGATTTACAACTTCGGCGTGACATCGACCGATATTTCCACGCTCTGGGCGCATGCCGACCATCGGCTCCTTGTGACGGCGCGTGCCCGCCCGCTGCGCTCGGTCGACCGGCTGCGCGCCGCGGTGCGTCGCAACGAGCCCTTTCGCTCGCCGCTCGACCTCGTGGTGCATCTGCTGCGCGACCAGGCCGACGTGCTGGTGCAGATCGTGCGTGAAACCGGCGTCAATGTGGATCAGATCGAGGATCAACTGCTGTCGCAGCGTCTGCAATCGAACCGGTCCGATCTCGGCGCGATGCGTCGCGGGCTGGTTCGCCTGCAGCGATTGCTGGCGCCGGAGCCGGGCGCGCTGTTCCGGTTGCTGAATCGTCCGCCGACATGGTTGCAGGAAAGCGATCTGCAGGAACTGCGCGAATCGACCGAGGAATTCTCGCTCGTGCTCAACGACCTGGCCGCGCTGGTGGAACGGATCAAGTTGCTGCAGGAAGAAATAGCGGCCAAGCTGAACGAACAGACCAACCGCACGCTGTTCACGCTGACGCTGGTCACCGTGCTGGCGCTGCCGATCAACATCGTGGCGGGCTTTTTCGGGATGAATGTCGGCGGCATTCCGCTGGCCGATCATCCACATGGATTCTGGGTATTGGTGGTGCTGGTGGCCAGCTTCACCGTGCTCGCGGGGCGCTGGGCGTTCCGCAAGCAGCAGGGGTAAAGCGCGGCGCGCGGTGTGACGCGGCGTGCCTCTATGACAGTTCATCGAACCGTCATGCTGCCTGCGTACGATGGCGTGCCCCGAACGGGACATGGGCGATGGAGGAAAGCGATGGACTACAACGACGAGGCGCTGATCCGGCGCATTCACCGCGAAGTCGCGGACTACTACGACGAAGAGCTGGAACTGGAGCTCGAGGACCGCGATCCCGCGCTGGTCCAGCGCGTGCTGTCGGGCGAGGCGGGCGGCCCGGGCGACAACAGCAATCTCAACGGCGATGAGGCCGAGCGCGCCGAGCGTCATCTCTATTTCCGCGAACTGTTTCGCCTGCAGGGCGAATTGGTGAAGCTGCAGAGCTGGGTGGTGGCCACCGGGCACAAGGTGGTGATCCTGTTCGAAGGCCGCGATGCGGCAGGCAAGGGCGGTGTGATCAAGCGCATCACGCAGCGTCTGAACCCGCGCGTATGCCGCGTGGCGGCGCTGCCGGCGCCCAATGACCGCGAACGCACCCAGTGGTATTTCCAGCGCTACGTCTCGCATCTGCCTGCGGCCGGCGAAATGGTGCTGTTCGACCGCAGCTGGTACAACCGCGCCGGTGTCGAGCGCGTGATGGGCTTTTGCACCGACGACCAGTACGAGGAATTCTTCCGCTCGGTGCCCGAGTTCGAGCGCATGCTGGTGCGCTCGGGCATCCAGGTCATCAAGTATTGGTTCTCGATCACCGACGAAGAGCAGCATCTGCGCTTCCTGAGCCGCATCCACGATCCGCTCAAGCAATGGAAGCTGAGCCCGATGGATCTGGAGTCGCGCCGCCGCTGGGAAGACTACACGCGCGCCAAGGAAATCATGCTGGAACGCACGCATATTGCCGAGGCGCCATGGTGGGTGGTGCAGGCCGTCGACAAGAAGCGCGCGCGCCTGAACTGCATTCATCATCTGCTGCAGCAGATGCCGTACGTGGAGCCGTCGCAGCCCACCATCGTGCTGCCTGAGCGCGAGCGCCACGCCGACTACACCCGCCAGCCGGTGCCGGACAGCATGGTGATCCCCGAGATCTACTAGCGGCCTGGTGGACCCGTTCGCCGATCTGTTCGACCGATCGTTCGCCAGACCTGCGGCCTCGCCACCGCTGCGCTGTCGATTTATCGATTCGTCGATCCGCTTGCTCTGGTCGCCCCGCGCACGACACACGGTCGTGGCGGGGCTTTTGCTATTGCTCGCGGCGCAAGCCTGCGCCAGCCAGTGTGCGTATACGACGGATTGAACTCGCGTCAGCGCCCAATATGGCCGGCACCGCACGGGCGGCTGATGAACCGCCACCCTAAATCTGCCCGGTTATGCGTCGTTATTGGAAGACCCCCCCTCCAGAGCGTTGCAGGCTACGGCTGCGCCGCTGCTGCTGGAGAACGTCCAGATTACGGAGTTCCAAGATGCGTCGCATGAATGCGCGTGCCGAAGCACGCTTTCGCTTCTCCACCCGGTTGTCCGGTCTTGCCGGGCTGACGGTCATTGCCGCACTGGCGTTGGCCGCCTGTGGCGGCGGAGGCGACGGCGGAACGCCCGCGCAGCCGGCGGTCGCCAACACCCCGAACACCAATCCATCGACCGATCCGCTGCTGGTTTCCGGCCTCGATCTGGCCTGCACCGGCTGCGGTGCGGCCACCGGCAGCACCTACGCGGGCAGCCAGGCCGGCGTCTGGGGCAAGGCCAATACGACCGGCAGCGCCATCGATGTGCAATATTCGATTTCCGGCCTGGCGGGCAAGACGGTTTCGATCATGCTGTCGAATCTCGGCGACGCCGCGGTGACCATGCCGGCGGGCATTTCGTCCAGCGTTGTCGCGGAAATGGTGTCGCCGCAGGCGCTGAGCGTCGCGTCTACCGAAGAGGCCGCGCAACGCGCAATCGGCGAATACAACCGCGCCGGATGGGTCGATGCCACGCGCGCCAGTTCCAATCCGATGCTGACCACGCTCGGCGTGCCGGCGCCGCTGGCGGCAAGTATCGGCACCACGGGCCTTGGTCCCGGCGCCAGCCGCAGCTGGTATCACATCGATGGCACGTCGCGGCCGGCCACACTGCGCCAGCAGGTGTCGGCCAGCGATGGCACGGTGATCAACATCTGGGTCGAAACTACCGAAGCGGCCGCTGTCACCGACACCATGGTGTCCGAACTGGCCGCGGCCTTTGCCGGCGGCGGCATGGTCTATGACCGGCTGGTCGGCGTGGGCGGTGCGCTGTGGGGCGCCAACGATTTTGGCGCGTCGATGCTGCCCGCCGGCATGCCGATCGACATCGTGGTGCTCAACTTCAACCGCGATGGCAAGGCGTATGGCACGGTCGGCTATTTCTGGGGCCTGCACAACATGCTGAAGACGCGCGAGCCCAACAGCAACGAATCGATCTCGCTCTATCTGGATAGCGAAACGCTGTCGCTCGGCGGTCCCGACGGCCTGCGCGCGATCAAGACCACGATGGCGCATGAGGGCACGCACATGCAGAACTTCTATCGCCGTCAGGTGAAGATGGGCGCCGAGTATGCGTATGACACGTGGCTCGAAGAAATGACCGCGATGCAGATGGAGGACTTCCTGAGCGGCATCATCGCCACCGGCTACAACCCGATCCGCGATGTCCGCCTGCCCGACTACTACCGCTACAGCGACTACAACTGCAACCTGATGCAGTTCACGGGCTTTGGCGCCACGTGCGAAAGCTATGCGGTGTCCGGCAGCTTCGGCGGCTTCCTCAATCGACAACTCGGCATCGACTTCTATCGCGACCTGCTGACGCGCAAGGTGTCCGGGTCCAGGCAGGTGCTCGATGCAGCAATCACCGGCGCCGGCTGGAAGTTCAACGACGCGCTGGTGAACTGGCGCATCACGACCAACAGCACGATGCCGCTGGCCACGTCACCGGAGCGTTACGGCTACCCGGCATGGACCGACGGCACGTTCACGCTGCCGTTGATCGACCCGTCGGCCACGTCGTTCACCACGCTGCGCAAACTGCCAGCCACCGCGCCGTCCATGCTGCAGGGCTGGGCCAGCTTCATCGCGCCGCGCACGCCCGCCAACGGCGTGTACAGCGACAAGGTGCGCGTGCCTGCCGGGGTAACGCTGTCGGTGGTGGCGTACTGATCGGGATGCCGTTACGTTGGAGGCCCGCTGAGGCGGGCCTTTCCGTCCAGCGCGCCAGTCATGGCGCCATCACAGGCTGACGCCCGGAAACGCCTCTTCGAACGTCATCACGGTGCCGGTCAGTTCGCCGTTGTAGCCCGGTAGCGCGTTGACACGTTCGCGGTAGCGGCTGTCGTTCATCGCGGCGACCGCGCCGACCAGCGCGGGGCTTTGCAGCGCGCGTTTTTCGAGCGCGAAGAAGTAGCGCTCCTGCAGCACGGGGACGAATTCCAGGCCGAAGCGCCGCGCGGCGGTTTCCACGCCAAAGCCAACGTCGGCCATGCCGCTGCCGATATAGGCGGCCACCGCCGCGTGCGTGAACTCGCCGTTGCTGAAGCCTTCGATGGTGTTGGCGTCGATGCCGCGTCGCGCCAGCATCAGGTCAAGCAGCAGGCGCGTGCCGGAACCAAGCTGGCGGTTGACGAACCGCACGTCGGCGCGCGCCAAGTCGTCCAGCGTGTTCACGCCCAGCGGATTGCCGGGCCGCACGAACAGACCCTGTTGCCGCGTGGCCAGGTGGATCAGGCAATGGGTGTCGGGACGCAGCCAGCGCGTGAAGCGGCGCAGCGTTTCTTGCTCGAATTCGCCGATCGGCACATGGAATCCCGCCACGTCGCACGCCCCTTCGGCCAGCGCCGCGGCGGCCTCAAGGCTGCCGCAGTACTTCACGTCGTGGCGGATTTTTTGCTCATCGAGAAAATCGCGCAGCGCGGCCACCGCAAAACCATGGCTGGCGTGGATGCGCACGGCCGGGTCGCTGGCCGCCATCAGCTTCTTCAGTTCGATTTCCAGTTCGGACGCCAGACTGTCCAATGTCGGTGACAGCCGGGCCGCAATGCGCTTGCTGGCCCACACCAGTTGCTGCGCCAGCGGCGTGAGCGTCGATCCGCGGCCACGGGTCTTGGCGATCAACGCACCGCCGAACAGTGTTTCGGCGTCGCGTAGGATGCCCCATGCGTAGCGATATGACAACGCCATCGCTTCGGCCGACTGCGCGATGTTTCCGGTCGATTCGATATGCGCCAGCAGCGCCACCAGACGCGACACATCCAGCGCTGGCGCGGGTGTCGGCGCGCTGTCGTCGCGGATCTGCAGGTGCGGGAGGATCGAAATGCGAAGCATATGCGGAAAATAGCATATTGAACGGCGTCAATCACGAACCTATAGTCGCACAAAGCGCCCAGAAAGCCCGTTGTGGTGTTCCCGAATATGTACAAAAAAGCCGGTATTGCGGCGGGTGCCGATAAAGAATACGGAGACAAAGCCAATGCCACAATTCGCCACCCCCACGGCGTCGGCCGGCAATGAAGGAGCCGACGCCATTGCGCGCATCGTTGCGGCCAAGCGCGACATGCCTGGCGCCTTGCTGCCGATCCTGCACGAGATCCAGGATCGCCACGGATTCGTTCCCGACGATGCGGTACCGGCCATCGCCCGTGCGCTGAACCTGTCGCGCGCCGAAGTGCATGGCGTGATCACCTTCTATCACCATTTTCGCCAGCAGCCCGCGGGCCGCCATGTGGTGCAGATCTGCCGCGCCGAGGCGTGCCAGTCGGTGGGCGCGGAGGCGCTGGCCGCGCACGCCTGCAAGGCGCTGCGCTGCGATTTCCACGAGACCACGCCGGACGGCCAGTTCACGCTGGAACCGGTCTACTGCCTGGGGCAGTGCGCCACCGGGCCGGCCATGACGATTGGCGAGAAACTCTACGCGCGCGTCGATGCGCAACGCTTCGACAAGCTGATCGACGCCCTGCGGGACGACGCGGAGGTGCGCGCATGACCACCACGATTTTCGTACCGCGCGATTCCACGGCGCTGGCCCTGGGCGCCGACGAAGTGGCGCAGGCCATTGCGCGCGAAGCGGCGCGACGTGGCGACGACGTGCGCATCGTCCGCAACGGCTCGCGCGGGATGTTCTGGCTGGAGCCGCTGGTGGAAGTGCGCACCGACGCCGGGCGCGTGGCCTACGGCCCGGTGACCGAGGACGATGTCGCCGCACTGTTCGACGCGGATTTCCTCGCCGGCGGCGCGCATCCGCTGGCGCATGGGCCGACCGACGAGATGCCGTTCCTGAAGAACCAGGAACGCCTGACGTTTGCGCGCGTGGGCATCACCGATCCGTTGTCGCTCGACGACTACATCGCGCACGAGGGCTTTGCCGGCCTGACGCGCGCACTGTCGATGACGCCCGCGCAGATCGTGCAGGAGGTGCTCGATTCAGGCCTGCGCGGCCGCGGCGGCGCGGCGTTCCCGACCGGCATCAAGTGGAAGACCGTGCTGGCGGCGCAGGCGCCGGTCAAGTACATCGTCTGCAACGCCGACGAAGGCGACTCCGGCACGTTCTCCGATCGCATGGTGATGGAAGACGATCCGTTCATGCTGATCGAAGGCATGACGATCGCGGGTCTGGCCGTCGGCGCCGAGGCCGGCTACATCTACACGCGCTCCGAATATCCGCACGCGATTGCCGCGACCGAAGCGGCCATCGAGATCGCGACGCAGGCCGGCTGGCTTGGCGACAACATTCGCGGCAGCGGCAGGCGCTTCCGGCTTGAGGTGCGCAAGGGCGCCGGCGCCTATGTGTGCGGCGAGGAAACGGCGCTGCTGGAAAGCCTTGAAGGCAAGCGCGGCGTGGTGCGCGCCAAGCCGCCGCTGCCCGCGCTCAAGGGGCTGTTCGGGCAGCCCACGGTGATCAACAACGTGATCTCGCTGGCCACCGTGCCGGTGATCCTGGCGCGCGGCGCGGCGTTCTACCAGAACTACGGCATGGGCAGGTCGCGCGGCACGCTGCCGTTCCAGCTGGCTGGCAATATCCGCCAGGGTGGACTCGTGGAAAAGGCGTTCGGCATCACGCTGCGCCAGTTGATGATCGATTTCGGCGGCGGCACGCGCAGCGGCCGGGCGATTCGTGCGGTCCAGGTGGGCGGGCCGCTCGGCGCGTATCTGCCCGAGGCGCGTTTCGATACGCCGATCGACTACGAAGCGTATGCCGCGTTCGGCGCCGTGGTCGGCCATGGTGGCATCGTGGTGTTCGACGAAACCGTCGACATGGCGAAGATGGCGCGCTACGCGATGCATTTCTGCGCGATCGAATCGTGCGGCAAGTGCACGCCATGCCGGATCGGCTCCACGCGCGGCGTCGAGGTGATCGACCGCATCATCGCCGGCGACGAGCCGGTCAAGCACGTGGCGCTGGTGCGCGACCTGTGCGACACGATGCTGGCAGGGTCGCTCTGCGCGATGGGCGGCATGACGCCTTATCCGGTGCTGTCCGCGCTGAATGAATTCCCCGAAGACTTCGGACTGTCCGCCAAACCGGCCAAGGCAGCCTGAAGCATGGCCCGCCTGCCACGCACGGCGGGCCGTATAGAACCGACGCATCCCTCAGGGGTGCGCATCCTCACAGCAGTGCATGACGGGAGACGTCCGTGAACGCTCGCGACGATTTTGACTACGGCACGCCAGCCAGCGATGCCGATACGCAGGTAACGCTGGAAATTGATGGGGTGTCCGTGACCGTGCCCGCCGGCACGTCGGTGATGCGCGCCGCCGCCGAGGCCGGCATCGGCGTGCCCAAGCTTTGCGCCACCGATTCGCTGGAGCCGTTCGGCTCGTGCCGCTTGTGCCTGGTGGAAATCGAGGGGCGTCGCGGGTATCCGGCGTCGTGCACCACGCCCGTCGAAGCGGGCATGAAGGTGCGCACGCAAAGTGGCAAGCTTGGCGATCTGCGCCGCGGCGTGATGGAGCTGTACATCTCCGATCACCCGCTCGACTGCCTGACGTGCCCGACCAACGGCAACTGCGAGCTGCAGGACATGGCCGGCGTGGTGGGCCTGCGCGAGGTGCGCTATGCGGATGGCGCGGGCGGCGCCGCGCCGATCGCCACGCACACGCAGATGAAGAAGGACGAATCGAATCCGTACTTCACCTACGATCCGTCCAAGTGCATCGTGTGCAACCGCTGCGTGCGCGCCTGCGAGGAAACCCAGGGCACATTCGCGCTGACCATCAGCGGCCGCGGCTTCGATTCGCGCGTGGCGGCGGGCACCAGCCAGCCGTTCATGGAATCGGATTGCGTCTCGTGCGGCGCATGCGTGCAGGCGTGCCCGACCGCCACGCTGACCGAGACCTCGGTGATCCAGCTTGGCCAAGCCACGCACAGCACGGTGACGACCTGCGCCTATTGCGGCGTGGGCTGTTCGTTCAAGGCCGAGATGAAGGGCAACGAAGTGGTACGCATGGTGCCCTACAAGGACGGCGCCGCCAACGAGGGCCACGCCTGCGTGAAAGGGCGCTTTGCCTGGGGCTATGCGACCCACAAGGACCGCATCCTGAAGCCGATGATCCGCGCCCGGATCACCGACCCGTGGCGCGAGGTGTCGTGGGAAGAGGCGATCGGCTATGCGGCGTCGCAGTTCAAGCGCATCCAGGCCGAGCACGGCAAGGATTCGATTGGCGGCATCGTGTCGTCGCGCTGCACCAACGAGGAAGGATATCTGGTGCAGAAGCTGGTGCGCGCGGCGTTCGGCAACAATAACGTCGACACCTGCGCGCGCGTCTGCCATTCGCCGACCGGCTACGGCCTGAAGACCACGCTGGGCGAATCGGCTGGCACGCAGACCTTCCGCTCGGTGGCCAAGGCCGACGTGATCATGGTCATTGGCGCCAACCCGACCGACGGCCACCCGGTGTTTGCATCGCGCATGAAGCGCCGCCTGCGCGCCGGGGCAAAGCTGATCGTGGTCGATCCGCGCCAGATCGATCTGGTCGACTCGCCGCATATCCGCGCCGACTATCACCTGCAGTTGCGTCCGGGCACCAATGTCGCGCTGGTCAGCGCCATGGCGCATGTGATCGTTACCGAAGGGCTGCTCGACGAAGCGTTTATCGCACAGCGCTGCGAGGACCGCGCCTTCCAGCAGTGGCGCGATTTTGTCTCGCTGCCAGAGAATTCGCCCGAGGCAATGGAAGCCGTGACGGGTGTGCCGGCCGATGCGCTGCGCGGCGCCGCGCGGCTTTACGCCACGGGCGGCAATGCGGCGATCTACTACGGGCTGGGCGTGACCGAGCACGCGCAGGGATCGACCACCGTGATGGGCATCGCCAACCTGGCGATGGCCACCGGCAATATCGGCCGCGAAGGGGTGGGCGTGAATCCGCTGCGCGGCCAGAACAACGTGCAGGGCTCGTGCGATATCGGCTCGTTCCCGCACGAGCTGCCAGGCTACCGGCACGTGTCCGATTCCACCGTGCGCGGCAGCTTCGAGGCGGCATGGGGCGTCGACATCAATCCCGAGCCGGGCCTGCGCATCCCGAACATGTTCGATGCGGCCATCAGCGGCACGTTCAAGGGGCTGTATTGCCAGGGCGAGGATATCGTCCAGTCCGATCCGAACACGCAGCACGTGGCGGCGGCGCTGTCGTCGATGGAATGCATCGTCGTGCAGGACATCTTCCTGAACGAGACTGCCAAGTATGCGCACGTGTTCCTGCCGGGTTCGTCGTTCCTGGAAAAGGACGGCACGTTCACCAATGCGGAGCGCCGCATTTCGCGCGTGCGCAAGGTGATGCCGCCGAAGGCCGGCTATTCGGACTGGGAAGCGACGATCCTGTTGTCCAATGCGCTCGGCTATCCGATGTCGTATCGGCATCCGTCCGAGATCATGGACGAGATCGCGCGCCTGACGCCGACGTTCGCGGGCGTCAGCTACGAAAAGCTCGACGCGCTGGGCAGCATCCAGTGGCCTTGCAACGCCGAGGCGCCGCAAGGCACGCCGACCATGCACGTCGACGCGTTCGTGCGCGGCAAGGGCAAGTTCATCATCACCAAGTACGTGGCCACCGACGAAAAGGTCAATCGCAAGTATCCGCTGATCCTGACCACCGGGCGTATCCTGTCGCAGTACAACGTTGGCGCGCAGACGCGGCGCACTCACAATGTGCACTGGCACGACGAGGACCGCCTGGAAATCCATCCGCACGACGCCGAGGAGCGTGGCATCAAGGATGGCGACTGGGTCGGCGTGCAAAGCCGCGCCGGCGAAACGGTGCTGCGCGCGATCGTGAGCCAGCGCATGCAACCGGGCGTGGTGTACACGACATTCCACTTTCCGGAGTCCGGCGCCAACGTGATTACCACCGATAATTCGGACTGGGCCACCAACTGTCCCGAATACAAGGTGACGGCGGTCCAGGTGATGCCCGTGGCCCAGCCATCGACCTGGCAGCGCAACTATCAGGCATTCAACGAGGAGCAGCTTGCGCTGCTGCGCGCGGCCGGCGAAACCGCGTCGGCGGGCTAGCCGCAAAGACCGAGGATCAAGTCATGAAGCGTGATGTGCCATCTCCAGACAGCGCGGCAGGCACCGGCGAGGTGCCGGCGCAGCGCACCTTCGCCGTCAAGCGCTGGCGACACGGCGCGGTGGCCAGCGAGGTGGACCATCTGGCCGAGGAAGTGCCGGTGGCGCTGGAATTCAACGGCATCTCGCATGCGGTGATGCTGGCCACGCCGGCGGACCTGGAAGACTTCGCCATCGGCTTCAGCCTCAGCGAGGGCATTGTCGGGCGCGTGAGTGACATTTACGGCATCGACGTCGAGCCGGGCGCGCAGGGCATTACGGTCAAGGTGGAAATCGCAACGGAATCATTCGTGGGGCTCAAGGGACGCCGCCGCGCTCTGGCCGGGCGCACCGGCTGCGGCTTGTGCGGCACCGAATCGCTCGATGAGGTCATGCGCACGCCTGCGCCGGTGCACAGCGCGGTGGCGTTCGATCCGAGCCTGTTCGAACAGGCATTCGCCACGCTGCACAGGCGGCAGGCGTTGCTGCGCGACACGGGCGCCACGCACGCGGCGGCCTGGATGCGCGCCGACGGCGAGATCGCCCTGGTGCGCGAAGATGTCGGCCGTCACAACGCGCTGGACAAGCTGGCCGGCGCACTGGCGCGCGGCGCGCACGAAGATATCGGTCAAGGCGCGGTGATCGTCACCAGCCGCGCGAGCTATGAAATGGTGCAGAAGACCGCGGCAATTGGCGCGGGCGTGCTGGCGGCCGTGTCCGGACCGACCGCTATGGCCGTGCGCCTGGCGGATGCAGCCGGCGTGACGCTCGCCGGCTTTGTGCGCGGGGGCACGCTGGTGGTCTACACCCATTCCCAACGACTTCACATCGCATAGGGTCCGCCATGCATATCGAAAACCTGGTCAAGATGGCCAACCAGATTGGCGGCTTCTTCGAGGCGATGCCCGACCGAGACGAAGCGCTGGCCGACATCGCCGGCCACATCAAGAAGTTCTGGGAACCGCGCATGCGCCGCGCGTTTCTGGCGCACATCGACCAAACGGGTGGCGAAGGGCTCGACGCCATCGTGCTGCACGCCGTGGCGCGGCACCGCGCGAAGCTCGAGGTAGCGCAGCCTGCCGCCGCTTGATTGCTGGCTTTATCGCGGACATCACCGTTTTTTCACGCGATAGAGCAGCTGCAGGATCGCCAGGCCGAACAGCGTGGCGATCACCGCGGTGCTTTCGCGGCCCATCCCGCAGGCCACGCCGATGGCTGCCACTGTCCAGATGCTGGCGGCTGTGGTCAGTCCGCGCACATCCTTTTCGCTGTCGAGCTTGATAATGGCGCCCGCGCCCAGAAAGCCGATGCCCGATATCAGTCCCTGCAGGACGCGGCTCATGTCGACCAGCGGCACGCCGGCCTGCAGCGGCACCAGCACGAACAGCGCCGTGCCCATTGCCACCAGCATGTGCGTGCGCAGGCCAGCCGGCTTGCCGGCGGCCTCGCGCTCGTAGCCAATCAATCCCCCAAGCACGATCGCCAGGGAAAGGCGCAGCAGCAGGCGCGTCAGTTCCTTGACGTCGGGCACGTCCGCAAATTCGGCACGCAGCGTGCCGTAGATATCGCCCCAGAGTCCTTCCATGGCTTGTCTCCCCGGCTGTCCTGTGCCGATGGCTGGCAGGCTAGCACGCCATATCGGGACCGCGCAGTCGGGCGTCCGCTGACACGCCGTCATGCCGCGGCGCGGCAAAACGCGAGCGGACCTAGTCGCTCAGCGCAGACGTAATGGTTCCAGCAACGCGCTGTCGTACTGCGCGCGCGTGATGCGGCCCAGTTCCATCATCCGCAGCAGGATGTACGTCTGCCGCTGCCGCGCGCGGCGCGGATTGACCACGGGGTTATTGGCCGACGGTGCCTTGGGCAACCCGGCCAGCATCGCGCATTCGGCCAGCGTCAGTTGGTCGACCGGCTTGCCGAAATAGGTGTCGGCCGCCTCGGCAAATCCGTAGGCGCCCTGGCCCAGGTAAATCTTGTTCAGATAAAGCTCGAGGATCTGGTCCTTGCTCAGGGCCTTCTCGATGCGGTACGCCAGCAGGATTTCGTAGAGCTTGCGCGTGTAGGTCTTCTGCCGGGACAAGAAGAAGTTGCGCGCCACCTGCATGGTGATGGTCGACGCGCCCTGCGAGAGATCGTCCGACAGATTGGCGATGCCGGCGCGCATCACGCCCACGTAGTCGACGCCATCGTGCAGATAGAAGCGATCGTCCTCGATGGCGACCACGGCTTCGGGCAGCGTGTGCGGAAATTTGTCGAGCTGCACGTAGCCCGGCGATTGCCGGAACGCCATCAGCGCATCGAGCGACGGCAACTGCCGGCTGGCCATCAGCACGGCAAACGAAATCAGCAGCGCGCCGCCCACCACTGCGAGCAGCACGACCTTGACGAAGGCGGACCAGAGACGTTGCATGGCGCGTATTGTGCCATCGTCGTCGGACGTCGCCCACTGGTTGGGATGACGACCATGATCTCCGCTTCCCACGCGAAGCCTCCTTCCGATATCCGGGCGACGACCTGCCCGCGCATCCCACCGCAAGCCGTCACGCACGCGCCTTGCGCAGCATTGCCCCACGCTGCATCCGCCGGCGCTGGCCATTGTTCTTGACCAAAGCCAACGACGGCTGGAAACGAAACGCAAGAAGATCCCGAATCCCCATTGCTCCGCCTGCTTCGCTATGTCAGGCGTTCGATGTGTGCGCAACGAAAAGCATTCTTGGTTTCTGAAATGAACTTACGCAAAGGGAGACGCATGACGGGATTTATCAAGGCGATCGCAGTGGCGGTTTGGCTGGTGATGGTGGGCGGGTGTGCCATCGGGCAACCCCGCGATTGGGTGGAGGCCGCAGCTTGGGCTGCGAACTACACCGAGGACTTTATCTATGACTTCTCGATTTTGACTGCAGACGGGAAACGTACAGGGGTTAGCGGCACTCAGGTTAGTGAATTTTCGAGAAGGGGAACCTCCGGAGGCCACATCTGCTGCAGCTTTATGCCGGGTGTGGGTCAGACCGTCAAGGTGGTCTGGCGTGTGGGTGGGCGTCAGGAGGACAAATCGCAGTGGAGAACGTATGAACGGGTCGTCGTTGTCACGGGACAAGTCTCGAGGAACGCAAGCCGGCACAGCTATCTGATCGTGAGATTTTTCCCAGACCATGAAGTGGAGGCCGAATTTATTCCGGGAGACGATCCCCGCGGCGCGAGATATCCACGTGTCGACAAGCTGTTCTTTACAGGCCCGCGCGTGATGCGCCAGAAAGGGGAATAAAGATGCAGGACTGGTTCACAGACTCCCACGACTCTGGAGTCAATTACACAAGAAAAGGAGATGCATGAGGAGATTCATCAAGGCGATCGCAGTGGCGGTTTGGCTGGCGATGTTGGGCGGGTGTGCAAGCGGGCAACCTCGCGGCTGGGTAGAGGCAGCAGGGTGGGCCGCGAACTACACCGAGGACTTTATCTATGACTTCTCGATTTTGACTGCAGACGGGAAGCGCACTGGGGTAAGCGGCATTCAGGTCAGTGAATTTTCGAGAAGAGGGACTTCGGCGGGGGACATCTGCTGCGGCTTAATGCCGGGCGTTGGCCAGACCGTCAAGGTGGTCTGGCGTGTGGGCGGGCGTCGGGAAGAAGAGGCGCTGTGGAGGACGTACAGCCGCGATGTCGTGGTCATGGGCGCAATGCCAAAAAAGAAAGATGCTTACAACATCCTATTGGTCAGATTTTTCTCAGAGCACGAGGTAGAGGCGGAGCTTATTCCTGATCGCGGCGAAGCTGGCGGGTTGCCGAGCCCACGCGTCGACAAGTTGTTTTCAGGTCAACGTGTTATGCGAAAAAAAGGAGAATAAAGATGCAGGACTGGTTCACAGACTCCCACGAGTCGTTTGCGAGGACGGTTGAAACCATGATCGGACTGTACGACGGAGACTTCGAGGCATGCGCGACCTGCGAGGAGCAGCCTTGGTTCAGCTTCTTTTTCGACGGGACCGGAAATAATCGTGATATCGATAGACCACTGAATAAATTGTCCAACGTAGCGCGATTGTATGAAGGGCATATTGCAGACGACCAGCCTCTTGTTTATCGATTTTACTACCCTGGCGTCGGGACGCCGCTCAATGCGAGCGATCCGACCTGGTGGGAAAAGCTGCGCGACAGCGAAGTGCTAGGTGGCGGCGCGGGGTTGGGCTGGGATAGTCGCTTGACAATGGCTGAGGAGAATCTGCGCTTTGCTTTGACCGCCAACCACCGAGTCACCCGCATCGACATCGCCGTATTCGGTTTCTCGCGCGGTGCGACGTTGGCACGCGCGTTCGTCAACCGGCTGCTTGCCAAATGCACGATGAAGGATGGTGTGCCGCACTGGCCGTGTGGGACCGCACTGGACGGAGAGTCCGCGCCGCTCCATATCCGCTTTCTCGGACTATTCGACACGGTGGAATCGGTGGGCCTGCCCGCGCACAACCTGAGCGACATGCTTGTGCATATTCCCGAACAGGTCGAGCGCTGCTGCCATATTGTCTCGGGCCACGAACTGCGTGCCTGTTTCCCGCTGACGCCGGTGGGCGATACAGCCGCAAGCTGCGACGAGCTGGTCTTTCCCGGTGTGCACTCGGATATTGGCGGCGGTTATCGTCCCAATGAGCAGGGTCGATCTGATCTGCTCGGCCGCCTCGCGCTGAACCGCATGCGGCTGGAGGCGGTCATGTGCGGGGTGCCATTCACACCGCCCACGGATCTGGCGAAAACCACAGCTGAGCTCTTCGAATACGACGAAGAGCTCAAAACGTTGTTCGATGAATACATGGCCACGATTGGCCGATGCAGCGGGATCGAGGATCAGGTCTTTCGGCACATGCGTCTCTTCTATGGCTGGCTGAAGGTGCGCTTTGGCCACGCGCCGTGCGAGCTGTACGAGAACATGTGTTCGACGGATCCCGAAATCCAGGAATCACTGCAAAGAATCCAGCAGTACCACGGACGCCTGAAGGTCGAGGCCGATACGATGAACTGGCGTTCCTATCTGACCCGGCTCTGGAACACCGACCGCAGCGAATACCTGCGCACGATCGAGACGGCGGGCGGGCGACGCGTGACAAACGAACCGCTCTCCGCAGATGAACTGGCGTACTGGAAGGCGTGGTTGAATCCGCCCGAACTGTCCGCGAATCTGATCCGATTCTTCGATCGGTATGTGCATGATTCACGCGCCGGTTTTATCCGCATCGATGGTGGCGGATATTTGCTGCCACGCCAGATCGTTGCGATCTCGGCGCCCGAAAGCATGACGGCGCACGCGACGGTGCGCCCATTGCCAGCGGAACCACTCACCCTGTCCGAAGCTCGATGAGATCGGCCGTTTGCGTTTCGGATTGCATGGCGAACGTGGCGATATCAGTGACTAAATCGGTCAAACAGCGATCGTCGGGAATCCATCGCGTGGATCGATAAACGCCACGACCATGCGTGCGCCGTTTCAGGCATTCGGCTTCCCGAAATGGCCCTACGCCGCTGGCGCATCCACTCCAAGATCTTTCGCCAGCGCCTCGAGGTTGCGCCAGATATTCGCGTTGATCTCCAGATGCGTCGATGCCGCCGCGCGGTTGGCGGCTTCGTATTCGCCGGGATATTGCACCTGATCGAAGCCCGGGGCGGTCGGCGTGTCGTGCAGGTATTTGATGAAAGCCTCGACCTCGCCGCGCTCCCAGTTCAGGCCAAGATCGAACTCGGGGTTCAGCAGCACGCCGAACAGATTGTTGGTGGCCACGCCACCGCGCGGGTTTTCGGGCTGGATCGTACCCCCGCCGGACAGCACGCCAGCCAGCAGTTCGGCCACTACGCCGAGCGCATAGCCCTTGTGCAGGCCGAACGGCAGCAGCGACCCCGGATGATCGCCGAACATGACCGATGCGTCGGTAGTCGGGTGTCCATCGGCGTCGATGATGCTGTGCTCGGGCGCGGGCTCGCCTTTCTCGGCCAGCACGCGCGCCTTGTTGATGGCGATGGCGCTCGTCGCGATGTCGACTACCAGCGGCGGCCGGCCATTCGGCATCGGTCCGGCAAAGCAGAGCGGGTTGGTGGTGAGGCGTGGCACGCGCCCGCCGTAGGGCGCCACCACGGGCGGCCGGTTGATCACGTTGGTAAAGCTCAGCAGGACAAAACCGGCGTTGGCCACCATTTCGCCATAGTGGCCCATGCGGCCCAGATGGTGCGACTTGCGCAGCGTGACAATGCAATGGCCATGCTGGCGCACGCGCTCGATGGCCTGCTGCATCACGGTCTTGCCGACATGTTGGCCAAAACCGCCGTGGCCGTCGAACACCATCATCATGTCGCGGTCGAGCACGCATTCGGCGCGGCCTTCCGGGTTGACGTTGTTGCCGACGATGGCGCGGCGATAGTTGGGCAGGATCGACAGGCCGTGGCTGATATAGCCGCAGCGGTCGGCTTCAACCAGATGCTCGGCCACATCGTCGGCGATGTCGGCCGGCACCTGCTGGGCGACCAGGATGTCGCGCGCGAAGCTGCGCGCGCTATTGAGCGATAATTTCATGGCAGGGGCGTCTTTCCGGGCGTTGTCGATCCGGGTCGGGTTGATAGAGGGTCGAGCGGCGGCAGCGGTGCGGTCGTTGGTCAGATCCAGCCGAGCCAACGCCAGTACGTGCTGGCAAACACCAGCATAAGCAGGTAGCCGATGATCGTGACCGGGATACCGATTCGCGCGAATTGCTTGCCGTTGAAGGTATCGGTGCCCAGGCAGACCATGTTCTGCGGCGCATTGATTGGCAGGATGAAGCCGAAGCTGACCGTGTAGCCCAGCAGCATCGTCATGCCGATCTTGTTGATGTCGCCTGGCAGCGTTTGCAGCACCGAGATCAGGATCGGCAGCAGCGCGGCCGTCAGCGCCGTGGCGCTGGCAAAGCCCAGATGAATCAGGATCAGGAAGGCCGCCAGAATGGCGAAGATCAGGATCGTGCCGTGGTTGGCCAGACCGGAATGCGTGACGACGAACTTTCCGAGCCACTGTCCGGCCTGCGTGGTCAGCAGCGCGGAGCCGAGGCTGATGCCGACGCCGAACACGATCAGCGTGCCCCATGGCGTGCGTTGCTGCATCGTCTTCCAGTCCATCACGCCGATGCGCGGCATCATCAGGATCACCAGGCCCACGAAGGTGATGGTGGCGGTGTCGAATGCATGGAGCTTGCCTTCGGTGGCCCAGAACAGCAGCAGGCCGATGGCCACTGCGGCCAGGCGCTTTTGCGGGCCGGTCATCGGACCCAGCGCGGCGAGTTCGCGCTCCACGGCTTCCTTGCCGCCGGCGATGGCGTCGGTCTCGGGCGGCAGCAGCCACCGCACCAGGAAGTACAGCACCACCGACATCACGATGGCCCACGGCGCGCCGGCGATCAGCCATTGCAGCCACGTGACACGTTCGCCAAGCAGCTTGTCCATGAAGCCTGCGGTCAGCAGATTCTGTGCGGCGGCGGTCTGGATGCCGACGTTCCAGACGCTGGTGGCCTGCGCCACCATGATCATGATGCCCGCCGCGATATTGGATTTCTTGTCGACGCCGAACGCGGCGATCACGCCCATCATGATCGGCACGGTACAGGCGCTGCGCGCCGTCGCGCTGGGCACCACGAGGCTCAGGATGATCGTCACCGCGATGGTGCCGATCAGGATGCGCCGTGTGCTGGTGCCGATTGCCGACAGCGTGACCAGTGCGATGCGCCGGTCCAGCCCGGTCACGGTCATTGCCGCCGAAATGAACAGCGCGGCGGCCACCAGCGCGAGCGCGGTGTTGGAGAATCCGGCCAGCGCCATGCCAAGCGCGCGCGACGTGCCGTACATCGTGTCGGGGTCGTTGACCATCGGCGCGAAGCCGATCAGCGCCGCCATCAACGACGTGATCATGATGGCGCTGGTTTCGTAGGTCACCGCTTCGGTGATCCACACGACCACGGCGAAGGCGAGGATCGCCAGCATGCGGTGACCGGCAACGGGCAGATCGGCCGGCAGTGGGATCATCAGCGCGCCGATCAGGACGGCCACTGCAAGATACAGGCCCCAGTGAATGCGCAACTTGGGGGTGGCGGGCGCGGCGATTGCCGCTGTGGCGCTGCCGGGTGGGGCAGGCGAGGTGTTATCGGACATGCTTGACATCCCTTGTGTGGAACACTCTGTCGGACGTGTCGCGACGCAGGGTCGCCGCGTTCGACATACGGGCATTATGTGAAGCCGACGGGGGTGCTGCCAAGGTGATGAGCGGTTTGGAATTGTCCTGGATCAATTCGCGTTGGCATCGATATTTGTCAAGCTAAATGGCTTGTTTCAGTCGTAGCAACGGTTCGCGGGACATCCGCCGACGCAGGGTGCCCGCCGACGGAACGATCTGAAATAATTGACGCCAATGCTGAACGTTTTCGTACGCGTGCACGACAGTACGCCTGAGAGATATGCAAACAGATAATGACAAGTCAATGAAGCCGGACATGCGGACGTGCCTGGCACTGGAGACCATCGTCAACGCGCGGGACCTGGGCGGGTTGATCGGATTTGACGGACGTCAGGTCAAACGCCGCAAGTTGTATCGCAGCGCCAATCCGGCGCTGGGCTGCGCTGCCGATCTGGACAAACTCCACGCGCTTGGCCTTGACATCGTGGTGGACTTTCGATCACCGGGAGAGAAGTCGCCGGACGAGGCCGGCTTCGGCGAGCGCTTCCGCTGGCTGGCGGTGCCCGTGCTGGACGGCTCCATGGCGATGGATGTGCTGATGCCGCGCCTGCGCGAAAGCAACGCCGCGCAAATGCACGGTTTCATGCTCGACGTGTACCGCGATTTCCCGATGCGCTACCGCGATGCGTTCGGCACGTTCATGCGTCACGCCGAGGCCGGCCAGACGCTGTACTACCACTGCACGGCGGGCAAGGACCGCACCGGCTTTGCCACGCTGCTGCTGCTCGCCGCGCTGGGCGTGAAGCAGGACGACATCGTGGCGAACTATCTGGAATCGAATCACTGGAACCAGCGCTTCAACGACAGGATCCTCGCGGGTATGTCGCAGGCCGGTGTGTCGGCCGATGCGATGCGGCCGTTGCTCGAGGTGCGGCCGGAGTATCTGGAAGCGTCGATGGATGCGATGGAGCGTGCCTACGGCGGCGTCGAACGTTTTGTCACCGGGCAACTCGGCGTCGATATCGGGCGTCTGCGCGCGCACTACCTGGAAGCGTAAACGCGCGGCTGCGCAAGCACCTTGCCCCTTTTGCAGCCGCCACGCGGTGAAAGGATGCGCCAGATGTCGCTATAGTCCGCCGTTGTCGCGCAGGATCCGCGCGGTCGACAGCGCGATCATCCCTTCCTCGTCGGTCTGCAGTGCCCAGACCGGCACGCGCGAATTGGCGTGGCTGACAAGTTGCCGGTTGGCGTTGTTGGCCGCCTCATCGATCACGATTCCGAACAGGCCGGTCAACTGCGCGCAGATGCGCGCGCGCACCTGGGGCGAATTGGCGCCAATGCCGGCTGTGAAGACCAACGCGTCGAGCCCGCCCAGCGTGACCGCCAGCTTGCCGATTTCCTGTGCGGCGCGGTACGCGTAGAAATCGACGGCCAGCCGCGCACGCAACGCGTCGCTGGCCAGCAGCGCGCGCATGTCGCTGCTGATTCCGGAAATGCCTTTGAGGCCCGATTGGCCGTACAGCATCGACTGGATCTCGTCGGCGCTCATGCCCTGCGCGGCCAGCCACAACACCGCGCCGGGATCGATCGAGCCGCAGCGCGTGCCCATCGGCATGCCGTCCAGCGCGGTCAGCCCCATGGTCGATTCCACACTCTTGCCGCCGCGCATCGCGCACAGGCTCGCGCCGTTGCCCAGATGCGCGACGATCACGCGGCCATCGGCCACGTCGGGCGCCACCTGTCCAAGCTGCCGCGCGATATAGGCGTACGACAGGCCGTGGAATCCGTAGCGCCGGATGCCACGCTCGTAAAATTCGTACGGCAGCGCCATCAGCTGCGCCAGCGGATCGTGGCCCGCGTGAAACGCGGTATCGAAGCACGCCACCTGCAGCAGGTCGGGCACCGCCCCGCGGATTGCGCGGATCGCCGTCAGGTTGTGCGGCTGATGCAGCGGCGCCAGCGGTACCAGCGCTTCGAGCTTCTCGATGACCGCGTCGTCGATGCGCACCGCGTCGGCAAAATCGGCGCCGCCGTGTACCACGCGATGCCCGATCGCCACCGGCGGCGTGTCGCGCAGGCCGATGCTCAGCGTGAGGCGGATCAGCCGGAATGCCGCATCGTGATCGGCGACCTGTTCGACCGGAAACGACTCGTCGGCGACGGTGCGGCCATCGGCCATGCGCGCCACCAGGCGCGGCGCCACGCCAATGCCTTCGATCTGGCCGTGGGCGGCCAGCGCGGGCTGGATGTCGGCGTTGTCGTGCGCGGAATCCGGCACCATGTAGACAGACACCTTGACGCTGGACGAACCGGCGTTAACGACAAGAATGACGGGATGCAAAGTGGCCACGCGCAACTCTCCTTGTTCGCTCTTCAGACGGTAGCGGTGGCGTCGCCGATGCGGCGCGCGTGCGCCAGCAATACGGCGATGGCGCAACTGCCGATGCGCGCGCGCACGCTGTCGGCGCGGCTGGTCAGGATGATCGGCACGCGCGCGCCTAGCACGATGCCCGCGGCCTCCGCGCCGGCCAGAAACGTCAGCTGCTTGGCCAGCATGTTGCCGGCTTCCAGATCGGGCACCAGCAGAATGTCGGGGTCGCCCGCCACTTCGGACTTGATGCCCTTGGTATCGGCCGCCGCCCTGCTGATGGCGTTGTCGAACGCCAGCGGGCCATCGAGAAGGCCGCCTTCGATCTGTCCGCGCAGGCTCATCATGCACAGCGCGGCAGCGTCGATGGTCGACGGGATTTTGTCGGTCACGGTTTCCACCGCGGACAGGATTGCCACCTTGGGGCGCTCGATGCCAAGCACGTGCAGCAGGTCGATGGCGTTGCGCACGATGTCCGCTTTTTCGTTGAGCGTGGGAAAGATGTTGACCGCCGCGTCGGTGATGAACAACGGCTTGTGGTAGCTCGGCACATCCATGGCAAACACATGCGACAGGCGCCGCGCGGTGCGCAGGCCGCTGGTGCTGCGCGTGACCGCGTGGAGCAGCTCGTCGCTATGCAGGCTGCCCTTCATCAGCAGTTCCGCCTGGCCCGTGCGCACCGCTTCGACCGCGGCTTCAGCCGAGGCATGGCTGTGGGGCGCGTCGATGATCACGCTGTCGCCAAGTGCCAGGCCGTGCTCTTGCGCCACGGCGCGGATACGTGCCGCGGGCCCAACCAGGATCGGCACGATCAGGCCCAGCCGCGCGGCCTCCAGTGCGCCGTCCAGCGATGAATAGTCACACGGGTGCGCCACTGCGGTGGGGATCGGCGGCAAGCCTTCGCAGCGTCCCAGCAGAATGGCGTATTTGTCGGCGGTCGGGGGTGTCGGCGTGGGTTGCATGCGTGGAATCCAGGTTATCCGCATCCGCCGCAGGGCAGGCGGATGCTGCGTTGCGCAATCGTGCCGGGAAAGTATAGGCGAACGCCCGCGGCGCGGTGTCGGCTTGGGAAGTGTCATATTCGGCGCCGTCAGCCGCCGTTCGGTAACTTCGGTTGTCATGCTGCCCGGACACTGGTAGATTTTTGTCTGTTGCGTCGCAGCAAGCCATTTTCTCTTGGTGACACTGCATCCCCTGCTCGCTCCGCCAATCCATCGGGAGAAACGGAAATGAATGCACGTCAACCTGTGACAGGGTCCGGCCCTGACCAGGGCGCCCCACACGCCTCCAATCCCACCGGCAGTACAAACACCAGCAACACCAGCGATACCAGCGATACCAGCAGCGCCCCGGGCTCATCGCCGGCATGGCCGGCGTTCCCGTTTGCCGCGTTTCCGCCCGTGCCCGCGACACCGCTGGCGCAGGCCGCGTGGGAATACGGCGTCGATGCGTGGCAACGGTCGATCCTGTTTCTCGACATCCTGCGCCAGCGCGGCAACGAAACCGCCGAGCATGAACGCAGCGGCATGCCGCCGGTGCTCGCGTTCGAATACGAAATGCTGATCGATGGCCGCGACCTGCCGAAGCCCGTCAACTACGCGCTGCTGCGGATCGTGCCATCGCCGGAATTTCCCACCGATATCGCCAAGCGGCCGTTCGTGGTGATGGATCCGCGCGCGGGCCATGGCCCCGGCATTGGCGGCTTCAAGGCCGACAGCGAAATCGGCAACGCCATCCGCACCGGACATCCGTGCTACTTCATCACGTTCTTCCGCGACCCGTGTCCGGGCCAGACGATCGAGGACGTGGCGCGCACCGAAGGCAAATTTCTGCGCACCGTGGCAGCACGCCATCCCGATGCGCCGGGCAAGCCGTTCGTCGTCGGCAATTGTCAGGCCGGCTGGGCGCTGCTGATGCTCGCGGCCGCCGCGCCCGATGTCACTGGCCCGATCCTGCTGGCCGGCGCGCCGGTAGCGTATTGGTCGGGCGTGCGCGGCAAGAATCCGATGCGCTATTCCGGCGGGCTGCTCGGCGGCACGTGGCTGTCGTCGCTGGCCGCGGACATGGGCAACGGCCGCTTCGACGGCGCGTGGCTGGTGCAGAATTTCGAAAAGCTTAATCCCTCCAACACGCTGTGGGAAAAGCTCTACAACGTCTATGCGAAGGCCGATACCGAAGGGCCGCGCTTCCTGGAATTCGAACGCTGGTGGGGCGGCCACTTCCTGATGAACCGCGCCGAGATCGACTGGATCGTGCAGAACCTGTTCGTCGGCAATCATCTGACCGCCGGCGAGGTACGCAGCGACGATGGCCGGACCGTGATCGATCTGCGTAATGTGCGCTCGCCGGTGATCGTGTTTGCGTCCTGGGGTGACAACATCACGCCGCCGCAGCAGGCGCTGAACTGGATTCCCGATCTGTACGCCAGCGTCGACGAACTCGTCGCCAATGACCAGACCATCGTCTACTGCTTGCATCCGTCGATCGGCCACCTGGGCATCTTCGTTTCCGGCAGCGTGGCCAACAAGGAACACTCCGAACTGTTCAGCGCGCTGGACTTGATCGATGTGCTGCCGCCGGGTCTCTACGAGGCAAAGATCGAGGACGTCGCGCCCGACGCGCCGCACCGCGATCTGCTGGAAGGGCGCTATCTGGTGCGCTTCGAACGGCGCACCATCGACGATATCCTGTCGCTCGACGACGGCCGCGCCGACGAGCAGCCGTTCGAAGTCGTGCGCCGCGTGGCCGAGATCAACCAGCATCTGTACGACACATTCGCCTCGCCGGTGGTCCGCGCGCTGTCCAACGAAACCACCGCGGAAGCGGTGCGGGCGATCCACCCGTCGCGGCTCGAGCGGTCGCTCGCCAGCGACACCAATCCGTGGATGCAGTGGGTTGCCGCGATGGCGCCGGCGGTGCGCGAGGCCCGCCAGCCGGTCTCGCCGGACAATCCGTTCCTGGCGATGCAACAGGCCGTGTCGGACCAGATCGTGCGCTCGCTCGACCAGTATCGCGACGCGCGCGACGCATGGCAGGAGCGCACGTTCGAAGCGCTCTACGCCAATCCGTGGCTGCCGGCGATGCTGGGCATGACGGACCGGCCCAAGCGCGCCGAATCCCCGGCCATCAGCGCGCTGCGCAAGGAAGTGGCCGAACTGCGCCAGCGCGAGGCGCTGCGGCATATCGGTTCCGGCACGTCGCTCGACGCGTTCCTGCGGATCCTGTCTTACGTCACGCAGGGGCGATCGGCCATCGAGGAACGTCCCTTCAATCTGCTGCGCAAACTCGCGCGTGAGAACCCGCCCGAAAAGCGCATCACGCTGGCGCAGTTCAAGGATGCCGTGCGCAGGCAGAGCTATGTCGTCAGCCTCGATCCCGACGCCGCGCTCAAGGCGCTGCCCGATATCGTGCCCGACATGAAGGAGCGGCGCCGCATCATGGTGCTGGCGCATCGTGTGCTGACGGTGGGCGGGCCGCTCGATGACGAGTGGCTGGCGCGCTATCGCGAAGTCGCGGAGGTCCTGGGCACCGATCACGGCAACGGACGTGCAAGCCCGCAGGCCGAAGCCTGACCCATCGTCCCTGCACATCCAGCAAGGACATGCAGCAGTTGTTCCACCGGCAGGCGTGCTGCAACGCGGCGCGCCTGCCGACACGGCGTCGCCGGCTTATACGCGGGTGCGCCGTCATCGCAATCGGAGGCTTCCCATGGTGCAAGTACCCAACCCGCCGCTGCGCGGCGCCCGCGTGCTGGTGGTGGGCGTTGCCAACGAGGATTCGATCGCGTGGGGCTGCGCGCGCGCTTTTCATGAACTCGGCGCCGAAGTGGCGCTGACCTACCTGAACGACAAGGCGTACCCGCACGTGGCGCCGCTGGCCGCGCAGATCGGCGCGCCGATCCTGATGCCGCTCAATGTCGAGGACGACGCGCAGATGGACGCGCTGTTCGCGCATATCGCGCAAACGTGGGGCCGGCTCGATTCGGTCGTGCATTCGGTGGCGTTTGCGCCGAAGGCCGACCTGCAGGGCGGCCTGCTGAATTCCTCGGCGCAGGGCTTTGCACGCGCGATGGACGTCTCGTGTCATTCCTTCATCCGCATGGCGCGCCGCGCGGCGCCGCTGATGACGCAAGGCGGCACGCTGTTCGCGATGAGCTATGACGGCGCCAACCGCGTAGTGCCGAACTACGACCTGATGGGCCCGGTCAAGGCGGCGCTCGAGGCAAGTTGCCGGTATCTGGCCCATGAACTCGGGCCCCAAGGCATCCGCGTGCATGCCATCTCGCCGGGGCCGCTGAAGACGCGCGCCGCGTCGGGCCTCAAGGATTTCGATCTGCTGCTGGCCGAAGCGGCGGGGCGGTCGCCGCTGGGCGAACTGGTCGACATCATGGACGTCGGGTTCGCTACCGCCTATCTGGCAACGCCGTACGCGCGCCGCGTGTCGGGCAATACGGTGTACGTGGATGGTGGCGTGCACATCATGGCCTGAAACGTGCGATAGCCGCATCGCCCGGCCGCCGCGATGCGCGGCGCGGCCTACAATACAGCCATCCGCACTTCCCTACAGGAGATGCAATGCAGGTACTGATTCGCGGGCTGCATCGAGATGTGACCGAGGAAATGCTGCGCGAAAAATTCAAACAGTATGCGCCGGTCAATTCGGTCGAGATCGTGCGCGATGGCGATCCAAACCATCCGTGGGCATGGATGGATCTGGCGGTGGACCCGTTCACCGCGTGGCGCCTGCTGCGGCAGTTCGACAAGCAATACTTCGCCGGCAGCATCATGCGCTGGTATATCCCCGCACACCAGAGCTAGCGCGGTACCATACCGCATCTTCATTCTCGGACACGTCAGCTCATGCTGGAACTCCAGGGCGCCATCTGGTTTCGCGCCGGCAAGCAGGACTGGGGCGGCCGCGATCGCATCGCGCTGCTGTCCGCCATCGGCGAGCACGGCTCGATCACAGCTGCCGCGCGCGCGGTGGGCATCAGCTACAAGCATGCGTGGGATGCCATCGATGCGATGAACAACAGCGCGGGCGAGGCCCTGGTGGTGCGCGTGGCAGGCGGCAAGGGCGGCGGCGGTACAAAGCTGACCGCACGCGCCGCGCGGCTGATCCGCACGTATCACGCGATGGAAGCCGAGCACGCACGATTTCTCGCCCAGCTCGAAAAGGCCGGCAGCGCGATGTCCGATGCCGACGTCGACGATATCCACCTGATCCACCGTCTCATGATCAAGACCAGTGCCCGCAACAAGCTGTTCGGCCGTGTGCAGACCGTGCGCCCCGGCGCAGTCAATGACGAGGTCACGCTGGTGCTGGCCGGCGGGCAGCATATCGTTTCCACGCTGACGCATGAAAGCGTCGAGGCCCTGGAACTGACGCCGGGCGCCGAGGCGTTCGCGCTGGTCAAGGCGTCGTCGGTGATGATTGGCCTGCCCGATCCGGGCACGCGGCTATCGGCGCGTAACCAGCTGGCCGGCACCGTCGCGCGCACCGCGCCGGGCGCCGTCAGTGCCGAGGTCGTACTCGATCTCGATGGCGGCGGCACTGTGGCAGCCATCATCACCAACACGGCGATGCACGATCTGGAGCTCAAGCCGGGCGTGCACGCACTGGCGATATTCAAGGCGTCGAGCGTGATCCTGGGCACGATGATCTGACATGGCGCGCAATATCGAAATCAAGGCGCGCATCGACAGCGTCGAGTCACTGACGCCGCGCGCCGCGGCCATCGCCACGCAAGGGCCCGAACGCATCGAGCAGGACGATACGTTTTTCCCGTGTCCGAACGGACGCCTGAAGTTGCGCGCCTTCAGCGCCGCGCGCGGCGAACTGATCTTCTATGCGCGCCCCGACCAGGCAGGGCCGAAGGAAAGTTTCTACATCCTGTCGCCCACCGCGTCGCCCGATACGCTGCGCGCCGCGTTGACCGCCGCACATGGCGCGGGCGGACGCGTTCGCAAGGTGCGCACGCTCTTCCTGGTAGGGCGCACGCGCGTGCACCTGGATCGCGTGGAAGGGCTGGGCGATTTTCTGGAACTCGAAGTGGTGCTGCGCGACGGAGAGCCGCTCGATGCCGGCGTGGCCGAGGCCCATGCGCTGATGGCGCACCTCGGGGTGGCGCCGGACGCGCTGATCGAAGGCGCCTACGTCGATCTGCTGCAAGCCCGCGCTTGAGGATACGGCGCGAGACCGGTCAGGCGATCCGCGCCGGCTGCTGGGCGTAGACCGGCGGGTGCCGGTGCTCGCGTCCGCCGGCAAAGATGCGGCCGTCGCGGATTTCCAGTACGTGATCGCCCAGCACTTCCACGTCCTGCGGATCGTGCGAAATCATCAACATCGGCACGTCCAGGCTTTCCTGCAACGCGCGCAGTTCGTTACGCATGCGCACGCGCAGCGCGGGATCGAGTGCCGAGAACGGTTCGTCGAGCAGCACGATATCGGGCCGCGCCACCAGTGCGCGCGCCAGCGCCACGCGCTGTTTCTGTCCACCCGATATCTGCGCCGGATACTGCCCGACGATCTCGCCGAGCCCAAACGCATCGACCCAGCGCGCGGCCTCGGGCGGCAAGCCACGTCGCGAAGGATTGCGCCAGCCGCGCCTGAGCCCAAACGCAATGTTTTGCGCCACGGTCAGATGCGGAAACAGCGCGTAATCCTGGAACAGGTACGCGACGCGGCGTTCCTGCGGGCGCACGTCGATGCCGGTTTCGCTGTCGAACAGCGTGCGGCCATTCAGCACGATGCGTCCGCTGTCCGGTGCCATCAATCCCGCAATCGCGCGCAGCGTCAGGCTCTTGCCCGCGCCCGATGGACCGAACAGTGCGATGCGGCGGCTGTCCGAAGCGAAGCCGATATCGAGCACGAAATGACGATCCTGCGATGCCATGCGCTTGCGAATGGAAATCTCCATGGTCATGGCGATCTCACCTCGCTGCGGCTTCGCGCCGGAACCTGCGGCGCTCGTAGCCATCGCCGCGCCGCGTGGGCGGCACCAGCCGCGCGGCAATCACCAGCAGCACGATGCAGGTGACCGACGTCACCAGCACCAGCAGATTGGCGGTGTCGTCGTTGCCGGCCTGCACGGCTTCGTAGATGGCAACCGACAGCGTCTGCGTGCGGCCCGGCAGATTACCGGCGATCATCAGCGTCGCGCCAAATTCGCCAAGCGCGCGCGCAAAGGCCAGCAGTACGCCGGCGACGATGCCCGGCATTGCCATCGGCAACGTCACCCGAAAGAAAATGCCGGCCTCGGAAATGCCCAGCACGCGCGCGGCATTCTCCAGTTGATGGTCGACGCCTTCGAATGCGGCGCGCGCCGACTTGAGCACCAGCGGAAACGCCACAACTGTGGACGCCAGCACCGCGCCTTGCCACGTGAAGACCAGTTCGATGCCGATGCTTTCCAGCCACGCGCCGAACACACCGCGCCGGCCCACCAGCACCAGCAGGTAGTAGCCCAGCACGGTCGGCGGCAGCACCAGCGGCAGCGTCAGCAGCGCATCGACGACATCGCGCGCCGACGAGCGCCAGCGCGCGATCGCGAAGGCCGCCGCCACGCCAAGGATCGCGTTGAGCAGCGTGGCGCATCCGGCAACCTTCAGCGACAGCAGTAGCGGTACCCAGACGGCGTCCATTTGCGGCATCCCGAACGGTGTGGCAATCAGACTCAGGGTTTCTGGAAGCCGAAGCGGGCCAGCGTGGCCTGGCCTTCGGCCGACAGCACATATTGCACGAAGGCGTTGGCCTGCTGCGCCTGCTTCGATTGCGCAGTGACGGCGATCGGGTAGGTCACCGGCGTGGTCGTCGGCACGCGGGCGGCTACCTTGACCTTGTCGGCCATCACGGCGGCGTCGGTGGCAAACACGAAGCCGGCGTCGACTTCGCCCCGTGCGACGTAATCGAGCGCCTGGCGCACGTTCTGCGCGGGCACGCCCTTGGCGGCCACAGCGTCCCACAGGCCCTGCGCTTCCAGCGCGCCGCGGGTGTAACGGCCCACGGGCACCGAGGCCGGATTGCCGTAGGCGATGCGCTTGACGTCGGCGCGCGCCAGGTCCTTTGGCGTCGCGATATTGAGGCGGCTGTCGTGCGGCACGATCAGCACGATCGCATTGGCCGCGAAATCCTTGCGCGTCGCCGCTTGCACCACCTTCTCGGCCTCGGCCTTGTCCATCGCGTTCTGATCGGCGGACGCAAACACGTCGGCCGGCGCGCCCTTGATGATCTGCTGCATCAGCACGTCGGACGCGCCGAAGTTGAGCACGACCTTGGTATCCGGGTGCGCACGCTCGAATTGCTCGCCCAATTGCCTGAAGGCGTTGGTCAGGCTGGCGGCGGCCGACACCACCAGATCGGCGGCAAACGCCGAGGACGTGCCCAGCGTCAGGGCGACCAGTGCGGCGGCGGAGGCGGCACGACGCAGCAGGGGCAGGGAACGGAGGCTCATGACGGAGGCAGGCAGGTTCGGAGGGATGGGCGCCACGCGGGGCGGCGTGCACAAGGGCGCACCTTCGCAATATAAGCGCGTATATAGCGCAGCGTCAATTCGCCGAATGGATACCGTTCTTCACCGGTGCGTGATGTTGCCGGCGCGTCAGCATCGTTGATTCCGCAAGTTCGATGCGGACGATAAATATGTGGTTTTTGCCATATTGTGACGATTGTCACGAGAATGACGCCGTTTCGCCACTTTCCTGCCATCGCGGATTCCCACAATTGCAGGCGCGGCAGACAAACAAAAAACACATCACAGGGAATCCGAACCATGCAATTTCATCGCATCCGGACCGCGGCGGGCATCGCCGCGCTGGCCGGCGTAACGGCGTTGGCGTTGGCTGCCTGCGGCTCCGACGACAACAATGCCAACAACGGCAACGGCGGCAATAACAGCGGCAACGGCACGCCCGCCCAAATCGCCGCCGGCACCAAGACCACCCTGGCGCTGCTGGAGACCACCGACCTGCACACCAACGTCCTCAGCTATGACTACTTCAAGCTGGCCGAAGACAAGTCGCTGGGCTTCGAGCGCGTGTCCACGCTGATCAAAGCGGCGCGCCAGGAATTCCCGAACAGCCTGCTGCTCGACAACGGCGACACGATCCAGGGCACGGCGCTGTCCGACTACCAGGCGCTGGTCAAGCCGGTGTCGTGCAATGAAACGCTGGCGATGTACAAGGTGATGAACGCGGCCAGCTATGACGGCGGCGGCATCGGCAATCACGAATTCAACTATGGCCTGCAGTATCTGAGCCAGGTCACTGGCAACCGCTTCAACGTCGACGGCCTGCCCGAGCCGGCCGCGCAAACCACCTGCGCCGGACCGAAGTTTCCTCAGGTGCTGGCCAACGTCTACAGCGTCAAGACGCGCCAGCCGCTGTTCCAGCCGTATGCGATCCTGACCCGCACGCTCAGCGCCACGGGCCCCGACGGCAAACCTGTGTCCGCGCAGGTCAAGGTCGGCATCATCGGCTTTGCGCCGCCCGCGATCCTGAGCTGGGACAAACGCTGGCTCGACGGCAAGGTCTACACCGAAGGCGTGGTGGAAACCGCGCAGAAATATATCCCCGAGATGCGCGCAAAGGGCGCCGACCTGATCGTGGTGATCTCGCACGGCGGACTCGATAATTCGACCTATTCGCCAACGATGGAAAACGGCAGCTATCACCTGTCGAAGGTCGATGGCGTCGACGCCATGCTGATCGGCCACTCGCACCAGATCTTCCCCGATGCCGCCAGCACGGTAGGCCAATTCAACCTGCCGGGCGTCGACAAGGTCAAGGGCACGGTCAATGGCGTGCCGACGGTCATGGCCAACTACTGGGGCAAGCATCTTGGCGTCGTCAACCTGGCGCTGAACCATGACGGCAAGAAATGGAATGTCGACCGCGCCAATACAAAGGTCGAAGCGCGCTCGATCCAGAACGCCGACAAATCCTATGTGGCGGCCGACGCCAGCGTCGCGCCCGCGATCGACACGGAGCACCAGGCCACCATCCAGTACGTGAAGACGCCGATCGGCTCGACCAACTACCGCATGACGAGCTATTTCGCCGATGTGGGCGATCCCGGCGCGATCCAGATCGTCAACATGGCGCAGGCCGCGTATGTGAAGGACTACATCGCCGCCAACCTGCCCGCGCTGGCGTCGCTGCCGGTGCTGTCGGTGTCGGCGCCGTTCAAGAGCGGCTTTGGTGGCGGTAACGACTACACCGACGTTGCCGCGGGCAACCTGGCCATCAACAACGCGGCCGACCTGTACCTGTATCCGAACACCGTGTACGCGGTGAAGGTCAATGGCGACGAGGTCAAGGCGTGGCTGGAAACGGCTGCCAAGCGGTTCAACCAGATCGATCCGGCAAAAACCACCGAGCAGCCGCTGATCAGCACCTTCCCGGGCTACAACTTCGATATGTTCACTGACCCGGACATGCAGTATGAGATCGATGTGACCCAGCCCGTGGGTAGCCGCATCAAGAACCTGACGTACCAGGGCGCGCCGGTCACGTCCGCGATGAACTTCATCGTGGCGACCAACAACTATCGCGCCAGCGGCGGCGGCAACTTCCCGGGGCTCGACGGCACCAAGACGGTCTACGCGTCGCCCGATGCCAACCGCGACGTGCTGATTTCGTACATCAAGAACGTCGGGGCGTTGACGCGCGCCACCAACGGCAGCGCGCGCAGCTGGCACTTCACCAAAGTGGCCACCGCCGGCGACGTGGTGTTCAGTTCCGCGGTGGGCGTGCAGGCGCTGGCCGTGGCAGGCGGCGTGGCAGGCGTCACGCTGCTGGCCGCCGACGACGGGTCCGGCAAGAATCTGTCGAAGTACAAAATCGACCTCAACCAGTAAGCCGGCGCGGCCGCCCATTCCGTCCCCGATCGCAACGATGCAAGCCACTGTTTCCGGCGCCAGCGCCACCATCACCACCCACGCGGCCGGCGCCGCCGTGCCGGCCGTGCGCGGCACGGCACGGCGCCTGCCACGCATGCATCCGCTGTTTGCCGCGGCGTCGCTGGCTGTGGCGATCGCTGCGGCGGGCGTCGCCGGCGCGGCGCTCTGGCGGCACAAATCCGACGCGCGCCAGATCGAAATCGCCCAATGGCAGCGGCTGGCCGCCTCCACGGGCGATGCGCCGTCGCTGCGCCAGCTTGCCATGGCTGCCGCCGCGGGCGAGACGGCGGCGCGCGCTGCACTGGGAGAAACGCTGATGTCGCAGTCCGACGCCGCCGCGCGTGCGCAAGGCGAGCGCTGGCTGCGCATGGCAGCCGAAGCCGGCCACGCTCGCGCCCAATTCGTGCTTGGCAAGGCCGCGATGCTCGGCGGACTGGCGTCGGGCCAAGCCGATTTTGCGCTGGCATGGCAGCAGTTGCAGCCGGCTGCGCAGGCGGGCGATGTCGGCGCCGCCTACTATCTGGGCCTGCTGTATCGCGGCGGCCATGGTCGTGACGCCAATCCGGCCGAAGCGGCGCGCTGGCTGCGGGCGGCTGCCGAAGGCGGGGTGGCGCAGGCGATGTTCCTGCTGGCCAATGCCTACCGCGCAGGCGACGGCGTGCCGCGCGACGACGCGCGCGCGCTGGTGTGGTATCAGGCCGCCGCCGAACGCGAGCATCCGGCGGCCACGCAGGCGCTGGCGATGGCGTATCGCGACGGCGAACTGGGCCTCGCACCCGACGCCGAGAACTATCGCCAGCACATGGCCGAGGCCGCGCACGCGCTCAAGCATCCAGCGCTCAATCCCTAGCGTTCGGCCAGGCGGATTCGGCGCGACCGGGCAAGGCCTGCGGTATGCTTCATGCCGTCCCCACGGAGGCGCCCATGAAGACCATTTACCTCGCCGGTTTCGCCGTATTTCGCAAGGATGCGCTCGCCTGGGGCGAGCATCTGAAGGCGCTCTGCGCGCGGCACGGCTTCGAAGGGCTGTATCCGCTCGACAAGGCCGCGCCGAAAGGGCTGTCCGGTCCCGACACCGCGCAATGGATCTACGAGGCCAATGTCGCGCTGATCCGGCGCGCCGATATCGTGATGGCCAACCTCGACGACTTTCGGGGCCCTGGCGAGCCCGACAGCGGCACGGCGTTCGAAGTCGGCTTTGCCGTGGCGTTGCAAAAGCCCGTGTGGGGGTATGCCGCCGACGCGCGCGCGCTGATCGAGCGCGTGCGCGACTCTACCGACGACGATGGTGAGGCGCGCGATGCGCGCGGCTATGTGGTCGAGAATTTCGGCCTGCCGATCAACCTGATGCTCGCGTGCAGCGTGCGGCTGGTGCATGGCGATGCCGAGGCGTGTCTTGCCGCGATGGCCGAAGCGGACCGCCGGCGCATCGCGCGGCGCGCGCAGGCGTCAATGCAGGGCGGCCCGGAGGACTAGGCGCGAACGCTCAGCGCAGCGGCGGGTTGCCGCTCTGCACGCGCAGCGACTGCACGCCGCCGGCAATCTCCGCAGCGGTCGCCGCCACGATCTGGCGATACGCGTTGACCAGGCCGTCGGCCTCGCCCGGCGCCGGCAGATCGGATTCCGTGCGGCCGCTCAGCACCTTGCCATCGGGCAGGCGGCGCACTGCCCAGACGATGGTCGCGGCGGCGCGCTGGCCCATGCTGGCGTCAAGCCTGACCACTTCGGTCGTGACGCGGAACACGGGCTCCACATCGGACAAACCTTGCTGGTAGGTATCCACCGCGCCCAACTGCGTCTGTAATTGCTGCGACAGCGCATCGCGCAGTTCGTCGGGCAGCGGCGCGGACCAGCGCGACAGGTCCAGCAGCCTGATCTGGCCGGTATCGCCGTCGGACACCACAAACTGCGCGCGATTGAGCCGTTCGGGCACCCTTACCGGCGCGACCTCGATCCAGACCGGCTGGGCCGTGGCCGGCGCGGCGCGCGATGGGCCACTCGACGCGCCTGCCGTGGCGGCCTGCGTGGCGCCGCCGCTGGCCAGCGTGTAGTAGCGCGGTTCGGGCGATGCACAGCCGCCCAGCCATGCGGCGGCCAATGCCATCGAGGCAACCATCAGCGTGCGTTTCATTTGTCCTTCTCCGTCTTGCCGCGCAGCAGTGCTTCGGGGTGCCGCTCCAGATAATCGGTCAGCGCACGCAGCGACACCGCGGTGCGCGTCAGTTCCTGCAGCATGCGCCGCGTGTCCTGCTGCAGCGGCGCATCGGACGCCAGCGTGCCGTTGGCCGCCGTGAGCGTGCGCCGCGCGTCCTGCAGCGCGGCCAGCACCTGCGGCGCCACGTCGCCGTTGAGCTGCGCCACGAGCTTGTCGGCGGTGTCGATCATCTTGTTCATCGACACCATGGCGGTGCGGGCTTCCTGACCGATCTGGTCGAACGGCACCTTGTCGATCTTGTTGACGATATCGCCAAGCTTGGCCTGCAGTTCGTCGAATGTGCCGGGCGTGGTCGGGAATTCAGGCATCGGCGCGTTGACGTCGATGTCCTTGGCCGGCGGCGCCTTCGGGAAGAAGTCGAGCGCCACGTAAAGCTGGCCGGTCAGCAGGTTGCCGGTGCGCAACTGCGCGCGCATGCCGCGCTTGACCAGCGCCTGCACGATGACGTGCTTGCGCGCTTGATCCACTACGTCGCGTTCGCGGAAGCCCATGCGCGATGGATATAACTCCACCACCACCGGCATGCGGAAGGCTTTCTTGTCGCGCTGGTATTCAATGCCGATCGAGCGCACCTGGCCGACGATCACGCCGCGGAAGTCGACCGGAGCACCCGGCGTCAGGCCGCGTACCGACTGGTCGAAGTTGAGCACGGCCAGCGCGGGCGCAATTTCATCGCGTTCCTTCATTGCTTCGCCCTGGTCCGCGGCCAGCAGGAATTGCGTGTTTTCGGCTGCGGCTTCCTGTGCGTCGCTGTTGTCCGGCGCCTGGAACGCCACGCCGCCGAGCAGCACCGTCACCAGCGACTGCGTGGACAACTTCAGCCCGCTGGCATCGAGCTTCAGGTCGACGCCGCTGGCGTGCCAGAAGCGCGTGTCGGCAGTGACCAGCTTGTCATAGGGCTTGTTGACGAACACGCGCAGCGTGATGTCGCGCCCGTTCGGCTCCAACTGGTAGGCGACAACCTGCCCAACCTGCACGCGACGATAGTAGACCGGCGAGCCGATATCGAGCGACCCGAGGTCCTGCGCGCGCAGCACGAACTGCCGTCCGGAGGCGTCGGTGGTGACCACCGGCGGCACTTCCAGTCCGGTGAAGCTGCGCCGGCTCTCGGCGGACTTGCCGGCATCGACGCCGATGTAGGCGCCCGACAGCAGCGTCTCCAGGCCGGATACGCCGCTGATGGCAAAGCGCGGCCGCACCACCCAGAAGCGCGTGTCCTTGACCGCGAAGCTTTCGGCGTCCTTGGTCAGTTCGATAATGGCCGCGACATGGGACCGGTCCGAGGCGAGCCGTACCGATTTGACCAGTCCGATATCGACGTCCTTGTAGCGCACGGCGGTCTTGCCCGGCGTCAGGCCCTCGGCCGTGCTGAACGTGACGGTGATCTCCGGGCCGCGCGACGCCAGCGTGTTGATCAGCAGCGAAATGCCGACCACGGCCGCGACGATCGGAATCAGCCAGACCAGCGACGGCAGCCAGCGCGCGCGCCGCTTGCGCGCGGGTTGCGGCACGCCGGAGGGTGGGGAAGGGAGATCAGGATCGGGCATTGTCGGATTCCGGCAGATTCGGCAGATTCGGCGGACGGTGGATGTTCACGTCCGCGCGGGTGTCGGCATGGGCGGCGGTATGTGCCGCAACGTTTGCTGTAGTCCTGGTCGCGCCATTCGGCGCGGGATTCGGCGCGGGATTTGGTGCGGCGTCGCCTGGATTGGCGTCGCCTGGCCGCGCGCGTTCGAGCGAATCCCACAGCAGGCGCGGGTCGAAGCTCAGTGACGCCAGCATGGTCAGCACCACCACCGAGGCAAAGGCCAGCGCCCCGCCGCCGGGGATGATCGTGGCCAGCGCACCGGCCCGCACCAGCGAGGCCAGCAGCGCCACGACAAAGATATCGAGCATCGACCAGCGCCCGATGATCTCGACCAGCCCATACAGGCGTGTCTGCTGGCGCAGCCGCCAGCCGGAGCCGAAGTGCACCGAGACCAGCAGCAGCGTCAGGATCATCATCTTCAGCAGCGGCACCACGATGCTGGCGATCAGCACCACCCCGGACAGCAGATGCGATCCGGACAGCCACAGATAGATCACGCCGGACATGATGGTGTCGCGCTGCGTGCCGAGGATCGACTCGGTCACCATCACCGGCAGCAGATTGGCGGGGATGTACAGGATATATGCAGCCAGAAGGAAGGCCCAGGTGCGCGCCACGCTGGCGGGCTTGCGATGATGGAGCGTTGCGCCGCAGCGCGGACACGGCTCGCCTTCGAGCGCGATCGGGCTGACGAGGTCGCAGGCGTGGCACGACAGCAGCCCGCGCGACGCCGCCGTGGGTACCTGCGGCAGCGGCTGGTCCTCGTCGTCGTCGGTCAGGTCGGCCACCACGCCGGCGGCCAGGCGGCGCGACCGCGCCAACTGCTCGCGCGCCAGCGCCGCGCGCGACTTGCGCGACGCGCCGGCTGGCCGAGGCGGTTCCGGTGGCGGCAGGCTCATGGCGATGGGTTCACCGGCGGTTGCGGCGGCACTTCGTCGGCACCGGCCGGTTCGAGGTAATGCCAAAGGTCGCGCGGATCGAACGACAGCATGGCGGCCAGCACCACCACCAGTGCGCCGAATGACCACAGCGCGACGCCGGGCAGCACCTGCGCCATGGTCGACAGCTTCACCACCGTCACCAGCACGCCGATCATGAAGACCTCGATCATGCCCCACGGCCGGGTCTGGCGGATGCCGCGCACGATGCGCTCGAACCCGGGCGGCATGTGCCGGCGCGCCATCGGCACCAGCAGATAACACATCATCAGCATCTCGGAGAGCGGAAACAGGATCGTGGTGCCGAACACGAGCATCGCCACCAGCGTCATGTGGTCGGCATGCAGCGCCTGCACGGCGCCCCACAGCGTGGTCGCGGTCCGCACGCCCTTGAGGTCCATCTCGACGATCGGATAGGTATTCGAGATCAGGAACAGGATCAGCGCCGTCACCACCAGCGGCAGCAGGCGACGGTAGGCGCGCGAGCTTTCGCGATACAGCGCACCGCCGCAGCGCACGCACACGGCGCGCTCGCCCGGTTCCAGCGCAGTGCGCTCATGGAGCGCATCGCAGTACTCGCACGCCACCAGCCGGTGCAGGTCCTGCGTCGGGTCGCCGGGCGTTGCGATCGGTTGCGTCATGCGTTGGATGTCGGCAGTTGCGCGGGGCGGATCATGCGTCAGGGGTCAGCTGCGTGGGCGGTGCCGGTGTGACCGCAGTGACGGCCGGGCGTTCCTGCGACCCGACGGTCCAGTCGCGCAGCAGCGCATAGGCCACCGCCAGCATGGTCGGGCCCAGGAAGACGCCGAGAAAGCCGAATGCCAGTGCGCCGCCAAGCACGCCCATCATGATCCAGATCAGCGGCAGGCTGGTGCCCTTGCTGATCAGAAGCGGCTTGATCACGTTGTCGGCCATGCCTACCACCACGCCGCCCCACACCACCATGAAGATGGCCCAGGCGGTTTCGCCGCCGTGATAGAGCCACAGCGCGGCGGGAATCCACACCAGCGGCGGCCCCATCGGCACCACCGACAGGAAGAACGTGATGAAGCCGAGGATGGCCGCGCCGGGCACGCCCGCGATCCAGAAGCCAACGCCCGCCAGCACGGCCTGTACGAACGCCGTGCCGAGCACGCCGTAGACCACGCCCTTGACCGTGCCCCCGGCCAGCGCCAGCAGGTGGTCAGCGCGCTCGCCCGCGACCCGGCGCATGCCGCCGCGCACCCAGTCGACGGCCAGCTCGCCGCCGGTATAGAAGAAAAACGCCAGCACGATCGACAGCGCCAACTGGCCCAGCCCGGCGCCGATCGACAGGCCCGCGCCCAGCAGCGCATGCCCAACGGGTGCGATCAGCTTGCGCAGGTTGGCCACCATGTCGGAATCGGCGTGGATCACCTGATCGTAGGCCGATTGCAGTTGCGGCCCCACATACGGCAGGCTGCTGAGCCACTCGGGCAACTGCGGCAGCCCGCGTTCGGCGTAGCGGTTGACCAGTGCAGTCAGTTCGTCGATATGTGCGGAGAAGCTTGCGCCGGCATAGACGAACGGGCCCAGCACGATGACCGTGGCGATCAGCACGCAGAGCAGCGCCGCCAGGCCGCGCCGATTGCCCAGCCAGCGCGTCAGCACCGTATACGGGTACCACGAGCTGTAGGCCAGGATCGCGCCCCACAGCAGCGCGGTGGCGAATGGCGCCAACACCAGCAGCGATCCGCCGATCAGCACGATCAATGCAAAAACCGCGGCAAGCTTTTCAATCAGTTGTCCGGAACTCATCGTCGTGCGCCGGCCCACGGCGTCCATGTTGCGAGAACGCCGTAAGCATAGCGGAATTCGATGAGCGGGCTTTGGGGTTTTCCCTTGCGTTAGCGGCCGTGGCCACGCCGGTGTTGTGCAGCAGGGCGGCTACGAGGTCCGATTGGGTGACCATGCCGACCACGCGCCTGTCGGCGTCGAGCACCGGCACGTGGTGCAGGCCGCCATCGGAAAAGGCCTGCGCCAGATCGACAATCGGCTGGTCGGCGCGCGCCGTGACGACCGCTCGCGTCATCAGGTCGCGCACCGCGCCATTGACGCGCCGCGAGTTGACGCGATGCGCGCGGAAGAAGTCGCTTTGCGTGACGATGCCCAGCAGACGGCGCTGACGATCCACCACCGGCAGCGCCTTGATGTGATGGCGCGTCAGCAGCGCCGCCGCATCGGCGGCGAGCTGGCCGGGACGCACCGCCACCACGTCGCGCGACATGATGTCGTCGCAGCGCACCTCGCCAAAGCGGCGCGAATAGGCGCGCAGCTCCGCCGCCACCAGGATCGCTTCGAGATCATCTTCTTCGATATCGAGGAATTCGCCGCGCGCCTGCAACACCGCGTCGAGGTCGGCCCGCGTGACGCCAAGCCGCTTGCTGGGCGGCGCGTCGCTGGTGTGATGGTGCGTGGCGGTTTCCGGCGGGCGGTGCGGATAGCGGCGGCGGGTGACGTTGTTGAACGCCAGCGCGGTCAGCAGCAGCAACATCGAATTGATCGCCACGGGCATCACCACGAAGCCGAATCCCAGCGCGTGCACGGCCGGGCCGCCAAACACCGCGGTCACTGCCACTGCGCCGCTGGGCGGGTGCACGCAACGCAACTGGAACATCAGCGCGATGGCGCCGGCCACCGCCACGCCGGCCGCCAGTCCAGGGTCGGGAATCCACTGCGCGCAGGCCACGCCCATCGTCGCGGCCACCAGATTGCCGCCGACGATCGCCCATGGCTGCGCCAGCGGACTGGCCGGCACACCGAACAGCAATACCGCCGATGCGCCCATCGGGGCGATGAACCACGGGTTGAAGCCTTGCAGAAACTGGCGACTGATCCACTCGGTCAGAAACAGTCCGATCAACGCGCCCACGCAACTCTTGATGCGCTCGCGGCGGCTGGCCGTAATCGGCATCGGGACGAAAGTGCGTAACCACGCACGCGCGTCGGCAAAGGAACGGGATGGATCAAATGCGGCGGGCATCGAAGTCGGTGGGCTGGGGGCAGGGGCGTTGGGGCGCCACGTCGCGTGGCGCGGGCAGGCGAATATATCATGACGTGATATATATCGCTGGCCGCAGGCCGGTCGGGCAACGTGGCCCGCATCGGTCAGAGTTTGTAGCTCGACAGCAAAATGCTGGTCTCGGTGGCCGCGATGCCGTCGATCAGGCGGATCCGGTCGAGCGTGCGGTCGAACTGCTCCAGTGTGTCGGCACGCAGTTCAGCGATGATGTCCCAACGGCCGTTGGTGGTGTGCAGCGTCTGCACGCTGGGATCGCCGCGCAGCGCCTGCAGCACCTGGCGCCCTTTGTTGCCTTCCACGGCCACCGTCATCCATGCGCGGATCCGGTGTGGTTCTGCCTCGGGCTTGAGCCGCACGGTGTAGCCGACGATCTGCCCGTCCTTTTCCAGTTTCTCGATGCGGTTCTGAACCGTGGCGCGCGACACGCGCAGCGCCTTGGCCAGCGCCGTTACGGGCGTGCGTGCGTTGTCACGCAGTAGCCCCAGCAGTTGACGATCCGTCGCATCCATCGCGCTCTCCCAGGCCCATTCGCGGCGATGCTGGCATATTGCCAGCCAGATGCGGCGAATTGTTTAGCGAACATAGCAATTTGTCCAGTTTGCTAACTATTCGTTGGCGCACGTGGGCATCACAATCCACAGCATGGCACCCGCCGCGCGCCGCCGGCTTTGCGCCGCGTGTCCCAGCCGTCCGAGCCAGACAAGTCCGATATCGAGGAATCCGTCAACCGAGGAGCGCCGCCGTGATAGACCGTCCCACCATTCTGCTGATCGCCCCGACGCATTACGACGTGTCCTACAGCATCAATCCGTGGATGGATCCGCAGGCGTGGTCGCGCGATCCGCGCGGCATGCACCGTCAGGCGGTGGCGTCGTTCGAGGCGCTGCGGCACGCGCTGGAGGCGTCGGGCTTTGCCGTCGAGGTGGCGCAGGGCGCGCCGGGTCAGCCCGACATGGTGTTTCCGGCCAATGCAGCCGTGGTGCTCGACGGCAAGGCCGTGCTGGCGCGCTTCCGCTATCCGCAGCGGCGCGGCGAGGAAGCGCCGTTCGCCGCCATCTTCGACACGCTGCGCGCGCGCGGACTGATCGACAGCGTGGCGATGTTGCCAGAGGGTTGTTACCAGGAAGGCGCGGGCGATTGCATCTGGGATGCGCAGCGTGGCCACTTCTGGGCCGGCTTCGGCCCACGCTCGTCGCGCAAGGCGGCCGCGGCGATGTCGCGCCATTTCGACCGCGACGTGGTGGCGCTGGAACTGGCGACCGAGCAAAGCTATCACCTCGATGTCTGCTTCTGTCCGCTGGCGGGGGGCGAGATCCTCTACTACCCGCCGGCTTTCACGGCCGCCGCGCTGCAGGCGCTGCATGCGCGCGTGCCGGTGGCGCAGCGCATCGAAGCCACCGAGGACGATCTGCGCCACTTCAGTGTCAATGCGGTGAATCTGCACGATCAGGTGGTGATGACGCGCACTACGCCGCATCTGCGCGATGAATTGGCACGGCGCAGCTATCGGCTGCGGGAGGTCGACCTTGCACCGTACATGATGTCCGGCGGCGGCGCCTATTGCATGACGCTGCGGCTGGACCGCACCAGCGCGCCGGTGCGGCGCGCGGTGGCCGCATGAGGAGCCGCCATGAAACCAGCGCTTGCGAAACCCATCGCGATGACGCGATTTCTTGACGCGAACGATGTCGCGGCACTGGTGCGCGGCATCGGCGTGGCCGAAGCCATCGTCCAGGTGGCCGCGTGCGTCCGGCAGGACTTCTCCCGCTGGGCCGATTTCGAAAAATCGGCGCGACTGGCAAGCCATTCGAGCGTCGGCGTGATCGAGCTGATGCCCGTCAGCGACGGCACGCACTACGCCTTCAAGTACGTGAACGGGCACCCGCGCAATGCGCAACTCGCGCTGCCCACGGTCATGGCGTGCGGCATGCTGGCCGAGGTGGCGACTGGCTTTCCAATATTGCTGGCTGATCTGACGCTGGCCACCGCACTGCGCACCGCGGCGACATCGGCGCTGGCCGCGCAGGCCATGGCACGGCCGGGCGCGCGCACCATGGCGTTGATCGGCAATGGCGCGCAGGCCGAATTCCAGACACTGGCGTTTCACGCCATGCTGGGTGTCGATACGGTCCGCGCGTTCGACATCGATGCGTCGGCCACGGCGCGATTGATGCGAAATCTGGCAGGTGTGGCGGGTTTGTCGATTCATGCCGCGACATCGGTTGACGACGCCTTGCAGGGGGCCGATATCGTGTCCACAGTCACTGCCGACAAGACGCGCGCCACGATCCTGCGCGCCGAAATGGTGCGGCCGGGCATGCATCTGAATGCGGTGGGTGGCGACTGCCCGGGCAAGACCGAGCTTGACGCCGATATCCTGCGCCGTGCGCGCATTGTGGTCGAGTACGCACCGCAATCGCGCATCGAAGGCGAGATCCAGCAATGGCCAGAGGCGCCGGTGAGCGAGCTGTGGGAAGTGCTGAGCGGAGCGGCACCGGGGCGCGTCAACGATGCCGACGTGACGGTGTTCGATTCGGTCGGCTTCGCGCTCGAGGATTACGCGGCGCTGCGCTGGCTGCATGCCGCCGCCATGGCGCGCCACGCCGGACGTTATGTGGAACTGGTTGCGATGGCGCCCGATCCGCGCGACCTGTATGGCTGGATGATGGCGGGCGATGTCAGTGCTGGCACACCCGGCGTGCGCCCGGCGCAAATCGGCGAGGCGGCCAGTTTCGTCATGGCGTGAGCGCGCGGATGCGGGCCGCGCGCGGGCATGCATCGACGGGGCATGCGTCGATGTGACATCGGTCGTAGCCGCGTGCAAGCGACGTCGATCGTCGCCGCCCGGATCGACGTCACTCAACCTATGTCCCGATCGACTTCCCCGATCGACGTCCCCGGATTAACGCCACATTAAGCGCCGCCCATGGAAAAACGGCCCGGAGGTAGGTCCGGGCCGTGCCATGTCGGGGAATTGCCGTGGGCTACGCGCCGGCGCGTCCCATCATCAGCTGCGCGCGCAGAAAGCCTTTGATCTCTTCCAGCGACGGCGTCTTCAGGAACACCATGATGCCCCATTGCTGCAGTGCATCGGCCACGCCGTCATAGGCCTGGCGATTGGTGATGACCGCGAAGATCACGCGTTGCCGCGAGAAGAAATTCTGCAGCTTCTCGATCGTGGCCGATTCCGCGTCGTTCAGTTCTTCTACGTAGTAGAGCACCACGCGCGGCCGCGCATCGACCGATGTGATCACGGTATCCACGACGTCCTCGAGCACCTGGGTTTTCAACGGCAGCGACCACTTGCCCAACTGGGCGCTGATGCGCTGCGCTTCGGTATGGTTGGGATGGAAGACCACCAGGTCGAGGTTGTGCTCGATGGTGGTATCGGGAACCTGCCGGTTTGCCAGCAGACGGTGGACAGTTTCCTTGTGAATGCGCCGGTGTCCGCCATTGGTTTTCCACGCGCCAAGCTCGCCGCGTTCCACCATTTTCTGGACAGTGCCCAGCGATACGTTCAAGAGCTTCGCCGCTGTTCGCGTGCTGTAGTAAGGCTTTTCAGCCAGTTCTGGATCCAGTTTCATCCAATCACCCGTAGTATTTATCCGCAGCACAGCGAGACTTGCACGCTGTGTGGCGCCCTCGGACGCGCCACGTCAGTCATTGACCGGGCTGCCGTGTTGCTGACCCTGATGTTGACCCGCTCCCCGGCCGGTCTTGTTGATTTATTTGCAGCTTGTTGACGTAGCAACGGCTTCAGGTGGCCGGTACGTTCGATGTCGGCGATCTTTGCCGCCTGGCGGACGCAATCACTCACGCCCGGTCATCTCAATGCCAATAGTATGGCGTCATGGTGTAGCGCCGCCAGAGGGAAAACCAACGATGGCGTCACACTTTTGTTGCTTAACGAACATCGAGCCGAATCGGTGGACAAAATGTCATGACGACCGACATTTATCTCTTGGACGTTGTGCACCGGAGACAGACCTTCAATGCGCGGGGCGGGTTCCCCGTTGGCATACATTTGGTACATTGGGTGCGTTTGCGCACGCATTGCAGATAGATCGAGACACTCGATGACCGAAATCATGCAGTGCGTCATCACAGGCCGTACTTGCGCACCTTGTCGAACAGCGTTGTTTTGGCCACGCCCAGCGCCTCGCCGGCGCGCGTCAGGTTGCCGTCGTGACGGCGCAGGGCATCGGCAATCAGCGCGCGTTCGAATTGCTCGACGGCGCGCGGCAGCGGCAGCGCGGCTGGCGGCGCGGTGTTCTGCACCGGATCGCAGCCCAGCCCGAGCACATGACGCTCCGCCAGATTTCGCAGTTCGCGCACATTTCCCGGCCACGGATATGCCACCAGCGCGGCCAGTTCGGCCGACGTGGCCGGCATCGCTTCGCGTTCGAAGCGCAGCGCGGCCTGCGCGACGAAATGTTCGAACAGCAAAGGCACGTCCTCGCGGCGTTCGCGCAATGGCGGCAACTCGAGCGTGACCACATTCAGGCGGTAATAGAGATCGGCGCGAAACTGGCCGGCATCGGCCAGCGCGCGCAGGTCGGCCTTGGTGGCGGCCACCACGCGCGTGTTGACCGGCACCGGCTGGTTTGAGCCGAGCCGCTCCACCACGCGTTCCTGCAGTACGCGCAGCAGCTTGATCTGCATTGGCATCGGCATGCTCTCGATTTCGTCGAGAAACAGCGTGCCGCCTTCCGCGTGTTCGATCTTGCCGATTCGCCGCTTGGCCGCGCCCGTGAACGCGCCGGCCTCGTGGCCGAAGATCTCCGACTCGAACAACTGCTCGGGCAGGCCACCGCAGTTGATCGGCACGAAATGCCGCGTGCGCCGGCCGCTGGCTTCGTGCAGGCAGCGCGCCACCAGTTCCTTGCCGGTGCCGGTCTCGCCGTGGATCAGCACGTTGGCCGCCGTGTCGCCAAGGCCGGCGATCATCTGGCGCAGCCGCTCGATGGCCGGCGAATTGCCGATCAGCCGTGCGGCCAGCCCTTCGCGGCCGGCCAGGCGCGCGCGCAGATCCGCCACCTCCAGCGCCAGGCGGCGCTTTTCCAGCGCGCGGCGGCAGGTGGCGACGAGGCGCTCGGGCGAGAACGGCTTTTCCAGGAAGTCGTAGGCGCCTTGCTTCATGGCCTGCACCGCCAGCGTGATATCGCCGTGGCCGGTGACCATGATGACCGGCAGCGTGGCGTCGCGCGCCGCCAGCGTGCGCAGCAGCGACATGCCGTCCGCGCCGGGCAGATGGATATCGCTGACCACGATCCCGGCGTAGCCGGCTTCAACCTCACGCAGCGCCGCTTCCGCGCTGGCCACCGCGCGCGTGGCGATGCCTTCGAGCGCGAGCGCCTGCTCGCAGCCCAGCCGCACATCGGCGTCGTCTTCGACGATCAGCACGCGCAACGCCTGCGGCGCGTCCGCCATGGTCGCGTCGTCGTCGCGCATCAATGCCACGGGTTCAGCCGACATGACGGTGCTCCTCGCGCGCCTGCGGCAGCGCCAGCGTGAAACACGCGCCACCGTCGGGATGGTTGATGGCGGTCAGGCTGCCGCCGTTTTCGTTCAGGATGCCGGCCGACAGCGTCAGCCCCAACCCCAGGCCTTCGCCCGCCGGCTTGGTGGTGAAGAACGGCTCGAACAGCCGCGCGAAAGCGGCTTCGGACAGACCCGGGCCGTTGTCGCGCACGGTCAGGTGCACCATGCCGCCCGCTTCATACGCATGCAGCGACAGTTGCGGATCGGGGCGGTCCTTGATCGCATCGAGCGCATTGCCGATCAGGTTGACCAGCACCTGTTCCAGACGATTCGGATCGCACGCCACGGCCAGATGTGGCTCGATGTCGCGTGCGATGCGCGGCCGGATTGCCGCCACGCGCGTTTCCAGCAGGAACAGCGCATTGTCGACCGCCTCGCCGAGGCGCGCGGCATGGCGCTGGCCCGCGGCGGGGTTGCGCGCGAAGGACCTGAGCGCGCCGGTGATGCGACCCATCCGTTCCACCAGGCCGACGATTTTTTCGAGATTGCCCTGGGCGGTCTGGTAATCGCCGCGCGCCATGAATTTTTCGGCGTTGCCGGACAGCGTGCGCAGGGCCGCCAGCGGCTGGTTCAGTTCATGCGCGATGCCGGCGGACATCTGTCCCACCGCTGCCAGCTTGCCGGCCTGCAGCAGCCCGTCCTGCGCCTGACGCAGCACCGCTTCGGTGCGGATCCGTTCGGCGACCTCGGCCTGCAACTGCTGGTTGGTGGCGGACAGGTCCGCGGTGCGCTCGGCGACCTTGCGCTCCAACTCGCTGTTGGCGGCCTCGAGCGCGGCGCGCGCCGCCTGCCGTTCGCTGGCGATGCGGCGCCGCACGTTCCACGCGGCGGCCAGCAGCAGCACGAAGGCGGCCAGCACGCCGGCCAGCGCCGCGCTGTTGAGCGCGGCCACGCGCGCCTGCGAGGTGTTGGTCAGCAGCGTCAGGTCCCAGTCGGTGCCGGGCAGGGCCAGATGCTGCGCCAGCATCGGCGGGCCCTGGCGCAGACGCACCAGGGCGTCGCCGCCCTGGGCCGGCCCGTTGGCGAGCGGGCGCACCAGGCTCAGCGCCAGCTGCGGCAAGGGCGCGCGATTGTATTGCAGATTGCGGTCGAGCCTGGCGCGCTGTTCGTCCGACAGCGGACGTAGCACGGCCAGTTTCCAGGACGGATCGGAGGCCAGGATCACCACGCCGTTTTCGTCGGCCAGCAGCATCTGACTGTCGTTGCCCTGCCAGCGGTTTTCGAGCGGTTCGAGTCCGATCTTGACCACTGCCACGCCCACCGGCCGGTCGCGGTCGCCAAGCGGCGCGGACAGGTAATAGCCCGATTCGCTGCGCGTGGTGCCCACGCCGTAGAAGCGGCCCAACTGGCCTTCGATGGCGCTGCGGAAATACGGGCGGAAGCTCAGGTCTTCGCCCAGGAAGCTGTCGGGGCGCTGATAGTTGCTGGTCGCCAGCACGCGGCCCTTGGCATCGAGCACATAGACCACACGCGTGCCGGCGCGGCCGTTCAGCGCGGCCAGGTATGCATTGGCCTGCGCCACGCGCTCGGGCGAGCGCGGATCGCGCAAGAGCGCGTCGATGCGCGCGTCGAGCGAAAGCAGGCTTGGCACATAGTCATAGCGCGCCAGCTCGCTTTCCAGCGCCTGCGCGTAGAGCCGCATCTGTACCTGCCCGCGCTCGGCCTGGCGGGCCAGCGCGGTGTCGAAGGTATAGCGATAGCCGAGCCAGCCGGCGCCCGTGACCAGGGCGGCCAGCGCGAGCAGGGCGACAAACGGGGCAACGCGGCGCCACGGCGACAACGCGCCGTCGGAAGGGGACACAATCATGGGATTCGGAAATGCGGACGTTGCCGGAGGTGGCGTATCGGACAGTTTGCTCGTCGACAAGCGTCGTCCAGGCCCTTTTACGGGCTTACACCGCCACCAGCAAGGCGACGTTTTACCACACCCCGCATTAGGCTCGCCTTAACCGCGGCCGATCCACGGACCTGCGGCGGAGCCATCGCGGCGTCTCGATGCGCGGCGATGGCACGCGACGGCGCCACGATCGCGCCCGGATCGGCAACCAAGTGGACATGCGCCGCACCGCGCTACGCGCCGCGCTGTAAACGCAAAAAGGCCCGGCCGCCTGATCGGCAGCCGGGCCCTGGCACGCCTGGCGCAGCTTACTTGCTGGCCAGCGCCTGAACGGGTGTCAGGCCGGCGCTACTGTCTTCGGAGGTGTCGGCCTCGTCCGATAGTTCCGGCGCGCCAATCGCGTTCTCGCTTTTGGCGACAACGGTCGTGGCAATGGCATTGCCAAGCACATTGGTTACGGTGCGGCCCATATCGAGGATATGGTCGATGCCGAGCACCAGCAGGATGCCGGCCTCGGGCAGTCCGAACATCGGCAGCACGGCTGCCACCACCACCAGCGACGCGCGTGGCACGCCGGCGATACCCTTGCTGGTCACCAGCAGCACCAGCAACATCGTGATCTGCTGCGTCAGCGACAGGTGGATGCCGTAGACCTGCGCCACGAACAGCGCGGCGAACGACGTGTACATGATCGATCCGTCCAGATTGAACGAATAGCCCAGCGGCAGTACGAAATTGGTGATGCGCGATTTCACGCCGAAACGGTTGAGCTGGTCGATCACCTTCGGATAGGCCGATTCGCTGCTGGCCGTGGCGAAGCCGATCATCAGCGGCGCGCGCAGCTGGCGGATCAGCCTGAAGATGTCGCGGCCCAGGAAGAAGTAGCCTCCGGCAATCAGCGCGATCCACAACAGCGCCAGCGACAGGTACACGCTGCCCAGCAACTTGGCGTAGACCACCAGCACGCCCAGGCCCTGGGCGGTGATCACGGCGGCCACGGCGCCGAACACGCCCAGCGGCGCAAACGCCATCACATAGTTGGTGACCTTGAGCATGATGTGGCCCAGCCCGTCGATGGTGGCCAGCACCGGCTTGCCCACGCCGTCCTTGAGCGTGCCCAGCGCGAAGCCGAAGAACAGCGAGAACACCACGATCTGCAGCACCTCGTTGGTGGCCATCGCCTCGGCAAAGCTTTTCGGGAACATGTGGGCGACGAAGTCGCGCAGGTTCAGCGCGCCGGTCTTCAGGTTGGACGCGGCATCGGCGGGCGGCAGCGGCAGGTTCATGCCATGGCCCGGCGCCAGCAGGTTGGCCATCACCAGGCCCAGCAGCAGCGACGTGATCGACGCGGCCATGAACCACGCCATCGCCTTCAGGCCGATGCGGCCCACGGTCTTGCCGTCGCCCATGCTGGCGATGCCGGACACCAGCGTGGCAAACACCAGCGGGCCGATGATCATCTTGATCATCCGCAGGAAGACGTCGGTCAGGATCGACAGATGGTCGGCGATCGATTTCGCGGTGGCCGCGTCCGGCGCCATGTTGTGCGCGGCGCTGCCGACGATCACGCCTAGCAGCATCGCAATGAAAATCAGGGTTGGCAGTCGTTTTGTCATCGTGGGTACATCCTCCTTTGTACTGAGCCCGTCCTGCGCGGCAATGGCTGCCTGCCTCAGCGGACGGATCGTGTGCCTGCGGCGGCCGCCTGAATTGCACGACGCGTGCCAGCCGCCGCACGTCTGGATGCAGATGTAAGTCGATGAATACAAAGGGATTTACGATGTGCCCGATAAGGGGTCGTTCGGCAATCCGAACGTGCGGGCAAAACGCCGTCCGGATTTCCGAACGGCGTTGTGGAGCGATGTGATGGCGGATGCGCGTCGCGTGGCGCGCGGCATGATGCGGAGGGCGACGCGCCCGCGCTCGGGCGCACTGACGTTCAGGCGCCGAGGCGGGTCGGGGCGCTTTCGCAAATGTCGAGAAAGGCTTCCAGCGGCATCGGCTTGCCGATCGCATAGCCTTGCGCGTAGTCCACCCCGATGGCGCGCAGCGTGTGCAGCGTGCTTTCGTCCTCGACCCACTCGGCCACCGTGCGCACGCCCAGCCGATGGCCGATGTCGTTGATCGAGCTGACGATCTCGCGATCGACCGCATTGCTGGACAGATTGCGGATGAAGCTGCCGTCGATCTTCAGATAGTCGACCGGGAACTGCTTCAGATAGGCGAACGACGACAGCCCCGAGCCGAAGTCGTCGAGCGCCACGGTGCAGCCGGCGCTGCGCATCTCGGCCACCACGCGGCTGGCGGCGGTCATGTTGTTGATCAGCGCGGTTTCGGTGATTTCCAGCCGGATGCGGTTGGCCGGCAGCACGGAATCGTCGAGCGCGGCGTGCAGGAACGGCAACAGGAACGGCTCGCCAAGCGAATTGGCCGACAGGTTGATCGACACCGACAGCCCCGTCACGCGCGCCAGACGTTCGCCGTACTGATGCAGCACGTTGCGGATCACCCAGCGATCGATATGGCCCATCAGGTCGTAGCGTTCGGCGGCCGGAATAAACGCGCCGGGCATGATCAGCAGGCCCTGCTCGTCGACCATGCGCACCAGGATTTCCACGTGACGGGCGTCGTCCGCGCCGGGATGCAGCGAGCGGATCTCCTGCGCATACAGGCGGAAGCGGTTGGCTTCCAGCGCCGAGTGAATGCCCGCGGCCACTTCCAGTTCGCGGTGGTGACGCCGCGCATCGCTCTCGTCGCGGCGATACACCGACACGCGATTGCGTCCGGCCGCCTTGGCCGCGTAGCACGCCACATCGGCGCGGCTCATCAGTTCGCTGACCGGCGGCACGTCGCTGTCGATGGCGGCGATGCCGATGCTGGCGCCCACGTCGTAGACGCGGCCGTTCCACGGAAAACGCCGCTCGCGCACCGAATCGATCACCTTCTGGCACACCAGTTCGGCGTGTTCGACGGTGCAGTCCTTGAGCAGCAGCGCGAACTCGTCGCCGCCCAGCCGCGCCAGCAGGTCGTCGGGACGCACCTGATGGCGGATCACATAGCCCAGTTCGCGCAGCAGCACGTCGCCCGCGCCATGGCCCGCGGTGTCGTTGACGATCTTGAAGCGGTCCAGGTCGATAAAGCACAGCGCGGCGCGATGGTCGTGCAGGCGCGCCTGCTCGCAAGCTTCACGCAGCCGCTTTTCGAACCAGGCGCGATTGGGCAGCCCGGTCAGCGCATCGTGCGTGGCCGAATGCGCGAGTTCGCGCTGCAACGCGCGCGACGTGGTGATGTCCTGGAACACCAGCACCGCGCCCAGCACGCTGCCGTCGTTGGCCAGCACCGGCGCGGCGGAGTCCTGCACGTCGTGGCGCTCGCCGGTCAGGCTCTGCAGCACCGCGCCTTCCTGCAGGTAGGCGGGGCGCAGCGTTTCCAGGCATTGTTCGACCGGGCTCGGAATGGTCAGGTCGGTGTCTTCGTCGACGATGCGGAACACCTGATCCAGCGTCTGGCCCATCGCCGCGTCCATGCTCCAGCCGGTCAACTGCTCGGCAATCGGATTCATGAACGTGACGCGCATCATGCGGTCGGTGCAGATCACCGCGTCGCCGATCGAGCGCAGCGTGATGTGCAGCCGTTCCTTTTCCTCGAACAGCGCGCGCGTGAGGTTACGCTGCTCGGTGATATCCCAGTTCGTGCCGACCAGCGCGCGCGTGGAGTCGTCCTCGTGGCGCGACGTGGTGGCCATTGCGCGCACGTGGCGGATCTCGCCGGTGGGACGCACGACGCGGTATTCGGTGTCGAAGCGGCGCACGCCGCGGATCGCTTCTCGCATTTCAGCGCTGACGCGGCTGATGTCCTCGGGATGAAGCATCGCGATCCATTGCGCCAGCGTGGGCGGCCCCAGCTCCGGCGGCGTGCCGTGCAGCGCATGCATGCGCGCATCCCAGGTGATCGCGGCGTGCGTGAAATCCCATTCCCAGATGCCCACGCCGGCCGCTTCCACGGCCAATTGCGTGCGCCGCGTCAACTGTTCGAGTTGTTCCTGCGCCAGCTTGCGCATGTGGATGTCCTCGACCTGCGAAATGAAGTGGTGCGGTTCGCCCGTGTGCTCGTCGCGCACCAGCGACACCGCCAGCAGCGCCCACAGATAGTGCCCGTCCTTGTGGCGATAGCGCTTTTCCATGCGGTAGGAATCGATCTCGCCGGACAGCAGCCGTTCCACCTGGCGCAGGTCCGCGGCGAGGTCGTCCGGGTGCGTCATCAACTGGAATGGCAGGTCGCTCAGTTCTTCGGCGCTATAGCCGAGCAGGTCGACCATGGCGCGGTTGACCAGTTGCCAGCGGCCGTCGAGCGTCACCAGCGCCATGCCGATGGCCGAATGTTCGAGCGCCTGGCGAAAACGCCGCTCGCTGCTGCGCAACTGGAGCCTGCTCTCGCGGTTCTGCTCGGTCATGAACGCGATGCAGATCGGAAACACCATCAGCAGCGCACCCGAAAGCGGCACCGAGCGCGACGCCAGCAACGGCAGCCCGAAAGACAGCGCCACCATTTCGGTCGCAATCATCGACAGCAGCGTCAGTAATGCGGTGGCGAACGGGTTGCTGGCCAGCGCCACGATCACCAGCGGCAGGGACATCACCACGAATGGGTCGTGTCCCGCGCTGATCGCGCCGCTGCCGATGCCCACGCAAAGCGCGAACAGCGCGGTCAGGCGGAACAGCAGCGGACGCTGCCGCGAGGCACGCAGGCGCTCGGGCGAGAACGACACCATCAGCGGCAGCAGCAGCACCATGCCGATGGCGCCGGCGTTCCACCAGGTCCACCAGATCGGGGCAAACGACCCGCCATAGGCATCCGCAAGGACCCACGCGCCCAGCAGGCCGCCCGCCGCGGGGCCCACGGCGGCCGCAATCCCCAGCGTCAGCGCGAACGACGTCAGCGAGGCGCCACGGCCGACTGCGCCGCGTCCTGCCATGCTCCACAGCAGCAGTGCCGAGCAGCCGATTTCCAGCCCGTTGGCGATGGACAACAGCAGCGCCACGCCAATGCCATAGCCGGCGATCAGGTCGGCCACGACGTTGGCCGCCAGCATCGCGGCCAGCAGCGCCGGCGCGGCGCGGCGCGGGTGATGCAGCATCAGCCCCAGCCCGAATGCGTTGGCCAGCCACAGGGCGGCGGCGTTGTGCGGCATGCGGGCCAGCCAGATGCCGGCCGAGGCCAGCGCGAAGAATCCCAGCGCCGCCACGATCGGCGGACGCCAGCGCCCGTTGTGGGCCTGCGGCGATAGGTTCGAAGGGGGCGCGGCCGTTTCAGGCGTCATCTCTATCGTGTTCAGTGGGCGCGCGAGGGCGCCGAAAGCGTGGCCGGTACGCGCGCGATGGCCGCACGACGCCCAGCGTAGGTGGCACTGTAGTCGCGCCAGGCGGAATCCGACAGCAAAGATAGGGGCTGGCGAACGCCTTTGTTGGGGCTGGCGCGATCCGCGGAATTTTGGTAAGGCGCGGGCGGGCGCGTGGCGGTGCGGCATGGCCGAGGCGGGCGGCGTTGCGCAAGCTGGCGGAAGCCGGGAAACCCTGGAAGCCGGAAGCCGACGCCAGGGGCCCGCTAGTGGACGGCGGATGGCGGACACGGGCGTAAAAAGTGGAGGCGGCGCGGTGCCGGGTCTGGCATGAATGTCCGCGATTACCCCCCACGTAATCGCGCTGCGGCAGGCTGGTGACGATCATGGAGCCATACCCGATGTTCACCGCTGATTCTCACAAGGAGCACACCATGAGCGAAAACACCGTCAACGCGCCCAACACCGCCCCGGCCCACGTCGTCGATCTCGCCGACCGATATCTGGCCGCCTGGAACGAGACCGACGCCGCCCGCCGTCGCGCGCTGATCGGCCGGACGTGGACCGAATCGGCGGTCTATGTCGATCCACTGATGCGCGGCGAGGGCCACGACGGCATCGACGCGATGATCGCCGCCGTGCAGGCGCGCTTTCCCGGATTCCAGTTCCGCCGCGTCACGCCAGTGGACGCCCATGGCGAAAACCTGCGCTTCAGTTGGGAGCTGGGCCCGGCCGGCGAGGCTGCGCTGGTGGTGGGCACCGACTTCGCCACGCTGTCGGCCGACGGCCGCCTGACCGGGATGACCGGCTTTATCGACCGCGCACCGGCCGGTCTGGCCGGCTAACGGGGCAGGCCAGGGTCCGGATCGAACGGAATCGGCCGGAATCGATCGGGGTCCGAAGCGGGCCGCGCCATGGCGCGGCCTTTCCCTGTGCTGGCCGCCGTCGCGCATCTTCTGTACGATCGCGCACGGAACGCAATGCGCCGGGCCGATCCAATCGGCGCGGAGCCATCCGGCGGCTTCACAGGGGGATACCCATGGACGTCAAGCGATTCTTCCGCATTGCCAGCTCCGCGCTGGTGGCTTTCACGATCTTTGTCGTGCTGGCCGTGGGCGGCACCTACTGGTGGGGCGGCCGCAAGCTGGTCCGCCATATCGACGTGGCGGTGCAGCCGGTGGCGTTGCCCGTCGATGCCAAGGCCATCGCGCATGGCAAATACCTGTACGAATCGCGCGGTTGCATGGATTGCCACGGGGCGGGCGGCGCGGGCAAACAGGTGTTTGACGAAGCCAACGGCTTCCGGGTCCGCGCGCCGGACATCACGCGCGCCAATCCCGACGTGGCCCGCTATCGGATCGAAGACTGGGACCGCGCGATCCGGCATGGCGTGGGGCCCTCGGGCCGACCGCTGCTGGTCATGCCCAGCGAGGACTACAACCGTTTGTCGGACGACGACCTCGGCGCGATAGTGGCGTATGTGCAAAGCCTGCCGCCTGGCGAAGGCAAGCCCGCCGAGATTCATCTGCCGTGGTTTGTGCGCGGCATGTATGGTGCGGGAGTCATCAAGGACGCCGCCGAGAAGATCGACCATAGCCTGCCGCCATCGCCGCCGATCGTCGCCGCGGTCAACGTGGAATACGGCGCTTACGTGGCCAATTCGTGCAAGGGCTGTCACGGTGCCAAACTGCGCGGCGGCAATATTCCCGGCGCGCCGCCGGACTGGCCTGCCGCGGCCAACCTGCGGCCTGGCGGCGTCATGGAAAAATATCCGCAGTCCGCGCAATTCGTGACGATGATGCGCACCGGCAAGCGGCCCGACGGCAGCGATGTCAGCCGCGTCATGCCATTCAGCGCTTTCGAGAAAATGGACGACACCGATCTCAACGCGCTCTATTTGTTCCTGGTGCAGAAATAATCCCTGAAGCGGTGCGCGCCCACGGGTCGAGCGGCGGCGCGCACGCTTTTTCTATTTGCACTATCCTCCACGGGTCCGTCGGGTTGGCCAGGGATCTTGCGTGCCATCGGCCTGGCGGTCTTGCGAATAACCGACTGGGCCACGTACCCAAGGAGCTCCACAAATGACAACCCTCACCCTCAACGGCAAGACCGTGGAGGTGGACGCCGATCCGTCCACGCCACTGTTGTGGGCCTTGCGCGACAACCTCGGCATGACGGGCACCAAGTTCGGCTGCGGCATGGCGTCGTGCGGTGCCTGCACGGTCCATATCAACGGACAGGCCACGCGCAGTTGCGTGATGCCGATCTCGGCCACCGCCGGCAGCAAGATCAGCACGATCGAAGGCATGGGCGACGACAAGGTGGGCAAGGCGGTATTGGCCGCCTGGCTCAAGCACGACGTGGCGCAGTGCGGCTACTGCCAGAACGGCCAGGTGATGAGCGCCGTGGGCCTGCTGCGCAGCAAGCCGCGGCCCACCGACGCCGACATCGATCAGGCCATGGCCGGTAACGTCTGCCGCTGCGGCACCTATCAACGGATTCGCGCGGCCATCAAGGATGCCGCGCGCGCCATCGCCTGAGGAGCACTGCCATGCGTATTCGAGGCATTGAAGCCCTCGCGGGCGGCAGCGGCGCGCCGGTTGCCGGCGCAGACAAAACGGCCGCGCTGTCGCGGCGCAGCTTTCTGAAGATCACCGGACTGGCCGGCGGCGGGCTGGCGCTCGGTATCGCCGGTGTCGAGTCCGCGCAAGCGCAGGGCGCCGCCGCCAAGCCGGCCACGCCGCCGCAGGCGTTCCTGCGCATCGCGCCGGACAACACCGTCACCGTGGCCGTGAACCGGCTCGAATTCGGCCAGGGCGTGCATACGGCATTGCCGATGGCGCTGGCCGAAGAGCTCGACGTCGATTGGCAAAACGTGCGCGCAATGCTGGCGCCGGCCGGCGACGCGTACAAGGATCCGATGTTCGGCATCCAGATGACGGGCGGCTCCACCGCGCTCAATCATTCGTTCGAGCAATACCGCGAACTCGGCGCACGCGCGCGCGCCATGCTGATCAGCGCCGCCGCGCAGAAATGGAAGGTCGATCCGGCCAGCTGCACGACCTCGCAGGGCGTGGTGACATCTGGTGCCAACCGCGCCACGTATGGCGAGCTGGCCGACGCGGCGATGAGCCTGCCGGTGCCGGCGCAGGTCGCGCTGAAGGACCCGGCGCAGTTCCGAATCGTCGGCAAACCGACGCCGCGGCTCGATTCCGCGTCCAAGCTGCATGGCGATGCCGTGTTCGGCATGGATGTGCAGCTCAAGGGCATGGTGGTGGCCGTGGTGGCGCACCCGCCGCGCTTCGGCGGCAAGGTCAAGTCGTTCAACGCGGACAAGGCGCGCAAGGTCAAGGGCGTGGTCGATGTGATGCAGGTGAATGTCGATCGCGGCGGCACGGGCGTGGCGGTAATCGCCAATGGCTACTGGCCCGCCAAGACCGGGCGCGATGCGCTGGAGATCGTCTGGGAAGATACCGGCTCCACGGTCAGCACCGCGGCGCTGTTCGACCAGTACAGCAAGCTCGCGACGCAGCCGGGCACGGTGGCCCGCGCGGCGGACGGCATCGATGGCGCGATGGCCGGCGCGGCCAAGATGATCGAGGCCGAATACCGTGTGCCGTACCTGGCCCACGCGCCGATGGAACCGCTGAACTGCACGATGCAGCCCGAGGTGTCCGGCAACAAGGTGACTGCCGTGAAGGTGTGGGTCGGGTCGCAGTTCCAGACCATCGACCAGGGCGCCATCGCGCGCACGCTGCAACTGTCGCCGGAGAAAGTCACGTTGAACACGATGATGGCCGGTGGCGGTTTCGGCCGGCGCGCGGTGCCGACGTCGGACTATCTGGTGGAGTCGGCCAACGTGCTGCGCGCGTGGGTGGCCGCAGGCCATACCGAGCCGCTCAAGGTGATGTGGAGCCGCGAGGACGACATCAAGGGTGGCTACTACCGTCCGCTGCACGTGCATCGCGCGCGCATCGGCCTCGATGCGCAAGGCAAGGTGGTGGGCTGGCAGCACACCATCGTCGGCCAGTCGATCATCTCCGGCACGCCGTTCGAACCGATGATGGTCAAGAATGGCGTCGATGCGACGATGACCGAAGGCATCGTCGAAAACGACTACGCATTGCCGCTGCAGTTGAACGTGCATCATCCGAAGGTCGACGTGCCGGTGCTGTGGTGGCGCTCGGTGGGCAACACGCACACCGCCTTTGTCAAGGAAACGCTGGCCGATGAAATGGCCACGGCGGCCAAACAGGATCCCGTGGCATGGCGCATGGCGCGGCTCGACGAAAAGGCGCATGCGCGCCATCGCGCCGCGCTGCAGCTTGCCGTGGACAAATCGGGCTACGGCAAGAAGAAGCTGCCCAAGGGACACGCCTGGGGCGTGGCCGTGCACGAGTCGTTCGGGTCGGTGGTGGCGTATGTGGTCGACGTGTCGCTGGTCAAGGGCGAGCCGCGCGTGCATCGCGTGACCGCCGGCGTGCACGCCAATCGCGTGGTCAATCCGCTCAGCGCCGAGGCGCAGATCCAGGGCGGTTGCGTGTTCGGCTTGTCGATGACCAAGCCGGGGTTTGCCATCGAAATCGAAAACGGCGTGGTCAAGAACAGCAACTTCCCTGACTACCCGCCGCCGCGCATGCCCGATGCACCGGTGGTCGATGTGTTCTTCGTGCCGTCGAACGACAACCCCACCGGCCTGGGTGAGCCGGGCACGCCGACCATCGCGCCGGCGGTGGCCAACGCGCTGTTCCGCCTCACCGGCAAGCGCCAGCGTCAGTTGCCGTTCGTGCTGACCTGACGCATCGATCCGGGCCGCGCCAGACCGTTGGCGAGTCCGATATTGACTGTCGCGCTCAAGAGCCCTGCCTGCCGGCAGGGCTCTTTCTTTTTGCGGGCAGTGGCGTCATGATGAGCGTCAATTGCCGCGCGAAGGCCAGCGTCGACAATCCCAGGTTTCATCGGAAAGAGAGGTGGGAGATGCTGTCGCATGATCAATTGCACCGTATCGGAGAAATTTTCGAGGCGCGCGCGCGCATGCAACCCATCCCCGTACAACACGACGGCTATCAAGTCCCCGCCCGCCCTTCGCAGGTCTTCGAACTGCAGCGCAAAAGCGCCGAGCACTATTACCTGCTACCGCATGTACCCGGCGCGCCCGTGCCGCCTGCGCACGGCGTGTTCTTCTACGTGATCCTTGCGGCCGATCCGGGGCGGATCTATTGCGGCGCCCCGCAGGGCTCGCTGGCGGGCGCCGATCCGCGATACGGTGTGCAAGGGCATACGTCCTTGTCCAGACGCGCCGACGTGCTCTATGCCGGCGAGATCGACTTTGACCAAGGCCGGCTCGTGTCATGGTCCAACGGCAGCGGGCACTATTCTCCGCCGCCGACATTGCGCGAGCAAAATCTTATCCCCGCGGTGGCGCGGCTGTTACCGGCGCACCGCTTTATCGACTTCCGCACGATGAAGGAAGAGGCCAGGCGCCAGCGGCTGGAGGCGCGCGGCTACGTCGGAATGGATGGCTGAGCTTGAGCGCCGACGCCCTCCGGCCTGCGTGGTCTCTGTGTACTCACATGACAGCTTGGGTCCCGACATTCGGCTGGGACGGTGGTCCGAGGACAGCGTGACATCAACGCTTACCGGTCCGGGCCCTGCGCGCTGCGCCACGCCTGCATGAACTTGCGCAAGTCGTCCGCCGATGCATCGGTGATGGCCCAATAACGCATCGTGCCGGACGTCCAGCTGTCGATCTGATATCCCTGACGTTCATGCTGCCTGGCGCCACCCGAGCGGTCGGCGGGGATCACAAAGACGTCGATCGGGTGCTGGTTGCGGCGATAGACCAGCACGGCCACGCGCTGACCGTCGACATAATCGAGCCGTCCCCCAACCAGCGGGAAGCCTGCGGACGCGAGGTCGCGCACATCGGGTGCGTAGTCGATGCGTCCGTTGAACCACGGTTTGACCGTGTGCTGGTCGGTGGAGGCGATATCGATGGCGCGATTCGAGATCAGGCCGCGTACGTGGCTGGCAACAATCGCGTTGGCCGCGAGGTCGCCCGGCGACGGCTGCGTGCTGTACTGAAACAGGTTCAGGCCGACGGCCGCGATGGTGCATGCCGCCAGCGCGGCGGTGGCGGCCGGTGGCCATGCAAACCAGCGGCGCCAGCCTTGGCGCATATCGGCGACGTCCTGCGCCGCGATGGAAGAGGCGTCCGGCGAGGCATCGGGCGAAGTGCCCGGCAGCGCTTCCAGAATCCGTGCGCGCAATGCTGCCGGTGCGCGATGATAGGCGGCACCGTGCCGCGTGGCGGCGCGCAAGGCCTGCAGGTTGCGCAGGCTTTCGACGCAGCCGTCGCAATCTTCCAGATGCCGCTCCAGCCGTACGCTGTCCGCCGCGCCGACTTCGCCGTCGGCGGTTGCCTGCAGCAGATGGCGGGCCTCATTGCAATCCATGGCGCGTGTCTCCTGCCGGTTGTGCCGATGCCGGCAATGGTGCGGACGCAGGCCGGGCCTGCGGCGGGGCGCCATCGCGCAGCGCTACGACGGCTGCGGCCAGCATGCGCCGGCCGCGCGCCAGGCGCGACATCACGGTGCCGACCGGAATGTCGGCCACGCGTGCGATATCGCGATAGTGCAGTTCCTCGAGTTCGCGCAACACCAGCACCTCGCGAAAGGCCACCGGCAAGGTTTCCAGCGCGGCATGCACCAGCCGCACGTCCTCCTCACGCAGCAGCCACTGTTCCGGATCGCCCGGTGCGCCGTGCCAGTCCGGCAATGTCGCGCCCGAGGCATCGAGCGCGGCTTCGTCATAGCCGGTTTCCGCCGCCGTCCGGCGCTTTTGCCACGTGGTGAACCACGTATTGCGCACGATTGCCAGCAGCCACGGGCGCGGCTGGTCGCCGCGAAAGCTCCCAAAAAGCCGGAACGCGCGCAGAAACGCTTCCTGCACCACATCGTCCGCATCGCTGGCGTTGCCGCACAGCCAGCGCGCAAGGTTGTAGGCGGCATCCAGATGCGGCAGCACCAGGGCTTCGAAACGGCGGCGCGTGTTGGCGGCGTCCAAGTCAGTCCTTCGGTAGCGGATCGAACGGGCACTGCGGCATGCGTGCATCTCCTTCGTATTACCGGGGCTGCGCCGATTCTATTCCCGCGCCGCGCCGCGCGCCAACGGGGTAGACCCGCAGGGAATAAAACGGCGCGCGCCCCGGTATGACAGGCACGACCCACGCCATGAACGGAGGTTTTCATGCAACGAAACTGGAATCGGCGCGATGTGATGCGCCTGGCTGGCGCCGCGGCGGGCGCCGTGTTCGCCTCCGCCTTGCCGGGCTGGGCCGCCGGCCGCGACGAGGATTTCGTGTTCGTGCAGTTGTCCGACGCGCACTGGGGCTTCGAAGGGCCGCCCAATCCCGATGCGCGCGGCACGCTGCCCAAGGCTGTCGCCGCCGTCAACGCGCTGCCGCAGCCGCCCGACTTCGTGATGTTCACGGGCGACCTGACCCACACCACCGACGATGCCGCCGAACGCCGGCGCCGCATGCGCGAATTCCGCGACATCATCGCGCCGCTGCGCGCCGGCGCGGTGCACCTGATGCCTGGCGAGCACGACGCCAGCCTAGACAACGGCGAGGCGTATCGCGAACTGTTCGGGCCCACGCACTACACCTTCGATCACAAGGGTTTGCACGCGATCGTGCTGGACAACGTATCTGACCCCGCAGGGCAAGTGGGCGAAGCGCAACTGGCCTGGCTGGCCGATGATCTGTCGAAGCAGCGGCGCGACGCGCGGATCGTGGTGTTCACCCACCGGCCGTTGTTCGACCTGTATCCGCAGTGGGATTGGGCCACGCGCGATGGCGCCAAAGTGATCGACACGCTGATGCCGTATTCCAACGTCACGGTGTTCTATGGCCATATCCACCAGGAGCATCACCGCATGACCGGACATATCGCCCATCACGCCGCGCGGTCGTTGATGTTTCCGCTGCCGCCGCCCGGATCGCAGCCGCGCCGCCTGCCGGTGCCGTGGGACGCCGCGCATCCCTATCAGGGGCTGGGTTGGCGCGAGGTGGCGGCCACGCCGGCGGCGGGACCGGATGCGTTCCGGCTGGCCGAGCAGCCGGTCACCGGACGGGGCTGACCATGACGACGCCCGTTTTGTGCGGCAAGCCGGTCGGGCGGCGCACGGTGCTGGGCTGGATCGCCGCCGCCGTCATGGTGCCGATGATCCGACAGGGCGATGCGGCGGCGCCGCGCGTGATCGCGATGCGCGCGCGCCGTTTTGTCTTCATTCCAGACCGCATCGTCTTGAAGCCCGGCGAAACCGTGCTGCTGGCGATTACCGCCGAGGACGTGATCATGGGATTTTCCGCGCCCGATATGCACGTGCGCGCCGACCTGCCGCCGGGCAAGGCGGTGCAAGTGCGGCTGACCGCGCCCACCAAGCGCGGCAGCTATGGATTCCTGTGCGACATCTTCTGCGGATCGGGCCACGAGAGCATGGGCGGCACGATCGACGTGGCATAGCGTTGGCCGGCCGCGAGGCTGGGGCCGCCTTGCCTCGCTCTGTTCCGGCGCTTCTCCATGCCGTGGATTGGCGCGCCTGCAAACGGCCGTTCGCCGCGCGGCGGCGGCCGGGGAGGATGCCGGGCCGTAAATCGATCGTCTGACGCAACAGGCAGTGATTGCGCGTCGTATGCGCGATACGGCCGGCTTATTGGCGCTTATTTCCGACGTGCGATGGCTCGTAGTGGTGCATCATCGATGCCTACGCGGCAATTCCATCGACGGAGAAGAACATGGAGACCCAGGAAAGCACCCTGACCCTAGCGTTGCTGACGGTGCCGGCCCGTGCAGCAATCTGCCGCGCCCTGCTGGAGGCGGGCGACGAGGGCCAGCCTGCCATCGCCCTGGCGACCGCCGCCGGGTTGACGGTGCGGCGCGCGGCACATTTCTTTCAGGAAATGGTGCAGGCCGACGTCCTGTCGCTGGTGATCCGGGACCGCCAGGTCTGCTACGTGCTCAAGGCGCGTCGGGCCGTGCGCGAGGCGCTCGAGTACGTCGATCGCAGCGGCTTGAACTGATTGTGCTTTCTTCTGCGCAAAAACGGCCCGTCCCGGTCAACTGACGGGCCGCATTTCCCGTTCATTGAGGGCGGCGCCTGCGTGCGCCGTACCTTGCCTTGCACCCAGGAATCCAACTGTGAATCTATCGAACCGGATCGTCACGCTGCCGTTGTGGGCGGTCCTGTATTTCGTTTTCGGCTACGCATCGCACAAGATCAATGGGCCATTTGCCGCCACCGGCTATATCTGGCTGCCTGCCGGTGTGTCGGTGGCAGCCTTCATGCTGGCGCCGGCGCGCCGCTGGGTGGGGCTGGGTCTGGCATTTCTGGCCGCGCAGATGCTGCTGGGCGTGGTGGAAGGGCGCGACGCGTTCCGCATGCTGTTGTTTTCGCTGGACGAGATCGGCTTTGCGGCGCTGGCCGTGGCGCTGGTCCACATGATGCAGTTTTCGCTCGAAGGGCTGGCGTTCCTGCGCGGACTGCTGCTGGCGGGCGTGGTCAGCAGCGTCGGCGGCGCGGTCTTCGGCGCGGGCTGGTTCTGGCTGTTCATGGACGTGCCGTTCTGGCCCACCGCCAAGGTGTGGGCGGCGGCCGACTTCGTTGGCGTGCTGATCGTCACGCCGGTCTTGGCCGGATGGGCGCGCTTCAGTGCCGCACGCTCGGGCGGGCGCCGCAGCGGCGAATTCGTGTTCGGCATCGCCGCGCTGCTTGCCGTGCTGGTCACCGCGGCGGTCGTGTTCGACGGTACGCGCGTGGTGCGATTGTCGCTCGATGTGTCGTACGCGCTGACTTATATCCCGCTGTTTTTCACGGCCATCGTTGCGCTGCTGCTGGGCGGACGGGGCGGATCGATCGCCGTGGCGCTGCTGTCGGCGCTGGTGCTCGTCAACACCGCGCAGGGCGACGGCCCCTTTGCCGACACGGCCGTCTATCACGGCTATTCGCTGCTGGTGGCGCAGTTGTACCTGGCCGTCGCGGCCTTGCTGACGCTGTTGATCAGCACGCTGAGCACGGCGCGCCAGCAATTGCACGAGCAGGCCGCCAGCCGCCAGAACGACGTCGAGCTGGCGCTGGCTGCCAGCGGGCAACTGGTCTACAACCTCGATCCGCATAGCGGACGGCTGCGCTGGAGCGGCAGTGTCGAACGCGCGTTTGGCCTGGCCGAAGCGTCGCTGGCCACGCTCGACGACGTACTGGCGCGCGTGCATCCGGACGATCGCGCCGAGGTGCGCCGCCGCTGGCTGCGCGAAAGCGACGGCGAGGCGCGCGGCGACCTGACCTTCAGGCTGATGCTGCCGGCCGGGGCCGTGACGACGGTGGTCGACATGAGCGGCCCGCTGCTCGATGGGGATGATTCGGTGGCGCTGATTGCCGGCGCCTGGCGCATCGTGTCCTCGCATGACACCGAGGGACGGCGCGCGGCATGACGATCGACCCGGCTCCGCGTACCGGAGCCCTGCTGATCCACGGTCTTGGCGGCACACAGTACGACCTCGGGCCGATGCACAAGGTGCTGCGGCGCGCGGGCGTGGAAACGCACGCGGTGACGCTGCCCGGCCACGGCGGCACGCCCGCGGATCTTCTTTCCGTGCGGGCCGAGCAATGGATGGCGACGGTTGCCGAAGCGTATGACGCGCTGGTGGACCAGTACGAAACCTTCCACGTGATCGGCATGTGCATGGGCGCGCTGCTGGCCGTGGCGTTGTGCGAACGTCGCCAGCATCGCAAGGGGAGGCTGGTGGCCCTGTCGACGCCGGTCTATATCGACGGCTGGTCCACGCCGCCGTACCGCTGGCTGCGCCATGTGGTCTATCGCCTGCCGCTGCTGCCGGCGCGCATCCGGGTGGAGGAAAACGAGCCGTTCGGCATCAAGAGCGATCTGGTGCGCGCCGTGGTCAAGGCCAAGTTCGAGCGCGGCGACAATTTCCATTACCGCTGGGTGCCGCTCACCTGCATCCGCCAGGTCGACCGGCTGCGCCGCTGGGTGCTCGACGGTGCGCGGCGCGTGCCGTGCCCGACGCTGGTGGTGCATGCGCGCGAGGACGAACTGACCTCGACGCGTTCGGCCGATTTCCTGCTGACCAACGTGCCGCAGGCCACGGGCGTGATCGTCGAGAACAGCTATCACATGATCTGCGTCGACAACGATCGGGAGCAGGTCATGGCCAGCGTGCTCGACTTTCTCGGCCTCGACGCATCGGCGGGCCGCATGCGCGCGCGGCGCGCGGTCGAAGCGCCGATGTCGGCCGAAGCGGTGGCGGCACTGGTGCACGACTACCTCGCGGCGCTGACCACGCGCCATTTCGAAACGCTGTACTCGCAACTCGATCCGGACATCGTCTGGACACACCTCGGCAATCATCCACTGGCCGGCGAATACAACGGCCGCGATGCCGTGATCGGCCTGTTCCAGCGGATTGCCCAACTGAGCGGCGACACGGTGCGCATCGACGTGGCGGGCGCGCCGCGCATCGACGGGCAGAACGTGGAAGTCGATATCGCCGTGTCGTACCTGCTAGACGGCGTGCCGATGCAGGGCCACGGCACGCAGACACTGCGGCTGCGCAACGGCCGCATCGGCGCGGTGCAATACCGCTCGGCCATGTCCGAGGCCAGCGCCGAGGCGCTGCCGGGCTAAGCCGTCGGTGGGTTCGACGGCGGGTCCGGCCGCCGGCCGGCGCATCGCGTGCTATGCCGCCGAATCGCCCGACTCGCCCGAATCGCATGGCCGATTCCCCGCCGATACACCGGCTGCCGCGACGACCTAGAACACGCGGCCCAACTGCAGATAGACGTTCCACACACCGGCCGGCGCCGCCGCAAAGCCGAAGTAGAGCGGCCCGATCACGCTGTTGCCGCCGATGAACACGCTGGCGCTCGACTTGTACGGGCCGCTGCCGAAGTTGCGGCGCGTCAGCCAGACATCGCCGACTTCGAGGCTCGATCCAAAGACCGTGGTGCGCAGGCCGGGCAGCACGAATTCGCGCAACTCGTTCAGGTAGGTCAGGCGACCGTACAGCAGATAGTTGCCCGAGAACTGGTCCGGCGCGTACGCCGACAGCCGCTGGAATCCACCCAGCGTGAAACCCAGTCCGCCGCTGACGCTGCGGTCGGTGCGATGGTCGTTGTAGGTCATCGCGCCTTCGGCGGCGATATTGAGCGTATGCCGCCCGACACTGCCAGCCCACAACGCCTTGGCGTGCACATCGTCATAGGTGTTGTTCGCGCCGCCGAACGAAAACTGGTTCACCGCAAACAGGTAGTAGCCCTTGCGCGGATAGAGCGGATCGTCGAGCTGGTCGATGGTCAACTGGGCGCGTACCACCGGCTGCCGCACGTAGCTGTTGTTGAACTGGCCGCCGCGTGCGTTGGTCAGCAGGTAATCGGAGCGGTAGCGCACCTGCTGGTAATTTGCGCCAAGCCGGAAATCTCCCAGACGGCCCAGCGGCATGCCGAGGTCAAGGCCGGCTATCGCCGTGTCGACGCGCACGGCGGTCACCGGCGTGGCGTTGCGGTCGCGGCTGTTGTCCGGATAGATGTCGACATGCTTGCGGCCATATTCCAGATACGGCGCCACATAGAAGCCCAGGCGGTCGAACACCGGCTGGCGCAGTTCGGTATGCCACTTCGCCTGGTTGCTGCCCAGCACGATATCGTTGCGCCATTCCAGCCCGCTTTGGGTCAGCCACGGATAGCGGTGGCCTAGTTGCAGGTTGAACGCGCCCTTGCCGTCGAAGGTGGTGGACATGCCGAAGCCGAACAGCAGGAATTGCGGTCCCCACGATTTTTCCTGGGCGTCCACCTTGAGCACGGTGCGTCCGTTCTCGGTCACCGCGTCCTGCGTCACGCTCTCGAAATCGCCGCTGGTGGCCAGCTGCGTCAGATCGTGATTGATCGCGGCGGTGTCGTAGCGGTCGCCTTCGCGCGCGCGCAGGTACTGTTTCACATAGGACGCCGGGATGCGGCCCGACGTGTGGACCTCGATCGCGTCGATATGGCGCGGGTCGTTGGCGGCAACATGGGTGGCACGCGCGGTCAGGTAGTTGTCCCACGCTTCGCGCGGCAGCGCCAGCGCGGCCAGCCTTGGCGCCATGGCCTGCGCGGCGTCGTAGCCGCGCTGCACGCTGTCCTTGGCGTGCGAGAAATCGGCAAACGACAGCGTGCCCAGGTCCGGTTCCAGCAGGATGTCGCGCGCGCCGAGCAGCGCCTTCTGCTGCGCCACGTTCTGGTTGGTCAGGATCGTCACCATTTGCTGCGTGACGGCCGCGGGCGAATCGAGCGTGGCAGGATCATCCAGCGGCGTGGCGACGTTGACGGCGATGATCACCTCGGCGCCCATGTCGCGCGCCATCTGCACTGGCAGGTTGCTGACCAGGCCCCCATCGACCAGCGTATGGCCATCGAGCCTGAACGGCGCGAACAGGCCGGGCACGGCCACGCTGGCCCGGATCGCGCGCGGCAGCGAACCACGGCTGAGCACCACTGGCGCGCCGGTGCCCAGGTCGGTGGCGATGGTCCGGAACGGGGTGGGCAGCGTGTTGAAATCGACATCGCCGGGCCAAGCGGCGGTCCAGTCCTGCAGCAGCGTAAACAGCTTGTTGCCCTGCACCAGGCCCACCGGCAGCTTGACGCGGCCGTCGCCGATCCCGGCGGAGATGCCGATCGGATACTGGAAGTCATCTTCGCGCAGCGCCTGCGGCAGCTGCGCGCGCTCGTTGCGGTCGAACACGATGTCGCTCAGATTGGTGCGCGACAGCCGCGCGTCGAGTTCATCGGCTGACATCCCGCTGGCGTACAGCCCGCCTACCACGGCGCCCATGCTGGTAGCGGCAATGCAGTCGACCGGCACGCGCATGCGCTCAAGCGCCTTGAGCACGCCAATATGCGCATAGCCGCGCGCGCCGCCGCCGGACAGCACCACGCAGACCCGCGGGCGGGCGCCGTCGGGTGCGGCCCGCGCCGCTTGCGGGCTGGCCGGATCCTGCGCGTGGGCCTGCCGCATCGCGACCAGCGCGAGCAGAAGGCAAAACATGGCAAGACAGCGCGACGCGATGCGGCGCTGCCCGATGGCGAGACTTGACATGACGATGGCGTCGGACGGGTAAGGTGCGGTGGGACGAGAGGCGGTGCGCGGCGCGCGCGGCGCCACACAGGCAAACGCGGCGGCGGGGGTTTGCGACGACACGCCGGACGCCTCGCAGGGTAGGGTGTCGCGGGGATCGACGCAATTCCCACGCGGCCTCGGGTATACCCCCATTAAGTCGTTGTCTTGAAAACGACTCACCCCGTCCCTATAATTAGCACTCCCTGGGGGAGAGTGCTAACAGCCGACCCCGGCGGTAGACTGAAAACTTGATGGCCGCCTGACCATGACGGCCATTTGTGAATCAAATCTCACTTTTTGTATCTAGGAGTCCGTATGAACCTGCGTCCTCTGCACGACCGTGTGATCGTGAAGCGTCTGGACAACGAAACCAAGACCGCGTCCGGCATCGTGATTCCCGACAATGCAGCCGAAAAGCCCGATCAAGGCGAAGTGCTCGCCATCGGCCCGGGCAAGAAGGATGACAAGGGCAACAGCATCGCCCTCGACGTCAAGGTGGGTGACCGCGTGCTGTTCGGCAAGTATGCCGGCCAGGGCGTGAAGGTGGATGGCCAGGAACTGCTGGTCATGCGCGAAGAAGACATCATGGCTGTCGTCAACAAGTAAGCGACGCCGGTCTCTCGTTTCAGTCGTACCCAATTTTCAGATCGCCCCGCCCAGGCGGGGCGCTCCATCCCAGATTCGGAGATTCAGAACATGGCAGCAAAAGACGTAGTGTTCGGCGACGCCGCACGTGCCAAGATGGTCGAAGGCGTGAACATCCTCGCCAACGCAGTGAAGGTGACCCTGGGCCCGAAGGGCCGCAACGTGGTGCTGGAGCGCAGCTTCGGCGGCCCGACCGTGACCAAGGACGGCGTGTCCGTGGCCAAGGAAATCGAACTGAAGGACAAGCTGCAGAACATGGGCGCGCAGATGGTCAAGGAAGTGGCTTCCAAGACCAGCGACAACGCCGGTGACGGTACCACCACCGCAACCGTGCTGGCCCAGTCGATCGTGCGCGAAGGCATGAAGTTCGTTGCCGCCGGCATGAACCCGATGGACCTGAAGCGTGGCATCGACAAGGCCGTTGGCGCCGCCGTCGAAGAGCTGAAGAAGCTGTCGAAGCCGACCACCACCAGCAAGGAAATCGCCCAGGTTGGCGCCATCTCGGCCAACAGCGATGCATCGATCGGCGAGCGCATCGCCGAAGCGATGGACAAGGTTGGCAAGGAAGGCGTGATCACCGTCGAAGACGGCAAGTCGCTGGCCGACGAGCTGGAGGTCGTGGAAGGCATGCAGTTCGACCGTGGCTACCTGTCGCCGTACTTCATCAACAACCCGGAAAAGCAGGTTGTCGCCCTGGACAACCCGTTCGTGCTGCTGTTCGACAAGAAGGTCTCGAACATCCGCGATCTGCTGCCGGTGCTGGAGCAAGTGGCCAAGGCTGGCCGTCCGCTGCTGATCATCGCTGAAGACGTGGAAGGCGAAGCCCTGGCCACGCTGGTGGTGAACAACATCCGCGGCATCCTGAAGACCGCCGCCGTCAAGGCCCCGGGCTTCGGCGACCGCCGCAAGGCCATGCTGGAAGACATCGCCATCCTGACCGGCGGCACCGTGATCGCCGAGGAAGTCGGCCTGACGCTGGAAAAGGCTACGCTGCAGGACCTGGGCCAGGCCAAGCGCATCGAGATCGGCAAGGAAAACACCATCATCATCGACGGCGCGGGCGATGCAGGCGCGATCGAAGGCCGTGTGAAGCAGATCCGCGCCCAGATCGAGGAAGCCACCTCGGACTACGACCGTGAAAAGCTGCAAGAGCGTGTGGCCAAGCTGGCCGGCGGTGTTGCCGTGATCAAGGTTGGCGCTGCCACCGAAGTCGAAATGAAGGAAAAGAAGGCCCGCGTGGAAGATGCACTGCACGCCACGCGCGCTGCCGTGGAAGAAGGTATCGTCCCCGGTGGTGGTGTGGCCCTGCTGCGCGCCCGCGCTGCGATCTCGGCACTGACCGGCGACAACGCCGACCAGAACGCCGGTATCAAGATCGTGCTGCGCGCCATGGAAGAGCCGCTGCGCCAGATCGTGCTGAACGCCGGTGAAGAGGCTTCGGTCGTGGTGGCCAAGGTCATCGAAGGCAAGGGTAACTACGGTTACAACGCCGCTTCGGGCGAGTACGGCGACCTGGTGGAAATGGGCGTGCTGGATCCGACCAAGGTGACCCGCACCGCGCTGCAGAACGCCGCTTCGGTGGCTTCGCTGATGCTGACGACCGACTGCGCCGTGGCCGAAACGCCGAAGGAAGAGTCGGCTCCGGCAATGCCGGGCGGCATGGGTGGCATGGGCGGCATGGAAGGCATGATGTAATTCATGCCGGACTGCCGGGCCAACCAGCCTGTCAGAAAAAACCCCCGAGTGGCGCAAGCCCTCGGGGGTTTTTCTTTATGGCGGCCGCGCCGGGGGTGAAGCGGCGTGTCGATGAAGTTGCTGGCGATGCAGAAATCGATGCGCCCGAGAGCGCCGACGCAGCCGTTGCCTGCGCCGCGCCGTTGGATTGCCGCTCAGAGCTCGACCACCTTGCTCCAGTCGAAGACCGGATTCTCGGGCGCGCCGCTGCGCCGGGAAATATAGCCGCGCGGATTGCAGACCACGCGGGAGTCGTCGATCCAGTAGTCGAAGCTGGTGTGGGTATGGCCGTGGATCCAGAGATCGGCTTGCGCAACCAGATCGGGACGGCGCGACAGGAATCCGGCCGACACCACGTCGTGCGCATATCGGGCGTCGAGGCTGCCGAGGTCGGGGCCGTGATGCGTGACCACCACGGTCTTGCCATCGAACGGCTGCGCCAGCGTTTGTGCCAGCCATGCCGTGGCCGCCTGGTGGCGTGCCAGCGCGTCAGCGGGCGTGAACATGCGGTGCTGGCCGTCGTCGCCCGCCGTCGCGATCAGCCGATGGTCGACCATCACGCGCGAACAGGCCTCCATGGCCTCGTCCATGCGGTTCTCGCCATACAGGCAGTAGTCGGTCCACCATGTGGTGCCGATCACGCGCACACGCTGGCCGCGGGCATCCTCGATCACGGCCACGTCGCCGTTCAGCAGCGTGACGTTGCCCGATTCCGCCGCGCCGTCCGCCATCAGGCGGTCCACCTTGTCGAACGCACTTTCGTAGTATTCGTGATTGCCGGGCACATAGACCACCGGCGCACTGAACGCGCCCGCGGCCCAGTCGATGCCGTCGCGGCCGTTGGCGATATCGCCGGCCAGAATGACCAGATCGGCCGCGCAATCGGGCACGGCGTCGGGCGTGTTGTGTTCCAGATGTATGTCGCTGAGGATGCGTAACTTCATGGAATTTCCCGCGCAGTGGCAATGACGTGCGGTCGATTCTTCGAAAAAAAGACGGCCTGGTCAAGACCAGGCGCATAAACAAGCGCAGCGTACGGTCCTGCGGGCGCCGACTCTTTCCGTTCCGAATCCTCGCGCCAAATGTGACGCTTATTGTTAGACGTAGGAAGCGTCCGCTATGTCCACATAACGGACGCCATAAGCGAGAGATGTTTCAGGTGCGAGACGGCCATGTCGATTCTGCAACCTGCTCGCGCAGCCACGCATGAAAGCGCTGGATGGCCTTTTCGCGCGGATTGCCTTCGCGCCATGTGACCCAGTAGTGCAGGCTGGACGGAATGCGCGTGGTGCCGATCTGCACAAGCTGTCCGCTGGCCAGATAGTCGTGCGCCAGTTGCGCCCGCGCCGTGGCCACGCCCAGTCCCGCCACGGCCGATTGCAGCATCAGGCCGGCGTCCTGGAAGATCGGGCCGCGCTCGGGTTCGTCGGGCGGCAGGCCGGCCAGTACCAGCCAGTCGCGCCATGGCCGCAGCGCAAAGCGCAGCATCGGCAGGTTGGGCAGATCGGCGATGGTGAAACCGGGATACCGGGCCAGCAGGGCGGGGCTGGCCACCGCGATCACATGGTCTTCGATGAGGTTGTGGCACTCGAATCCGGGTAGATCGACACGCTGGTGCCAGATGCCGACATCGACGGAATACGGATCGGGCGGCGAAATTTCCGCATGCAGTCGCAGATGCAGATCCAGTTCCGGCGCTTGCGCGTGGAGGCTGGGCAGCCGCCGGATCAGCCAGGCGTTGGCCAGATCGGCCATCACGCTGACCTGCAGCCGCACCACGGGCGGGGCGGCGACGTCGCTGGCTTCGCGTAGCGCCGCCTCGAGCTGGTCCAGCGCGCCGCGCACCTGTTCGGCCAGCCGTGCGCCGGCGCTGGTGGGCGTCATCGACAGGCCCGTGCGCCGGAACAGCTTGGTGCCGAGGTTACTCTCGAGCGCGCGGATATGGTGGCTGATGGCGCTGTGGGTGAGCGCCAGCTCTTCGGCTGCACGCGAGAAACTGCGGTGCCGCGTGGCGGCTTCCAGTGCGCGCAAGGCCTGGAGCGGAGGTAGGTGAGGAGGACGGTTGGCAGCCATGGTTTTCCATAAGTCGTCAAATTCTACTCACAATTGCTGCGGGTATCTTTCGCTGGTCTTGCACCACGACGGTGATCACAATGCTGGGCATGAATGCATCCACCGTTAATTCCACGCGTTCGGCCACTTCGGCCTCGCAACCCCATCACGCCTCACCGGCACGCTGGCGCGTGCTGGCTTTCTTTTCGCTCGGCTTCCTGGTGTCGTACATCTTCCGCGGCGTCAATCTGGGCTTCGCGCCGTATCTGACGCGCGAACTGGGACTTACCGCGGGCGACCTGGGTCTGCTCACGAGCTTCTACTTCCTGGGCTTTGCCTGCGCGCAGTTGCCCGCCGGCATTCTGCTCGACCGCTTCGGGCCGCGCCGCACCGAGGCCGTGCTGCTGATGCTGGCCGTGGCCGGGTCGCTGGTGTTTGCCACCGCGCCTGGCATGGCCGGGCTGGCCGCCGGTCGCGCGATGATCGGCGTCGGCGTTTCGGTGTGCCTGGGCGCGGCGATCCAGGCGCTGTCGATGTGGTTTCCGCTCTCGCGCATGCCGCTGCTCAACGGGCTGGTGATGGCGATCGGCGGCCTGGGCGCGGTGGTGGTCGGCACGCCGCTGTCCTGGCTGCTGTCGTGGACCGACTGGCGCACGGTCAGCGTGGGCATGGCGGTCGTGTCGTTCGGCATGGCCGTGCTGCTGTGGTTCGGCGTGCCCGACGTCAAGCGCGTGGGCAAGGAGAGCTTTGCCGAGCAGATGCGCGGCACGCGGCAGATTCTGGGCAGCGAGCGCTTCTGGCGCGTGGTGCCGCTGACGCTGCTCAATCAGGGCATCTTCCTTGCCGTGCAGACGCTTTGGGTCAGCGCCTTCATGCGCGACGTGCAGGGGCTGGCCGCGGGCGAGGCGGCGCGGCTGGTTTCCGTGATCGGCATGGCCATGATGGCCGGCTGCGTGGGCGCCGGCTGGGCCGCACGCCATCTGGAGCGGCGCGGCATCAGCCTGTATGCGTTTGCCGGTTTCGGGATGATGAGCTTCATCGTGATCCAGTTGCTGCTGATGGCACGGCTGCCGTTTGTGCCGCTGAGCCTGCTGTGGGGCGCCTACGGCGTGTTCGGATCGAGCGGCATCCTGACCTACGCGCTGCTGGCACGGCGCTTTCCCGATGCGTTGATCGGGCGCGCCACCACGGCGATGACGCTGACGGTGTTCCTGGCCACCTTCGTGTTCCAGATCGGCATCGGCTTCGTGCTCGACTTCTTCCCCGCCACGGGCGGCCACTATCCGGTGTCGGCGCACATGATGGTGTGGGCCGGACTGGTCGCCGTGCAGGTGCTGGCCGCGATCTGGTACCTGATGGAAAAACGCCCCTAGCGTTTCGGGCGCTCCTGCCGCCTACAGGATGATCGGGCGGTCGTCGAGTTCGTTGGGATTGCGGCCAGCATCGGCCGGAAAGTGCTCGGTCAGCAGCGCATGGATCTGGGCGATGGCGGCGAGCACGGGTTTGACCGACAGGTCTTGCGCCAGGCCCTGCGCCAGCGTATTGCAGATGCCGTGCCAAAGGCGCGGATCGACGCGGGCGTCGATGCCGCGATCGGCCAGCAGTTCGACGGCGTGATCGGCGAGGTTGATATACAGCAGCACGCCCGAGTGATCCTCGGTATTCCACACTTCTAGCGCGCCGAACAGTGCGCGGGCGCGATCGCGCGGCGACGCGCCGCGCCACGCCAGCGACAGCGGCAGGCTGGCCTCGATCACCACGCGCACTTCGCCGCGATGATGTTGTTCGCCCTTGTGCACGGCCACCTGCAACTGGTGTCGCGCGTCACGCGGAAACGCCTTGCGCGCCGTCCGCGTGCCATGGCCGAGATGACGCAGCGTGCGCTTGAGCGAAAGGTGCAACGGCGGACGCGGTGCAGAAGTTTGTTGCATCGAATGCTCCCGTTACCAGTTGCCGGACGCGCCGCCGCCATCGAACCCGCCGCCCCCGCCGCCGCCGAAACCGCCGCCGCCGGAGCCGCCACCAAAACCTCCGCCATCGCCACCACCGCCACCCCAGCGCCGGCCGATCTCATAGCCGGTCATGCCGCCGAGTCCGCCCGCGGTACCGGTGGGCCAGCCGCGACGGCCGGTCACGATATGCGGGCTGCCGCCGCGGCGCAGCATCGCCGACAGAAAGAAGAACACGATGATCGCCAGGGAGAACAGCACCGGCAGCCAGTCGCCCAGCACGACGTTGCCCTGCGCGGCCTTGCGCTGCGGCGCGGCCAGTCCTTCCTTGTCGATGGTGGCCTGGATGGCCGAGACGCCGGCCGCCAATCCGCCATAGAAATCGTTCTGCCGGAAGTGCGGCGCCATCACGTCCTGCAGGATGCGGTTGGACATCGCGTCGGTCAGCGATCCCTGCACGCCGCGTCCTACTTCGATGCGCATCTTGCGCAGGCCGGGCGGGTTGTTTTTGGCGATCAGCACGATCACGCCATCGTCGATGCCCTTGCGCCCCGCGCGCCATGCGTCGGCCACGCGGATGCTGTAGGCGTCGAGCGTTTCCGGTTCGGTGGTCGGCAGCATCAGCACGAAGATCTGGCTGCCACGCTGCTGCTCGTATTCGGCCAGCACGTTTTCCAGCGCGCTGCGCTGGTCGGCGCTGAGCGTGCCGGTCAGATCGGTTACGCGCGCGGTCAATGGCGGCACGGCCACAAAGCCGTCGGCGGCCCACGCGGGCGCGGCCAGCGTCAAGGCGAGCAGGCACAGCGCGATCAGTCTGCGCATGGCGGCCGGAGCAAGGAGCGAAGCAAGCGCGATGGGCATGGCAAGCGCAGGGCCGAAGCGGTCATGATCAGAACTTCACCGCAGGCGGTGTCGAGATGGCTTTCTCGTTTTCCACCGTGAACGACGGCTTGACCGGGTACTTGAACACCATCGCCGTCAGGTTGGTGGGAAAGCTGCGGGCCAGCACGTTGTAGTCCTGCACCGCGGCGATATAGCGTTGGCGTGCCACCGTGATGCGGTTCTCGGTGCCTTCGAGCTGCGATTGCAAATCGCGAAATCCGGCATCGGCCTTGAGCTGCGGATAATTTTCGGAGACGGCCAGCAGGCGCGACAGCGCGCTGGTCAACTGTCCTTGCGCCTGCTGGAAGCGGGCGAACGCCTCGGGGTCGTTCAGTGTTTCGGGCGATACCTGGATGCTGGTGGCCTGCGCGCGCGCCTTGGTCACGGCTTCGAGCGTCTCGCGCTCATGCGTGGCGTAGCCCTTGACCGTGTTGACCAGATTCGGAATCAGATCGGCGCGGCGTTGATACTGGTTGACCACTTCGCCCCACGCGGCCTTCACGGCTTCGTCCTTTTTCTGGAAGTCGTTGTAGCCGCAGGCGGAAAGCAGACTGGCCAGCAGGCCAAGCACGATCCAGCGGAACAGGGCTGGGGTGGAAACAGTACGCATCAAGAAACTCCTGGAATGTCCGGTAACGATAGGGACGGCAATTCTGGAGTGTAGCGCAGCGCCCGCGCGACGCCGGCCGCATTTTGGCGGTCGCGCCGTGGCTGCGGCCGTGGTAGATTGGCTGCCATGTCGCGTCCAGCCCGTCATTTTCCGATCCGCCTCGCTCCCGCCATGGGTGCGTCGGCTGCGGCTGCGCGCGCCAAAGCCAAAAAACAGCCGCTCGTCTGACCGGAGCGCGCTGTTCCGTCAGATGGGCGACGGAACAGCAGCACCGGCTCGATCGGCTTACCCGCCTCGCGTTTTCCAGCCAAGTGCCCTGCGGCGTCGTGCATCGACGGTTTCCCGATCGGTCGATCCGGAGTTTTCTCGATGCAAACGACACAGCCGACACAACATGCCATGCACGGTATCTGGCTGCCGCTGGTGACCCCTTTTCTTGATGACGCCAGGCAGGGCGTCGACCATGGCGCGCTGCGGCGCATGGTGACGCACTATCGCGCCGCCGGTCTGGCCGGCATCGTGGTCTGCGGCAGCACCGGCGAAGCGGCCGCGCTCGATGCGGCCGAACAACTGGCCGTGCTGGACACGGTGCTGGAAGCGGCCGGCGATCTGCCCGTGACGATGGGGCTTGCCGGCAATCATCTCGGGCACACGCTGGCACGGCTGCGCGAGCTGAGCGCGCGGCCACTGGCCGGCGTGCTGGCGCCCGCGCCGTACTACATCCGCCCGTCGCAGGCCGGGCTGCGCGACTGGTTTGCGCGGCTGGCCGACGCCTCGCGCGCGCCGCTCGTGCTCTATGACATCCCGTATCGCACCGGTGCCACGCTGACGCTGGAAACGCTGCTGGCGCTGGCCGATCACGACAATATCGTCGCGATCAAGGACTGCGGCGGCAATGCGCATACGACGCAGGCGTTGATCGCCGACGGGCGGCTGTCGGTACTGGCTGGCGAGGATCACCAGCTGCTGGGCACGCTGGCGCTGGGCGGGCAGGGCGCGATCATCGCCTCGGCGCACTGCCGGCCCGACCTGTTCGTCGAGATCTGGCGCGCCATGGCAGCCGGGCGGCTGGACCACGCGCGCCGGCTGTTTCATGCACTGACGCCGCTGATCGAGGCGTTGTTCGCCGAACCGAACCCAGCGCCGCTCAAGGCGCTGCTGGCGCGGCAAGGCTGGTTGCGCAACGTGCTGCGCGCGCCGATGACCACCGCGGCGCCGCAACTGGACGCGCGGCTGGCGGGGTTGCATGAGGCATTGGGGACGGCGCTGCCGCCCGCGCCGCAGGCGTCGCTCAGCCGGCCTTGAAGGCGCGCGCGGCGGCGGCCAGCGTGGCGTCGATGATCGCGTCGTCGTGCCGGGCCGATACGAAACCGGCTTCGAATGCCGATGGCGCCAGATACACGCCTTCGTTGAGCATGGCGTGGAAGAAGCGGTTGAAGCGGCCCACATCGGCCTGCGTGACCTCGGCAAAGCTGGTCGGCACGGCGTTGGTGAAATAGATGCCGAACATGCCGCCGATGGCATCCGCGGCGAACGGTACGCCCGCCGCGCGCGCGGCGGCGGTCAGGCCATCGGCAAGCTTGCGGGTTTGCGCGGCCAGACTGTCATAGAAGCCGGGCGCCTGGATCAGCTTCAGCGTGGTCAGGCCCGCGGCCACGGCCAGCGGGTTGCCGGACAGCGTGCCGGCCTGATACACGCCGCCCAGCGGCGCCAGCTTGGCCATGATGTCGCGCCGGCCGCCGAACGCCGCCGCCGGCATGCCGCCGCCGATCACCTTGCCCAGGCAGGTCATGTCCGGCTTGATGCCGTAGTGCGCCTGCGCGCCGCCCAGCGCCACGCGGAAGCCGGTCATCACCTCGTCGAAGATCAGCACGGCGCCGTGCTCGCTGCACAGGTTGCGCATCGACTGCAGGAAGGCCTTGCTGGCGCGCACCAGATTCATGTTGCCGGCCACCGGTTCGACGATGACCGCGGCGATCTCGCCCTTGTGGCGCGCGAAGGCTTCCTCGAGCTGCGTCACGTTGTTGTACTCAAGCACCATCGTGTGGCGCGTGACATCGTTCGGCACGCCGGCCGACGATGGCGCATTCTGCGTGGTGTCCGCAAACGTCAGCAGCCCGGACCCGGCCTTGACCAGCAGGCTGTCGGCATGGCCGTGGTAGCAGCCCTCGAACTTGACGATCAGGTCGCGCCCAGTGAAGCCGCGCGCCAGGCGCAGCGCGCTCATCGTGGCTTCGGTGCCGGAAGAGACCAGGCGCACCTGCTCGATCGACGGCACCAGCTTGCAGATTTCCTCGGCCATGACGATCTCGCCTTCGGTCGGCGCGCCGAACGAAAAGCTCAGGCCAGCGGTCTCCTGCACGGCGCGCACCACATCGGGGTGCGCGTGGCCGACGATCATCGGACCCCAGGAGCCGATGTAGTCGATGTACTGCTGACCGTCGGCATCCCACATATAGGCGCCTTCGGCGCGCGTGATGAAGCGCGGCGTGCCGCCCACGGAGCGGAAGGCGCGCACGGGCGAGTTGACGCCACCGGGGATGGTTTGCTGGGCGCGATCGAAAAGCTGCTGGTTACGGGACATGGGATCTGGCTGAAAGATTCAGGAAATAGACAGGCGTCCGGCCTGGTGGGGCGGCGCGGCGTGCGTGCCCGGCCGGGGCCCGAAATTCGGACAATCCCGACCAAAAGAACGCCGTTCAAACGGCATCTGCACGCTAAATTGCGCGAACGCGGCGATATTGGACCGATTCTGCCGGCCCATGGGTGGCGTCATCGGCGCCGATTGGGTACCATCATGCGCTGGATTTTAATGGAGAGTGGCAAGAGCCTGCATATGGAATACAAGACTTGGATGTGCCTGATCTGTGGCTGGATTTACGACGAGGCCGCGGGCGCGCCGGAAGACGGCATCGCGCCGGGTACTAAATGGGAAGACGTACCCATCAACTGGACCTGCCCGGAATGCGGTGCGCGCAAGGAAGATTTCGAGATGGTGGCGATCTGAGGCCAGGCGCGTCGCGCTTACGCGACAGTGCGGCCGGCCGCGCCGGAAGCTCCGGATTGACGGCCCCACCACGAGTTGTCACACTCTGCGGCAAAACTGAGCATCGCTGCGGCAAGCGTGCCCGCCGGGCGCCCACAGGGTGTCCATCGCAGGGCGGCAGGCCGCAACAGACGATGTTGCCGCACAAGAATAGTTAGAGCAGTACCGGCAGGCGTGCATCGAAAGCGCGCCGCCAACCGGCCGGGTAGCCGGGTTTTTTGACTGGGAAATGGAAAATCGGGGGCCGCCGGCGCGCCATGCGTGGTGCCGTGCGGAAGTTCTCAAGTGAATGCCGGCGTCTGCGATCTCATGCAGTCAGCAGGCCGCGGGAACAAGATGCGGGTCACTCAAACAGAATCGGACACGTCAGTCGATGGGGTCGGCGCCGGCGGCATTGCCGTTGCCGGCGAAGCATCCGCGGCCAGCCGCAAGGCCGCCGCGAAGGTGCTCGTGATCGACGACTCCAGCACCATCCGCCGCACGGCGGAAATCTTCCTTACGCAGGCGGGCTATCAGGTCATGTTGGCCGAGGACGGCTTCGAGGCGCTGGCCAAGGTTGGCGACCTGCACCCGGACGTCATCTTCTGCGACATCCTCATGCCGCGGCTGGACGGATACCAGACCTGCTCCCTGATCAAGAAAAGCCCGCGCTTCCACGCGATCCCCGTGATCATGCTGTCGTCCCGCGACGGCGTGTTCGACCGGTCGCGCGGCCGGCTCGTCGGCGCTCACAATCATCTGGCCAAGCCGTTCTCCCGCGAAGCCCTGCTGCAGGCCGTCCAGCACTGCCTGGCGGGCTGCGTGCCGGAGGAGGGCGCGGCCGTGGCGGCATGATGCGTGCCGCCCGAAGCATCCAGGAATGAAACAATGACCATCAGCAAAATCCTTATCGTCGACGATTCGCCCACCGAAGCCCTGTTCATGTCCGACCTGCTCGGCAAGAAGGGTTTCAAGGTCTCCGTGGCCGGCAATAGCGAACAGGCCATGGCGCGCCTCGAGGCCGACGCCTTCGACCTGATCCTGATGGATGTGGTGATGCCGGGCCAGAACGGCTACCAGGCCACGCGCGCGATCAAGCGCGACGACCGCTTCAAGGACATCCCGGTGATCATGTGCACCAGCAAGGGCCTGGAAACCGACCGCATCTGGGGCATGCGCCAGGGCGCATCGGATTACATCGTCAAACCGGTGGACAGCGACGAACTGCTGTCGAAGATTGCCGCGCTGGCGCACTGAGCGCGGCAATCGTGGCTGTTCGATGCCCATTGATGACCGCCATGAACCGCGGCGCGGGCTGGCCGATGCGGGCCCGGTTTCGCGTCGTTCCGGCCATGTTCCAGGCTCGATGCGGTCTCGATGCGGCCCGGTCCGATTTCGCTTCGGCCGCGCCGCGCGCCTGTCTCCGGCTTAATTCCTGGATCTGCTAACCCATCATGAACGCGCCGCGCCAAGACCTCCGAGCCCGCCAGACCCGCCTGCACGATTACCAGGCCATGCTCGCCCGCCGCCTGCGCGAGGCGCGCAACCTGCCGGTGGTCGAGAGCTACCTTGGCGTGCTGGTGGGCCAGCGCAACTGGCTGCTGCCGCTGACTGAAACCGGCGAGGTGCTGGAAATGCGCACGCCGGCCAGCGTGCCGCTGACGCAGCCGTGGTATCGCGGCCTCGTCAACGCGCGCGGCAACCTGCTCGGCGTGATCGATTTCGGCATGTTCTGCGGCGAAGGACCGACGCCAGTACAGCCGGGCAGCAAGATCGTCGTGCTGTCGCGTCATGTGGAACGGGCCTGCGGCATCATCGCCACGCGCGTGGTGGGCCTGCGCCACGCGGCGGATCTTGCGCCGGCGGCGTCGGATGGGGAGTCCGGTGAGTGGCTCGGCGCGCAGTTCGCCGATCGTGAGGGGCGCGACTGGCGGGTGCTGGACATCCAGCGGCTGCTCGATGCGCCGGCATTCCTGCAGGCCGGCCGCAGCGTGGCCTGAGCAGAAAAGCCAACGAAGAACAAACAAAGCACGAATAAAACAGAGGGTTGCCATGGGAATCAAGAAGATCAGCCTCGGTCGCCGCACGGCTGCCGCCGGCGCCGCAGCACAAGCCGCCGCGCCGCGCGCATCGATGTTCGCCAAGGGGGACGCGGGGCAGGGTGGCCTGGGCCGCAGCCCGGTCGAACTGATGACGGGCTGGCTGTCGCGCATGCCGTTTTCGTCCCAGCAGCGGGCGCTGACGGTCGGCGTGGTGGTGTCGCTGCTGGCACTGCTGGCATCGGTCTATCTCGATAACCGGCAGGCTACCAACGGCGCGGCGCAGATCGAAATCGCGGGCGACATGCTGATGCACTCGCAGCGTCTGGGCAAGGCCGTGCCGGTGGCGTTGCTCGGCAACGCGCAGGCATTCACGCAGCTGCGGCAATCGAAGGAACAGCTGACGGCCGACTTGCTGGCGCTGCAGAACGGTAGCGACGAAAAGCATGTGCGCGCCACCACCGGCGCCGCCGAGCCGCTGCTGGAAAAGGCCTTTACCTCGTGGAAGCGATCCGAAAAGAGTGCGGCCGACGTGCTGGCCCAGCAGCCCATCCTGACCACCATCGGCCAGACGCTGCAGATCTTCAACGCCTCGAACCCCGAACTGCTCGAAGCCGCCGAACAGGTGGCCGCGATCAAGCTGCAGGCCGGCGCCAACACGCGTGAAGTGGCGGCATCCGCGCAGTTGGTGATGTTGACGCAGCGGCTGGGCAAGAACCTCAACGAATTCCTTTCCGGCGAAGGCGTGAACCCGGAAACGGCGTTCCTGCTGGGCAAGGACACCAACACCTTCCGCGAAACGCTCGACGGCCTGATGAACGGATCCGAGGCGCTGCGTCTGTCGCCGGCCAACGACGCCGAAACACGCAGCTATCTGCAGCAGTTGTCGCAGCGTTTCGAAGCGGTGCAGAAAACCACGCAGACGATTCTGCAGAATCTGCCAGGTCTGATTGCCGCCAAGCGTGCGCAGCAGCAGATCTTCAACGACAACGAAGCGCTGCGCGGCGAACTGTCGCAACTGCAGTCCGCCTACGCCGAAGGCGCGCGCCTGCGGCCGTGGACGCTGGGCGCGATGGTGCTGTCCGCCATCGCAACGCTGTTGTGCCTGGCCGGCCTGGCCGCCCTTTACCTGCGCGATTCGCGCGTGCGTGCGCTGGAAGCCGAAGCGCGCGAACGCGAAGCCGAAGCGCGCCGTCTCGACGAAAAGCGCAACAACGATGCCACGCAGAAGGCCATTCTGCAGCTGATGAACGAGCTGCAGGACATCGCCGACGGCGACCTGACGCGCCAGGCCACGGTGACCGAGGACATTACCGGCGCCATCGCCGACTCGGTGAACTACACCGTGGAAGAACTGAAGGAACTGGTCGGCCGCGTTCAGCAGACCGCCGGGGAAGTGCAGCACGCATCGGCGCAGGTGCAGGACACCTCGGTGCAACTGGCGGCCACCACGGAAGAGCAGTCGCGTCAGATTCGCCAGACCGGCGAATCGGTGGTGGAGATGGCCGATCGCATCACGCAGGTGTCGCGCGGCGCAGCCGAATCGGCCAACGTGGCGCGCGCGTCGCTGGCGGCGGCGGAGCAGGGCCAGCAGGCCGTGCAGAACGCCATCACCGGCATGAACGGCATTCGCGACCAGATCCAGGAGACCTCGAAGCGGATCAAGCGGCTTGGCGAATCGTCGCAGGAGATCGGTGAAATTGTGGAACTGATCTCGGACATTACCGAACAGACCAACGTGCTGGCGCTGAATGCTGCCATCCAGGCCGCATCCGCAGGCGAAGCGGGGCGCGGCTTCTCGGTGGTGGCCGAGGAAGTGCAGCGCCTGGCCGAACGCTCGGGCGAGGCGACCAAGCAGATCGGTGCGCTGATCCGCACGATTCAGACCGACACGCAGGACGCCGTGCATGCCATGGAGCAGAGCACCCAGGGCGTGGTGGAAGGCGCGCGGCTGTCCGATAACGCCGGCGCCGCGCTGCTGGAAATCGGCCGCGTGTCGCGCCAACTGGCCGAACTGATCGAGCAGATTTCGCAAACGACGTCGCATGAGGCAAGCCTGGCCACCAACGTGGCGCACCACATCGAAGGCATCCTGCAAGTGACGGCGCAGACCACGGCCGGCACGCGCCAGACTGCACAGTCGGTGCGGCAGCTGACGGCACTGACCGAAGAACTGCGCAACTCGGTATCGCGATTCAAGATCGCCTGACGCCCGCTTCATTTGACGGGCGCACCGGAACTGGTCATGTCCTTGAATTCCACTGTTTTGAGCGACGTGGCCGACCCGGCCGCGCAGCAACCCCAAGCCTCGCCAGAGCCGGCGCCGATGGCCACGACCGCAACCCCTGACATTCCGGCCGCGCCGCAGCGCGATCTTTCCGTACTGGCGTGGCTGGCGCCAAGCCTGCGCGCCGCGCTGGACGACGCCGCGGCCGAACTCGGCCACTATGTCGACGAAATCCGCCAGACGCCCGAGGCGCTGGGCGCGCGCGATACCACGGCGCTGCGCCTGGCGGGCCAGCAGTTGCACCAGGCCGCCGGCGCGGTGCATATCGTCGGCCTGCGCGGCGTGGACGCCTATTGCCAGGGTTTGCGACGTCTGCTCGAAGCGATCGATGCGGGATCGGTAGCCGCCGACGCGCAGGCGCTCGCCGTGTTCCGTGGCGGCGTGCAGGCGCTTGCCGAGTATGTCGACGATCTGATGGCCGGCGACGCCGAAGATCCGCTGCGCCTGTTCCAGCCCTATGCCGACGTGCTGGCGCTGATGAAGGAAGAGCGCGTGCATCCGGCCGACCTGTGGATCGAGGAGCTGCAGATGCTGCCGGGCATCGTGCTGCCTACGCGCTCCACGTCGGCGGTCACGCGCGCACGGCTGCGCTTCGAGGCGGCGCTGCTCAAGGCGTTGCGGCTACCTACGCCGTGTACCGACGCATCGTTGCTGCGCGAGGCGTGGCTGCCGCTGCAGGCGGCGCTGGACGAAGTGCGCAACCACGAACAGGACGCGCGCCGCACCACCGACAATCCCGATCGCGGCATCTGGCATGCGCTGGCGCTGGTGTTCCGGGCGCTCGCCCAGGGTCTGCTGCCATCCGACCTGCTGGCCAAGCGCTTCGCCGCGCGCGCGCATCTGCTGGTGCGCCAGTACCTGCAGGGACAGGTGCGCGTGCCGCAGGCGCTGCTCAACGATGCGGTCTTCTTTCTGGTCAGCACGGGGCTGACGCCGGACGGCCCCGAGGACACCACGCCGCCAGCGCAGCAGGCCGCGGTGCAGGTGCTGCGTGCCGATATCGCGCGCAGTCTGCGTGCGTTCCGCGTCGATCCCGCGCACATCGTGGCGCGCGCCGACTATCGCAAGCGTTTTTACGGCTGGCTCGATCCGATCGACACGCGCAATCTGCAAAACGCCGCTGCCGCGATCGAACGCGCGGCCGGCGACGACCAGGCGGGATGGGAATTGGCGCTGGCATCGCTGGCCGAGGCCGCCATGCCGCTGGCGCAGCCCGCCTTGCAGCAATGTCTGACCGCCGCAGCGGCGTATGCCGGCCAACGCCCCATGCACGATGCGCTGGGCCGGGGTGGCGTGGCACTGTTCCTTGCCCGCGTGCTGGCGATGCCGTGGCGCGTGCATGGCAAGTCAGGACACGCTTCGGCGGCCGAATTTGCGCAACGCTGCGATGCCCTGGCTGTTTGCCTGGCCGATGCCGATGCGGTGGCGCCAGACTGGCTGTGCGCAATGGTCGATGCCGCCGGCGCCCAGGCGCAGCGCACCGAGGCCGTGGCGCAGGTGCGCGCGCAACTCGATAGCGGCGAATCGTGGCTCGATACTTACGATCGCAACACGGCGCGGGCCGACGCCGCGCACGCGCTGGACGACGCCGCGCAGGCGTTTGACGCGCTGCTGGCCAGCATCGAGCGGATCCACGGCAGCGCGGCGATGCCCGCTGGCATCGAGCCCGATACCGATGCGGCGCTGGCCGCGGTGCGCTCCGTGCTGCAACGCCTGGGCGTGCTGCGCGAGACCGTGGACGATGTGGCGCGCGTCGAGCAACTGTCCGATATCGCGGCAGAACTCGGTGCCGTGCATGCGTTTGCCGATCTGCTGGAATTCGGCCGCAAGCAGCCCAATGCCGCAGACGAAGACCCGCTGGCCGCGCACGCGCCGGGCCCGGCGGGCCTGCCGCAAGGGGCGCTGGCCGCGGCGCGCACTGCCGCGATGGACGCGATCCGGGTGGCCGCCGCGGCGGACTCGCCCGAGATCCAGCGGCTGCGCGCCGCACTGCAGGCCTTGTCCGACCAGGCGGCGATCGACGACGATGCCGCGCTGCGCCGCCAGGCCCGGGAAGCCACCACGCAGTTGCACGCGTGGCTGGCTGGCAGCGATTCCGCCGCAGAGCGCATGGTGGTGGCGCTGGCCGATCCACTGTCGGCTGCCGCACCGTCGGCGATTTCTGCTGCTGCGCCGATGCCGGTCGACGCCGCCGCCATCGACGCCGAACTGCTCGAGATCTTTCTGTCCGAGGCGGAAGAAGTGCTCGGCAATATCGCCACCGACATCCGAGCAGGCATCAATGCGCTGCGCGATGCCGATGTCCTGATCCGCGTGCGCCGCGCGTTCCACACGTTGAAAGGCTCGAGCCGCATGGTCGGCCTGAACCGCTACGGCGAAGCCGCGTGGTCCGTCGAGCAGGTCATGAACCTGTGGATCGCCGAAACGCGCGAGCCGCAGCCCGAACTCCTCGCGTTGCTGCAGCAGGCGCACGATCTGTTGCACGAATGGGCGCTGGCGTTGCGCGACGATCCGTCGACGCTGCGCGAGATCGCGCCGCTGGTCGATGCCGCACAGCGCGTGCGCGAGCCCGGCGCGACGTCGTTGTCGGGGTCTGCGGCGCTGCCGCTCGACTCGCTGGACGCCCTGCTGGCCGATGCTGCCGCGTCCGTGGCGGCCGACGCGCCGCAGGCGGCGGACGTCATGGCGGTCGATACGTCTGAAAGCTTTGCCGCGCACGCGCAGGCCGATATCGTCGACATCGCAGGCACAACTGACGTGGCCGGCTCTGGCGCCCATGCGATTGCCATCGACGTGCCTCCAAGCGACGCAACGTTGACGCCGCCCGCATCGCAAGCGGCGGATGGCGACGACAGCAACGTGCTGCCGTTCCGCTTTGCCGGCGGCCTGGGCAGCGACGACGACAATTTCAAGGTGATCGGCCCGGTCCGGATCGGGCTGGCGCTCTACAACGTCTACTTGCAGGAGGCGGACGATCTGCTGCGGCAGTTCGCCACCGATCTGTCCGAGTGGAAGCACGAAAACCATCCGTGCCCGAGCGAGCTGGCGCTGCGCGTCGCGCATACGCTGCAGGGCAGCGCGTCGACCGTTGGCCTGGAGCCGGTGCGCGAGATCGCCGAGGCGCTGGAACACTTGCTGTTGCTGCTGGGCCGCCATCCGGTGGTCATGCATCCGGGCGATTTCCGCTTGCTGGAGCAGGCTGTCGACCGCCTGCGCGCGATGCTGCACCAGTTTGCCGCCGGCATCTGGCCCGAGGCCGACCGCGCGATCTGCCGCGATCTCAACGATTTCGGCGAGCGCGCGCTGGTGCGACCTCGCGCGGCGGTGCCCGCGGAGCAATCGGCCGGTCAGGAAGGATCGGTGTCGCAACTGTTCGGCCAGCACGCGCAATTGCCCGAGATCGATGCGGACGCCCACGCGCCGCAGGCGGCGTTGCCGCCCGTGAAGCTGACGCCGATCACCTCGCTGCCGCCGGTGTCGGCGTCGACGCTGTCATCGCCCACATCGCCGCTGACGCCGGTGACGGCGCTGCACGACGCCGTGGTGATTCCGATGCCCGCCGCGCGCCACGACACGGTGGCCGTGGCCCATGTGTCGGCCGATTCGCGCGATTCGCTGGATGCGCCCGATACGTTGTCGCAGGAGGACTCGTCCACCGATGTGTCGGAACTCGATGCGGCGCTGGTCGAGATCTTCCTTGAGGAAGCGCAGGGCACGCTGCCCGAACTGGGCAAGATGCTGCGCACGTGGGAAGCCGCGCCCGAAGACGCGCAGCATGGCGGCCTGATCCTGCGCGGCCTGCATACGCTCAAGGGCAGCGCACGCATGGCCGGTGCAATGGCACTGGGGCAGGCGGCGCACGAAATGGAAACGCTGCTGGACGCCAGCGTGCGCGGACAACGTGTGTCGCCCGATCTGTTCGGCAAGCTCTACGCCTGGTACGACCGCATCCTCGCGCATGTCGACGCGCTGCAGAACGGCCGCCTGCTGCCGGTGGACGACGCCGACGTGATCAACGGACTGGTGGCGGGGTCGCCGGCGCCGCAGGAAAACGCGCTGGTGCCGTCGTCGACGCAGCCGGCGGTGCCCGCCGCTCCGCTCGTCGCGGCCCCGGTCGCGCCGATGGCCTTGCCGACCGATGCGGAGCGCCAGCGCGCGCTGGTCCGCGTGCAGGCCCGCACGCTCGATACGCTGATCAACGATGCCGGCGAAGTGGGCGCCACGCGCGCGCGTCTGGACAGCGAACTGGTGGCGCTGCGCAGCTATCTGGGCGAACTGAACGACAACGTCGCGCGCTTGCGCATGCAACTGCGCGAAATCGAGATCCAGGCGGAAACGCAGATGGCGTCGCGGATCGCCGACGCGCAGCAGAATCAGGAATTCGATCCGCTGGAATTCGACCGTTTCACGCGCTTCCAGGAACTGACGCGGATGATGGCCGAGTCGGTCAACGACGTGGCGACCGTAGAGCAGAACCTGCAGCGCGGCTTCGACCGCGCCTCGGGCGACCTGGCCGCGCAGGCGCGGCTGACGCGCGGGCTGCAGCGCGGGCTGATGCAGGCGCGCATGGTGCAGTTCGACGCGCTGGCCGAACGCCTGTACCGCGTGGCGCGCCAGGCCGCCACCGAGACCGGCAAGGAAGTGCGGCTGCTGATCAAGGGCGGCACCGTGGAAATCGATCGCTCGGTGCTGGACCGCATGGCCGGCCCGATCGAGCATCTGATCCGCAATGCGGTGGTGCATGGCATCGAGCCGGCTGAGGTGCGCCGCGCGGCCGGCAAGTCGGCCACCGGTGCGTTGACGCTGGAAGTGCAGCAGGAGGGCAACGAAGTCGTGCTGACGTTCTTTGACGACGGCGGTGGACTTGACCTGACCCGTATCCGCCAACGTGCGATCGCCCGCCAGTTGCTGACGGCCGATGAAGACGCCAGCGACGCCCGCCTGACCGAGATGATCTTCGCGCCCGGTTTTTCGACGGCCGACTCGGTGTCCGAACTGGCTGGCCGTGGCGTGGGCATGGATGTGGTGCGATCCGAAACCGTGGCGCTGGGCGGCCGCATCACGTTGTCGACCGAGCCCGGCCGCGGCACGAGCTTTACGGTGCATCTGCCGCTGACCACCGCCATTACGCAGGTGCTGCTGGTCTCGCTGGGCGGGCGCCTCTACGCGATGCCAAGCGGCATGATCGATCAGGTTCACCAACTGCGCGAGAAGCCGCTGCTCGATGCGTACAACGCGCGCCGGTTCATGGCCGGCGGCATCGAAGTGCCGTTCTTCTATTTCGGCGCGCTGCTCGAGGAAACCTCGGCGATGGCGTCGGGCCGCAAGTATTCGCCGGTGGTGGTGGTGCGCTCGGGTGCGGAGCGCGTGGCCGTGCACGTCGACGACGTGATCGGCAACCGCGAAGTGGTGGTCAAGCACATCGGCCCGCATCTGGCGCGCCTGGAAGGCATCGCTGGCGCCACGACGCTCGGCGACGGCGAGATCGTGCTGATCTACAACCCGGTGGTGCTGGCGCAGCGCTGGATTCGCGAGCGCGGCGAAGCGGCGCCGGCCATGCCGGCGTTGCCCGCGCCGCAGCAGATGGGCGCCGTGGCGGAGTTCGTGGGCGCCGGCGCGACAATGCCGGTGGCCGGCCTGGTGACGCAGCCGACCGTGATGGTGGTGGACGATTCGCTGACCGTGCGCAAGGCCAGCCAGCGGTTGCTGACACGCGCCGGGTATCAGGTGGTGCTGGCGCGCGATGGCGTGGATGCGCTGCGGCAGCTGCAGGAAGTGATGCCGGACGCGATGCTGGTCGACATCGAGATGCCGAACATGGACGGCTTCGACCTGACCCGCAACGTGCGTGCCGATTCGCGCACCAGCCATATGCCGCTGGTCATGATCACGTCGCGCACCGCCGAAAAACACCGCCGCTATGCGGCCGAGATCGGCGTGAACGTCTATCTGGGCAAGCCATTCAACGAGGACGAATTGCTGCGCACGCTGCAGCAACTGATCGGCGAAAAGGCCGCCATGGCAGCCGGATCGGTCGCGCAGATGCTGGGCGACAGCTGACGAGGCGCGTCACTGGCCGGTACGCCGTGCTGGCGTGATCCGGCTGCAGCGGCGCGGCTCGTTCGTCGATGAAGCCCGCTGCGCGGAAGCGGGCCACGCCGCCGCAGCGGCGGCTGGGTTCGATTCACCGCGCTTCAGTGGCTACCGATCGGCATCTGCGCATCGGTAGCCACGCATCACTCGCCGCGCCTGTTGACCATCCTGGCTGGCACAGACAACGTCAGCGCGGCGCCCACCACCATGCACACGGCCAGCAGATACATGCCGGAATCGGTGCTTTGCGTCAGGTCCTTGAGCCAGCCCACGGCGTAGGGGCTGATGAAGCCCGCGAGGTTGCCCAGCGAATTGATCAGCGCGATGCCGGCGGCCGCACCGGTGCCGGCCAGGAAGGCCGTCGGCAGGCTCCAGAACAGCGGCAGCGTGGTCAGGATCCCGATCGTGGCGAGCGTCAGGGCCACCATGGCCAGCGTGGTGTCGCCATGCCATTGCACCGACAGCACCAGCCCCACCGCACCCGCCAGCGCGGGCAGCGCGATATGCCAACGCCGTTCGCCGCTGCGGTCCGCGCTATACGCCACCAGCACCATGCCGATCACGGCGCAGCCATACGGGATGGCGGTCAGCAGGCCCACATCGAGCGCGCCTTTTACGCCGGTCTGCTTGATGATGGTCGGCAGCCAGAAGCTCACGCCGTACAGCCCCATCACGAAGCTGAAGTAGATCGCGCTCATCAGCCAGACGCGCGGGCTGGACAATACCTGCGCGACGGGCGGATCTTCCTTGTGCTGGTTCTCGGCCGAGATATTGCGCTCGAGCAGCGCTTTCTCTTCCGCGTTCAGCCATTTGGCGTGCGCGATGCGGTCGTCCAGAAAAAGCAGCACCCAGATGCCGACCAGGATCGACGGAATCCCCTCGACCAGGAACATCCATTGCCAACCCGACCAGCCGTTATGGCCGTCGAAGGATTGCATCAGCCAGCCGGACAGCGGCCCGCCGATCACGCCGGACAGCGCAATGGCGGTCATGAAATACGTGGTGGTGCGACCGCGCCGATTGGCCGGATACCAGTAGGTCAGATACAGGATGATGCCGGGGAAGAAGCCGGCCTCGGCCACGCCCAGCAGGAAGCGCAGCACGTAGAACATGGTCGGCGTGGTGACGAACATCATCGCCGCCGAAATGACGCCCCAGGTGATCATGATCCGCGCAATCCAGATGCGCGCGCCGACCTTGTGCAGGATGACGTTGCTCGGCACCTCGAACAGGAAGTAGCCGATGAAGAAGATGCCCGCGCCCAGGCCGTAGATGGTTTCGCTGAACTTGAGATCGCTGAGCATCTGCAGCTTGGCGAAGCCCACGTTGACGCGGTCCAGATAGGCCACCACGTAACAGAGCAGCAGGAAAGGCACTAGCCGCCAGCTGACCTTGCGATAGACGGCGTCTTCGAAACTGGCGTCGCGCGCGCCGGTATTGACTGCGGTGGTTGTCATCGGTGTCTCCTCGTTGGGTTTTTGTAGATGTACGACGTTACCGCTGGTGAAAAAACTGGATTCTTTGGCGCGCCGCTCAGACGCAGCGTCCGCCGTCCACCTCGATGCAGGTGCCGGTGATGAACGCCGCTTCGTCCGATGCCAGATACAGGCAGGCGTTGGCCACGTCCTGCGGGGTCGACATGCGGCCCATCGGGATCGTGGCGAGGAACCTGGCGCGATTCTCGGGCGTGTCCGGCATGCCCATGAACTGCTCGAGCAGACCGGTCGCGCCAATGACGGGATTGACGCAATTGACGCGGATGTTGTCGGGACCGAGTTCGGCGGCCATTGCCTTGCTGGCGACGATCACCGCGCCCTTGCTGCCGTTGTACCAGACCAGGCCCGGACGCGGACGGATGCCGGCGGTGGACGCGACATTGACGAAATTGCCGCCGCCGCGCTGGCGAAAATGTCCGATGAAATGGTGGGCCGACCAATAGATACTCTTGACGTTGACGGCGTAGACGCGGTCGAACTCTTCTTCGGTGACTTCGAGGATCGGCTTGTTGCGATGGGTGGTGCCGGCGTTATTGACCACGCAATGCACGTCGCCGAACGCCTTGAGCGTGGCGTCGCGCATCGCCGCCACGTCGTCGCCGCGCGAAACGTCGGCGCGCACCGCGTGCGCCTGGCCGCCCGCATCGCGAATCGCCGCGGCCACGCGCTCGGCGGCTTCGGCGTTGAGGTCGGCCACCATCACGCCAGCCCCCTCGCGCGCGAAGGTCCGCGCAATGCCTTCGCCAAATCCCGAGCCGCCGCCCGTCACAATCGCCACCTTGCCAGCCAGTCTGGTCATTGCCTGTCTCCTGTTTGGGTGAGGCCCGGCGCGGTCTGTGCCGCGCTGCGGGTGGAACATCGATAAAGCGAATTGGGCCGATCAGCGCGAATCAGGCCGAACGGCGCAAATCATTGCATGGCGATTGGGGTGCGAGTCGGTGCAGTCAGTGCACTCAATGCGAGAACGGTCCGCGTCCGCGCAGTGCGTTGGCCACCATCATCAGCGCCAGCAGAAACGGCAGCGCCACGTAGAGGCACCAGTGCACGCGGTCGCCCACGGTGTCGCCCCATTTGCGCTTGAACACCTGCAGGCGGGGCATGCCCGATGGATTGGTGGCGCGCTTGTTCTTGACGTGCCAGGCCATCCAGAAAAAGAAGATGGCGAACGCGACCGAAAGGAAATTAATGCTACCCATGTTGAATGGCGATGGTTTTCAGAGTGGTAAATCCGTACAGGGCTTCGAAGCCCTTCTCGCGGCCGTGGCCCGACTGGCCGGTGCCGCCGAATGGCAGCTCGACGCCGCCGCCGGCGCCGTAGTTGTTGATAAAGACCTGGCCCGCGCGCAGTTTGCGCGCCAGCCGCATCTGGCGGGCGCCGTCGCGCGTCCAGACACCGGCCACCAGACCGTAGGCCGTGCCGTTGGCCAGGCGCACGGCCTCGTCTTCGGTATCGAACGGCATGGCGGCCAGCAGCGGGCCGAATACTTCCTCCTGGGCAAGCCGATGGGTGGGCGGCACGTCGCGGAACAGCATCGGCACCTGATAGTAGCCGGACTCCGGCGCATCGCCGACGATCTGGCCCTGCGCCATGACCGCGATACCGGCGTGCTGCGCGTCGGAGACGAAGTCCCACACGCGCTGCTGCTGCTTGCGGCTGATCAACGGGCCGCATTCGAGGTCGAGCGCCGAAGGCCCCACGCGCAGCGATTCGAACACGCCCGACAGACGGTCGAGCAGCGTTTCGTACACGGGGCGCTCCACTAGCAGACGGCTGCCGGCCGAACACGTCTGGCCCGCATTCTGCACGATGCCGTTGACCACCACCGGCAGCAGCGCATCGAGATCGGCATCGGCAAACACCACCTGCGGCGACTTGCCGCCCAGTTCCAGCGTCACCGGCACATGGTTTTCGGCGGCAAGCTGCGCGACCAGCTTGCCGGTTTCGGGCGACCCTGTGAATGAAATATGGTTGATGCCGGGATGTCGTGCCAGCGCGGCGCCGGCCTCATGGCCGTAGCCGGTGACGATATTCAGCGCGCCTTCCGGCAGCCCCGCTTCGGCGGCCAGTTCGGCCACGCGCAGGATCGACAGGCAGGCGTCCTCGGCGGGCTTCACCACGCAGGCGTTGCCGGTGGCCAGCGCCGCGCCGACGCTGCGGCCGAAGATCTGCAGCGGGTAGTTCCACGGCACGATGTGGGCGGTGACGCCGTGCGGCTCGCGCACGGTCAGCACGGTGTAGCCGGTGCGATAGGGAATCGTCTGGCCGTGCAGCTTGTCGGCGGCGCCGGCGTAGAACTCGAAATAGCGCGCCACGGCGCGGGCATCGGCACGGGCCTGGCGCAAAGGCTTGCCGGTGTCGCGCGCTTCCAGTTCGGCCAGTTCGTCCTCATGCTCGATCAGCTTGAGTGCCACGCGATTAAGCAGGCGCACGCGATCGGCGGGGTCCATCGCACCCCATTCGCCTTCCAAGGCCTGGCGAGCGGCGTGCACGGCGACGCTGACGTCGGTGGCGTTGCCGCGCGCGATCTCGGCAAACGGCTCGCCGCTGGACGGGTCGAACACCTTGATGCGCAGGCCGGAATCGGGCGCAATCAGACGGTTGGCGACGAAATGCTGGGCATGCATACGTGTCTCCGGGCTCCGCAATGGAGCAGATGCTGAAAATCGGGAATGTCGCATTATGGCGCAGCGTGACCGGTGCGCAAGACATCGGTCCGGGCGCACATCCGCGGCCGGTGCCGACGCGGTGTGCCGCAGGCGTCGCGGCCAATGCAGTGGCGTGGCGCGCTGTCAGCCTGTGGTCAGGACCAACCCGCTATAATGCCGGCCATCCCATTCCACAGGTATTCGGAGAACTCGCATGAGCTTCAACCTCGTCTCGCCGGGCAAGGACCTTCCCAACGATTTCAACGTCATCATCGAGATTTCGGCCCAGAGCGATCCGGTGAAGTACGAAGCCGACAAGGAAACCGGCCTGCTGTTCGTCGACCGCTTTATCGGCACGGGCATGCGTTACCCGGCCAACTACGGCTTTATCCCGCAAACGCTGTCGGGCGACGGCGACCCGGTGGACGTGCTGGTGCTCACGCCGTTCCCGATCCTGGCCGGCGCTGTGGTGCGTTGCCGTGCACTGGGCATGCTGAAGATGACCGACGAGTCGGGCGTCGATGCCAAGCTGGTGGCTGTGCCGGTCGACAAGCTGTCGCCTGCCACCGCCCACATCAAGGGCCTGTCGGACGTGCCGCAAAACCTGCTCGACCAGATCAAGCATTTCTTTGAGAACTACAAGGCACTCGAAGCGGGTAAGTGGGTCAAGGTTGAAGGCTGGGCCGGCATCGAGGAAGCCCACAAGGAAATCACCGACGGCGTGGCCAACTTCAAGAAGTAAGCGGACGCGGCACCGGTGCAAGAAACCCGCCTTTCGTGGCGGGTTTTTTTATGCTTTGGAACGGCACCGTGCTTGCCGCGATGTGTTCAATCGCGTGGCGACATAAGGGAAAAAATGTCCCGGAATTTTTCCTCCGGCAGCAGCCTTCGCACTGCCGGAATGAGATTAACGGTAGCCAGCGAGCCGGGCGGACGGTAATGACCGCTGCCGTTTGTCCACCTGACTAGGCGGCCCTGATTGAATAGGATTGTGCCGGCGTACAGGACCGGGGCGCGCATCGACAGCGATGTGTGTCCCTCCACTTCGAACTCGATCCGACTTGCCAGCCCGCCTGCCAGCCCGCAATACACCCGGCCCGGATCATCCTGCAGGATCACGAAAGTGTAAAAGGCTTGCACCGGCGGCACACGCGGGCGGCCATGCGCGGTTGGAATCAGGTAATAGTGATCCTCGCTATGCCGCTGGAGCTGGAATATCTGCCATTGTTCGGCGGGATCCTGATAGCCCTGTTCCTGCAGGGGAAGCGGCACCATGCGCGTGCGCGCGGCATAAATTCGCTCCAGCTTGTCAAGCTGGTGGGCAGTAAGCATGTGAATGGTCTCGGCTTGCAAATGGCGAAACGTAGAGTGTCCGCGCGGAATCCTCGATGCGATTTGCCTGCCATCAACGACGCGGCTGGTGGTGGTCGTTCAGGTGGGCGGGCCGGGTCAGAATAGCGGGCTGACGAAAGCCGGCACCGTGTTGCTCGGCCCCTTTAAGCCCATCCTCGAGGACGCAATTGCTTATGACTCCCACAAATGCACAAGCCGGCGGTGCCGGCTTCGCCCGATACAACGGTCTGGCCATCGTTCTGCATTGGGCGATATTCCTGCTGGTGGCCGCTGCGTATGCCGCGATCGAACTCAAGGGATTCGCCGCCAAGGGCACGCCGGCGCGTGCGCTGGCAATGAGCGTTCACGAATGGACTGGCGCGCTGGTATTGGCGCTGGCCGTGCCGCGTCTGCTGTGGCGGCTGGTGCGCGGTGCGCCGGCCGCGGAACCCGGCGCGCGCTGGATGCAGCTGGCCGGCGATGCGATGCATTGGGTGCTCTACCTGTTTATCGTCGCGCAACCGATCCTTGGCATCGTCACGCTCAACGCGGGTGGGCATCTGCTGGAATGGGGCGGCCTGACCATGCCGGCCATGGTGGCGCCGGACGCGCATCTGAAGGACATCGCCAAGGATCTCCACGAATCGATTGGCACCGCGTTCTACACAGTGATCGGGCTGCATGCGATGGCTGCGCTGTTCCATCACTACATGCTGGGCGACAACACGCTGCGCCGGATGTGGCGGGGCAAGTAACTCAGTGTGCCTGCCGTGCGAACGGATTGCGCTCGTTGAGTTCGTCCAGATAGGCGTCGATGCCCTGGCGTTCGCGTTCGAGAAATCGTTCGACGGCATCCGCGAATGACGGATGCGCAAGCCAGCAGGAGTTCACGCGCCATCTTGTGCTCGCCGTGCGCACCGCCTTCGAAAGTGCGGATGCCCTCGGCGATGCAGAACTCGATCGGCTGGTAGTACGCGGTTTCGAAATGCAGACATGGGTGATGTTCGAGCGCGTCCCAGTACCGGCATTTTGTGGCGGGGTTTTTATGCGATGGAATGGCGGCGTTCTGGCGCCGTCGTGCTGAGTCGTAGTTCTTGCATTGGCGAAAAAAAGTCCTGGAATTTTTCCTTAGGAAGCAGCCTTTGCACTGCCGGAATCAAATTGACGGAGGCCAGCGAGGCCGGCGGGCGGTAATGGCCGCTGCCATTGCTCCAGCTGACAAGGCGGCCCAACTCGAATTGGAGTGTGCCGGCGTACAGGACCGGGGCACGCATCGAAAGCGATGTATGTCCTTCCACTACGAATCCGATATAGCTGTCCAGCTCGTCCACCAGCCCGCAATACACCCGGCCCGGATCATCCTGCAGGATCACGAACACGTAACAGGCGTGCAGCGGCGGCACGCGGGCGCGGGCATGCGCGGTCGAGATCAGGTAATACTGATCTTCGCTATGCCGCTCGAGCTGGAAGATCTGAAATTGATCGGCGGGATCCTGGGGATTGGGCCCCCTCACGTGGAGCGGCACCATGCGCAGGCGCGCGGCACAGAGTTGCTCCAGCTTGTCAAACTGGTGAGCGGTAAGCATGTGTGTTTCCTTGGCTCGCAAGTGGCAAAACGTAGAGTGTCCGCGCGGAATCCGCGATGCGATTTGCCTCTCATCAACAAGGCGGCAGGTGTGGGTCTTTGAGGCATCGTTGCGCTCGATGCGGGCGGGCATCTGCTGGAATGGGCGGCCTGACGATGCCGGCGACGGTGGCGGCGGACGTGCAACTGAAGGGCATCGCCAAGGATCTCCATGAATCCATCGGCACCGCGTTTTACACCGTGATCGGGCTGCATGCGATGGCCGCACTGTTCCATCACTACATGCTGGGCGACAACACGCTACGCCGGATGTGGCGCAGCAGGTAGATCAGTCTGACTGCCGCGCGAACGGGTTGCGTTCGTTGAGTTCGTCCAGATAGGCGTCGATGCCCTGGCGCTCGCGTTCGAGAAATCGTTCGACGGCATCGGCGAACGACGGATGCGCAAGCCAGTGCGCCGAGCGCGTGGCCACAGGCAGGAATCCACGCGCCATCTTGTGCTCACCCTGGGCACCACCTTCGAAGGTGCGGATGCCCTCGGCGATGCAGAACTCGAGCGGCTGGTAGTACGCGGTTTCGAAATGCAGGCACGGGTGGTGTTCGATCGCGCCCCAGTAGCGGCCGTAAAGTGTGCTGACCGGCGGCGAGGCATCGTAGACCAGCAGGGAACTGGCGATGTCGCGGCCCTCGCGCTGGGCGATCACCAAAAGCAGGTTCTCGGGCATGGCCGCGCCAATGCGCCTAAAGAAGTCGAGGTTCAGATACGGCGACGAATGATGCTCGCGATAAGTCTGCCGATAACAGCGATTGAAGAATTTCCACGCATCGTCGTCGATCTCCGCGCCACGCAACTGGCGGAAGGTTATGCCGGCTTCGGCAACGCGGCGTCGCTCGGCACGGATGTTCTTGCGCTTTTTCTGCGATAGCGTGGCCAGGAAGGCGTCGAAATTTTCGTAGCCGGCATTGGTCCAGTGAAACTGCACGCCATGCCGCATCAGCATGCCGGCTTCGTCCATCAGGTCTGCCTCGTGATCGGACGGAAACAGGATATGCAGCGACGAAAGCTGGCTTTCTTCGGCTAGCGCCAGCGCAAAACGCAACAACACCCGTCGCGCCAATTCGTCTTGGGCCAGCAGCCTTGCGCCGCGCACCGGCGTGAACGGAATCGCGGACAGCCACTTGGGGTAGTACGCGATGCCATGCTGGCGATAGGCGTCCGCCCATGCCCAGTCGAACACGTATTCACCGTAGGAGTGGGACTTGGCGTAGAGCGGCATCGCACCGGCCAGCCGGTCGCGACCCGGGCCGTGGCCGTCCTGCGCCCACAGCGTCAGAAAACGGGGCGACCAGCCGCTGTCGTCCGTGGCGCTGCCGCTCGCGTGCATTGCGTGCAAGAAGGCATGACGCAGGAACGGCGTGGGCTCGGCCTGCGCGGCAAGCAAGGCGTCCCACTCGGCGGCATCGATTTCGGCAAGGTCCAGCACGATGTCCGTGCGGTAGTTGGGGCGCGATTCATTCATGAAGACGGATGAAGACAGGATTTTCACGGCCGGCTGCTGGCCGAGTCTACCGGAAACGATGTTGCGATGCAGGGCAGCGCCACCTCGGTGGCGAGTGCGTCGTAAAATGCGGAAATCCGCCGCCCGATCCCGCGGGCAGACTCAGGGCCAGATATGACGCACCCGTTCTTCAATCTTTATTCCCATGGATTTGCGCGCGTGGCCGTCGGCGTGCCGGAGTGCCGCGTGGCAGATCCCGCCTTCAACGCCGAGCAGACCATCGCGCTGGCCCGGCAAGCCGCCGCTGGCGGCGCGGCGCTTGTGGCGTTCCCTGAACTCGGCCTGTCCGCCTACACCTGCGACGATCTCTTTCACCAGCGCGCGCTGCTGCGCGAATGCGAGTTGGCGCTGCAGTCGATCGTCGAAGCATCCGCCGGCATCCGCGCCGCGCTGATCGTCGGCATGCCCGTGCTGGTCGATCACCAGTTGTTCAACTGCGCCGTGGTGGTGGCAAACGGTACCGTGCAGGGCGTGGTGCCGAAAAGCTACCTGCCGAACTACTGGGAATTCTATGAGGCGCGCCAGTTCAGCGCAGCCGACAACGCGGTGGTCGATACCATCTCGCTGCTCGGTGCCGACGTGCCGTTCGGTGCGAACCTGCTGTTCGACATCGAAAACATCCCGTTCTTCCGCTTTCATGCGGAGATCTGCGAAGACGTGTGGGTGCCGGTGCCGCCGTCGTCGTTCGCGGCGCTGGCCGGCGCCACGGTGCTGGTGAATCTGTCGGCATCGAATATCGTGATCGGCAAATCGGGGTATCGGCATCAGCTGGTGTCGCAGCAGTCTGCGCGCTGCCTCGCGGCCTACCTCTACACGTCGGCCGGCAAGGGCGAATCATCGACCGATCTGGCCTGGGACGGTCAGGCATTGATCTACGAGAACGGTGAACTGCTGGGCGAATCGGAGCGTTTTGCCGATACTTCGCACCTGTTGTTCGCCGATGTCGATCTCGAGCGGTTGTCGCGCGAGCGCATGCACCAGACCACGTTCGGGCACTCGGTGCGTCGGCATCGCGACGAAGTCGAGCGGTTCGACGTGGTGGCGTTCCGTGTCGATGTGCCGACCGGGCAGACGCTGCCGCTGCAACGCAAGGTCGAGCGCTTTCCATATGTGCCGGCCGACCCGCGCCGCCGCGACGAGCGCTGCATGGAGGTCTACAACATCCAGGTGCAGGCGCTGGTGCAGCGGCTGTCGTCGAGCCGGATCTCGAAGGTGGTGATCGGCGTGTCGGGCGGGCTCGATTCCACGCATGCGTTGCTGGTCTGCGCCAAGGCGATGGACCGTCTTGGCTTGCCGCGCGCCAACATCCTGGCCTACACCATGCCCGGCTTCGCCACCAGCGATCGCACGCTCAAGCAGGCGCGCGAACTGATGACGCTGGTTGGCTGCACCGCGCGCGAGATCGATATCCGGCCGAGCTGCATGGCCATGCTGAAGGACCTCGACCATCCCTACGCGCACGGCGAGCCGGTGTTCGATGTCACGTTCGAAAACGTCCAGGCGGGCGAGCGCACCAACCACCTGTTCCGGCTGGCCAACCACAACGGTGCGATAGTGATCGGCACCGGCGATCTCAGCGAACTGGCGCTGGGCTGGTGCACCTATGGCGTCGGCGATCACATGTCGCATTACAACGTTAACGCGAGCGTGCCCAAGACACTGATCAGCCACCTTGTGCGCTGGGTGGCAGAAACGGGGCAGGTGGCGCAGGGCGGACAGGATGTGCTGCTGGCAGTGCTCGATACCGACATCAGCCCCGAACTGGTGCCAAGCGGCGCGGCCGGAAACGGGCAGGACAAGGCGCCCGAGCAGAAGACCGAGCAGATTATCGGGCCGTACGAGTTGCAGGATTTCAACCTCTACTACACGCTGCGCTACGGCTACACGCCGTCCAAGGTCGCCTTCCTGGCGCTGCATGCGTGGGGCGATGCGTCGCGCGGTGTGTGGCCCAACGGGCCGCATGTGGCGCGCAACAGCTACCAGCTGCCGGAAATCAAACGCGTCCTCGGCATCTTCGTGGACCGCTTCTTCCGCACCAGCCAGTTCAAGCGTTCCTGCATCCCGAACGCCCCGAAAGTGGGCTCGGGCGGGTCGTTGTCGCCGCGCGGCGACTGGCGCGCGCCCAGCGATGGGGAATCGGCGGCGTGGATGCGCGATCTGGCCCGGATTCCGGACTGATCGGGCCCCAACGACGCGCTATGTGGCGCTGGCCGCAATCCCGATGTGGTGTTTCGGGCTAGAATCTGTCATCTTCCGACACCTTAGAGACAGAGGCCAGCCATGAAGCAGATTACCGCCATCATCAAACCGTTCAAGCTCGACGAAGTGCGCGAAGCACTGGCAGACGTGGGCGTGACCGGCCTGACGGTGACCGAGGTGAAGGGCTTCGGCCGCCAGAAGGGTCACACGGAGTTGTATCGCGGCGCCGAGTACGTGGTCGACTTCCTTCCGAAGATCAAGATCGAAGTGGTGGTGGCCGAGAACCAGCTCGACACCGTGCTCGACTCGATCGTCAAGGCTGCGCACACCGGCAAGATCGGCGACGGCAAGATCTTCGTCACCGAGATCGAACGCGTGATCCGCATTCGTACGGGCGAGCAGGACGAGGCCGCGGTCTGATTGCCCAGGCAGAAAAGGTGAAAAGCCGGCATTTGCCGGCTTTTTGCTTTCTGGGCGAAGGCACTGCGGCGCCGGCGACGCCGACGCCGGCTAGCTCGGCAATTTCCAGCCGAACTGCACTGACAGCAATCGCATGCCCATTGTCACCAACGCACCTGCCAGCAATGCCACTTCCTGATCGGCGCGCAGCCAGGTGAGTCCGACGTAGACCCAGCAGCCAATGAAGGAGCAGGTGGCGTAGGGCGACCGGTCGCGCAGGATCATCGGCACCTCGTTGCACAGCACGTCGCGCAGCACGCCGCCAAATACCGCCGAAATGATGCCCATCATGACCGCGACGGTGGGCGTCATCTGCGCCACCAGCGCCAGCGATGTGCCGGTGACGGAAAACAGTCCCAGGCCGATCGCGTCGGCCACCAGCATGGTGCGGTCCGAGGCCACGGAACTGACCACGCGAAAGACGATCGATGCACCGATCGACATCGCAAAGATCAGCAGCACGTAGTATTCGTGATCGACCCAGTAGAACGGCCGGCGATCGAGCAGCACGTCGCGCACGGTGCCGCCGCCGAATGCCGTGGCAAACGCCACGATGAAGGTGCCCACCGCGTCGAGCCGCTGCTTGCGCGCATCCACCACGCCCGACACGGCAAAGGCCAGCACGCCCGTGATCTCCATGATGTGGAGAATCAGCGGCAGCCGCCCCATCAGCAGATCGAACGGCAAGTGAAAGTGCATGGGGGGCGAACGATCAGGAACGCGGTTGGCGAAGCAGGACCATCAGGGCGCCCGCGCCGCCCAGCGATTCGCGGGCCTGGACGAAGGCAATCACTTCCTCTTTCTGCACCAGCCAGCTGCGCACCTTACCCTTGAGCACCGGCAGCTTGTCGGGCGATCCCATGCCCTTGCCGTGAATCACCCGCACGCAGCGCACGCCGTTGCGCACAGAACGGCGCAGGAAACTAGCCAGCGCCTCGCGCGCCTCGTCGCTTCGCAGGCCGTGCAGGTCCACCTTGTCCTGCGGCACCCATTCGCCGCGGCGCAGCTTCTTGATGATGTCCTCGCCAATGCCCGGGCGCCGGAATGACATCGTCTCATCGATATCGAGCAGGTTCTCGACGTCGAATTCATCGGACAACGACGCTTCGAGCACAGCCTTGTCATTGCGCTGCGACTGCACCGGAATCGGCTCTGGCACCTTGGGCGGATGCTGCACGCGATTGCGGTCGCGCAGGGCGCTGACGTTGCCGATACTGGCGCGAAAGACATTGGCTTCCTCAAGGGCGCGCTGCGCGGCTTCGGCCTGGGCGCGGCGCTCGGCCTCGCGACGCTCGGCGTCGGCCTTGAGGTTGTCTCGCAGTGCGGCCAGATCGTTGAGACCGAATCGCCTGGGGGGTGTTTTTGCGCCGTGCGACATAGGAAGACTCTGGAAAAGCTCGGCGTTGATTATAGAGAATCGGGGACGGCCGCGGCAGCGCGGGCGTCCCCGATCAGGCAATCCGAAGCGGCGCGGTTACTTGAGCGCTTCGACGTAGCGCTGGGCGTCCAGCGCCGCCATGCAGCCCGTGCCGGCGCTGGTGATGGCCTGGCGGTAGACGTGATCCTGCACATCGCCGGCAGCGAACACGCCGGGGATATTGGTGGCCGTGGCGTCGCCCGACAGGCCGCTCTTGGTCACGATATAGCCGTTGTTCATCTCCAGCTGGCCTTCGAACAGGTCGGTGTTGGGCTTGTGGCCGATCGCCACGAACACGCCGGCCAGCTTCAGGTCCTCGGTTGCGTTGGCGTCCTTGGTGCTGCGGATGCGCACGCCGGTCACGCCCGATTGGTCGCCCAGCACTTCATCGAGCGTATGGTCGTAGCGCAGTTCCACGCGGCCTTCCTTCACGCGCTGCAGCAGGCGGTCGACCAGGATCGGCTCGGCGCGGAACTTGTCGCGGCGATGGATCACGGTGACCTTGCTGGCGATGTGCGACAGATAAAGCGCTTCTTCCACGGCCGTGTTGCCACCGCCAATCACGGCCACTTCCTGGTTCTTGTAGAAGAAACCGTCGCAGGTGGCGCAGGCCGACACGCCGCGGCCCATGAAGCTTTCCTCCGACGGCAGCCCGAGATACTGGGCCGACGCACCGGTGGCGATGATCAGCGCATCGCAGGTGTACTCGCCCGAATCGCCGATCAGCCGGATCGGTTTTTCGGTCAGTTTCGCGGTGTGGATGTGATCGAAGATGATTTCGGTATTGAAGCGCTCCGCGTGCGCCAGGAAACGCTGCATCAAGTCCGGGCCCTGCACGCCGTTAGCGTCAGCGGGCCAGTTTTCCACGTCGGTCGTGGTCATCAGCTGGCCGCCCTGGGCCAGACCGGTGATCAGCACCGGATTCAGGTTGGCGCGGGCCGCGTAGACGGCGGCGGTATAACCAGCCGGGCCGGACCCGAGAATCAGCACTTTTGCGTGTTTTGCAGACATGATGCATTCCTGTAGGCGACAAGTGAGCCGGTGCGGCGGTCGCGCCGGTGTCACTCGAAACCGCCATTATAAGTGGCGCGGCGATTGCCGACTGTTGCAAATTCCAATGAGGGCGATAGTCCCGCACAAGGTTAAAATGGCCGCCATCGTCCACTCCGCACGATCGAACAGACACTAACGCATGGCTCGCGCTACCACGACTACCCGGACCGACCCGTCGGCACTTCCCTCGCGCATCGGCAAGCTGCTTGGCGAGGTGCGCTGGTTCCTGCTGCTCGCCGTGACGCTTGGCTTCCTGTGTGTGCTGGCCAGCTATTCCAAGGCCGATCCCGGTTGGTCGCACGCCAGCCAGGTGGCCGATATCCACAATCTGGGCGGCCGCGTGGGCGCCTGGGTGGCCGACGTGCTGTTCTTCATCTTCGGTTTTTCCGCCTATTGGTGGAGCGTGCTGCTGATGCGGCGTTGCTGGCGCGGCTGGCGGGTGCTGACCGCCGAACTGCCCGAGCGCGTGCCTGAAGCGCAGCACCATGGCGCCGCGGTGAGCTGGATCGGCTTTGCGCTGACGTTGGTGTCGAGCATGGGCCTGGAGGCGATCCGCATGTATCCGCTGCGCGCCGCGCTGCCGCGCGCGCCCGGCGGTGTGCTGGGCGACCTGCTCGGCGGCTGGCTGCAGATGGCGCTTGGTTTCTCGGGTGCCACGTTGCTGTTGCTGCTGATGTTTGCGATCGGCTTGTCCCTGTTCTTCCACTTCTCGTGGCTCACGGTGGCCGAGCAGGTCGGCGGCATGGTCGAAATGCTGTTCGCGGGCTTCAAGGCGCGTCGCGAGAAAAAGCAGGACCGCATCATCGGCGCCGCTGCCAAGGTGGAGCGTACCGAGACCGTCGAAGTGCAGCGCGTACGGCAGGAAGAGGCCGCGCCGGTGCAGATCGTGCGTCCGCAGGCCGTGCCCAAGCATGAGCGCGTGGAACGCGAAAAGCAGCAGCCGCTGTTTGCCGACATCCAGGATTCCGATCTGCCGCCGCTGTCGCTGCTCGATCCCGTGCCCGCGCACCAGGAAACCGTCAGCGCCGAAACCCTCGAATACACGTCGCGTCTGATCGAGAAGAAACTCAAGGACTTTGGCGTGGAAGTGAAGGTGGTGGCCGCCTATCCGGGCCCCGTCATCACGCGCTACGAAATCGAGCCCGCTACTGGCGTCAAGGGCAGCCAGGTGGTGAATCTGGCGCGCGATCTGGCGCGCAGCCTGTCGCTGGTGTCGATCCGCGTGGTCGAGACGATTCCCGGTAAGAACTACATGGGCCTGGAACTGCCGAATCCGAAGCGCCAGACCGTGCGGCTCGGCGAAATCCTCGGCTCGCAGGTCTACAACGAAAGCGCGTCGAACCTGACCATGGCGCTCGGCAAGGACATCGCCGGCAAGCCGATGGTGGCCGACCTGGCCAAGATGCCGCACTGCATGGTGGCCGGCACCACCGGCTCCGGCAAGTCGGTGGGCATCAACGCCATGATCCTGTCGCTGCTGTACAAGGCCAAGGCCGATCAGGTGCGCCTGATCCTCATCGATCCGAAGATGCTCGAAATGAGCGTCTACGAGGGCATCCCGCACCTGTTGTGCCCGGTGGTGACCGACATGCGCCAGGCCGGCAATGCACTGAACTGGGCCGTCGGCGAAATGGAGCGCCGCTACAAGCTCATGAGCAAGCTGGGCGTGCGTAATCTGACCGGCTACAACAAGAAGATCGACGAAGCGGCGGCCAGGGAAGAAAAGATCCCGAATCCGTTCAGCCTGACTCCCGACGCGCCCGAGCCGCTGGAAAAACTGCCGGTGATCGTGATCGTCATCGACGAACTGGCCGACCTGATGATGGTCGTCGGCAAGAAGGTCGAGGAACTGATCGCCCGGATCGCACAGAAGGCGCGCGCCGCCGGCCTGCATCTGGTGTTGGCGACGCAGCGGCCGTCGGTCGACGTGATCACGGGCCTGATCAAAGCCAACGTGCCGACCCGGATTGCCTTCCAGGTCAGCAGCAAGATCGATTCGCGCACGATCCTGGACCAGCAGGGCGCCGAGGCGCTGCTGGGCATGGGTGACATGCTCTATCTGGCGCCGGGCACCGGTCTGCCAATACGCGTGCACGGCGCGTTCGTATCGGACGATGAAGTGCACCGCGTGGTCGAGAAGCTCAAGGAAAGCGGCGAAGCAAACTATATCGAGGGCATTCTCGAAGGTGGCCTGGTGGACGGCGACGGCGCGGGCGACAGCCTGGGCGGCGGCGCAGGGATCGGTGGCGGCGGTGCCGAGTCCGATCCGCTATACGACCAGGCCGTCGAAGTGGTCATCAAGAATCGCCGCGCGTCGATCTCGCTGGTGCAGCGCCATCTGCGTATCGGCTACAACCGCGCGGCGCGACTGCTCGAAGATATGGAAAAAGCCGGATTGGTGTCGGCCATGTCTGGCAACGGCAACCGCGATATTCTGGTGCCGGCCGGGAGCGCCGTAGGCGACGATTGAGATTCGTCCCATTGCGCGGCATATGGATGTGACGGGTAATATACCGTTACCGTCGTCACAGATTCGGGCGGAATTCGCGCCCCTGTGACGCTCTCTAACCGGTCGTTGACGACTCAGTAAGGAATTGATTTCCATGCGACATCGCATTCTTGCGCCGCTGTGCGCGGCGCTGGCGTTGCTGGCCGCCGTGCCGGCCGCCCAGGCCGCCGCCACAGATCAATTGCAGACCTTCGTCACCAGCGTGAAATCGGCGCGCGGTGAATTCACGCAGAAGCAGATCAAGGGCCAGGGCGCCGACGCCAAGGTGGCTGGCACGTCCAGCGGCACGTTCTCGTTCGCGCGCCCGGGCAAATTCACGTGGCGCTATACCAAGCCTTACGACCAGCTGCTGCAGGCCGACGGCCAGACGCTCTATATCTACGACAAGGATCTGAACCAGGTTACCGAGCGCAAGCTCGACGGCGCGTTGGGGTCGAGCCCCGCCGCCATCCTGTTCGGCAGCAATGACCTCAGCCGCAACTTCGACGTGAAGAACGGTGCTGCGCGTGATGGCGTAGAGTGGCTTGAATTGACGCCCAAGGCCAAGGACACGCAATTCGAACGGATCGGCATCGGCTTCAAGGGCGGCAATCTCGAAGCCATGGAATTACGCGACGCGTTTGGCAACACCACGATGCTGACCTTTTCGGGCATCCAGAAGAACCCCTCGCTGCCGGCGGACGCATTCCGCTTCGCGGTGCCGAAGGGCGCCGACGTGGTGAAGCAATAAGACGCCCAAGGATTCGACATGAAACACGTCCCTGTCCGCTTCGATAACGCAGCGCTGCGCCGTCTGGCACTGCCCTCCGGCGCGCTGGCCGTGGCGCTGGCGCTTTCGGCATGCGCGCACAGCCAGGCCAGCCATTTCGATGTTGACGCGTTCCTGCGCGGGTCCGATACGGCGTTGCCTGAAGTGCTGGGCAATACCGATTTCCTCAAGGCAACGCGCATCGCCCAGAATGACTGCGCGACCTTGCTGCAATCGCCGCACAACGGCGTGCTCGAAGACCTGCCGGCCAGCAATAGCGCGCGCGGGCCCGCATGGGTTTTTCATCCCACCGGCACATCGGACAAAGTCTGGCTGATCGTGGGGCAGTCAGGCGGCGAGCGCAGCTGCCATGGCCCATTACCGGCCGACGCCGTGAAGGCGCTCGTCGACCGCGCCAAGGGCTAGGCCATCGACTCGCGTGCGTAGCGTTGGCGCGGCTTGGGCAGGGCCTGTAGTTTTTCGCGCCGGATGCGGATGGCTTCGTCATCGCCACGCTTGATCGCTGCGCGCAGCTTCAGCACGGCTTTCTTGTATTGCTTCTTCTTGCGCATGCGGGTCGTGATGGCCATGGCGGATATCCTTGTAACGTGCCGGCGCGGTGCCGACTGTTTCGCCATGGTAAGCGCACGCTGTCTGCTGATTTCCTGTTTCGAAAGAATTCAGATCCGGTCAGAAATTGCTCATTGAGGCGGCGCAGCATTTTGCGCGCCGGCGGACTGGCAACTGCATTGGCAATTGCCGGAATGGCCAGCGCAGCTGCCAATAGTTGCCGCGATCAGAGCAGGAAGCGGCGGTTGTCGTTTTCAGCGTAGCGCGACTCTACCTTGCGGAAGGTGAGCTTCGTGCTGCTCTTGAGCTTGCGCCCGGCGATTTTGCGCTGCAACTGGCGATGCACCGCACCGATATGTCCGACCGAATCCTTGGCATACGGCTTGCCATCCGTCGCGCCGGGCAAACCGCCGCCCGCGGCCAGCGCCGCATTGTGAGCGGCCGCCGACTTCGCGATCAGCACGTCGAGATACTGGCGCGCCCGCACTGCGGCATGCAGATAACCGTCGGCGGGATTCTGCTTGGCGCGCACAGCGTCCTGGGGCAGGCGGACATTGCCAGCCACGCGCCGCAGCGCGGCGCGCAGTTCGGCGCCATCGAGGGACGCTTCCTGCAGGATCCACACGGCGTCGTGACGAATCCAGCCTTCGGCATCGATCATGCGTCGTAGCAGCGCCGGCAGTAGCAGGCGCCCACCAAAGCGGCGCGTGCGGCGAATCGCGGACAGCCCGACGCGCCGCACATGGGCGTTTTCATGGTCGAACAGGTCGGTAATGACGCGGTCGGCGTCTTCCTGCGATGCGATCAGCTCGGTGAACTGGCCCGCCAGCGAAATCTCTTCCACGCCGTTGAGCTTGTTCTTGTTCGCCAGCCGGTTCACCTTGAACATCAGCATGCGGTAACGCAGCATACAAATCCCCGAGTATCGAAAATATTGCCCCGCGATAGTCGCCGGTCCCATGCCGGCGCCCAGCTTGCCGCGCCGCTTGGGGCGCTGGCCATTGGGTGTTATCGGCATCGCCGGATCGGACTTTAGGGCGCGCCACAAAAATTCGCCCGGGCAGGATCGTCTACACTGTGGCGTTGCGCCGCCACGCTGGCGGCCGTGTCAATCGAAAGGTTTTTGCATCGTGGCGGATTCGCTGTTCTCCGACTCCCCTGACCGTTCCCGGCAGCCGCTCGCGGAACGCCTGCGCCCGCGCAATATTGACGAGGTGATTGGCCAGCAGCACTTGCTGGGCGCCGGCAAACCGCTGCGCGTGGCGTTCGAGTCGGGCGAGCCGCATTCAATGATTCTGTGGGGCCCGCCAGGCGTGGGAAAGACCACGCTGGCGCGCCTGATGGCCGATGCCTTCGGCGCGGAATTCATTGCGCTGTCCGCAGTGCTGTCGGGCGTCAAGGATATCCGCGAAGCCGTCGAGCGCGCCGAGCAATTCCGCGCCCATGGCCGCCGCACGCTGGTGTTCGTGGACGAGGTGCATCGCTTCAACAAGAGTCAGCAGGATGCCTTCCTGCCGCACGTCGAAAGCGGCCTGTTCGTCTTCATTGGCGCGACCACCGAAAACCCCTCGTTCGAAGTCAACGGTGCATTGCTGTCACGCGCGGCGGTCTACGTGCTCAAGAGCCTGGACGACAGCGAACTGAAACAGCTCGTGCTGCGCGCCAGTCAGGAACTTGGCGGCGTGACGTGGGACGACGAGGCGATGGGCCTGATCGTTGGTTCGGCCGACGGCGACGGTCGCAAGCTGCTGAACAACATTGAGATCGTGGTGCGCGCCGCGCGCAATGCCGGGGTGCAGGCAATCGATACCGCGTTACTCGGCAGCGCGTTGTCGGAAAACCTGCGCCGTTTCGACAAGGGCGGCGATGCGTTCTACGACCAGATCAGCGCGTTGCACAAGTCGGTGCGCGGATCCGATCCCGATGGCGCGCTCTACTGGTTCTGCCGCATGCTCGACGGCGGCGCAGATCCGCGCTATCTGGCGCGCCGCATCGTGCGGATGGCCTGGGAAGATATCGGCCTGGCCGATCCCCGCGCCGCACGTATCACGCTGGACGCCGCGGAAACGTACGAGCGCCTGGGCTCGCCCGAAGGCGAACTGGCGCTGGCGCAGGCGCTGATCTATCTCGCGGTGGCGCCGAAGTCCAACGCCGGCTACAACGCGTACAACGCTGCGCGCGCTTTCGTCGCGAAGGACAAGTCGCGTGCCGTCCCAGTGCATTTGCGCAATGCGCCCACCCGGCTGATGAAGGAACTGGGCTACGGACATGCGTATCGCTATGCGCACGATGAACCCGAGGCCTATGCCGCTGGCGAACACTATCTGCCCGATGATTTGCGACGGCAGGACTGGTACCAGCCCACGCCGCGGGGCCTGGAGGGCAAGATCGGCGACAAGCTCAGGTATCTGCGCGATCTCGACGACGCGTGGCATCGTGCGCACAACGAGCGCGACAAGCCGGCGGCAAAGTCCGACAAGGGCCCCAAGGGCGACCACAGCTGAGACAAATCGGCCCGATCGGCGGAAAAGCCGCCGAAATCGGGGCAGATTCGGCACCGTGCGGTGATGCCGGTGCAGTAAAATGTCGCGTTCGCCGGCATGTCGCCGGTAATGCACACCGATTGCAACATGCTCGACATCCAGCTGCTCCGCAAAGACATCGACGCCGTGGCTCAACGCCTCGCCACGCGCGGATTCCAACTTGACGTGGCGACGTTCCAGGCCCTGGAGGCCGAACGCAAGCAACTGCAGACGCAGACCGAGGACCTGCAGGCCCGCCGCAACACGCTGTCCAAGCAGATCGGCATGCTCAAGGGCAAGGGCGAAGACGCGTCGGCGCCCATGGCCGAGGTGGCTGGCATTGGCGACACGCTGAAGGCGTCCGCCGTGCGCCTGGCGGAAATCCAGGACCAGATCGCTGACGCGATGATGTCGATTCCCAATCTGCCGCACGAAAGCGTGCCGGTGGGCAAGGACGAAACCCAGAACGTCGAAGTGCGTCGCATCGGTACGCCGCGCAGCTTCGATTTCGAAGTCAAGGATCACGTCGACGTCGGCGCAAAACTCGGCCTCGACTTCGAGACCGCCTCGAAGGTGACCGGCTCGCGCTTTGCCTTCCTGCGTGGAGGCGTGGCGCGCATGCATCGCGCGCTGGTCCAGTTGATGGTGGACACGCACACGCTGGAGCACGGCTATACCGAGATGTACGTGCCGTACATCGTGAACGCGGCATCGATGCGCGGCACGGGGCAGTTGCCCAAATTCGAGGACGATCTGTTCAAGGTGCCGCGCAAGGTTGGCGGCGAGGACGGCCAGGACGCCATCGAGAATTTCTACCTGATTCCGACGGCCGAAGTGCCGCTGACCAATATCGTCCGCGATGCGATCGTCTCGGCCGACAAGCTGCCGCTGCGCTTCGTTGCGCATACGCCGTGTTTCCGCTCGGAGGCGGGGTCGTACGGCAAGGACACGCGCGGCATGATTCGCCAGCATCAGTTCGACAAGGTCGAGATGGTGCAGGTGGTGCCCGCCGATCAGTCGATGGACGCGCTGGAGCAGATGACTGGCCACGCCGAAGCCATCCTGAAAAAGCTCGAGTTGCCGTTCCGCACAGTGGTGCTGTGCACCGGCGACATGGGCTTTGGCAGCACCAAGACCTACGACATCGAAGTGTGGATTCCGGCGCAGAACACCTACCGCGAAATCAGCTCGTGCTCCAACATGGGCGATTTTCAGGCGCGTCGCATGCAGGCGCGCTCGCGTGCCGGACAAGGCAAGCCGGAACTGGTGCACACGCTGAACGGCTCCGGACTGGCGGTGGGCCGCACGCTGGTGGCGATCCTGGAAAACTACCAGAACGCCGACGGATCGCTCAACGTGCCCAAGGCGCTGCAGCCGTACATGGGCGGCGCCACGCGCCTGGAACCGGAAGCATAAAAATTGTTGCGCAGGGACTTGCGCTCGGCATGGCAATGTCCCTATAATCTTGGTTTCGCCGCCAACGCGACGACCAAGTTACCGGAGAGGTGGCAGAGTGGTCGAATGTACCTGACTCGAAATCAGGCGTACCGGCAACGGTACCGTGGGTTCGAATCCCACCCTCTCCGCCAAACAAAAAGCTGCTGATTGATTCGACCACCAGCAGACAAAAACAGCGTAGTAAATCTAGAGCCGACGCCTGCGAAAGCACGCGTCGGTTTTGTTTTTCTGCGGCACCTTCACGGATCACCGTTCACCGATCGATATTCACAGACCGACGAACCGCGACAAGCACGCGTCGGTTTTGTTTTTCGGGGCATCGTTCAGAGGGACGTGCGGGGCTCGGTGCATTCGGTGCGTCGACAGGCCGTTCCTCGCATCCATGCCGAGCCCCATCGGGATGCCGCCAATAGTCAGGATCGTGGCGCCTCGCTGCCGGGCGTGCTGGAGCCTTGCGGCGCCGCGGCGGAGATGCGGGACACCAGCAACTGATCGATCTTGTGGTGGTCGATGTCGAGCACTTCGAAACGGAAGCCGCCGACCGTGATCGATTCCGACTTCTTTGGAATCCGCTTCAGCGCATAGATGACGAGCCCGGCCGCGGTGTCGACATAGTCGTCGCCGGGCAGGCTGTCCAGATCGAGCGCCTTTTTTAGGTCGACCAGCGGCGTAAGGCCGTCTACCAGCCATGACGTGGCATCGCGGCGGACGATCTGCTCATCCTCGGCCGAATACAGGATGTCGCCCATCAGCGCGCCCACGATATCGTCCAGCGTGACGACGCCCACCACGAGGCCGTATTCGTTCATCACCACGGCAAAGCTCTCGTGCATCTCGCGAAATCGCGTGAGCGATTCGGACAGCGTCAGCGTGTCCGGTATCACCAGCACGTTCTTGTCGTAGTGTTTGGACAGACTGTCGAGCGCCACGCCGGAATCGTCGGCAAGCATCAGTTGCAGGATGTCCTTCGAATCGATGTAGCCCAGCACGTCGTCGACGCCTTTTCCGCACACCGGGTACTGCGCGTGCGGCTGCTTGACCAGCTTGCGGCGCACGCTGTCGGCGGGCTCGTCGAGCGTGAGGAACACCACGTCGTCGCGCTGCGTCATGATGGCCGTGATCGGTTTCGAGTCGAGCTCAAACACGTTTTCGATTAAATGCAATTCGTGCTTGTGTAGCACGCCGGCTTCCGCGCCCGCGTCGACCATGGCGGCGATGTCCTCGGTCGTGATCTGGTCGACTGGCTTGGTCGGAATCTTGAGCAATTTCAGAATCGCATCGGCCGCAGCGTTGAACACCCAGACCACTGGCTTGAATACCTTCAGCAGCGTCAGCATCGGACCAATCACCCGGATCGCGCAGGCTTCCGGGAATGTCATCGCCACGCGCTTGGGCACCAGGTCGGCGAACTGGATGAACAGCAGCGTGACGATCAGGAACGATCCGATGTTGGACACGCGCTGTGCGGTGCCGGGGCTCAGCCAGGGCAGCAGCAGATCGAACAGCAGGTCGGAAACGTGTTTTTCGCCGAGGATACCGGCCAGAATCGCCACGCTGTTCACGCCGATTTGCACCACGGTAAAGAAATTGCCGGGCTCTTCCTTGAGCAGCAATACCTTGGTGGCGCGGCGGTCGCCGCGTTCGGAGAGGACTTGTAGCTTGGTGCGCCGGGCTGCGGTCAGGGCGATCTCGGAGATCGAAAAGAACGCACTCGCCAGCACCAGCAGTAGAAGGGTCAGGACGAACATGGGTAGGTCATGCGCTGATCGGTGCGTGTCGATGATGGTGCACGCAGCCGTGGGCTGTCAATTGTCTGGTCAATGTCGATGAAGTGCGATCAGCGTGCTGTCGCGTCGAACTGCGCGACGGGCGCTTCGAGCCGTTCATGCAGCGTGGCGGCCAGCGTCTGCGCGGCGGCTGCAAACTGCGTGCGCATGTCATCGACCAGACTCGATGCGCCGCGATGACTGGCGCGCAGCATCTGTATTTCGAACGGCAACTCCGGTTGCACATCGTGCAGGGCGACATGCGCGGGATTGGCGCTCAACGCGGTGTACTGGTCGAGCAACGTCAGGCCGAGGCCCGCATCGACCAGCGCCAGCGCGAGCGAATACGTCTGGACTTCCAGCGTCGAGTGCGGCTCCAGCGCATGCCGCGCCAGCGTCTGCCGCACCAGCAGCCCAAGCGAGCTGTCATCGTCATAGCCAATGAAAGGCCGCTCCATGACCTTGCGGATCGGCACGGTGCCGCGACGGCCGCCCGAAGGCAGCGGCTGGGCGCGTGGCACCGCCAACAGCATGCGGCCGGCGGCAACCGGTTCGCTGGTAATAGCCTCGTGGCGCGGCGGCGAGAAGGCAAAGCCGACATCGATCTGGTTGGCCAGCAGCGCGGCGACGATCTCGTTGGTGTGGTGCGTCAGCACCTGTACCTGCGTGTCGGGATGGCGCGCGCAAAAACGGCGCACCGCCGGCACCAGCAGCGGATTGGCCAGGCTTGGTGTGGCCGCCACGCGCAGCCGGCCCGCGCCCTTGTGGCGCAAGCTTTCGGATACGCGCCGCACACGCTCTATCTCGCCATATAGCCTTTCGACATCGCCATAGAGCGCGCGGGCTTCGGGCGTGGGCTGCAGCCGTCCGCGCTGCCGATCGAACAGCCGGAAGCCCAGCGACGCTTCCGCATGCTGCAGTACGCGCGTCACTACCGGCTGGGATACATGGAGCAGGCGTGCGGCTTCGCTGACGGTGCCCGTCAGCATCACCGCGCGGAAGACTTCGATCTGGCGCAGGCGCATCGTTGTGGTGCCATCGAAATGGCCGCTTTGGTGCGGAAATTGGTGCTGTGCACTACGGGTAGACCCGGGTGGCGGTCACCTATAGCTTGAGGACATATTCTGGCACGTATTGGCATTGGGCAAGCCGCACGGACTGCTCTACGCTCTGGCCCATTGTTGGTTCGGAATACAAGGCAAGTCAGATGCGCGTAGCGATCGTGGGTGCCGGCGTGGTCGGCATGACCACTGCGTGGCGGTTGGCCAATGATGGTCATGAAGTCACCGTGGTGGAACGTCACGACGGACCGGGTGAGGAAACCAGCTTCGCCAACGGCGGGCAGCTCAGCTACAGCTACGTGGCGCCGCTGGCCGGTCCGGGCGTGTTGTCGAAGGTGCCGGGCTGGCTGCTGGACCGCGATTCGCCAATGCGCTTCCGCCCGTCGGCAGATCCCGCCCAATGGCGCTGGCTGATGGCATTTGTGCGGGCGTGCAACGCATCGACGAGCGAGGCCACCACGCGCAAGCTGCTGCGGCTGGCGTTCTACTCGCGAGATCTGATGCAGGCTTTCGTCGATCGGCCCGACGCGCGCGAAGAGGGCGGCGGATTCGATTTCGCCCGGCGCGGCAAGCTGGTGGTGCATCGCGACGCTGCGGCCTACGAGGCCGCCTGCCGGTTGCTCGACTACCAGGCCAGCCTGGGCTGCGAGCAGCAGGCGCTCGACCGCGACGCGACGGTGGCGCTGGAGCCCGCGCTGGCGGCCATTCGACACGATATTGCCGGCGCGATCTACACGCCGAGCGAGGAAGTGGGCGATTGTCATCGCTTCTGCGTGTCGCTGGCCCATCTGTTGCAAGGCAACCGGGCCGTGTCGCTGCGCTTTGGCACGCGGGTGACCGAACTGGTGCGCAGTGGCGGTCGAGTGACCGGCGTGCGCACCGACCGTGGCGAGATCGCCGCCGATCTGGTGATCGTTTCGGGCGGCATCGGCAGCGTGCCGTTGCTGCGCCCGACGGGGGTCCGGCCGATGTTGTGGCCGCTGAAGGGATACAGCATCACCGTGCCGATTGTCGACGGCGCGACCGCGCCGCATATCAGCGTGACGGATTTTGCCAACAAGATCGTTTATGCACGGATCGGCAATACTCTGCGCGTGGCGGGCATGGCCGATATCGTGCGCGGCGGCGCAGTGGTCGACCGGCAGCGCGCGCAGACCCTGGTCACGCAGACGCGCGCGGTCTTCGGCAACGTGACGAACGGGGACGACCTCGATGCGCTGCAGCCATGGGCCGGACTGCGGCCGGCCACCCCGACCGGACTGCCGATGATCGGCGAATCGCGCGTGCCGGGGCTGTGGCTCAACCTCGGTCACGGGGCGCTCGGTTTTACGTTGGCCATGGGCAGCGCGGGGCTGCTGGCCGACCGTCTGGCCGGGCGCAAGCCAGCGCTGGACGCGGAAGATTTCAGTGCAGCGTCGGCCTAGTGCAGGGCGACGCCAAACGGGTTGTACTGGAAGCAGGTAGCAGTCGTCAGTCATCAGTACGCAGCAGTACGCGGTATCGAAGTGAACGTTGGGTAGCGAGATTGCCTCAGGTCTTGCCATTAAAAACCAAGCCCCCTCCAAGGAGCGAATCATGAAGTCACTGTCTGTCCGTCCGAATTCCATCCACCGCCTCGCAGCCGCCGCCTTGCTGGCCGGCGCTGCCGCCGGCGCCCACGCCGCCGATGGCGACACGCTCAAGAAGATCAAGGACAGCGGGGTGATGTCGCTCGGGTATCGCGAGTCGTCGATTCCGTTTTCGTATTCCGATGGCAACAATGTCATGGGCTATTCGCATGACTACCTGCTGGCGATCGTCGACAAGGTCAAGTCGACGCTGAACATGCCGAACCTGCAGGTCAAGCTCACGCCGATCACCTCGCAGAACCGCATTCCGCTGATGCAGAACGGCACGATCGATATCGAGTGCGGCAGCACCACCAACAACACCGAACGCCAGAAACAGGTGGCGTTTTCGAACAGCCTGTTCATCTACGGCATCCGCATGCTGACGAAGAAGGATTCGGGCGTGACGGACTTTCCGCAGTTGAAGGGCAAGAACGTGGTGACCACGGCCGGCACCACTGGCGAGCGCCTGCTGGTGAAGATGAATGGCGAAGGCATGAACATGAACCTGACCAGCGCGAAAGACCATGGCCAGGCATTCCTGATCCTGGAGTCGGGCCGCGCGGTGGCATTCGTGATGGACGAGCCGCTGCTCTACGGCGAACGCACCAAGGCCAAGAACGCCGCCGACTGGGCGGTGGTCGGCACGCCGCTGCAGACCGAAAACTATGCCTGCATGTTCCGCAAGGACGACGCCTCGTTCAAGAAGCTTGTCGATGGCGTGGTGGCCGATATCCAGAAGAGCGGCCAAGCCGAGAAGCTATATACGAAGTGGTTCCTGCAGCCGATTCCGCCGCGCAATATCAATATGAACTACGCGCTGTCGCCGGAGATGAAACAACTGTTCGCCGAGCCTAACGACAAGGCGTTCCAGTAAGGCTCGTTCAGATTCATTTTCATTGAGCGGCGCTGGATGTTCCCCCTCGTTTTTCTTTGTAGACGAGGGGGGTAGAGCGGGCTGGCGCTTTGCATTCGATACGTGTGTGCATGGGCGAAAGGCGCGACTTGCGCTCTGTTTTTCCGTATTCAGTGGCTAGCCGCGACGGCTGGTTATATAGCCATAATGAATCGTTATTTCTTCATTGATAGTGTTTGCGATACCGTTGAGCCCGTTATAGGCTCATAGAGCCGCCGGATGCCCTCGTAAAAGACGCCCGGCAACGCCAACGCATTCCAATGGAGAACATATGCGAACGATTCGATCGGGTTGGTTCAAATCACTGCTGGCCACTGCGCTGGTCGCCAGCGCTGCCGGTCTTTCGGCGACCGCCGCCCAGGCCGCGGATCTGCTGGATACCGTGAAGCAGGCAGGCGTACTCAAGGTGGGCCTGGAAGGAACCTATCCGCCGTTCGGATATCGCGCTGCAAATAATGAACTCGATGGATTCGATGTCGACGTGGCGCGCGCCGTGGCCGGCAAACTCGGCGTGAAACCCGAGTTTGTGACCACGGAATGGAGTGCGATTATCGCGGGCTTGCAAGCGGGCAAATTCGACATCATCGTCAATCAGGTTTCGGTGACGCCGCAGCGCAAACAGGTGCTCGATTTCTCGACACCTTACGTCTATTCGGCGGCACAGCTTATTCAGCGCAAGGATGACAAGCGCGAGTTCACCACGCTGGAATCGCTGAAGGGGCACAAGCTCGGCGTGAGCCTGGGCAGCAACTACAACGACCTGGCCAAGTCGGTGCCCGGCATCGAGGTGAAGACTTATCCCGGCGCGCCCGAATATCTGCGCGACCTGGCCGCCCAGCGCGTGGACGCCGCGCTGAACGACCGCCTGATGGCCAATTACCTGATCAAGCAGGCCAATCTGCCGCTGCGCCCTGGCGCGGTGCTGCCCGGCGCCACCAGCGAGGTTGCGATTCCGTTCCGTAAGGACAATCCTAAGTTCGCTGCCGCGATCGACAAGGCGCTCGACGACCTGCGCAAGGACGGCACGCTGGCCAAGCTGTCGAACAAGTGGTTTGGATCGGATGTGACCAAGCCCGTGAAGTAACCGCTTGCCGGCACGCGCGAAGGCCGAGTGCGCGCGCGGCGACCTCGGCACGGGCCGCCGCGCCCGGCCGAGGCCTTCATGCAGGCCATGACAGGCGGCGGGAATCCCCCGATCCGCCTGCCTGCGCCGTCCTGTGCCGCGATCACGTATGATCGCGGCATTTCGGCCTCCGATCGATTCCCGCCCTGCCATGTCCGCGCTCCAGCTTGTCATTGATTCACTGCCTGTCCTGCTGCAGGGCACGCTGCTCACGCTGAAGTTCGCCGTGCTGTCGATGGTGTTCGGCCTGCTGATCGGCATTGTGGTGGCATTGATGGGCATTGGCCATCAGCCGATTCTCAAAGCGATCGCACGTGTCTACGTCAGCATCATGCGCGGCACGCCGCTGCTGGTGCAGATCTTCGTCGTCTACTATGGCTTGCCGGGCATCGGCATCGCGCTGGAGCCCACACCGGCCGGCGTGCTGACGTTGAGCCTGAACGTCGGCGCGTATCTTTCGGAAAGCATGCGCGGGGCGATCCTGGGCGTGCCGCGCGGACAGTGGCTGGCCGCCTACAGCCTTGGCATGGCGCCTTTGCAGACATTGCGCTATGTGGTGGGGCCGCAGGCATTGCGGCTTGCCGTGCCGAGCCTGTCGAACAGCCTGATCAGCCTGATCAAGGACACCTCGCTGGTGTCTGTCATCACCGTCACGGAATTGCTGCGGACGTCCCAGGAAATCATCGCGGCCACATATCAGCCGCTGCCGCTGTATCTGGCCGCCGCCGCGATCTACTGGATTCTCAGCACGGCCCTGTCCGCGCTGCAGCATGTGCTGGAACGCCGGCTCGCGCTACCGGGCCGTCACTGATCACAATGCGCCGGCCGTGGGCGCCGGCGGCGGCTTGGGCGTTTCGACATCGAGCGGCCGGCCGGTTTCGATCAGCGTCTTCAGTCCGGCCAGGATCAATGGCCAGCCGTTGCGTCCGCCCTGCAGGATCTGCTCGTCCACCGGCTCCTGGTGAACCTCGCTGACCGTCACGCGCACGGCCTTGTCGCCCAGCGCATCGATCTGCCAGGTGACGACGACTTCGGGCAGTTGCCGAAACGCTTCGAGCCACTCCACGCGCCATGTCACCGACAACCGGTACGGCGGCTCGGCCAGCAGCACCACGCCCTGCGAATCGATCTTGCCGTCTTCCATGCGCAGCACGAAAGGGCTGCCCACCTGCCAGTCGGACTCGACACGTCGCCCGAAGAAATACTTCACACTCAGCGCCGGATCGGTCAGCGCTTGCCACACCTGGTCTGCCGTGGCGGCGATATAGGTGACGACTACGGTCTGCGGGGCGGTCATGCGCATTCTCCTCGTCGACGGACAAGGCAGGCGCCGTCGGAATGGGGATGGGAGCGTCGAGGGGGTACTGTCGCACCGAATCGCGGTGGACGGCAAGCGGGGAAGGGGGAAGGGGGAAGCCGGGCGGGCCGCCGGGGCGAGGCGGACAGGCGTGCTGTGCGGGCCCCTTTACCGGTGTGCAGCAAAGGGGCCCGACAAGGCGTGATGCTTAGCCGGCTACGCGCCGTGCGATGTGATCGAGCGCTTCTTCCACCTGGTCGATCAGGATCAGGCACAGGTCGCCCGGCTGCAGGCGCGCCAGCGCCGTGTCGATGGCCAGGAATTCGCCGCGCACTTCTTCGGTGTACTGCGTGCGTTGCGCGCCGACCAGACCTTCGCGCAGCAGCGCGAGGACTTCGCCGTCTTCACGGCCGCGCTGGCACTGGTCCTGATACAGCACCACCTCGTCGAACACGCCGCCCAGGATCTGCGTCTGCTTGCGGATGTCCTCGTCGCGACGGTCGCCCGCACCGCTGATCACGACCACGCGCTTGTTCGACGGCATGGTCTGCACGGCATTGCACAGCGCCTGGATGGCGTCGGGATTGTGACCGTAGTCGGCAATCAGCGTGGCACCGTTGTAGTCGAAGACGTTGAAGCGGCCCGGTGCGTTGGCCGGGTCGTTGACGAACGTCGCCAGCGCGCGCCGGATCACGTTCCAGTCGATGCCGAGCGCCCATGCGGCCGCGATCGACGACATCGCGTTCTCTACCTGGAAGCCGATCGAGCCATTGCGCGTGAGCGGGATGTCGGCCACTGCGAAGCGCACGCTGGTGTCGCCTTCGGTGGCGACGATGTCGGCGCCGTCGACAAACACCACGCGCTTGCCCTGCGCGCGATGCAGCGCCATGGTCGGCAGTCCGGCGTCCTGGGCGAAGAACGTGACCGATCCCGGGCAGGCGTCGGCCATGCGCGCCACCATCGGATCGGCGGCGTTGAGCACGGCCATGCCGTGCGGCGCCACGTTCTGCACGATCACGCTCTTGAGCACGGCCAGATCCTCGACAGTACTGATGTACGACAGGCCCAGATGGTCGCCTTCGCCGACATTGGTGACCACCGCCACGTCGCAGCGATCGAACGCCAGGCCTTCGCGCAGCAGGCCGCCGCGCGCGGTTTCGAACACGGCGGCATCGACATCGGGATGCAGCAGCACGTTGCGCGCGCTGCGCGGACCGCTGCAGTCGCCGGTATCGATGCGCTGGCCCTGGATGTACACGCCATCGGTGCCAGTCATGCCCATGCGCAGGCCGCTGGAGGCGAGGATATGGGTGATCAGGCGCACCGTCGTGGTCTTGCCGTTGGTGCCCGACACCGCGACCACAGGAATGCGGCCATCGTCGCCATCCGAGAACATCGTCGAGATGATCGCCTCGCCCACGGCGCGGCCCTTGCCGTAAGACGGCTGCAAGTGCATGCGCAGTCCGGGCGCAGCGTTTACCTCGACGATGCCGCCAGCCTGTTCCTCGAACGGCTTGAGCATGGTCTCGCAGACCGCGTCGACGCCGCAGATGTCGAGCCCGACCATTTGCGCGGCGGCCACTGCGCGCGCAGCGATATCGGGATGCACATCGTCGGTGACATCGGTGGCGCTGCCCCCGGTGGACAGGTTGGCGTTGTTGCGCAACACCACGCGCGTGCCCTTGGCCGGCACGGCATCCGCGGTCAGCCCTTGCTTGGCCAGCGTGGCCAGGGCGATGTCGTCGAAGCGGATCTTGGTGAGCGACGTGGCATGGCCTTCGCCGCGACGCGGATCGCGGTTCACTTCGTCGACCAGTTGGCGCACTGTATGCGTGCCGTCGCCGATCACCTGCGGCGGATCGCGACGGGCGGCGGCCACCAGATGCTTGCCAACCACCAGCAGGCGGAAATCGTGACCGGGAATGTAGCGCTCGACGATCACGTCGGAAGAAATGTCGGCGGCCACTTCATACGCCGTCATCACCTCTTCGCGCGTGCGGATGCGCACGGCCACGCCCTTGCCCTGGTTGCCGTCGCGCGGCTTGACCACCACCGGACCGTTGATTTCCTGCGCGGCGGCCCATGCCTGTTCCGCGCTGCTGACGGAGCGGCCCATCGGCACCGGCACGCCGGCCGCGTGCAGCAGCGTCTTGGTCAAGTCCTTGTCCTGCGCGATCGATTCGGCCACCGCGCTGGTCATATCGGTTTCGGCGGCCTGGATGCGGCGTTGCTTGCTGCCCCAGCCGAATTGCACCATCGAGCCCTGCGTCAGGCGGCGATACGGAATGCCGCGCGCCACGGCGGCGTAGACGATCGACCCCGTGCTCGGGCCCAGGCGCACATCTTCATCGAGTTCGCGCAGCCGATGCAGCGCGTCGTCGAGATCGAACGGCTGGTCGTCGCGCGCGGCGAGGCACAGCTTTTCCGCCAGCTCGAAGGCCAGGCGGCCGACTTCCTCTTCGCTGTACTGCACCACCACCTGATAGGTGCCGGGCTCCAGCGTCGGGGAGGTATTGCTGAAGGTGACCGGGCAGCCGGCCGCGGCCTGCAGGCCCAGCGCGGCGGCTTCCAAGGCGTGCGCCATCGACGGCGAACCGGCTTCGTCGTCGGGGCGCATCGGGCCGATGGCCGCGAAGCGCGCGCGCAGGCGATCCTCGAAGCCCGGCAGCTCGGCCAGCAGATGGGATTGGTCCGAGCACGCCACGATGGCTTCGATGGCGGTGTGCCGGCACCAGAGATTCGGGCCGCGCAGGGCCCGGATACGGGAGACTTCCATAGAATCTGTTTTCCGTTGTTCTTCGCGCTGGCGGGTGCGGACTTACGCCCGGCGCCCGCTGCGTCCCATCCACTGGTGCACTTGCTCGACGGTGCCCTCGGGCGACCCTTCGTCGCATTGCAGCACCAGGAGATCGCCGGCCACCAGTTGCGACAGCGCCGCCTCGACCGCAGCGCGGCGCGCGCCTTCGTCGATGATCTTGGTGACGCGGCGGCCTTCGTACAGCCCCTTCTTGAGCAGCGCGCGCGCCTCGGCGTCGGGCAGGTCGCGGCGCACGCTGTGGTCTTCGCACAGGAACACGCGGTCGAACGACTTGCCGATGATCTTGCCTTGCTGGATCAGGTCTTCGTCACGGCGTTGCACGCCTGCGCCGAACACCAGCATGCGGCGCTCGGACGGGAACCGGTCCAGCGCGGCGGCCAGGGCCTCCAGCGCCGGCGCGTTATGCGCGTCGTCGACGATCACCGTGGCACCCTGGCGCTCGAACAGCGTGAAGCGGCCCGGCACGTCCACCTGTCCCACGTCGAACGTGACGATGCCGGCGCGGATCAGGTCATTGGAGATGCCCAGCGCCCAGCCGGTCGCCACGGCGGCCAGCACGTTTTCGATCTGGAACGCAACGCGGCCCGCGTATGTGAGCGGAATCGCCGAGACGTCGGTCAGCGCGGTTTCGCTTGCCCCGGTGGCCAGCACGACCTTGCCGTCGCGCACGAACACGGCGCGCTTGCCTGCGGCGCGATGCGCGGCGATGGCCGGCAGGTCGGCGGACAGGCTGAAGAAGATCACGTCGCCGTCGCACAGTTCGGCCATTTCGACCAGACGCGCATCGGCGGCATTGAGCACGGCCGTGCCGGTCTTCAGCACCACGTCGACCTGGGTGCGCAGCACGTTGTACATGCGGTCTTCATCCTCGACGTAGTAGTCGCCGAGATGATCGGGCTGGCCGAAGTTGGTCACCACGCCCACCTGGCAGCGGTCGTAGGGCAGGCCTTGCGACAGGATCATGCCGCTGTCGTTCTCGAACACGGCCGCTTCCACGGCGCGGTTCATCAGGATGCGATGGCCGGCTTCCCAACTGGCCTTTTCGCCGCGGCCGCCCGGTTCCACCTGACGGCGGTCGAGGAACAGGCCGTCGCTGCACGCCAGCCCCGTATGCTTGCCGGAAAGCTGCAGCAGGCGCGCCACCAGCTTGGCGACCACGGTCTTGCCGTTGGTGCCCGTGATGCCGACCACGGGAATGCGGCCGTCGTCCTCCACGCCGTTGCGGTTTGCAAACAGGTGATCGACGATGGCGCGGCCCACGGGGCGCGGCTCGCCGGCGGCCGGCTTGATGTGCATCAGCAGGCCGGGACCCGCATTGACTTCAACCACGGCGCCGCGTTGCTCGGCCAGCGGGCGCGAGATGTCTTCGGCCACCAGGTCGACGCCGGCGATGTCCAGGCCGACCACGCGGGCCGCCAGCGCGGCGTGCGCGGCCACGCTGGGGTGTACCCGATCGGTGACGTCGAATGCAACATTGCCGTTGCGCTGGATCAGCACGGTGCGGCCCTCTGCCGGCACGGCGCTGCCGTCGGCATAGCCCTGGCGCTTCAGCTCCAGGCGGGCGGCCGAATCCAGGCGCACGCGGTTCAGCGGATGATCCTCGGTGCTGCCGCGACGCGGATCGGAATTGATCTGCGATTCGATCAGCTCGTCGATGGTGTGCTTGCCGTCGCCCACCACCGACGCCGTTTCGCCCATCGCGCAGGCCACCATGCGGCCGCCGACGATCAGCAGGCGGTGCTCGTTGCCGGGAATGAAACGTTCGACGATCACGCCGTTGCCTTCCTCGATGGCCACGCCGTAGGCGGTTTCGACTTCCTCGCGCGTCATCAGGTTGGTGAAGACGCCGCGGCCGTGATTGCCGTCGTAGGGCTTGACCACCACGGGCACGCCGATGCTCTCGGCGGCATCCCAGGCGTCGGCGGGGCTGTCGACCATGCGGCCTTCCGGCACCGGCACGCCGCACGATTCGAGCAGGCTCTTGGTCAGGTCCTTGTCGCGCGAAATCGATTCGGCGATGGCGCTGGTGCGGTCGGTCTCGGCCGTCCAGATGCGGCGCTGGCGCACACCGTAACCAAGCTGCACCAGATTGCCGTCGGACAGTCGGATCGACGGGATATCGCGATCGTCGGCGGCGTCGACGATGCAAGCCGTGCTTGGGCCCAGGCAATGTTCGTCGACCAGCCGGCGCAGGTTGTCCACCGCGGCGGGGACGTCGAAGGGACGATCCTCGATCGCGGCCATGACCAGGTCGCGCGCCGTGAACAGCGCCGCACGCGTCACTTCTTCATGCCATGCGCGCACGATGACCTTGTAGACGCCGCGTACCGGCGTCTCGCGCGCCTTGCCGAATCCTCCGGGCATGCCGGCCAGGTTCTGCAACTCCAGCGTGACGTGCTCAAGGATGTGGCCCGGCCATGTACCTTCCTTCAGTCGCATCAGGAAGCCGCCGCGCACGCCGGGGCTACAGCGGTGTTCGATCAGCGTCGGCAGCCATGTCGACAGGCGCTCGTAAAACCCCGGAATCTTGTTGGAGGGGAAATCCTCCAGTTCGCCGATGTCGACCCATGCCTCCAGCACCGGCCGATATGTCCACATATTCGGGCCGCGCAGCGACATGACATCGAAAATCTCAATGTCCTTCTTTTTCATTGATTTAGCTTGAGGCAGTGGGCGAATGCCCGGGAAATGGAAGCCTAACCTTTCAGTAACGTTGCAGCAGTCGCGGGGTTGACCCCTCAGCTACCCTGAACCGACCACCGAGCGTTGTGCGTGCACCGGGCGCCCGTTTGTTTGCGTTATGTATACTTGCGGGCAAAATTGCGGGCCGCCAGCCGGCGCCCCGCTTAAATTGTTTCAAGTTATGTCCGTATTTGATCCATTTTTGGGCCTGCGGACGCGCTTTTAATGCTTCTTGCGCCAACAATGACCCAGTCCTCCCCGTCTGCTTCCACCCACCCCGGCCCGCAAGGTCCCTGGGCAGCCGAACTCGGCACGACCCTGTTGCCCGGGGAATCCGTCCTGGCCGGGCTGACGCTGGACCTGGACTCGAGACTGCATTTTACCCAAGGGTGGCTGGTTGTGACGGATCGTCGTCTGATCTCGCGCGCCCCGGGTGAAAAAGACCTCCGCAGCTGGGACATCGCCGCCGGCCTCAGCCTGTCGCATGGCGACCACGCAGGCGTCGGCACGCTGGAACTTGCCGACGGACAGGTCCGTCTGGCCACCTGGCGCTACACGCTTGGTTACAATCCCGACGCATTGCGCCTGGCCGACCAGTTCGACGCTCGTCGCGACACGCTGGCCACCGGCCGCGCCGCCAGCGTCGAGGCCGACGTCTGCCCGACCTGCAAAGCGCCGATTCCGCCCGGCGAAGAGCAATGCCCGCAATGCAGCCGCGAGCTGGAAACGCCGCCTTCCACCTGGGCGCTGTTGCGCCTGTGGCGCTTTGCGCGACCCTATCGCTGGGAACTGCTGGGCGGTTTTGTGCTGCTGCTGCTCGGGACTGCCGCCACGCTGGTGCCGCCGTACCTGACCATGCCGCTGATGGACAAGGTGCTGATTCCGTACCAGAACGGCGTGCCGATCGACCGCGACCTGGTCAAGCTCTACCTGGCGGGGCTGCTCGGCGCGGCGCTGGTGGCGTGGAGCCTGGGCTGGGCGCGCACCTATCTGCTGGCGCGCGTGTCGGAGCGCATCAGCGCGGATCTGCGCACAACAACTTACGAACACCTGCTCAAGCTTTCGCTCGAATACTTCGGCGGCAAGCGTACCGGCGACCTGATGGCGCGTATCGGATCGGAAAGCGATCGCATTAGCGTGTTCCTGTCGTTGCATTTGCTCGACTTTGCCACCGACGTGCTGATGATCGCGATGACCGCGGTGATCCTGGTGTCGATCAACCCGTGGCTGGCGCTGGTCACACTGGTGCCGCTGCCGTTCATCGCGTGGATGATTCATCTGGTGCGCGATCGCCTGCGTCACGGTTTCGAGAAGATCGACCGGATCTGGTCCGAAATCACCAATGTGCTGGCCGATACGATTCCGGGCATCCGCGTGGTTAAGGCATTCGCGCAGGAAAAGCGGGAGGTGTCGCGTTTTCGTGAAGCCAACAAGCACAATCTGGCGATCAACGATCGCGTGAACGCCGTGTGGTCGCTGTTCACGCCGACCGTGACGCTGCTGACCGAAGTGGGCCTGCTGGTGGTGTGGATCTTCGGCATTTGGCAGGTCAGCCACGACGCAATCACCGTGGGCGTGCTGGTCGCCTTCCTCACGTATATCAGCCGGTTCTATACCCGGCTCGATTCGATGAGCCGCATCGTATCGGTGACGCAGAAGGCCGCGGCGGGCGCCAAGCGGATCTTCGATATTCTCGACCACGTGTCCAGCGTGCCCGAGCCGCAGAAGCCCGTGCATCTTGCCAATGTGCAGGGCGCGATCGAACTGCGCGACCTGGGCTTCCGCTACGGCAATCGCGCCGTGATCCGTGGCCTGAACCTGACCATCCGACCCGGCGAGATGATCGGCCTGGTCGGGCATAGCGGATCGGGCAAGAGCACGCTGGTGAACCTGATTTGCCGTTTCTACGATGTTTCCGAAGGCGCGATCCGCGTCGACGGCGTCGACATCCGCTCGCTGCCGGTATCGGAATTCCGCCGCAATATCGGGTTGGTGCTGCAGGAGCCGTTCCTTTTCTTCGGCACGATTGCCGACAATATTGCTTACGGCAAGCCCGATGCCACGCGCGAGGAAATCATCGCCGCGGCGCGCGCCGCGCATGCGCACGAATTCATCCTGCGCCTGCCGCATGGCTACGATTCGCTGGTGGGCGAACGCGGCCAGGCGCTGTCCGGCGGCGAACGCCAACGCATTTCCATTGCGCGCGCGCTGCTGATCGATCCACGCATCCTGATCATGGACGAGGCTACGTCGTCGGTGGACACGACCACTGAGAAGGAAATCCAGAAGGCGCTCGACAATCTCGTGCAAGGACGCACCACGATCGCGATCGCGCACCGCCTGTCGACGCTACGCAAGGCGGATCGGCTGGTGGTGATGGATCGCGGCCAGATAGTGGAAGTGGGCAGTCACGACGAACTGCTGGCGCGCGAAGGGGCTTACTACAAGCTCTACCAGGCGCAGGCCCGCAATGTCGATGCGGAAGCCGGTGAAGAGGCCGGCGACGCCGCGCCGCGTGCAGAAGCCGTGGAGCCAATCAGTGCGCAGTGACCATTCTTTCGAGCAACCCCCGATGCAAACGCCAGATTTCACTTTGACCCGCAACAGCTTTGGCAAGCTCGTGCTGACGACGGCCGATGGTACGGCGCATGAAGGCGTGGTGCCGGTGCGGGCGTTTCCGATCTCGGCAGCCGACGACGGCCTCGGCATGATGAGCACCGATGGCCGTGAGCTGGTGTGGATTCCGCGTCTCGACGCATTGCCCGGCGCCACGCGCGAGCTGATCGAGGCCGAGCTGGCCGGGCGCGAATTCATGCCCGAGATCGAGGCGATCGTGAGCGTATCGACCTACGCCACGCCGAGTGTCTGGACGGTCCGGACCGATCGTGGTCAGACCGACTTGGTGCTACGCGGAGAAGAGGATATCCGGCGGCTGACCGGCACCACGCTGCTGATTTCGGATAGCCATGGCATCCATTATCTGATTCGCGATCAGGCGGCACTGGACAAGGCAAGCCGCAAGATCCTTGACCGCTTTCTCTGAGGCGCGCGCGTCGATGCGAAACGGCACGCCATGGCGTGCCGTTTTTTGTTGGGCGCTGCGTGGCGATTTGTGCGCGCGACATCGTGCGCCGTAGCGCGCTTGCATGGCGTGCTCGAATGCCAGGGGACGAATATCGCGCCCGGTCAGTGCAGGATGGTTGGCATGTCGTCGTCGTCCTCGCCTTCCCAGTCCTCGTGCTCGATCGGTGCCTCGGGCGCCATGTCCCACACCATCGAGTGAAAGCGGATGGTGAACCATTCGCGGAACATCGCCAGGGATAGGGTTTCGGGCCAGACGGAATCGTCGAACCATTCGCCCAGCATGAATTCGAAAAAGTGGCGCCAGCGCTTTTCCACCCAGTGCAAGGCATTTTCCTGTGTGTCGGCAAGTTCGCCGGGAAGCAGGAAGACGCTGGCGTCGTCGCGCACGTCGTCCAGCGTCAGCGTGGGGACAGGGTCGGGATCGACGGCCTGAATCCAGTCCAGGAACGGCTGCTCGGGCAGCAGCGTGATCATGGATCGGTTGACGGTAAAGCGGGGATGGTCGGACATGTGTGGAGGACAGGAAGCGGCGACCGGCTATTGTAGCGCCCGCACGCCGGCATACCGGCATCAACTGCACTTCCCGCTGCATGTTGCGATCAATCGGATCGCAATTCATCTGATCTGAAACCTGCGCCGGGCCCGGGCGCCTTGCGCGCTAACAACGCTCAATATGGCGGCGCGGTGCACGATCGGTCCCTGCGGGCCTTCAGCGCTTGTGGCGTGCAAATCGCTAAGTGTTGTATTTTTGCCGGAAATTGCACAGATCGATCATATCTACTTTCGACCACTACAGTTTCTGGCGAAGAATGCCGTCATTGTTTGGATACGGGGACAGGAGCCGTCTGATGAGTTTTACCTTTCTGCCGCCCGGCGACGCGTTCATGCCAACCATCACGGAACGGTTTGCCGAAGCGGAAAAAATTAAGGATCGTGCAGCGCGCTGGACCGCCCAGGCGGAAATCGCGCTCGATACGGGCGATATGTATCTGGTGGGATTGGTCCTCTTCAAGGCCATCCAGGAATTTGGCATCGACGCGTTTGCCGAACATTCCGGGGAACCGCTATCGCGGCTGCAGCGGCTCTGGATGCCCGGCATGCTGCAATCGGTCGATCACGCGGGACAGATGTTTGCCCAGCTGGGCGTGACACTCCCGCTTGAGCGTTTCCATATGGCTCGGCTGGAAAGCCTGCCCGTGAGCGGCGCCGTGATGCACTGAGACTGCCGCGCAGTCGCCGCAAATAAAAAACCCAACCGGTGGCGGTTGGGTTTTCTGTTTGTACTGGTGGAGCCGGCGGGAATCGAACCCGCGTCCGCAAGCCCTCCACAGAGAGTTCTACATACTTAGTTCTGTCATTTGATTTAACCGCCGCATCGCGGACGAACACGCTCTACGACGGCGAGTCACTAGATTTTCGTCCTCGGGCCCGTGACACTCCCGAAGCTTATCTGACGTAAATGACCTCGCTGGTTCTTGCGAACCCTAGCCCGTCAGCGAGCCAGTGCGAGGACGGCGGCCCTTAGGCTGCCAGTGCGTAACGTTCGTCGTTAGCAGTTATTGCATTCCCATTGATTAACGAGGTGACGGGTCCTCGGTATGCCCTCCACTGCTTTGCAACCCACGTCGAAACCAGGTCGGCCCCAATGTGCGTAGTAAAACGCGAAAGAAAACGGATTGTACCCGCTTTCGACGCGAATGGTGCGTTGCAGTTCCGTGCGCGTGTAATGGCGTTCAGCCGAGCAGCCTGAGCAGCTCGGACGGGTGACGGATCAGGAAGTCGGCGCCCCAAGATTCCGGAGGCTCGGCGTCACCGCAATATCCGTAGGCGGCCGATACTGTCGCCATGCCCGCCGCCTTGCCGGCCTGGATGTCGCGCAGGTCGTCGCCCACGTACATGCAGCGCTCCGGTGCGACGCCACTGACCGCGGCCGCGTGCAACAGCGGGGCAGGGTGGGGCTTGGCGTGCGCTGTCGTGTCGCCGCTGACCACCGCCGCGGCGCGTGGCGCCAGCCCGATGGCTGCAACGAGCGGGACGGTGAAACGCGCAATCTTGTTCGTGACGATGCCCCATACGATGCCGTCTGCTTCCAGCCTGGCCAGCACCTCCTCCATCCCGTCGAACAGGCGCGTATGAACCGCGATATCAGCTTCGTAATAGTCGAGGAACGTATCGCGCAGCGCCGGGAATTCGGGGTCTTCCGGGCGCTTTCCAAAGGCCGCGCCAATCAGCCCGCGCGCGCCATGCGACGCCACCGGCCGGAGTTTCTCGTACGGTACTGGCGCCATGCCGTGCTCCACCACCAGCCGATTGGCCGCGGCGGCCAGGTCAGGCGCGGTATCTGCCAGCGTGCCATCGAGATCAAAAAAGATTGCGTCGAAAGCGCCGGCCATTATTGAGCCACCTTGCGGAACGCCACCATGTAATTGACGTCGGTGTCTCGGCCGAGCGTGTAAATCTGTGTCAGCGGGTTATAGGTCATGCCCCGCATTTCGATCATGTCAAGACCGACATTGCGGGCGTATCGCGCCAATTCGGACGGTGTAATGAATTTCTCGTAATCGTGCGTACCGCGCGGCAGCATGTTCAGCACGTATTCCGCACCGACGATTGCCAATAAATACGCTTTGAGATTGCGGTTGATGGTCGAGAAAAACACGTAGCCGCCGGGTTTGACCAGCTTCGTGCATGCGCGGACGATCGACTGTGGATCCGGCACATGTTCAAGCATTTCCATGCATGTGACGACATCCACGCTGGCAGGCGCGCGCGCTGCCAGCTCTTCTACGGCGATCTCCTCGTAAGTCACCGCAACGCCCGATTCCAGGCTGTGCAGATCGGCTACCTTCAGCGCCTTGCTGGAGAGGTCGATGCCGCGCACCGTCGCGCCGAGGCGCGCCATGCTTTCGGAAAGAATGCCGCCGCCGCAGCCGACATCGATCACTTGCTTGCCGGCGAGATGCGCGATGCTGTCAATCCACCCCAGGCGAAGTGGATTGAGATCGTGCAGCGGTTTGAATTCGCTGTTGGGGTCCCACCAACGATGCGCCAGCTCGCTGAACTTGTCGATCTCCTTTGGATCGGCATTGCGGTTGGTGGCGGGGGAAGTGGCGGAGGAGTTCAGGGTAGTCGTTTGCGACATCGTGTGTGCCGCGAGGCGGCAATTCTCGTGGGAAAGCTGCGCCAACTTTACCAAAAAATCGGAGCCGAGCCGAATCTCGGAAATGGCATATTTGCCGCGGCAAAATCGGGGCGAAAAAAAAGCCCAGCTTGCGCTGGGCTTTTCTTCATCGGAGAGGATCCGATTAACGTGCGCTGCGGGTGCCCACCACTTCGACTTCCACGCGACGGTTCGGTTGCTGGCAGGCGATCTGAGCGGTGCGGTTGCCCTTGCACGACTTCGGATCAACCTTCAGCTGACGCTTGCCCTTGCCTTCGGTGTACACGCGGTTGGCTTCAACGCCCTTGCTTACCAGGTAAGCCTTGACCGATTCAGCACGACGGATCGACAGGCGATCGTTGTACTTGTCCGAACCGAACGAGTCGGTGTGGCCAACGGCGATGATGACTTCCAGCGTGATGCCTTGCAGCTTCGAGACCAGGTCGTCCAGCTTGGCCTTGCCTTCAGGCTTCAGAACAGCCTTGTCAAAGTCGAACAGGGTGTCAGCAGCGAAAGTGACCTTTTCGCTCGACACAGCCGGCGGAGCCACCGGGGTCGGGGCCGGAGCCGGAGCAGCAGCCGGAGCCAGCGCGCCATCGCACTGAGCATTGGCGGTTGCCGGGGTCCAGGAGCTATCGCGCCAGCAGAGCTCGTTCGTGCCATTCTTCCACACGTACTCGCTCGTACCGTTGCCCCAGTTATCGTTCACTGCCTTCTTTTCGTAGGGGACGGACTGGGCTTGAGCGGATGCAGCCATTACTGCGGTAGCTGCAACGAGCGCGAGCTTGGCAAATTTTTTCATATTTCTCCTCTCAGGATGAGATCACCGCAGGGTTACTGCGAGCAAATGGACGAAAACAAGTCATACATTCTTCGGAGTATAACATTCTCGATGTGGTAGATGCTCCACTTCGAACAATGTCTGGCTCTTCGCTGGGGAATTGTGCCACAAGGCTCGTTTCCTAAGAAGTAAATATATTCGATTCAACCACGTGGTTTTGGGCCTGTGGTGTTTGTGCAACATCGATCTTGCGGTGCCTGCAAACCCTTGTCCCGTCTGGCTTGCGAGGCATCGGCCCGGTGCCGGTCGGGCGTGGTGGAGGGGTTCTGGGCAGGGGTTCCGGCAAGGTCGGGCAGGGGTTGCGCGCATGATAGAATGCTATGTTGGCCTCGACCCGGCAGGCGCTTTTTTGGCCGCCGGATTCGCAGGCTTCATTCGCTTAAACCCGCCGCATAAACCACGCCGCAATGGATCAATTCGCCAAAGAAACCCTTCCGGTCTCGCTCGAAGAGGAAATGCGCCGCTCGTATCTCGATTACGCGATGAGCGTTATCGTGGGGCGCGCGCTGCCTGATGTACGGGACGGCCTGAAACCGGTACACCGGCGCGTGCTCTATGCGATGCACGAGCTCAACAACGATTGGAACCGGCCGTACAAGAAATCGGCCCGTATCGTCGGCGATGTGATTGGTAAGTATCACCCGCACGGCGATACCGCAGTTTATGACACCATTGTCCGTATGGCGCAGAATTTTTCCCTGCGCTATATGCTGGTCGATGGCCAGGGCAACTTCGGCTCCGTGGACGGGGATAACGCCGCGGCGATGCGTTATACCGAAATCCGCCTGGCCAAAATTGCCCATGAAATGCTGCACGATATCGACAAGGAAACTGTCGATTTCGAGCCTAACTATGACGGTTCGGAGAAAGAGCCCGGTATTTTGCCGGCGCGTATTCCGAATTTGCTTATCAATGGTTCGTCGGGTATCGCGGTCGGCATGGCCACGAATATCCCGCCGCATAACCTCAACGAGGTTGTCGACGCCTGCCTGCATCTGCTGCGCAATCCGAATGCCACGATCGACGAACTGATTGAACTTGTGCCGGCGCCCGATTTTCCGACCGCCGGCATTATTTACGGTATTCAGGGCGTCCGGGAGGGCTACCGTACCGGCCGCGGGCGCGTGGTCATGCGCGCCCGCACGCACTTCGAGGATATCGACCGCGGCCAGCGCCAGGCGATCATCGTCGACGAACTGCCGTACCAGGTGAACAAGCGGACGCTGCTCGAGCGTATCGCCGAACTGGTCACCGAGAAAAAGGTCGAGGGCATTTCCGACATCCGCGATGAATCTGACAAGTCAGGCATGCGCGTGGTGATCGAACTCAAGCGCAACGAGGTGCCCGAGGTTGTGCTGAACAACCTATATAAGAACACCCAGCTGCAGGACACCTTCGGCATGAACATGGTCGCGCTCGTCGACGGCCAGCCGCGCCTGCTCAATCTGAAGCAGATGCTGGACGCCTTTCTGTCGCATCGCCGCGAAGTGGTGACCCGGCGCACCGTGTTCGAACTGCGCAAGGCGCGCGAACGCGGTCATGTGCTGGAAGGCCTGGCGGTGGCGCTGGCCAACATCGACCAGTTCATCGCGATCATCAAGGCCGCGCCCACGCCGCCTGTGGCCAAGCAGGAATTGATGGCCACCGCATGGGATTCCAGCCTGGTCCGGGAGATGCTGGCGCGTGCCGAAAGCGACACTGCCGGCGGCCGCGAATCCTATCGCCCGGACGGCCTGCCCGCTGTGTTCGGCATGCAACCCGATGGCCTGTACCGCCTTTCCGATGGTCAGGCGCAAGAAATCCTGCAGATGCGACTGCAGCGCCTCACGGGCCTCGAGCAGGACAAGATCGTCCAGGAATATCGCGAAGTGATGGGCATCATCGCCGATCTGCTCGATATCCTGGCGCGCCCCGAGCGCATCACCACCATCATCACGGAAGAACTGGGGGCGATCCGTGCCGAATTCGGTGACGCGCGGCGCTCGCAGATCGAGCTGAACGCAACCGAACTCGACACCGAAGACCTGATCACGCCGCAAGACATGGTGGTCACGCTGTCGCACTCGGGCTACATGAAGAGCCAGCCGATTTCCGAATACCGTGCGCAGAAGCGCGGCGGTCGCGGCAAGCAGGCGACCACGACGAAGGAAGACGACTGGATCGACACGTTGTTCGTGGCGAATACGCACGACTACATCCTGTGCTTCTCGAATCGCGGCCGCCTTTACTGGCTCAAGGTCTATGAGGTGCCGCAAGGGTCGCGCAATTCGCGCGGCCGTCCGATCGTGAACATGTTCCCGCTGGCCGACGGCGAGAAGATCAACGTGATCCTGCCGGTGCGCCAGTTTGATGCCGAGCATTTCATCTTCATGGCCACGGCGCGCGGCACAGTCAAGAAGACCGCGCTGACCGAATTCTCGAATCCGCGCAAGGCCGGCATCATTGCAGTGGACCTCGACGAAGGCGACTTCCTCATCGGCGCTGCCGTGACCGACGGTCAACACGACGTGATGCTGTTCTCGGACGCCGGCAAGGCCGTGCGTTTCGACGAAAACGACGTGCGGCCGATGGGTCGCCAGGCGCGCGGCGTGCGCGGCATGAACCTGGACGAGGGCCAGGCCGTGATCGCCATGCTGGTTGCGCCGGCTGAAAGCGCAGAGGTCGATCCGGCAGAGGGTGAAGCCATGCCGGTAGGCAGTGTGCTGACCGCCACGGAGAACGGCTATGGCAAGCGTACGCCGATCTCCGAATACACTCGACACGGCCGTGGCACCAAAGGCATGATTGCGATCCAGACGAGCGAGCGCAATGGCCGCGTGGTGGCCGCGGCGCTGGTTTCGCCGGAAGACGAAATCATGCTGATCACGACCGGCGGCGTGCTTATCCGCACGCGGGTGGCTGAAATCCGCGAGATGGGGCGCGCCACGCAGGGCGTCACGCTGATCAATGTCGACGAGGGCACGAAACTGTCGGGTCTGCAGCGAATCGTCGAATCGGATGACGACAGCGGCAGCGCTGATGACGGCGAGGCCGCGGACGACAGCTCGGGCGCCACCGATGCGGGTGCCACCGACGCGGACGCGAATTCGTAAATTGTTGCAACAATGGGACGGCGGCCGGAACTCGCCAGAAGGCCGACCGGACTAAACCGGACGTATTTACAGGGAGTCATAATGCTCAAAACCTATCGACGTATCGCTGTTCTGGCTGCTTTCGCCCCGATGATGATGCTCGCGCAAGCCGCGCACGCTCAGGAAGACAAGGACAAGACTGCCGCCATCAAGGAACTGCTGACCGTCATGCAGGCTGATCAGGCCGTCAAGGGCCAGGCCGATAACTGGCAGCAAGGCGCCAAGCAGGAAGCGCCGCTGGTGCTGGAGCAGGTTCTGGTCGAAAACAAGACGCTGAACGACAAGCAAAAGCAGGCTGCGGTCGAGAAGCTGAAGAAGAACGGCGCGGTGCAACGCATGGTCGATGGCGCGGGCACGGCGTTCACGACCGATAGCTTCAAGCAGGATGCGATCAAGGCTCACTACGACGCCTTCGGCAAGTACTACTCGACGCAGGAAATCAAGGACCTGACCACGTTCCTGAAGTCGCCGACCGGCCAGAAGTTCATGCAGAACCAGGGCAAGGCCACGCAGGAAATCTGGGGTTCGATGATGCAGAAGTACGGCCCGCAGGTTGGCAAGTCGATGCGCGACGCCGCCGAAAAGGAAATTACCGCCGCTTCGAAGTGATCGACGGCTGGCCTCGGCATGGCTTCGCGGCCGGCCGGGGCCAACGGCTTCAGACGCACGCGGATACACCGGTGTCCCAGCGTCGCGGGTTTGAGGGATAATGGCTGCCTGGTTCAATCCGGCAGCCATTTTTCTTTTTCCCTCCATGAACGATCCCCAGAATCCCGCCCTCCACGGCCTGCAACGTTCCCTGGCCGAGCGCGTCTTCAATTTCTCGCCGGGTCCGGCTGCGTTGCCGGCCGAAGTCCTGCAACAGGCGGCCGAGGAAATGCTGTCGTGGCGCGGCACTGGGGTGTCGGTGATGGAGATGAGCCATCGCAGCAAGGAATTCGAGAGCATCCATCAACAGGCGCTCGCCGACCTGCGCGATCTGCTGCATATTCCCCCGAACTTCAAGATCCTGTTTCTGCAAGGCGGCGCGATCGGCGAAAACGGCATCGTGCCGTTGAACCTGGCCAATCGCGTCAGCGCCGCAAAGCCGAAGACCGATTTCGTGGTGACCGGCACGTGGTCGGTCAAGACCGAGCAGGAAGCGCGACGCTACAGCGAAGTCAACATCGCCGCGTCCAGCAAGGACCAGAAGTGGCACAAGATTCCCGATGCCGCCGAGTGGAAGCTGTCGGACGATGCCGCGTACGTGCACCTGTGCACCAACGAAACCATTGTCGGCGTCGAATTCCAGGAAATTCCCGATATCGGTCAGACCGGCACGCATGACAAGGGACGCATCGTCGTTGCTGATGCGTCGAGCCATATCCTGTCGCGTCCGATCGACTGGTCGCGCGTGCAGGTGGTCTACGGCGGCGCGCAGAAGAACATCGGCCCGGCTGGCGTGACGATCGTCATCGTGCGCGAAGACCTGGTCGGATTCGCGCATCCGCTGTGCCCTTCGGCGTTCAACTGGCGCATCGTGGCCGAACACGATTCGATGTACAACACCCCGCCGACCTATGCGATCTATATCGCCGGGCTGGTGTTCCAATGGCTCAAGGCGCAGGGCGGCGTTGCCGCGATCGAGCAGCGCAACATCGCCAAGGCGACCGCGCTGTACGACTTCCTGGACCAGAGCGACTACTACCGTAACGAAATCGACCCCAGCTGCCGCTCGCGCATGAACGTACCGTTCTTCCTGCGCGATGAATCGCGCAACGAAGCGTTCCTGACCCAGGCGCGCGCGAATGGCCTGGTACAGCTCAAGGGCCACAAGTCCGTGGGCGGCATGCGCGCAAGCATCTACAACGCGATGCCACTCGAAGGTGTTACCGCGCTGATCGACTTCATGCGCGAATTCGAGCGCACCGCCGCCTGACGGCGGTGCATCTGCCGCGCTTCCTGCCTGGTGGGGGGCGCGGCGTTGCCCAGACTTTTCGAGAGGCCGTGCCACACGCGGCCCACAGGCCTTGATATGACAGAGCAAGACAAGCCGAGCGCCGGCGCGGACGCGACGCGCAATGACAATGGCGGCCCCAGCCCGCAAGAGCAGGCGTTGTCCGCGGACCTGGCGCCGCTGCGCAACCAGATCGATGCCGTCGACCGCGAACTGCTGACGTTGCTGAACCGCCGTGCGCAGCTCGCGCTCGATGTCGGCGAGGTCAAGAAGAAGTATGGCGCGCCGGTGTTTCGTCCCGAGCGCGAATTGCAGGTCATCCGCAAGGTGCAGGGCGCCAATCCCGGGCCCCTGCTCGACGAAAGCGTGGCGTCGATCTGGCGCGAGGTGATGTCGGCCTGCCGCGGACTGGAAAAGCCGCTGGAAATTGCCTTTCTGGGGCCCGCGGGAACGTTTTCCGAACAGGCGCTTTACGCGCACTTCGGTCATGAAGTGTCCGGCGTGCCGTGCCCGAGTATCGACGAGGTGTTTCGGGCAGTCGAGGCGGGCACCGTCGAATATGGCGTGGTGCCGGTCGAGAATTCCACCGAAGGCGCGGTATCGCGCACGCTCGACCTGTTCCTGCAAACCTCGCTGAAGATCAGCGGTGAAATCGCCCTGAAGGTGCATCACAACCTCATGGCGTCGACGCCGGACATGCAGGGCGTCAAGGTCGTGCGCGCGCACGCGCAGGCCCTGGCGCAATGCCAGCACTGGCTGACCGCCAACTATCCGAACCTCGAGCGCCAGGCGGTGTCGAGCAACGCGGAGGCGGCGCGCATGGCCAGCGAAGATCCAACCGTGGCGGCGATTGCCGGCGAGTCGGCCGCCAACCGCTATCACCTGCATATCGTCCGGTCGCACATCCAGGACGATCCGCACAATCGCACGCGCTTTGCGGTGATCGGCCGATACGAAACCGAACCGTCGGGCAGCGACCAGACGTCGATGATCCTGTCCGTGCCGAACAAGGCCGGCGCCGTGTACCAGCTGCTGGCGCCGCTGGCGGAAAACGGCGTGTCGATGTGCCGCTTCGAATCGCGTCCCGCGCGCAGCGGCGCGTGGGAATACTACTTCTACGTCGATGTGGAAGGGCACCAGCACGACCCCGCCGTGGCGCGTGCGATCGAGATGCTGCGCGCCAACGCCGCGTATCTGAAGGTGCTCGGTTCCTATCCGTCGAGCCGATAACAGCGAGGTAACACCATGTCAGAACAGGGCAACGCAGCCGACTACTTCGGCCCGTCGTACGTGCGAAAGATCTCGCCCTACATCGCCGGCAAGCCGATTTCCGAAGTGGCGCGCGAGTTCGGCCTCGACGAGGCGCGCATCGTCAAGCTCGCTTCGAACGAGAATCCGCTGGGCATGCCAGAGTCGGCCAAGCACGCCATCGCCGCGGCGATGGGCGAACTCGGGCGCTATCCGGACAGCAACGGCTTCGAGCTGAAAGCGAAGCTTGCTGCGAAGTTCGACGTGCCGGCCGAATGGCTCACGCTCGGCAACGGCAGCAACGACATCCTCGAACTTGCCGCGCATGCGCTCGTGCGTCCGGGCGAGTCGATCGTCTACGCCGAGTATTCGTTTGCCGTCTATGCGCTGGCCACTCAGGAAGTGGGCGCCCGCGCCATCGAGGTGAAGGCGCGCGACTATGGGCATGATCTCGATGCGATGGCCGCGGCCATTGCGCCGGACACCAAGCTCGTCTTCATCGCCAATCCGAACAATCCGACCGGCACGTTTGTGGCCGCTGCCGAGATCGAGGCGTTCCTGGCCAAGGTGCCGCAGCATGTCGTGGTGGTGCTGGACGAGGCGTACAACGAATATCTCGATCCCGCGCAGCAGTACGAGTCCGTCGCCTGGGTGCGCAAGTATCCGAACCTGATGGTGTCGCGCACCTTCTCGAAGGCGTATGGCCTGGCCGGGCTGCGCGTCGGCTATGGCGTGGCGCAACCTCCGCTGACCGATCTGCTCAATCGTGTGCGCCAGCCGTTCAACGTCAACAGCCTGGCGCAGGCCGCGGCTGTGGCGGCGCTGGGCGATACGGATTTTCTCCATCGCAGCGCCGAGCTCAATCGTGCTGGCAAGGCGCAGTTGGTCGCCGCATTCGAGCGGATGGGCCTGGAATACGTGAATTCGTCGGGCAATTTCGTCATGGTCCGCGTCGGCAGCGATGACGGCGCCGGCGCGCGCGTCAATCTGGCGCTGCTCAAGCAAGGCGTGATCGTGCGACCGGTGGCCAACTATGGCTTGCCGCAATGGTTGCGCATCACGATCGGCCTACCCGAAGAGAATGCCACGTTGATCACAGCGCTGGAGCAGGCGCTGAAATGAATTCCACTGAGATTGAATCCGTGCGAGCGTTGCATTTTTCCCGTGTCGTGATTGTTGGGGTCGGCCTGATCGGCGGATCGCTGGCGTTATCGCTGAAACGTGCCGGTGTGGTTGACACGGTGATCGGGGTGGGGCGTTCGGCGGCATCGCTCGAAAAGGCCAAGGCGCTCGGCGTGATCGACGAGATCGCCGAATCGCTCGCCGATGCCGCGCGCGGCGCAAGCCTGATCGTACTGTGCGCGCCGGTCGCGCAGAACTTCGCGCTGTTGCACGCGCTGGAGCCGCATCTGCAGCCCGGCACGATTGTCACCGATGCGGGGAGCACCAAATCCGATGTGATCATGGCGGCCAAGACCGCCCTTGGCGACAAGGTTGCGCAGTTCGTACCCGCGCATCCGATTGCCGGGCGCGAGCTGAACGGTGTCGAGGCGGCGCTGAACGATCTGTATCGTGGCAAGAAGGTCGTACTGTGTCCGCTGCAGGAAAACAGCCGTGCCGACGTGGCGGCGGTGCGCGCGATGTGGGAAGCGGCGGGCGCCGATTGCCATGTGATGTCGGCCGTGCAGCATGACGCCGTCTTCGCCGCGGTCAGCCATCTGCCGCATCTGTTGTCGTATGCGCTCGTCGCGCAGATCGGCAACGCCGAGGACGCCGCGCTGAAGCTCGATTTTGCCGGCGGCGGTTTCCGCGACTTCACGCGCATTGCCGCGTCTTCGCCGGAGATGTGGCGCGACATCTGTATCGCCAACAAGGAGGCGCTGCTGCGCGAGATCGATACGTATGAGGCGGTGCTCGGCCACCTCAAGGCGCAGATCAAGGCGGGCGACGGCGCGGCGCTCGAGCGCGTGTTTGCGCGCGCCAGCGACACGCGCCTGAAATGGGGCGCCGCACGCGCGGCCGCCCATAACGTAGAACCCTGAGGCCGCCACGCGCCTGATGCGCGGCGGCCTGGCTGCAAAGACCATGGAACATCTGACCCTCGGCCCTCTGACCCGTGCTTCGGGCACGGTTCGCCTGCCCGGCTCCAAAAGCATCTCCAACCGCGTGCTGCTGCTGGCGGCGCTCGCCACCGGCGAGACGCGCGTGCGCGACCTGCTCGACTCCGACGATACGCGCGTCATGCTGGAGGCGCTCAAGGTGCTCGGCGTGGCGTGGCGCCGCGACGGCGGCGACTGCATCGTGACCGGTGTAGGCGGGAAATTTCCGAACAAGTCCGCGGACCTGTTCATGGGGAACGCCGGCACCGCGATTCGTCCGCTGACCGCGGCGCTCGCCTTGCAGGGCGGCACCTACAAGGTGAGCGGCGTGGCGCGCATGCACGAGCGTCCCATCGGCGATCTGGTCGACGGCCTGCTGCAGGTTGGCGCGTCGATCGACTATCTGGGAACGCCCGGCTATCCCCCCTTGCAGATCGGTCCGGCACAGATCCGCATCGATGCGCCGATTCGCGTGCGCGGCGACGTATCGAGCCAGTTTCTGACGGCGCTGCTGATGACGCTGCCGATGGCGTCGGCGCCAAGCGGCCGCATTGAAATCGAGGTGGTCGGCGAACTGATCTCGAAGCCATACATCGAAATCACGCTGAACCTGCTGGCGCGCTTCGGCATCGCGGTCGAGCGCCACGGCTGGGAGCGCTTTGTGCTGCCCGCCAACGCCGCGTACACATCGCCTGGCGAGATCTACGTCGAGGGCGATGCTTCCACGGCGTCGTACTTTCTGGCGGCCGGGGCGATCGGCGGCGGGCCGGTGCGCGTGGAAGGCGTCGGATTGTCGAGCATCCAGGGCGACGTACGGTTTGCCGATGCGCTGAACCGCATGGGCGCCAACGTGATGGCCGGGGATAACTGGATCGAGGTGCGTGGCACGGAGCGCGACGACGGCCGGCTCAATGGCATCGAACTCGATTGCAACCATATTCCCGATGCGGCCATGACGCTGGCTGTCGCGGCATTGTTTGCAGAAGGCACGACCACGCTGACAAACATTGCCAGCTGGCGCGTCAAGGAAACCGACCGGATTGCCGCCATGGCCACCGAGCTACGCAAGCTCGGCGCACAGGTGGAAGAGGGTGCCGACTACCTGAAAGTGACGCCACCAGCATCGGATGAGCTATGGCGCACCCCGTCCGATGGCATTGGCACCTATGATGACCATCGGATGGCGATGTGTTTCTCGCTGGCCGCATTTGGTCCTTTGCCGGTACGGATCAACGATCCGGGATGCGTGGCCAAGACTTTTCCCGAGTATTTCGAGGTGTTCGGCAAGATAGCGCGGTAAGCGGTCACTTCACGCGGTGCCGCCTTGGTGGCGATCACGTCATGGCGAGCCGGCGTGGCACAGCGGTGGCCGACGCCGTGTTCCCGGTGCGGGCGTCTGCGGCGGCTCGGCGCTCGCGGCGGTCCCAATACTTGTCGAAGAAGTAGTGCGCCACCATGTTCACCGCTGGTTCGACGAAGGTCACGGCGCCGCTGACGGCCAGATTGCCAGTCAACGCGTAGGTCACGCTGAAAGCGATGCCCAGGTGCATGATGCCGAAGGAAAGTGTTTTGGCCATGGTGGCTGCCTCGCGAATGAATTCAGGATGGTTGCGCAGCACTTTTGTGAGGAACCGTGGCGCTGCTGCCACGCAACCATGGATTTCATGATAACGATTCTCAATTGAGATCGAAAATCAATAGTTTCAAACCAATCAATTGATAATGACTATTATCGACGTCATCACCATAGATGGGCCCACCGCGTCCGGAAAGGGGACCGTGGCCCACAAGGTGGCAGATGCCCTTGGCTTCCATCTGCTGGACAGCGGCGCGCTCTATCGGCTTGTCGCGCTGGCCAGCGATCGGGCCGATGTGGACGTCCAGGACGTCGACGCGCTGGCGAGGATCGCCTTGCACCTGGATGTGAAATTCGGACCGGACCGGGTATGGCTGGCGGGCGAGGAGGTCAGTCAGCTGATCCGCCACGAGGCGATCGGCAACCGGGCCTCCGCGCTGGCCGTGCATCAGCCGGTGCGCGACGCGTTGACGGCGCTGCAACGCGGGTTTCGCAAACTTCCCGGGCTGGTGGCGGACGGCCGCGACATGGGCACGGTGATCTTTCCCGAGGCCCGGCTCAAGGTGTTCTTGACCGCAAGTGTCGAGGCGCGCGCCCGCAGGCGCTATAAACAATTGATTGATAAGGGAATTTCTGCTAATATCGAAGACCTTTTGCGTGACCTCGAGGCGCGCGACGCGCGGGATCGCTCCCGTGCTGCCGCCCCGCTGCGTCCCGCTGAAGACGCGCAGCGCCTCGATACGTCCGAAATGACGGTCGACGAGGCGGTGACGCAGGTGCTGGAGTGGTTCGCCGCCGTGCGATAACGGTGGGCGTCGCCGCCCCGGTGCAACAGGAGTCTGGTGCGGGCTTTGCCGCCGCCAGACGTTCTCAACCCAACCCCGCTGCGATGGCAGACTGAGCGCGATAGGCGCGCCGGCCAGCGTACTGCGGATTGCTAACTTACGTTTATGTCCGACCTGCAAACTAACGAATCCTTTGCCGCACTGTTCGAGGAATCGATCGCCCGCTCCAATATGAAGGCTGGCGAAGTGATTTCCGCTGAAGTCGTGCGCATCGACCACAATTTCGTGGTCGTCAACGCCGGCCTCAAGTCCGAAGCATTTGTGCCGGTGGAGGAGTTCCTGAACGACCAGGGCGAACTCGAAGTGCAGGCCGGCGACTACGTCTCCGTGGCCATCGACGCGCTCGAGAACGGCTATGGCGACACCATTCTGTCCCGCGACAAGGCCAAGCGCCTGGCATCGTGGCTGAACCTCGAGAAGGCGCTGGAAGACGGCGAAATCATCTCGGGTACCGTGACCGGCAAGGTCAAGGGCGGCCTGACGGTGATGGTCAACGGCATCCGCGCATTCCTGCCGGGTTCGCTGGTCGACGTGCGTCCCATCAAGGACACCACGCCGTACGAAGGCAAGACCCTTGAATTCAAGGTGATCAAGCTCGATCGCAAGCGCAACAACGTCGTGCTGTCGCGTCGCGCCGTGGTGGAAGCCACGCTGGGCGAAGAGCGTCAGAAGCTGATGGAAACGCTGAAGGAAGGCGCGATCGTCAACGGTATCGTCAAGAACATCACCGACTACGGCGCGTTCGTGGACCTCGGTGGCATCGACGGCCTGCTGCACATCACCGACCTGGCATGGCGTCGTGTGCGTCACCCGAGCGAAGTGCTGTCGGTTGGCCAGGAAATCACCGCCAAGATCCTCAAGTTCGACCAGGAAAAGAACCGCGTCTCGCTGGGCGTGAAGCAACTGGGCGAAGATCCGTGGGTGGGCATCTCGCGTCGTTACCCGCAAGGCACGCGTCTGTTCGGCAAGGTCACGAACCTGACCGACTACGGCGCATTCGTGGAAATCGAAGCCGGTATCGAAGGCCTGGTCCACGTGTCGGAAATGGACTGGACCAACAAGAACGTGGCCCCGTCGAAGGTTGTCCAGCTGGGCGACGAAGTCGAAGTCATGGTTCTGGATATCGACGAAGACAAGCGTCGTATCAGCCTGGGCATGAAGCAGTGCAAGGCCAATCCGTGGGACGATTTCAGCCGCAACCACAAGAAGGGCGACAAGCTGACCGGCCAGATCAAGTCGATCACCGACTTCGGCGTGTTCATCGGTCTGCCTGGCGGCATCGACGGCCTGGTGCACCTGTCGGACCTGTCGTGGCAAGAGACGGGCGAAGAAGCCGTGCGCAAGTACAAGAAGGGCGACGAAGTGGAAGCTGTCGTCCTGGGCATCGACGTCGACAAGGAACGCATCTCGCTGGGCATCAAGCAGCTGTCGGGCGATCCGTTCAACAACTTCATCTCGGCCAACGACAAGGGTTCGCTCGTCAACGGCACGATCAAGGCTGTTGATGCCAAGGGCGCCGTGGTGCAACTGGCCGACGACGTGGAAGGCTACCTGCGCGCTTCGGAAATCTCCGCCGACCGCGTGGAAGACGCCCGCAACGTGCTGAAGGAAGGCGAACAGATCACCGCCCTGGTGGTGAACGTCGACCGCAAGTCGCGCAACATCAACCTGTCGATCAAGGCCAAGGACAGCGCAGAGCAGCAGGAAGCGATGCAGAAGTTCCAGGCTGACACCGGCGCGGCTGGCACGACCAACCTCGGCGCACTGCTGAAGGCCAAGCTGGGCCAGGACAACCAGTAATTTCACGCGAGAGCGCTGCGCGCAAGCGAAACCGCCCATGACCAAGTCCGAGCTCGTCGAAAAACTGGCTGCCCGTTTCCCGCAGTTGCTGCTGCGGGATGCGGACATCTCGGTGAAAACGATTCTCGACGCGATGTCCGAAGCCCTGGCCGATGGCCATCGCATCGAGATCCGCGGCTTCGGCAGCTTCGGTCTGAATCGGCGGCCGCCGCGCGTGGGGCGCAATCCCAAGTCCGGTGAACGAGTGCTGGTGCCCGAAAAACGGGTGCCACATTTCAAGGCGGGCAAGGAATTGCGCGAGCGTGTGGATCGTCCCGCGTCGCCGCAGGGCGGTGTTATCGCCGCCAACGGCCAGTCGGGGCACGGTGCCGGACAGGGCCTGTCCACGACGCAGTCGGCCCAAGGCGGATTGCGCGAGGACGCCCAGCTCAATCTGGTCCGTTCCTGATGCTCGCTCGCCATACTGGCAAGTCTTTCGGAAAGCGCTCCCTCGGGAGCGCTTTTTGTTGGGTCGAACGGTTTCCGGCCCGGGCCGCGCCGGCGCCCCGTGACGCCACCATTCGTTACCGTTTGCGATAAGTGATTCCGTTACAATGCCGGGAATCCGTCGCCCGCGCGCCTGGCCGCGAGTTACTTGGCCGGATGCCCAACCCCGTTACGTTGTCTCACACCGCATGAAACTCGTCGCCTGGATCTTTCGTATTGTCCTGTTCGTCCTGTTGTTCGTGCTGGCCCTGCGCAACACGGGCGATGCTGACTTGCAACTTTTTTTCGGCGCTGTGTGGCATGCCCCGCTGATTCTGATTCTGCTGGCGGCGTTTGGCCTGGGGATCCTGGCGGCCCTGGCAGCGGTTGCGCCCGGCCTGATGCGCCAGCGCATGGAGGCCGCGCGCTTGCGCCGTGCGCTGGGTGAAGCGCGCAGGGCGTCGCCGGTCGATGTTGTGCCGCCCGAGGCAAAGCCAGGCGTCTCCTATAACGTAGTCGGCCCGAAAGTCTGATCCATGATGTTTGAAACCTGGTGGTTGCTCGCGCTGCCACTTGTCTTTGGCCTTGGCTGGATGGCCGCCCGCTTCGACCTGCGCCAGTTGATGAGCGAACAGGGAGCGTTGCCGCGTTCGTACTTCAAGGGCCTGAATTTCCTGCTTAACGAGCAGCCGGATCAGGCGATCGACGCGTTTGTCGAAGTGGCGCGCCTCGACCCCGAAACCACCGAGCTGCATTTCGCGCTGGGCGCGCTTTTCCGCCGCCGGGGCGAAACCGAGCGCGCGATCCGCGTGCACCAGAACCTGGCGACACGGCCCGATCTGCCGGAGCCGGAGCGCGAGCACGCGCTGTATGAGCTGGGGCAAGATTTCCTGCGCGCGGGGCTGCTGGATCGCGCCGAAGAATCGCTGCGTCGCCTGATGTCCGGGCCCTATGCCGCGTCGGCAAAGCGCGTGCTGCTGGAACTGTACGAAGTCGAGAAGGAATGGTCGAAGGCGATCGACGCCGCGCGCGAGTTGCAAACGCTGGACCAGAAGGACTATCGCATGCAGATTGCCCAGTTCTGCTGCGAACTCGCCCAGGACGCGCTGCAAAAGAAAAAGCCCGAGGACGCCATCGCATGGCTGGACCGTGCGAAAGCCGAGAACCCGGCCAACGTGCGCGCGCCGATCCTGCTGGGCGACGTTGCTGCCGCAGCCGGCGACATGCCCGGCGCGCTGAACCACTGGCTCGGCATCGAAACGCAGGACGCGGCCTACGTGCCGCTGGTGGCGGACCGCGTGGTCAAGGCATATGCCACGTTGGGCGAGCAAGGCAAGGCTGTCGAATGGCTGCGCGGCCTGCTGAAAGGCAATCTCGCACCCGAACTGCTGGACACCGCCTATCGCACCGAACTCGAAGTCAACGGTCCGGAGGCGGCCACGGCCCTGATGCGCGACCAGTTGCGCCGCCAACCGTCGCTGCTGGCGCTCACGCGCTATTTCGAGGCGCAGGCCGCGCAGGCCGAAGCCGCAGCGTCTGCCAGTGATGCCGTGGCGGACGAAGGCGCCAGCGAAACCGCCGCCATTCGCGACCTGCTGCAACTGCGTACCCGAAATCTGGCGCGCTATACCTGCCGCGAATGCGGCTTTCGCGCCCGCTTGTTCTATTGGCAATGCCCCGGCTGTAATCGCTGGGAAACGTATGCGCCGCGCCGCTCCGAAGCGCTTGGCTAAGTCATATCAAGCGGCCCACATCATTCTGGAGCTTCCGCAATGAAAGTCACCATTATTGGCAGCGGTTATGTTGGTCTCGTGACCGGTGCCTGCCTCGCCGAACTCGGCAATTCCGTGTTCTGCCTAGATGTCGATGAAAAGAAGATCGCGCTGCTCAACGCGGGCGGCGTGCCGATCTATGAGCCAGGTCTCAAGGAACTGATCGACCGCAATCGCGCGGCCGGTCGCCTGACGTTTTCCACCGATGTCGCGGCCAGTGTCGAGCATGCGGACGTGCAGTTCATCGCCGTCGGCACGCCGCCCGACGAAGACGGTTCGGCCGACCTGCAGTACGTGCTGGCCGCGGCGCGCAACATCGGCCGTCACATGACCGGATTCAAGGTGGTGGTGGACAAGTCGACGGTGCCGGTCGGCACGGGCGACCGCGTCAGCGCCGTGATCCGCGAAGAACTCGCGGCGCGCGGCCTGGAGGACCTGCAGTTCTCGGTGGTGTCCAATCCCGAGTTTCTCAAGGAGGGCGCGGCCGTCGAGGATTTCATGCGCCCCGACCGCATCGTGCTGGGCTGCGCGCCAGATGTCGCCGGCCGCCACGCGCAGGCGATCATGCGCCAGCTGTATTCGCCGTTCAACCGCAACCACGAGCGCACGTTCTACATGGATGTCCGCTCGGCCGAGTTCACGAAGTACGCGGCCAACTCGATGCTCGCGACGCGCATTTCGTTCATGAACGAGCTGGCGAATCTGGCCGACGAAGTGGGCGCCGACATCGAGCTGGTGCGCATGGGCATCGGCTCCGATCCGCGCATCGGCTACAGTTTCCTGTACGCCGGCGCGGGTTACGGCGGATCGTGTTTCCCGAAGGACGTGCAGGCGCTGATGCGCACGGCCAGCGCCTACGGCAAGCCGATGCGTGTGCTGGAAGCCGTGGAATCGGTCAACGATGCGCAGAAGCAGGTGCTTGGGCGCAAGGTCATCAAGCGATTCGGCGAAGACCTGAGCGGCAAGACCTTCGGCATCTGGGGCCTTGCGTTCAAGCCCAACACCGACGACATGCGCGAAGCGCCGTCGCGTGTGCTGGCGCGAGAGCTGGTGTCGCGCGGCGCGTCGTTGCGCGTGCATGACCCGGTCGCGATGGAAGAGGCGCGACGCGTGCTCGAGATCGACCTGGCCGATATTCCGGGTGGCCTCGCGCGCGTACAGTTTTGCGAAGCGCAGATGGACGTGCTCAAGGACGCCGATGCACTGGTGATCGTGACCGAGTGGAAGGTCTTCCGCAGCCCCGATTTCTCGCAGATCCGCGCGTTGCTCAAGACGCCAGTCATCATCGATGGCCGTAACCTCTATGAACCCGATGCCATGGCAGCGGCCGGCATCGAATATCACGCGATCGGGCGCTCCACCGCGAAGCACTGATTCTTTCCAATCCGCGTATCCAGACCGGCCCGTGACGCCTGACCGGCGCACGTCCGCAAAGGGAAGTTCATGAGCAAGAACACCATTTCGCAGGATCAGATCCGACAATCGCAAGTGTTGGTGGTAGGGGACATGATGCTGGACCGTTACTGGTTCGGCGATGTCGAACGCATTTCGCCCGAGGCGCCGGTGCCCGTGGTGCAGATCAAGCGCAGCGACGAGCGCCTGGGCGGCGCCGCCAACGTGGCGCGCAATGCCGCGGCGCTGGGTGCAACGGTCGGCATGCTTGGCGTGGTCGGCGACGATGAACCGGGCCGTACGCTCGAAACATTGCTGAACGCCAGCCACGTGCAGCCCTACCTGCACCGCGATGCCAGCCTGAATACCACGATCAAGCTGCGCGTCATGGCGCATCAGCAGCAGTTGCTGCGCGTGGATTTCGAAAACGCGCCGGCCAGCGAGGTGCTGTCGTCCGTACAGGATCGATTCAATAAGCTGGTGCACGACTATCAGGTCCTGGTGCTGTCCGATTACGGCAAGGGCGGCCTGACCCACGTCGGGCGCATGGTGGAGGCCGGCCGCGCGGCGGGCCGCACCGTCCTGATCGATCCGAAGGGCGACGATTATTCGCGCTATCGCGGCGCCACGGTGATCACGCCAAACCGCGCAGAGATGCGTGCCGTGGTCGGTGCCTGGAAGACCGAGGCTGATCTGACCATTCGCGCGCAGAACCTGCGGCGCGCGTTGCAGCTCGAGGCGCTGTTGCTGACGCGTTCGGAAGAGGGCATGACGCTCTATACCGAAGCCGAAGTGCTGCATGTCTCGGCCCAGGCCCGCGAAGTCTATGATGTATCGGGGGCCGGCGACACCGTGATCGCCACGCTGGCCACCATGCTTGGCGCAGGCGTGCCGCTCAAGGAAGCGGTGCAGCACGCCAACCGCGCCGGCGCCATCGTCGTCGGCAAGCTGGGTACCGCCGTTGTCACTTATCCCGAGTTATTTGGCGCCGCCTGAGGCGCGCCATCAAGCCTGAATCCGCCATGACCATCATCGTGACCGGCGCTGCCGGCTTTGTCGGCAGCAACCTCGTCAAGGGGCTCAACGAGCGCGGCGAGACCCACATCGTGGCCGTCGACAACCTGACGCGCGCCGAGAAATTCAACAACCTCGTGGATTGCGAGATTGCCGACTATCTGGACAAGACCCAGTTCATCGAGCGCTTCAAGCGCGGCGATTTCGGCAACGTGCGCGCGGTATTCCACGAAGGCGCCTGCTCCGACACCATGGAGACGGACGGCCGCTACATGATGGAAAACAACTACCGTTACACGCTGGCGTTGATGGAAGCGTGCCTGGAACAGGGCACGCAGTTTCTCTACGCGTCGTCGGCGGCCACCTACGGCGCGTCCACGCTGTTTCGCGAGGATCGCGAGTTCGAGAAGCCGCTCAATGTCTACGGATACTCGAAATTCCTGTTCGATCAGGTGGTGCGTCGACGCTTGCCGTCCGCGCTGTCGCAGATCGTTGGTTTCCGCTACTTCAACGTTTATGGCCCGCGGGAATTCCACAAGGGGCGCATGGCGTCCGTGGCGTTCCACCACTTCAACCAGTTCCGCGCCGAAGGGTCGGTGAAGCTGTTTGGCGAATACAACGGCTATGCGCCGGGTACGCAAAGCCGCGATTTCGTCTCGGTGGAAGACGTCGTCAAGGTCAACCTGTACTTCCTCGATCATCCGGAAAAATCCGGCATCTTCAATCTTGGTACGGGACGCTCGCAGCCGTTCAACGACATCGCCGTGTCGGTGGTGAATGCACTGCGCGAGGCCGAGGGCAAGCCGCAGCTTTCGCTGGACGATATGGTCCAGGAAGGCCTGGTCGAATACGTGAAGTTTCCCGACGCGCTGCGTGGCAAGTACCAGTGCTTCACGCAATCCGATGTCTCGCGACTGCGCGCGGCCGGCTATGACGCGCCTTTCCTCACCGTGCAGGAAGGCGTGAGCCGTTATTGCCAGTGGCTGCTGGAACGCGCTTGATGGCGTGACTGTCGCGCGCGCACCACGACGGCTTTGCGCAGTCTTCGCTGAACCGCGGGAAATGCAACGCCGATAAGTCGGTCGGACACATATCCGCGCGGGTGATGTGAACTTGTGTGTCCGGCCATTTCTGACGTCGATTCGGACTTCTATCCTGACGGTCCCCGCTGCACGAAGCGGCGGGCATCCCAATCAAGGAAAGGAGTTTTCTGATGCACAAGACGTCTGCTATTTCCCTCTCTCATGTTGGCGCGGCGCTGCTGCGCGGCTGGCGACGCGCGGGCATGGCGCTCGCGCTGCTGCTTGCCCTGTCCGGCATCCAGCCGGCGTATGCCGATGTCGACGTCAACAGTGCCGACGAAGCCGCGCTGATGTCCGTCAAGGGCATCGGGCCCGCTACGGCCAAACGCATTCTCGAAGAGCGCGACAAAAACGGCGCCTACAAGGACGCCGGCGACCTGTCGGACCGCGTGCCCGGAGTGGGACCGAAGTCGGTCGCCCATCTGCAGGAAGCAGGGCTGACCTTCGGTGCCGCGGCAACGACCGCGCGCAAGGATGCCAAGCCTGCGGCCAAGCCCGCGGCCAAGGCGGCAGCGGCTCGCTGACGGAGCGGCGCCATCGCGCGTCAACTGGCATGGCTGGTATGCGTTGTGCTTGGCTGACATCGCACACCGCAGCCATGCCAATTTGCACGCTACTGGGTGCGGGGTATCATGCGCAACGCCGTTGCGGCAGGTGGCTGCGCCACCATCGCAAGCGGCCTTATCCAACTACAGACGTACCGCTGACAGGGAGAGAAAAACATGGCGAATGGCCAGGGCAGTACTGACGACGGGGGTTTCCTGCCGACGTGGCGGCTCAAGACCTCGGGCGTGATCGGCCCCGACGAGCGGCTGCCTGCCGGGCAGACCTTGCTGGCGGGCATCCAGCACGTGGTGGCGATGTTCGGCTCCACGGCCATCGCGCCCATCCTGATGGGTTTCCATCCGAATATCGCCATCCTGTTCTCGGGCGTCGGCACATTACTGTTCTTCTTATGCGTGCGCGGTCGCGTGCCGAGCTACCTTGGATCGAGCTTCGCCTTCATTGCCGTGGTGATCGCCGCAACCGGCTACGGGGGTAGCGGACCGAATCCCAACATCCCGCTGGCGCTCGGTGGGATCATCGCCGCGGGTGCGCTCTATACGGTGATTGGTCTGATCGTCCAGGCCGTCGGTTATGCGTGGGTCGAAAAGCTGATGCCTCCCGTGGTGACAGGCGCGATCGTCGCGGCCATCGGCCTGAACCTGGCGCCCGTGGCGGTCAAGGCGGTCAGCGGTGCGCCGCTCGATACGTGGGTCGGGCTGCTGACGGTGCTTGCAGTGGGGCTCATTGCCGTACGCGCGCCCGGTATGCTCGGGCGCCTGCCTGTGCTGCTCGGTGGGCTGGCAGGATACCTCGCGTACTTCGTGGCCACCAACATGATGGGCATGGGCAAGGCCATCGATTTTTCGGGCGTGGCGGCAGCCAACTGGTTCGGCATGCCGGAGTTCACCGCGCCCGTGTTCCAGATCAATGCGATGCTGCTGATTGCGCCGGTGGCGATCGTGCTCGTGGCGGAAAACCTTGGGCACATCAAGGCGATCGGCGTAATGACGGGACGCAATCTCGATCCATACATCGGTCGCGCGTTCATCGGCGATGGCGTGGCGACGATGCTGTCGGCTTCGGGTGGTGGCACGGGCGTGACCACCTATGCCGAGAACATGGGCGTGATGGCCGTCACCAAGATTTACTCGACGCTGATCTTCGTGGTGGCTGCCGCGGTGGCCATCCTGCTTGGCTTTTCACCCAAGTTTGGCGCGCTGATCCTCACGATTCCGGGACCGGTGATTGGTGGGCTGACCATTGTCGTGTTCGGCCTGATTTCGGCGACGGCTGGCCGTATCTGGGTCCAGAACCACGTCGATTTCTCGAGTTCGCGCAACCTGATCACCGTGGGGGCCACGCTGACGGTGGCGGCGGGCGACCTGACGCTGAAGCTGGGCGGAATGACGCTGGGCGGTATCGGCACCGCCACGTTCGGGGCGATCCTGCTCTACCACCTGCTGGGCAAGGGCCGCGCCGAAGAGCAGGGGCTCACGCACTGATCGTGCGAGTTTCGCGAGTGACGCGGGCCGGGTCGATTGCCCCGGTCCGCGATGCGGGTAAGGTTGCTGCATTACAATGACCCACGAAAAACCGACTGACCCCCGCACCATGGCCTACAAAACGATTGAAGACACCATCGGCAACACGCCGCTGGTACGACTGCAACGCATTCCCGGTGCTGCTATCGAAGCGCGTGGCAATGTCATCCTCGGCAAGCTCGAAGGGAACAATCCTGCCGGTTCGGTCAAGGATCGCCCTGCGGTGTCGATGATCCGGCGTGCGGAAGAGCGCGGGCGTATCAAGCCTGGCGACACGCTGATCGAAGCCACGTCCGGCAATACCGGTATCGCGTTGGCCATGGCGGCGGCAATTCGCGGCTACCGCATGGTGCTGATCATGCCCGAGGATCTCAGCCTGGAGCGTCGCCAAAGCATGGCGGCTTACGGCGCCGAGATCATCCTCACCCCGGTCAAGGGCGGCATGGAATACGCGCGCGATCTGGCCGACGCCATGGAGCGCGAGGGCAAGGGCGTGATCCTCGACCAGTTCGCGAACCCCGATAACCCGCTGTCGCATTACGAGACCACTGGCCCGGAATTGTGGCGCGATACCGAAGGCCGCATCACGCACTTCGTGTCGGCGATGGGCACGACGGGCACTATTACTGGCGTATCGCGTTTCCTCAAGGAAAAGAATCCAGCCATCCAGATCGTCGGCGCGCAGCCGGCGGAAGGTTCGCGAATTCCGGGCATTCGGAAGTGGCCGGAAGCGTACTTGCCAAAGATCTATGACCCGAAGTATGTCGATCGGCAAGAGCCGGTGACGCAGGCCGACGCCGAGCATATGGCGCGCCGGATGGCGCGCGAGGAAGGCATTTTCTGCGGGATCTCGGCGGCGGGCGCGCTCTGCGTGGCGCTGAAGGTTGCCGAAGAAGTCGAGAACGCCACGATCGTATTCGTCGTGTGCGACCGCGGCGATCGCTATCTGTCGACCGGAGTGTTTCCGGCCTGATCGTCGGTCCCGCAGCAAAGGCCCCGCGGGTTGTCGACGCGGGGCCTTTGTTTACGGGACTGACGGATCGATCAGCTCATCGCGGCCTTTACTGCCTCGCCAAGCTGATAGACGGCCAAGGCGTAGAAGAAGCTGCGGTTGTAGCGCGTCAGCACGTAGAAGTTGCGCAGGCCGATGATGTACTCGGTGGGCTGATCCGGCGTGGGCAGGTCGACAATCAACACCCCCGCTTCGCCTTCGCGCTGCACATCGATCGGCTCGTCCACGCGCAGTCCTGCACGCGTCAGCTGGTTCAATGTGCGCGTGGGCCACGGCTCGCCGTCCGCTGCCGCCACGGCGACGCCCTGGCTGCCCGCGTCGCCGGCAATGCGCCAGACCACGGGACGATTCTGCTCCCATCCATGCAGTTGCAAAAAGCGCCCGACGCTGCCAATGGCGTCGGCGGGGCTGTTGCGCAAATCGATATGCCCGTCGCCGTCGTAGTCGATCGCATACTCGCGCAGGCTGGTCGGCATGAACTGCGGAATGCCGATGGCGCCCGCATAAGAGCCAAGCACCGAAAACACATCGGTTTTGGTGTCGCGGCACCACAGCAGATAATCGGCCAACTGATCGCGAAACAGCTTGGTGCGGGCTTCGCGATTCGGCGTATCGGGGTAATCGAAGGCGAGCGTGGAAAGTGAGTCCATCACGCGAAACGTACCCATATCGCGGCCATAAATCGTTTCCACGCCGATAATGCCGACGATGACCGATGCGGGCACGCCGAATTCGGCTTCCGCGCGGCGCAGCGTTTCGCGATTCTGTTGCCAGAAGCGGACGCCGGCGTTGATACGGATCGGCTCGATAAAGCGGGAACGGTAGGCGCGCCAGCTTTTCTTGCCCGGCGTGGTGGGTGGCATGATCAGCCGCGCCACGGTAGCGCTATAAGCAGCCTGCCCGAAATACGATTCCAGTTCGGTGCGCTGAAATCCATTGCGCGCCACCATGTCGTCGATGAATGCGCGTGCTTGCGGATGATTCTGATAGCGACCCGGGTCGATCTCTTCTTCACGCACGCTCACGCGGCGCTTGCCGGCGGCAAAGAGGCCTGGAGAAATGCCGCAGAGGCCCAGTGCGGCAGCGGTAAATGCGGCGCCCATCAATGGGCGGCGCAAGGGGCGCTGTGGATCTGTCATGTTGTCCTTTGCAAGTCGCACCGAGTATAGCGGATGCGTTTTATGCATCGCCCGATCCGCGCGGTTGGTTACGAAGTTTCGGGGCCGAGGGCGCGCGCATGTCCTGTGCTAACGTAACGGCTGGAGACAAACTTGACCCGCAATCAAAAATGCCAACGGGCTATTACACGCATCCGTCGTTCCTGTTGCACGAGATGGGACATTTCCATCCCGAATGCCCGGAACGGCTGCAGGCCATCGAAGATCATCTGATTTCGCATGGAATCGATGGGCTGCTGGACCGGCGCGAAGCGCCTGCCGCCACCGAAGCCCAGATCGAGCGCGTGCATCGGCCCGACTACGTCGCGGGGCTGGCCGCCAACAGTCCGTCGACCGGATATTTTCCGATCGATCCCGATACGTCGATGAATCGACACACGCTGACCGCGGCGACCCATGCCGCCGGCGCTGCTGTGGCGGCGACCGATGCCGTAATGGCCGGCGACATCGAGAATGCGTTCTGCTGCGTGCGTCCGCCCGGTCACCATGCCGAACCGGACCGGGCGATGGGTTTCTGTTTTTTCAATAATGTCGCCATTGCAGCCCGACATGCGCTGGCGGCGCACGGCCTGCAGCGCGTGGCGATTATCGATTTCGACGTGCACCATGGCAACGGCACGGAAGCGGCGTTTCGCGATGACCCCCAGGTCATGATGTGCAGCTTCTTTCAGCATCCGTTCTATCCGTATAGCGGCACGGAACATATCGCGACCAATATGTCGAATATCCCGCTTCCCGCTTATACGAATGGCCTGGCGGTGCGCGAAGTGGTGGAGACGATCTGGCTGCCGCGCCTGAACGAGTTCAAGCCGGAAATGCTGTTTATTTCGGCGGGTTTCGACGCGCACCGCGAGGACGATCTCGGCCAGATGGGTTTGGTAGAGCAGGATTACACGTGGATCACCCAGCAACTGGTGGACGTGGCACGCGTCCACGCCCATGGCCGCATCGTCAGTTGTCTCGAGGGCGGCTATAACCTCAGCGCGCTGGCCCGCAGCGTATTCGCCCATCTCAAGGTGCTGATGGACGCCTGAAAAGAGCTTTTCGCGGCTCTTTTTGGTGGTCTTTATGACGGGGGCGTATAAAGCCATCGAAAAAATCTCGTTTGAGGTATGAAGCGAATCGCATAAAATGCGGGCTTCATAAAAATAAGTGCGGCAACAACGCAGGAGACCCCGCGCTGTTGCCGTTTTCTTTTTTCGTTCCATGATCGAACTGCAAGGACTCTCGCAGCGCTTCCCGGGCGGGTCGGGGGAGGTGCATGCGCTGCGCGATGTCAGCCTATCCATCGCCGCTGGCGAGATTTTCGGCATTATCGGCCGAAGCGGCGCCGGCAAAAGTACGCTGGTACGCGCCATCAATCTGCTGAACCGTCCGTCCGGCGGCCGCGTGATCGTCGACGGTCAGGATCTGACTGCGCTCGGTAACGGCGCGCTGCGCGAAGCGCGCCGCGAAATCGGCATGATCTTCCAGCATTTCAACCTGCTGTCGTCGCGCACCGTCTACGACAACGTGGCGTTGCCGCTGGAGCTGGCCGGCAAGTCGCGGCAGGAGATTGCGGCGACCGTCGAGCCCTTGCTGGCGCTGGTGGGTCTGTCGAACCTCCGTGACCGTTATCCGGCGCAAATCAGCGGTGGGCAGAAACAGCGCGTGGGTATCGCCCGCGCGCTGGCCAGCAAGCCGAAAGTGCTGCTCTCCGACGAGGCCACGTCGGCGCTGGATCCCGAAACCACGCGCTCGATCCTCGAACTGCTCAAGCAGATCAACAAGGAACTGGGGCTGACGATCGTCATGATCACGCACCAGATGGAAGTCATCAAACAGGTATGCGACCGCGTGGCGGTGCTCGAAGCCGGACAGGTGGTGGAATCGGGCCGCGTGATCGACGTCTTCCTGCGTCCGCAGCACGATGTCACGCGCGCGATGATTGGCGATGTGATCGCCCAGGAATTGCCCGCCAGCGTGCTCAAGCGCGTCGAGAGCCGCCTCGGCAACGGGCGCGACCACGTCTACCGACTGGCGTTCACTGGCGAGAACGTCGATCAGCCGGTGCTTGCGCAGGCGATCCGCCAGCATGGCCTGGACTTCAACATCCTGCACGGCCATATCGACGAAATCCAGGGCCAGGCGTTTGGCTCGCTGGCAATCATGGCCACCGGCGATCCGGCGGACGTGCGCGCCGCGATGGAATATCTGCAACAACAAGGCGTAGTGGTGGAGGAGATCGAACATGTGGTCTGAAATGTTTGACCTGTTCCTGTCGTCGTTCGCCGAGACGTTGCTGATGGTGGCGATCTCGGGCGTGGTGGGGGCGTTGCTCGGTGTGCCGCTGGGCGTGCTGCTGCACCTGACCAACCGCGGCGGCGTGCTGTCGCATCCGCTGTTCAACCGCTCCATCGGCGTGGTGGTGAACGCGGTGCGCTCGATTCCGTTCATCATCCTGCTGGTGGTGGTGATTCCGTTTACGCGCTTTATCGTGGGGTCGTCGATCGGCACCACGGCGGCCATTGTGCCGTTGACGATTGCCGCGATTCCGTTCATCGCGCGACTGGTCGAGTCCGCGCTGCGCGAAGTCGACAAGGGTTTGGTGGAAGCCGCCCAGTCGATGGGCGCCACCACGGGGCAGATCGTCTGGAAGGTGCTGCTGCCGGAAGCCATGCCCGGCATCGTGGCGGGGCTGACCATCACGTTCGTGAGCCTGGTTGGCTATTCGGCCATGGCGGGCGCGATCGGTGGCGGCGGCCTCGGCGATCTCGGCATCCGCTACGGCTACCAGCGCTACATCACCGAGATCATGGTGGCGGTGGTCGTGATCCTGATCGTCTTCGTGCAGGCCGTGCAGAGTTTTGGCGACTGGCTGGTTCGCCGTATCAGCCATCGCTGATCAGAAGAAAAACCAATTCCATCAATATCAATAGAAGAACCAGGGGTACATCGCAATGCAACGTCGTAGTGTGATCAAGGGCGCCGTCGTCGCGCTGGGTATGGTGGTGTCGGCTGGCGTCATCGCGCAGGAAAAGCCGATCAAGGTGGGCGTGACGGGCGGCCCGCATGCGCAGATCATGGAGCAGGTCAAGAAAGTGGCGGCCAAGGACGGTCTGAACATCCAGGTGGTGGAGTTCAGCGACTACATCCAGCCGAACGCCGCGCTGGCCGCCGGCGATCTCGACGCCAACAGCTACCAGCATTTGCCGTACCTCGAGGCCCAGATCAAGGACCGCGGCTACAAGTTCGCGCACGTGGCCTATACGGTGACGTTCCCGATGGGCGTGTATTCGAAGAAGATCAAGTCGCTGGACCAGCTCAAGCAAGGCGCCCGCGTGGGCGTGCCGAACGATCCCACCAATGGCGGCCGCGGCCTGTTGCTGCTGCAAGCGAAGGGGCTCATCAAGCTGCGCCCCGATGCGGGCCTGAAGGCGACGCCGCTCGACATCGTCGAAAACCCGCGCAAGATCAAGATCGTGGAACTCGATGCGGCGCAATTGCCGCGTTCGCTTGACGATCTGGACGCTGCCGCCATCAACGGCAACTACGCTGAATCCGCCGGCCTGTCGCCGACGCGTGACGCGATCGCCATGGAAGGCCCGAAGGGTCCGTACGCCAACCTGATCGCCATCCGCGAGGCGGACAAGAACAAACCGTGGGTCGCCAAGCTCGTGAAGGCCTACCATTCGGCTGAAATCAAGCAGTACGTCCAGGCCACTTTCAAGGATTCTGTGATTACCGCCTGGTAATTTGTCGAAGCTTTCATCCAAACCCTGTGCGCGCAGAGCATCCTGCGGCACAATCGGGGCGGGTTTTTTGGATTGCCGGCTATGCCCGGCAATTCTTTGTCTATAAAATAGTACGATCGTTCGAAAATCAAAAGCGCCGCCACCCTGGTGGTTATAATGGCGAGCGATTCAAAACTTTGGACTATCAGCTATCAGTGGAGTGAGCGCATGAAAGTACTCGTCGCAGTCAAGCGGGTGGTGGACTACAACGTCAAGGTCCGCGTGAAATCGGATGGCACAGGCGTCGACCTGGCCAACGTGAAGATGAGCATGAACCCGTTCGACGAAATCGCCGTGGAAGAGGCCGTGCGCCTGAAAGAAGCGGGCGTCGTCAGCGAGGTGATCGCGGTGTCCTGCGGGGTGGCGCAATGCCAGGAAACCCTGCGTACCGCGATGGCCATCGGCGCCGACCGCGGCATCCTGGTGGAATCCGCAGAAGACCTGCAGCCGCTGGCCGTGGCCAAGCTGCTCAAGGCGTTGATCGACAAGGAGCAGCCGAGCCTGGTGATCCTGGGCAAGCAGGCCATCGACGACGACTCGAACCAGACCGGCCAGATGGTGGCCGCGCTGGCCGGGCTGCCGCAAGCCACCTTCGCCTCGAAGGTGGTGGTTGCCGACGGCAAGGCGTCGGTCACGCGCGAAGTGGATGGCGGTCTGGAAACCGTATCGGTCAAGCTGCCGGCCGTGGTGACCACCGACCTGCGCCTGAACGAGCCGCGCTACGTGACGCTGCCGAACATCATGAAGGCCAAGAAGAAGCCGCTGGAAACCGTCAAGCCGGAAGACCTCGGTGTCGACGTGAAGCCGCGCCTGTCCACCGTCAAGGTAGTCGAGCCTGCCAAGCGCAGCGCCGGCGTGATGGTGCCGGACGTTGCCACGCTGGTGCAAAAGCTGAAGTCTGAAGCCAAGGTTATCTGAGCGCGGGGAGATAGAACATGACTGCACTTGTCATTGCTGAACACGACAATCAATCGATCAAGGCCGCCACGCTGAACGCCGTGACGGCAGCCGCCCAATGCGGCGGCGACGTCCACGTGCTGGTGGCCGGCTCGAACGCCAAGGCCGCAGCCGACGCCGCCGCGAAGATCGCAGGCGTGGCGAAGGTGCTGCTGGCCGACGCGCCGTACTTTGCCGACGGTCTGGCCGAGAACGTCGCCGAGCAGATCCTGGCCATCGCCAGCGACTACTCGCATATCGTTGCGCCGGCCACGGCCTCGGGCAAGAACATCCTGCCGCGCGTGGCCGCCAAGCTGGACGTGGCGCAACTGTCGGACATCACCAAGGTCGATTCGCCCGACACGTTCGAGCGTCCGATCTACGCCGGCAACGCGATCGCCACGGTCAAGTCGGCCGACAAGATCAAGGTGATCACCGTGCGCGGCACGGCGTTCGACCAGGCCGCGCCCGAGGGTGGCTCGGCCAGCGTGGAAACGCTGCCGGCGGTGGCCGACGCGGGTCTGTCGCAATTTGTGTCGCGCGAGCTGACCAAGAGCGACCGTCCGGAACTGACCGCCGCCAAGATCATCGTCTCGGGTGGCCGCGGCGTGGGTTCGGGCGAGAACTACACCAAGGTGCTGACGCCGCTGGCTGACAAGCTGGGCGCTGCGCTGGGCGCATCGCGCGCGGCAGTGGACGCCGGCTTCGTGCCGAACGACTATCAGGTTGGCCAGACCGGCAAGATCGTCGCGCCGCAGCTGTACATCGCCGTCGGTATCTCGGGCGCGATCCAGCATCTGGCCGGCATGAAGGATTCCAAGGTGATCGTGGCGATCAACAAGGACGCCGAAGCCCCGATCTTCTCGGTGGCGGATTACGGCCTGGTTGGCGATCTGAACACCGTGGTGCCGGAACTGGTGGCCGCATTGGGCTAAGGCAATCCGATGGCCGGTTCGCATCTGGATAGACCGGCCAACCGCGCAGAAGAATAAAAGCCGTTCCGGGTGAATCCCGCGAGCGGCTTTTTTACAGACGATGGAGACAAGATGACCTACCGTGCACCGCTCAAGGACATGCTGTTCGCGATGAACGAACTGGCAGGTCTCGAACAGATCAGCCAACTGCCTGGCTATGAGGACGCCACTGCCGATGTCGCGCAGGCCGTTCTGGAAGAGGCGGCCAAGTTCAACGAACAAGTGGTGGCGCCGCTGAACCGCGCTGGCGACATCGATCCCAGCAGCTGGAAGGATGGCGTGGTGACCACCACTCCGGGCTTCAAGGATGCGTTCCGCCAGTTTGGCGAAGGCGGCTGGCAAGGTGTGCTGCATCCGGCGGACTTCGGCGGCCAGGGGCTGCCCAAGCTGGTGGCCACGCCCTGCAACGAGATGCTGAACTCGGCGAACCTGTCGTTCGCGTTGTGTCCGCTGTTGACCGACGGCGCCATCGAGGCGCTGCTGACCGCGGGGTCCGACGCACAAAAGGCCGCGTTCCTGCCGAAGCTGATTTCGGGCGAGTGGACGGGCACGATGAACCTGACCGAGCCGCAAGCCGGATCGGATCTGGCCGCGGTGCGTACGCGGGCGGAACCGCAGGGCGATGGCACCTACAAGCTGTTCGGCACGAAGATCTTCATCACGTACGGCGAGCACGACATGGCGAAGAACATCGTCCATCTGGTGCTGGCGCGCACGCCAAATGCGCCCGAGGGCGTCAAGGGCATTTCGCTGTTCATCGTGCCGAAGTTCCTGGTCAACGCGGACGGATCGCTGGGCGAGCGCAACGACGCGCATTGCGTGTCGATCGAACACAAGCTCGGCATCAAGGCGAGCCCGACCGCCGTACTGCAGTTCGGCGACCACGGCGGCGCCATCGGCACGCTGGTGGGTGAAGAGAATCGCGGGCTCGAGTACATGTTCATCATGATGAACTCGGCGCGCTTCTCGGTCGGCATGCAGGGCATCGCGGTATCGGAACGCGCCTATCAGCAGGCCGTGGCATTCGCGCGCGAACGTGTGCAAAGCCGCCCGGTGGACGGCTCCGCGCGCGAGGCAGTGACGATCATCCATCATCCCGACGTCAAGCGCATGCTGATGACGATGCGGGCGCTGATCGAAGGCGCGCGCAGCGTCGCCTATGTGGCGGCGGCTGCCAGCGACGTTGCGCACCAGCATCCGGACGAGGCAGTGCGCAAGCAAAACATGGCGCTGTACGAATTCCTCGTGCCGGTCGTGAAGGGCTGGAGCACCGAGCTGTCGATCGACGTCACGAGCCTGGGCGTGCAGGTCCACGGCGGGATGGGCTTTATCGAGGAAACCGGCGCGGCGCAGCATTATCGCGATGCGCGCATCTTGCCGATCTACGAGGGCACCACGGCGATCCAGGCCAACGATCTGGTCGGCCGCAAGACCGTGCGCGACGGCGGCGCCGTTGCACGAGCGATCTGCTCGCAAATTGCCGAGACGGAAGCCGCGCTCGGTGCGCAGGGCGATGCGGCATGCGCGGCCGTGCAGGCGCAACTCCGGCAGGGGCGCGAGGCGCTGGAAGCCGTTGTGAAGTTTGTGGTCGAGAACGCTAAGACGGATCCCAACGCCGTGTTTGCGGGCAGCGTGCCATACCTGAAGCTGTGCGGCATTGTGTTCTCGGGCTGGCAACTCGGCCGCGCGATGCTTGTCGCGCAAGCCAAACGCGCCGACGACCCGTCGTTTTACGATGCCAAGATCGCGACGGCGCATTTCTTCGCCCAACACATCCTTTCGCAGTCGGCTTCGTTGCGCGCGGCGATCGTGGATGGCGGCGCGCCCACGACCGCGCTGAGCCCGGATCAGTTCTGATTCGTTGCCGATCGACGCCGCATCAAGCGGCGCCGCATCGGGAAGCAAAAAGGGCGACCGCAATGGTCGCCCTTTTTGCTTCGGCCGGCTGAGGTCAGGCGGGCACGGGACGCGGCACATGATGCGTGCGCGCCGGTTTGCGATACCGATCCACCGACAGATCGTCGGCGCGAATCGCCGGACGCGTGCCGGACACCAGATCCGACAGCAACTGACCGGAACCGCACGCCATGGTCCAGCCCAGCGTGCCGTGGCCGGTGTTCAACCATAGCCCGCGAATGCCGGCCGGGCCTACCACCGGCGTGCCATCGGGCGTCATCGGGCGCAAACCGGTCCAGAACGTCGCGCGGCTGACGTCGCCAGCGCCCGGAAACAAATCGGTCACAACGTGCTCGAGCGTGCGGCGCTTGTTCGGGTCCAGCGAGCGATCGAAGCCGACGATCTGCGCCATGCCGCCCACGCGGATGCGGTCGTCGAAGCGCGTGATGGCCACCTTGTAGGTTTCGTCGAGCACGGTCGATACGGGACTTTTGTCGGCGTCGGTAAGCGGCACCGTGATCGAGAAGCCTTTGAGCGGATATACCGGCAGGTTCGACAAGCCCGGCAGCACATGCCTGACGAAAGGCGTCGACCAACTGCCCAGCGCCACCACCACCGCGTCGGCCATCATCGGCTGGCCCGCCACGATGGCACCGGTCACCGCATCGCCTTCGGTCAGCAGACCGTCGATCGAGCGGTTGTAGTGGAACTGCACGCCCAGCGACGTTGCCATGACTGCCAGTCGTTCGGTAAACAACTGGCAGTCACCGGTTTCGTCGTTAGGCAGGCGCAACCCGCCAGCCAGCTTTTGGCCTGCGGCGGCAAGCGCCGGTTCGCTCGCGCCGAGTTCATCGCGCGAGAGCAATTCGTAGGGCACGCCCGCTTCCTTCAGCACCGCAATGTCGCGCGACGCGGCTTCCATTTGCGCATCGCTACGGAACACCTGGAGCGTGCCTTGCTGGCGACCTTCGTAGGAAATGCCTGTTTCCGCGCGAAGTGCACGAATGCAGTCGCGGCTGTATTCGGCCAAACGCACCATGCGCTCCTTGTTGATCGCATAGCGCTCGGCGGTGCAGTTCTGCAGCATTTGCCACATCCATTGCAACTGGAACAGCGTGCCGTCCGGCTTGATCGACAGCGGTGCGTGTTCCTGGAACATCCACTTGATGGCTTTCAGCGGAACCCCCGGCGCAGCCCACGGCGAAGCGTATCCGGGCGAGATCTGTCCCGCGTTGGCAAAGCTGGTGCCAAGCGCCGGTCCGCTCTCGCGATCGACCACGATCACTTCATGGCCGGCTCGCGCCAGATACCACGCACTCGTGACGCCAATCACGCCACTACCAAGGATAAGAACGCGCATTTCGGGGGCTCCAGACTGCCAGATCAGCCTATTGAAGGATTCGCTTCTATACTATTGACTTCAAGCTAGTCATAGTTACCGAAATTCTCGGAAAAACAGGAAAAAATCATGAGGATGAGCCGTTCGCCGGTACGGGCGCTGGACAGGCTGGATCGGAAGATTCTTGCGGTGCTGCAGGCCGACGGGCGGATTTCGATGAAGGACCTCGCCGAGGCGGTGGGATTGACGATCACGCCGTGCATCGAGCGCGTGAAACGGCTCGAGCGCGATGGCGTCATCATGGGTTACTACGCGCGCTTGAATCCCGCTCTGCTGGGAAGCGCGCTGTTGGTGTTTGTGGAAATCTCGCTGGGCAACAAATCGGGCAACATGTTCGAACAGTTCCGGCGCGAAGTGCTGCGCATTCCCGAGGTGCTCGAATGCCACTTGGTGTCCGGCGATTTTGATTACCTGATCAAGGCGCGCATCCGCGAAATCAGCGAATACCGGCGCCTGCTGGGCGACATCCTGCTACAGCTGCCCGGCGCCGCGCAGTCCAAGAGCTATGTGGTGATGGAGGAGATCAAGGAGACCTTGGCGATTTCAGTCGACGCCAGGGAAGGCAGCGCGACCGGAGTGTCCTGAAATGGGGCTTGGGTCCGCATCGCAGATACTGTATATTCATACAGTGTGCGCCGGCTAACCGGCAAGGAGTAGAGGGTGAAAGTCCCTGACAGCAGAAGATCTAGCGAATCACGCTG